>JAUJNL010000039.1 GCA_030448185.1 Cytophagales bacterium | reverse complement strand
ACACACCCCCAACTGCCATTTTCCTGATTCTACACCTCTGTTATTGTTTCTATATACTCATTATTAAACCCAGATCTCATGTTGATTTAGGTTCCTGCAAATGGTTTGTGGCTTTCCTCTCTAAGGTGTTTCCTGTCACCATGATTGAAATTCGCCCCCTTAGTATAGTAATTGATAGTATTAATTTTAATCAAGGGTCTATTCTGGCATTGCCCTACCCGAATAATACAGTAGAGTCTATTTCTAGTCTGTGCGTAGTAGAACATATTGGTTTAGGCAGATACGGTGATGAACTTGATCCGGATGGTTCTGAAAAAGCCTTTCTGGAATTAAAGAGGGTATTATGTAAAGGAGGAAGACTCTATCTTTCTATTCCAGTAGGAGAGAAAAACGCAATAGCCTTCAATGCTGGCCGGATCTTCTCACTTGATTACCTCTATAAGCTGTTGCAGCCACTGCAGGTAGTAGACCAAAAGTTTATTGTTAGGGATTGTCTGCAAGATAAGTTTGAAAAAACAGAAAATTTTGGAACTACCATTTTACTTGAGTTAACCAAGTAACTTCTTAACTAGCATGAATGTTGAGCAGATTAGTTTTTTCTTGATTCCCTACCTTGGTAATTGTTTTGATAAGCTTCGTAAAGGTGCCGCTATTGATATTGGCGTAGGTACTTCGGCCTTTTATTGCAGTGAATATCATGCAAGTGGTTTTCGTACGTTGGCTGTTGAACCGCTTCCCGCTGAGGATCTAAAAACATTGTGCTTAGATAAAAATATTTCATTGGTAGAAGGGGCTGTGTATTCAGAAGATGGATTTGTAGATATATATACCGGAGAGTTTAATGGAGAATCCTTACCAGATTTATCATCGTTAAACCAGAACTGGTGGGGGGTTAACTCAAAGAACAATAGAATACGAGTACGATCATATACGCTGCAAACTATAATTAATCAATTTGCTATTGATCGCATTACCTTTATGAAAATAGACACTGAAGGGTCAGAGTATGCGATAGTAAATCAACTACTCAAATTAAATCAGAAGCTTTTGCCGCAAGTGGTTGAATTTGAATATGGAGGAGGTGCACTAAAAAGTGAAAAGAAAGGCGGATGGGAAGAAGGATTTTTTAATCATACCCTTGAATGCCTACGGGTTTTGAAGCAACTCAACTATACTAATGGGTTAATTATAGAAAGAGAATTGTCCGCACCTGTTTTTTTTGATTTTAACCAGATAGTAGATTTAAAGGAGTTGTTTCAGGATCATTTTGCCTATGGCAATATAGTTTGTTTCAAAGAGTCTGGTGTTAACTACAATAAAATACTTACCCTTTTAAAGCCCGGTAATATAACCCGTTTAAAGCAATTTTTTAAAAAAGTATCCGGTAAGTGATTTGTTTTATAAAGTATAAATCAAAAGTGATTTAATAACAGTTAATGATTGGAATTTTTTTTAGCGGAAGACTGGGAAACAATTTATTCCAATTTGCATTTGGATATGCATCCAGTAAGCGGTTAAATACAGCTTTTTTTGTTTCTGATCTTAAATCACTTAAGTACTTCTGTTTATCTAAAAGGTTTATTTTATATAACTTTTGGTATAAGTTTAAAAGCCTGAAAGGCTACTGGCTTGGTGAGTGGCATTGGGTTAACTGGGAAGATCCTTGTCTGGCTCCCGAATTATATATCAGGCAGACTAATAATCATACGCTGTATAAAGGCTGCTTCCAATCCGAAAAATACTTTTTAGACTACAAAAATGAGATAATAGATTACCTGGAAATCAAAAAGAAGTTTAGGGATTTATTTACTACTAAATACCAGACAATTATTTCCAATCAAAAAATTATACTAATGCATTTCAGGAGAACAGACTATGAAATTTTTCGTGATAGTCCGGTTCTTCCTTTATCTTACTATGAAAAATGTTTGCAATTAATTGAAAATATTGAGGAATACAGAATTGTAGTAATTGGCGACGATATAGGATATGTAAAAAATAATTTTAAAATAAAATACGATTTGCTGATTGAAAAAAATGAAGAAATAATTGATTTCCAACTGCTAATGCATGCCGAAATACTAATTATTTCTAATAGCACATTTGCCTGGTGGGGTGCGTATCTAAATAAAATACCCAATAAAAGGGTTTTTGCCCCAAAGTATTGGTTAGGATTCAAATCTAAACAGGAACTTCCGGAAGAAGGAATTATGCTTCCCGAGTGGAACTGGATTGACGTTATTTAATTATGTGTGGAATTCTTGGTTCGATTGGATACGTTGACAAATATAATTTCTCTCGTGCACTCATTCGTTTGGCGCATCGTGGGCCGGATGGCGATGGTATATGGCAGAGTGAAGATCAGGAAGTAATCCTTGGGCACCGGCGGCTGGCTATTCTGGATTTGTCGGATCACGGCCACGGCAACCTATGCAATATGGGAGGTATGTAATTACCTTCAATGGAGAAATATATAATTTTTTAGAAATACGCCAGCAGCTTCAACAAAAAAACTATGTATTTACTTCTGAATCTGACACTGAGGTAATACTGGCGGCCTATATTGAGTGGGGCAAGGATTGCCTGCACAAGTTTAATGGAATGTGGGCAATGGCGATTTGGGATAACAACGAAAAAAAAAAGCTGTTTCTGAGTCGTGACCGCTTTGGCAAAAAACCTCTTTTCTACGCCTTGATTGGCAATCAATTGGTTTTTGCTTCCGAAATAGAAAGCCATTTTTCCTTTTCTACCGGAAGTAAAACCTTCAAAGGATTTCCAGTGGTGTTTCGAGCATCTTTTTGATTACGAAAATACGGACATCTGCCTGATTGAAGGCATTAAACGTTTTCCCGCTGCCCATTATGGTTATTGGCACGGCTCTTCCCTTAAGCTATACCGCTATTGGGATACCGTAAACCACCTAACCGACGTGCCGGGCAGGTATGAAGAACAGGTAGAGCAATTCCGGGAATTATTTATCGACGCCTGCAAAATCAGAATGCGGGCTGACGTACCCATCGGTACAGCATTAAGCGGAGGAGCTTGATTCGAGTGCTGTTATCTGTACCATGAATCATATTGCCGGGAACCACGCTGATTTACGGCAAGCTAAAGACTGGCAGCATGCTTTTGTAGCTACTTTTCCCGGATCTTTTCTCGATGAGCGGTTTTATGCCGAACAGGTAGTGAACCATTTGAACATTAAAGCTACTTATATCCCAATTACGCCGGACCGAAGCTTCGAAAAATTATTTGAATACATTTATCTGGTAGAGACATTACCACCACTGCTCCCATACCGATGATTGAAACTTATAAGGCTATGCGTAAGCACCAAGTGGTAGTAAGTATGGATGGTCATGGGGCAGATGAGTTACTTTCAGGATACGGTAGTTCACTTTTTCACGCATTTCTTGATTGCGGTCCTTTTCCAAAATCCATTAAGAATATTCTGGAAACGTATCAAGACTTTGCGGAAGAATGACAATCTTCAACTTCCGTTTGAGCCTTGGAACTGGAAGCAATACTGGGCAGTAATGAAGGGAAATAAGCGAAATATGTATGAACTCTGGTTATTGAAAAATTGGAGGAAACTCACCGGTGCTACCATTCCCAAAAGTGCACATTCATTGTATATGGGCCATTCAATGCGCACTTGTATGAATTGTTTCATGATTCTATTTTCCCACTTTATTAAGGAACTATGACCGTTATGCAATGGCAAATGGTATTGAGGTGCGAATGCCTTTTGTAGACCATCGGATTGTAACATTTTTGTTTTTCAATTCCTTGGAGCAGCAAGTTGCGCAATGGTTACATTAAATCTATCATCCGGGATGCCGTGGGCAAGTTTATGCCTGAGCAGGTAGTGCACCGCAAGACAAAAATTGGCTTTAATACGCCAATAGTAGACTGGATGAAGAAAGAATGGAAAGATATTTTGCTTGACACCGTACATTCGCAGGCTTTAATACCTGTACACTGATTGAACCTAACGCTACACGCAACTTAGTTGAACGGGTAATTAGCCCGGCCGGATGCTACTTTTCAGGAGGGCAATGCCGCTTGGGTAAGTCTGATGCCTTTTCTTTGGCAGGAAGCAGTATTAAAGAATCATGCAATGCAATTACAATAATCTGTATGATGCAGCGCCAATTATTTTGTTTGTATATAATCGTCCGATCCATACTCGCATGCTCTTGAAAAGCCTGGCCGGAAATCCATTGGCCCAGCAGTCAGTTCTATTCATTTATGCTGACGGACCTAAAGCCGACGCCAGCGGAGAGACATTGCAGAAAATACAAGAGGTCAGAAGTGTAATCCGTGAAAAAACTGGTGTCGCGAGGTTTGCTGCATTGAATCCCCATCAATCGGGGGCTAGCTGAATCAATCATCAGCGGTGTAACAGATGTTGTTAACCGTTATGGTAAAGAGTAATTGTATTAGAGGACGACTTGATACTATCCAGCGGATTTTTGCAATATATGAATGATGCTTTAAGTCTGTATGAGGATACCGAAAAAGTGATGCACATATCAGTTATTTTCCTCCGGTAAAAGCCAGACTCTCTGAAACATTTTTCTTTAATAATACTACTTGTCATGGATGGGCGACCTGGCAGCGTGCCTGGAAGCATTTGTGCAGAGATATTGATTATCTACTAAGTGAAATAAGGAAACCTGAATACCTTGACCAATAAAGGTGGTGTAAAAGACTTTTTACAGCCAGTTGATTGATAATAAAACAGGTAGAGCTAGAACCTGGGCCATATTCTGGCAGGCAAGTGTATTTCTGCAAAATGGTCTTTGTCTTCATCCTCGGCTCTCATTAGTGAATAATGCTGGTTACGACGGCAGTGGGGTTCACTGTGGTCCTACACAAACTTATCATATTCCGGAACTAGCTCAGCAGATACAGGTAACACCTATCATATTGCGAGAGTCCAAGGAAGCGCTTAGAGCTATGCAGGATTTCTACATAAATTTAGTTCCTTACTGGAAAAACCGGGTACTCATGCACCTCCACTCGAGGATGCCGGAGCCAGTAAGGCAGTTTTATAAATCGGTAAAAAAAATAGCCTTAAAAAAATAACATTGCGCCTGCTTATCATTGGTTCAGAGGGATTTATCGGTAGAAATGCAGTTAGTTATTTCTTGTCGAAAGATTGGGAGGTAACTGGTTGCGATATTGTATATACCCCTTCTGGAAATAATTATCCTTACATTAAACTGGATGCTTTCTCACTGGATTACACTAGTACCTTCAACCAATCTTCTTATGACTTTTGTCTGAATGCGGCCGGTTCAGCTAACGTTGGATTTTCGTTCGAAAATCCGGAATTGGATTTTAATTCTAACGTATATGCTGTCCATAAAATGCTGAATGCAATCCGGCTATACAATCCAGGCTGTAAACTGGTTAATTTGTCGAGTGCCGCCGTATATGGTAATTCTGATCAGATTCCCATTCGGGAAGATACGCGACTACAGCCTCTGTCTCCGTATGGTTGGCATAAACTTATGGCGGAAAACCTCTGCAAGGAGTATAATCAACTTTATAATGTAAACAACTGCAACCTGCGTATTTTTTCTGCCTACGGACCACATTTAAAGAAACAGCTTTTTTGGGATTTATATTATAAGGCTAAAGCTGATACCAGCTTGATGTTTGGTACGGGAGAAGAAACCCGCGACTTTATCTTTATTGAAGATATTTTGCAGGTAATCGAACTTATTGTACAGAAGGGAGAGTTTTGCGCGGAGGTCTACAATGTAGCCAATGGCCAAGAGCAGCGCGTCCGTACCGCGGCAGAGTTATTCTACGCAAGATTTAAGCCCCGTCAGAAGGTAATTTTTAATCAGCAAGTACGACTGGGAGATCCGGTACGATGGCAGGCCGATATAGCAAAAATAAAAGGATTAGGTTATCAACAAACTGTTTCTTTTGAGGAAGGAATAACTCAATATGTTGCATGGTTACAGAACGATTTAAAATAGGTATATTATTTAGCTACAATCCTAACTGGACAGGAGGCACGTATTATATTCTAAACTTAATCAAATCTTTACACTACCTGCCTGATCCGGAAAAGCCGGAACTGATCATTTTTTATGCCCTGAAAACGGACCTGCAGCACGTATGGCCCTTGCAGTACCCTTATATAAGATGTTATCCGCTATTTTATCCGTATCTTTTGCGTGGTATTAATAAAGTGTCCGGCAAAATTTTCGGGCGGCAAATACACTGGTTTCGGTACCCGCCTCGTGCCGCCCAGGTCCTCTATCCAGCTACCGACATTAAAATGCTTTCCCGGATCAAATCCCGGGTATATTGGATTCCGGACCTTCAGGAAAAGTTTTACCCCGAATTTTTTACTCCTGCTATTATTGAGCAGCGGGATAATCACTATCGGAAACTTATTGAGGAGAAGGCATCCATCATTTTCAGCAGCCATACGGCGAAAACCCATTTCTTACACTATTATGATGCTGATCCGGCTAAACTTCATGTAGTACATTTTGCCTCGGTAATTAATCCGGTTTCTTCTGCTTCGGACGTTACCGCGTTGCGAGAAAAATACGGGCTACACCCGCAATACATCATTTGCCCCAATGTACTGGCCTTGAACAAAAATCATTTAACGGTAGTAAAAGCAATTGAAACTTTGAAAGGGCGAGGCATTAAGTGTCAGATTGTTTTCACCGGCAAGGAACAGGAAGATAAACGACCTTCTTATCCCCAGGAAGTAAAAAGTTATGCCCAGTCGGCGGGAATTATAGGTGAATACGTAAAATTTTTAGGATTTATTGACAGGAAGGATCAAGTTAATCTCATCAAACATGCTTATTTTCTACTTCAGCCCTCCCTGTTTGAAGGATGGAGTACAAGTATTGAAGAAGCTAAATCATTAGGCAAGTATGTTTTGGCGTCTGATATTGCAGTACACCGGGAACAATTGCTCCAAAATGCAGATTTTTTTGATAAAGAAAACCATACTCAATTAGCCGACTTGCTAACTGAGAAGATGCAGAACGGTTTCACAATGACTCCAGTAGATTATGCTGATAATATCAGGCAGTGTGCGTATAGTTTTAAAGCAGTATTGGAGGCCATTGCTCAAACTGGCGAAATATGAACAGCAAACTGCCCATATCTTGCATTATTGTTAATTACAACGAAGGTCAAAGACTGGCTGCTTGTTTACAATCGGTTGCCTTCTGTAACGAAATTATTTTGGTTGACCTGGGCTCTACGGATCATTCATTAGATATTGCCCGTACCCTTAATTGCCGCGTTTTCTCGCATCCTAAAGTGCTCATCGGCGAAATGGCCCGGGCAGCCTATATCCAAGAGGCCAAATACGACTGGATTTTGTGTGCCGATCCCGATGAAGTATTGGATGAACTACTAATCAAGGATATTTTCTCTTTTCATCACCAGTATGCTAATCTTCCTGAAACAGCTTCCTTTGCTTTTCCCTGGCAATTTTATTACCGCGGTAACAGACTGAATGGAACCGTTTGGGGAAATTATCAGCGTAAAAGTCGGTTCTTCATCACCGTCAACGGGTTTTGTTTCCTAATCAGGTACATACTGTTCACCTGAGTCTGCCAGGATACCAGGAAGTGGTAATTGAACGAACCGGAAATAACGTTATTCACCATTACTGGTGTGATAGTTTTAAAGAATTGCTAAACAAACACTTCCGGTACTTGAAGCTGGAGGGAGAGGCTCGCTATGGCAAGGGAGATCGGTTCACTCTTAAAAGTCAACTGTTTCATACCATCAGAGCCTTTGCCGAAAGCTTTTATTTTACCAAAGGCTGGAAAGGAGGCTTAGATGGGTGGATACTTAGCTTTTTTTATGCTTGGTATATATATAGGTGCTGGCGTGAATTAAAAAAGTATCAATCTCGCTATGCCTGAATATTTTCCCAGAATTACGGTTATCACCCCTTCACTCAATCAGGGACAGTATATTGAAGAAACTATTTTGTCGGTGACCAGACAGCAGTATCCTGATTTGGAGTACCTCATTTTTGATGGCGGCAGCAAAGACAATACGCTTACAATCTTGCAGCAATATGGAGGAGCGCTTACTTATTGGGAAAGCACTACGGACAAAGGCCAGAGTAATGCAATCAATAAAGGATTGCAGCAAGCTACCGGTGAGTTGGTAACCTGGCTGAACAGTGATGATTTTTATGAACCAGACGCTTTACATTCAGTGGCCAAAGCCTACCGGCAAGATGGGAGTTGTAACAGCATCATTGGCAGGCTCAGTTCGTTTTATCCCGATGGTGCCACCCGGTTTGCCGATAATCCCGTATATGAAACTGGGCCAAAAACAGCAGGCTACGGGGCATTGGCGCAACCAGCTATGTTTTTCAGCCGTGAGGCTTACCAACGGATAGGGTTACTTAATGAATCTCTGCATTACTGCATGGACTTGGAATGGTGGCTAAAGTACCTGTTGGTATATGGTGTCAGTCAAATTCAGTTTACTCCAGAACTACTTGTAAATTTTCGCCATCATTCGGCGGCAAAGACTACTTCAGAAGAGCAAAAATTTGCGGTAGAAAGAGACTCCATTTACTATTCCATTGCTACTCAAGCTGGTATGTCTAAGGAGGCCGACTGGATAGCCAGCCGGGGACACATTAATGCTCAGTACATATTTCATCTGCCAGTTTCATGGGATCAAATAAAAAATGAAGTGCAGATACTTATTCATTACTTTATCTTCTCCCGGGGTGAGGAATACTACGCCCAAAATGAACGCAAGAAGGCGCGAATCTGCTTTAAATTGGTTGATCCGCATAAATTGCTTCCTGCTGACCGTAAAAAACGGTTAAACCTAATAATGAGGAATACTTATATGCCGCTATTCCTGATTAATCTGTTAAGAAGACTTTAAATTATGGCTAACTATGACCAGTGATAATACGCAGCTAGCGGTACTTGTTCATTCATGTGATAAGTATAGTGATTTATGGAAGCCTTTTTTTCAAGTGTTTTCCAGATTCTGGCCTGACTGTCCTTATCAGGTTTATTTAACGGCGGAAAATGAAGTTTTTTCTGGAACTGAGGTGACTACTCTGCGTGCTGGCCAGCCTATGCAGTGGTCTAACTTGTTATTATGGGCACTAGAGCAAATTCCACAGCCCTATATATTACTGCTATTGGATGATTATCTTTTACTTAAGTCCGTAGATAACAACCGTCTGAACCGAATATTTGGTCTTGTTCGTTCTTTAGATGCTGCTTATGTGCGGCTTTTCCCTGTTCCGGGGCCAGACGAGCCCATAGCAGAAACAGCAGAATTGGGTATTATCCGTAAAGGCAGTCCCTACCGGAACTCTACCCAAGCAGCAATCTGGGACAAAGAGGTACTGCGCTCACTGCTTATTGCATCCGAATCAGCCTGGGAGTTTGAGTATAACGGAAGCAAACGATCCGAGAAAATTGAGAAACCATTTTTGTCCGTGTTTATCGATGAGAAGGGAGACCCTCTAGAAGAAGGCAACTACCCACTCACCTACTTTTGTACAGCAGTAAATCGGGGAAAATGGAGGCGGGAAGCAGTAACCTTATGTAAAAAAATGGGTGTAACTATAAATTTAAATGTTAGAGCTCAGGAAACAGTAGGGCAGCAATACCGGCGAAAACTGGATAGACTACTTGTTAGGGCATTAAAACAGCTTAAGCAATTATGAAAAGAATTATTAGGAAAGTAGCTGGTTTTCTAAAACTTGGGATAAATTTAGATTTAATCATTCATTATTGGAATTCCCGGAAGAAAGAAAAAAAAGCACACAATCATTTACTGCTTCAATTCTATTCTTCTATTCTCAAAAAAAATTCACTTTGCTTTGATGTAGGGGCTAATCTTGGTGACTACTCAGCCACTTTTGCCAAATTAGGAGCTACCTCTATTGCAATCGAGCCGCAAGCGTACTGTTATGCTTTTTTAAGTAAAAGATTCAGTAACCATCCGAAGATAACTGTTATAAAGAAGGGATTATCAGAAACAGAAGGAATTAAAGAATTGTATGTTTCTGACTCTCATACTATTTCATCAATGTCGCCTCAATGGATAAAAGAGGTGAAAAAAAGTAAACGGTTTGCTGAGCACGAATGGAATAAAGTAAAACAGGTAGAAGTAACCACACTTGATACATTAATTCAAGAATTTGGAGTGCCAGATTATTGTAAAATCGATGTAGAAGGATACGAATATGAAGTCTTGAAAGGGCTTTCTCAAAGCATAAAACTTATTTCGGTCGAATATACAACTGAATACCAGGAGAATACTTTTTTACTAATTCAGCATTTGAAAAAGTTGGGCGAAATAGAATTTAATTTTTATACGGGCAAGCCTGAAGGGTTTGAACTTCCAACTTGGTGTAATGAAGAAGAAATAATCAGTTATTTAAAGCTACAAAATGCACTTTACTTCATGGGAGATCTGTTTATAAGATTTAAATAAAATATGAATACCTTCACTTCCGCTTCAGTTATCATTCCATCCTACAAAGGCAGTCATAAATTTCCAAATACATTAAAAGCATTGGAAATGCAGACATTCGGCAATTTTGAAGTGATACTGGTAGTAGATAGTTCAGCAGATGATTCCCTGGAAGTACTGGGAAGGACAAGTACTAAATTAAATATTACTATTGTTGACCGACCCAATCAAGGACGTTCGGTGACTAGAAATACTGGGGCTGCGGTGGCTACCAGAGAATTGCTGATCTTTTTTGATGACGATACCCGGCCTGAACCAGATTGTGTAGCAAAACATATTTTACATCACCAACACGCTCAGAATAGTATTTTGGTAGGTGCTGTTCCAGAAGATTACTCCCTAATGAAGACCGATTTCCAGCAATATAAAGCTTACCTTAGCCGTAAATGGACTACTCCGCTGGAAAAGGTAGAAGGTCCTTTACCTGAAGCACGATTATTCTTAACCGCAGCCAATTTCTCCATTTCGGCTCATAGTTTCCAACAATTGGGAGGGTTTGATGATCAACTTACTGATGCAGAGGATTTTGACCTGGCAATACGGGCATTTCAGCATGGTATCTCTATATACTTTAATGCGAGGGCAATCGCGTGGCATGATGATTTTATCACCTGCCAGTCGTACATAAAAAGATTACAACAGTACAAATCGGCCAATCAGCATTTATATCTGATAAAACCACAACTTTACGCGCAATACCCCAGGTATCAGCGTACCAGTGTTAATAGAGCCAAACGATTGTTTTACAGTTCTTTTGCCCAAAAGTATTGGATACAACTGATTGATGCTTCTTTACTACATTGGATTTTGCCCAGAAAAGTCCGTTATAAGATCTATGATTTTGTCACCACCGGGTACTCACTATAGTTTTTCAAAATTAAATTGAATGATGAAAAAGTTAGTTAAACAACTGTACTATATCATTCCCTTCAAACAACAAATTTTTACTTTTATAAAGTTGTTTTTTATACCTCCACACGCTGTTTATCAACACTTATATTTCAAAGGTATATTCAAAGCTCCAGTAAGCTCCGGCCACTCTTTTCGGTTCAGGCACTTTGGCTATGATGTAGCTCATGAACTGTTCTGGATAGGATTAACGGGGATGGGAAAAAAATCTCTATGCAGTTGTGGGTGGAACTTTGTAAGGAAGCGCATTATATTCTGGATATAGGCGCTAATACGGGAATTTATGCTTTAGTTGCCAAAACAGTTAATCCGGAAAGCAGAAGTATATGCATTTGAACCGGTGGCACGTGTCTTTGACAAACTGATAGATAATGTACAATTAAATCATTACGATATTCATTCCTATCAGGAAGCCGTTTCCAGCGAGACTGGAAAAGCTATAATTTATGATCATCCTGCTGAGCATGTCTATTCAGTAACAGTTAATAAAAATTTGGGCGCTTCTGATGCTGATGTGATAAAGACTGAAATTGATACTATATCCCTGGCTTCCTTTATTTGAAAGAGAATCCTTACCAAAAATAGATTTGCTAAAGATCGATGTGGAAACCCATGAACCGGAAGTATTAGAAGGATTAGGCAAGTATCTGCATATAATGAAACCAACTATATTAATTGAGATATTGACTGATGAAGTGGCCGTCCGAGTAGAGGCAATAGTAAGGGATAAAGGATATCTGTATTTTGATATTGACGAAAAACAAAAACCTAGCCTGGTACAGCATCTTTCTAAAAGTAGTTTTTATAATTATTTAATCTGCCAACCTGAGGTGGCTGTAAAACTTAAATTACTGTAGCAAATCATTCACTGCATTGAGAGTTACCTATATCATTTCAAACATTCATAAATCTTTGGCCTTTGAATGGATTGCCCAGGAGTTAGGTAAAACTGATTTAACATTTATTTTGCTTAATCCGGGGGCATCCGCTTTGGAATCAGCTTTAAAAGCATTAGCTATTCCGGTTTGCCGGGTAGATTATCGAGGTAAAAAGATTTGTTACGAGCCGTTTACCAAATAGCTAGTATACTGCGTAAAGAAAAACCCACAATTGTTCACTGCCATCTCTTTGACGCCTGCCTGGTAGGTTTGCTTACAGCGAAGTTGAGTGGTATAAGAAAAAGAATATATACCCGCCATCATTCTACTCTGCATCATGAATATTTCCCCAGAGCTGTCTGGTACGACCGTTTCATCAATAGGCTGGCTACCGATATTATTGCCATCAGTAAGAATGTAAAAGAGGTTTTGCTGCGCCAAGAGCAAGTTGTTCCACCCAAGATCCATCTGGTACACCATGGGTTTCGTTTAGATAACTTTACTTTTGTTGAGCAGGAGCGCATTCAGACACTAAAGCAAAAATATTTTATCAATGGAAGTGGCCCAGTTGTGGGAGTAATTTCCCGGTATACGGAGTGGAAGGTATTCAGTTCGTTATCCCAGCTTTCAAACAACTATTGAATGATTATCCTGAGGCAAAGCTAATTCTGACTAATGCCACGGGAGATTATAAGTCAAAGATTCAAGCTTTGCTTTCAGAATTACCGGTTAATAGTTATCGTGAAATTGCCTTTGAGGAAGATATTCCTTCATTATACCAATTATTTGATGTGTATGTGCATGTACCTATCAATGAGCATATTGAAGCTTTCTGCCAAACATATGTAGAAGCATTGGCCGCAGGGGTCTCTTCCATTTTTACCTTGTCTGGGGTTGCTTCGGAATTTATTGAGAATCAACGTAATGCATTAGTAGTTCCTTTTAAGGATGCAGAAGCTATCTACCACGCAATGGTGAGACTTGACAGATACACAACTTCGGCATCGATTAATTGTTCAAGGGCAACAAGATGTGGCACAACAGTTCACTTTAGAACAGATGATTCGTAAACTGGAAGAGTTATATGTCAACTGACCCGTTGTTCTCCATTATCATCCCCACCTACAACCGGGCGGCTTTTATTAGCAGAACAATTGGTTCCGCTCTGCAGCAGTCTTATCCCCATTTCGAAGTGATTGTAGTAGATGACGGAGTACAGATCATACCGAAACGGTAGTAAAAATCAATAGAAAGTCCTAAGGTTCGCTATTATAAAAAGAATAATGGGAAAAGAGCTGCAGCCCGTAATTACGGTACCCAAAGAGCCAAGGGGATTACATCGCACCTTTCTGGACTCCGATGACTTGCTTTATCCAAACTACCTGCAGAATGCCCTCGAAGCAATTGCACTATACAAACAGCCTCCTTTTCTGCATCTGGGGTACGAAGTAACGGACTCGGAGCTTCATAGTAAGACCAGTATTAACCGGATTAAATGTGACGACCTGTGCATTTTTATCAAGGGCAATCCCTTGAGTTGTATAGGGGTATTCCTGCGATATGATATTGCCCAACAATTTCTATTTAATGAAGACCGCGACCTCTCCGGTTCGGAAGACTGGGAGCTCTGGATTCGGGTAGCAGCCAATTATGGTTTAAGAACGGACAACCGCATTTCGGCAGCCTTAATCGACCATGAAAGCCGTAGCGTGGTGCAATACAGCCAGGAAAAGCTGGTAAAGCGGAAAGAGTTGGCTATGCAATATGCCTTTCAGGATCGGGCGGTACAGGAAAAGTTCTCAATCCATTATCATCAAATTGAGTCGTACTGGGATTCTTATATTGCCCTTCATCTTGTGCTATCAGACCAAAGTACGCAAGGATGAGTATCTATGGAAAGCATTAAAGTTATACCCAATTTCTGTATGGGAACGAAGAACAGGAGCTATCCTTAAACACTTGCTGCTAAATACATTCAAGTGATAATGGTAAACCTCTGTTCCACTCCCGACAGATGTGTCCGGAAACGGACATTTATTGGTTCGTAATTCCTCTTTATCTTACTTGTCGCTTCTTTTCAATGCTGGCATTGATATTGGCAAGGCTTTGGTATATTTTAAGAAAACTAATTCCATCTGATCTAATTCTTCTCCTTTAACCATGATCCAACTCCGCACAATCGACAAGTACGTTGACTCTAAATATCAGCGCCTTTTTTATCCTGAAAAATGTTGACCTGGAGGTGAAGGCTGGCGAATTTCTCTCTCATTATGGGGCCCAGTGGTTCGGGCAAATCTACGCTGCTCAATATCATCGGTGGAGGGAGGAACCTTCGGGAGGGGAGTATTATTTTCTGAATGAGCCCGTGCACCAGATGAAAGAACGCCGCCGGACCGAACTGCACAAACACCACATCGGCTTTGTGTTTCAGGCCTATCACTTAATTGATGAGCTGACTGTTTACGAAAACATCGAAACGCCATTGTTATATAAAAGGCGTAAAATCTGCTGGAAAAAGCATGGTAGCCGACATCTTGGACCGCTTCGGAATGGTAGCGAAGAAAGATCTTTCCCAACTCCAACTTTCCCGAGGACAGCAGCAGTTGGTTGGGATTGCAAGAGCTATTATTGACAACCTAAATTACTACTGGCTGATGAACCCACTGGTAACCTGCACTCCGATCAGGGAAAGGTAATTATGGAAATGTTCAAAAAATTGAACGATGAAGGCATGACTATCATTCAGGTAACACACTCCGAGCAAAAATGCCCAGTATGGCAACCGTATTGTGCAACTCATGGATGGTTACGTGAAAGAGAGCCAGCCACTAACGGTATAATGTAAAGTGCTAAATGTTGAATGCTAAATGGTTTTCGGCTGAATTGTTAATGGTTAAAAAGACTCTGGAAAAGGAACTTAACAATCTAACCATATAACAATTGAACAATCCGACCGTTTAGCATTCGACATTTAACATTCGGGAAGCGAAACTATTTTCCGTTGCTTGGCCTTAGCAGGCAGTTGTAGCTGATCTGCCAGCTTTCACCGCCTTTAATCCAAAGTCCAATGTGATTGGGAATGGGATGAGGATTCCCTGGGCGTCAAAGGCTTTTTTAATTTGAATAACTCCTTCACTTGTCCCTTAAGGAAGTCTGATTGTTTCTTAAAGGAAATCCAGTACCGGATGGTAAAATTGATGGAGCTTTCCGAATTCCTTGTAATACAAGTCAATATCCTGCGAAGTATCTATAGGAAATGCCCCGGATGGCATTAATGGCAATGTCACGCACCTTCTCTAAATCTTCACCGTACGAAACCCCGCACTCCAGGTCTACCCGGCGTTTGCCCTCCACATTATAGTTCACAATCGGCTTGCTGAAAATATCTTTATTAGGGATATGTACATGCTGTCCCTGTTGCGTCCGGATAATAGTGCGCAGTTGATCCGGTTTACAATTCCAAAAAAAGCCATTTGATTCTACTAAATCGCCGATCTGAATAGGTTTTCGAATTGCAATGAGAATTCCAGAGACAAAGTTGGCCGCAATATCCCTGAAAGGCAAATCCTAATGCTATACCCACAATACCGGCTCCTGCTTAGCAGAGAGGTTACGGCTTTATCTAACTGCAGCACGCTTAAGGCAATAAATAACCTAATCGCTACAAGGCCGTCGAAATCAGGCTTAACAGCAGATCGGCAATAGCCCGTATGAATGATCCGGGATAAGGGGTTGCGAAGCGCATTTCTGAAGAAACGGCCCGCAAAATAAAACCCGCAGAAAATCAGGACTGCCAGTAGCAAATTAGGCAGCATTACAATCAGCGTCTCCAGCCAGTCTGAAAGTTTATGGTAAATTTTTCGAATCGCTTCCTGCATATTCAATAAAATAAAGTGGTCGCAGCCGTATACGGATTAACCGAAAAATAGAGACAAAATACGTCGTCTGAAGCCGTACTGAATACGCCAGAATCGGCTCTAATAGGCAAATAGAGCAGGTTTGATGCCTGCTCTACTTGGTTAATCTACGTAAATAAGATTTTGGTCTATTCAAAGAATACCTTCATCTAAATTTTTAAATGGCTTCAATTTTGCGTGCTATATTCGTACCGTAAGTAAAACAGAAATAAATCTTATAGCTAGTTCAATTAAGGTTTACCATGTTTTTCTTTCCATAGCTGGTTGAAGTGGGGGTAAGGCTGGCGTGATCCGCCGCCTTCCCCAGGTATCTTTAAAGAACGTCTTCAACGCCCAGTTCTTCAGCCCGGCTCCCACCATATTCATCAGCTTCCGGTTTTTCATCCCCTTTTCCCAAGCTTTAAAGCCCAATTCTTCCCTTTTGTCGTGCAAGCCTTCTTTTACGCTTTGCTGACGGTTGAGCAATAATAAATTGTGCAAGTCGATGCGGACAGGACAGACCGAGGTGCAGGCGCCGCATAAAGAGCTGGCATAGCTTAAGTGCTTAAACTCCTTCATTCCCATCAGGTGTGGTGAAATCACCGAACCTATCGGCCCGCTGTAAGTACTTTCGTAGGTGTGACCGCCAATATTGCGGTACACGGGGCAGGCGTTCAGACAGGCACCGCAACGAATACAGTTTAATGCCTGGCGTTTGTCGGGCTCCTTGAGCAGATTGGTTCGGCCATTGTCTAATAAAACTACGTACATTTCTTCGGGGCCATCCACTTCATCCGGTTGACGCGGGCCGGTGACTACCGTACTGTACACGGTTACTTGCTGCCCGGTACCGCTGGTTGCCAGCAAAGGCCAGAACAGATCTAAATCTTGCAGGCTCGGAATTACTTTTTCAATCCCTACAATGGCAATGTGCGTACGTGGAAAGCCTACCGAAAGCCGGGAATTGCCTTCGTTTTCAGTAATGGCAATGCCACCGATATCGGCCACCAGGAAATTGGCCCCGGTAATCCCCACGTCAGCCGTAGTGTATTTTTCACGCAGCATTTTCCGGGCTATCATCGTCAGCTCCTGCGGGTCGTTGGTGCGGGCCGTTTTCAGCTTCTGGAAGAAAAGTTCTGAAATGTCCTCCTTCGACATATGCATCACCGGCGTCACGATGTGGTAAGGCCGCTGCCCGGAAAGCTGGCAGATATACTCCCCCAGATCGGTTTCTACGGCTTCTACACCGTGTTTTTCCAGGTACTCGTTTAGGTGAATTTCCTCAGTAGCCATGGATTTTGACTTCACGACGGACTTAGCCCGCTTTTTCTCAAAAATGGAGAGTATTTCCCGCAGGGCATCTTCCTTGGTTTCGGCCCAGATTACCTTGCCGCCCCGTTTCTTGAAATTTTCCTCAAACTGAAGCAGATACTTGTCCAGGTTTTCAATGGCCTGTGTTTTCAGGTAAGAACCCCGGCTTCGGGCCAGTTCGTGATCCATGTATTGCCCCATCCCATTCTTTACGGCCACATTGTATTTGCCAATATTATGATTAATGGTCTGGCGGTGCTTCAGATCAAATGCTTTATCCTCGGATGCGGTATGAAATTCTTGTATAGTACTCACGATGGAAATGTTAAATTGTTAGATGGTTGAATGGTTATATTGCTAAATGGTTTATTATTTGACTACTAGATAAGGCTAACGGCTCCGATAATTGAATAAATCAACCATCTAACAATTTAACCATTTAGTAATTCAACCGCTTAGTTACTGTTTAAAACTATCTACTTTGATGCGTTGGTCACGGTTAGCTACTTCCCAGGCCGTATGGAAGATGAGCCGGCCAATTTTCTCCATCTTCGTAAAATTTATTTTTTCTACGTCATCGCCCGGCTGGTGGTAATCAGCATGCGTACCGTTGAAATAGAAAATCACCGGAATTTTATGCTTGGCAAAGTTATAGTGATCCGAACGGTAATAGAATCTATTGGGATCATTGGGATCATTGTATTTATAATCCAGCTGGAGGTTGGTAAATTTCCGGTTGGCCTCTTCGCTGATCGTGTGTAGTTCGCTGGAGAGCTTATCGGACCCAATCAGGTAAATGTAGTTAGGATTACCTTCATGAGCCGGATCAATGCGGCCCACCATATCAATATTAAGGTTGGCTACCGTATTAGCCAGCGGAAAAGCCGGGTAATTGGTATAGTACTCGGAGCCCAGCAGCCCTTTTTCTTCTCCCGTTACGGTCATAAATAAAATGCTCCGGCGTGGCCCAAATCCGTCGCTTTTAGCCCGGGCAAAAGCTTGAGCCAGTTCAATAATAGTTACGGTACCGGAACCGTCATCATCCGCACCGTTGTAAATTTTGCCATCTTGTACGCCCACGTGATCATAATGAGCCGAAATAACGATGATTTCATCCTTTTTATCAGTTCCTTCCAGCAGGCCAAGTACATTTTCGGTATCCACCGGAGTAAGTTGCGAAGCGGCCATCAAAGTTACCGTTGCGTTGCCCAGGCTGCCGCTGGTCGTTTTCTTCTTCCGGCTGATGCGTTGCTGCTTTTTCTGCAGCGTTTTTTCGGATACTCCAAACATTTCAGCGGCCATGGCTTTAGATATAAAAAGGGCTCCATCCTGCGGCATCCCATCCGCTTTATCTTTCAGCATCAATTTAGGATCCGAAAAATAATGACGGTACTGATTGACATACTGATTGAATTTTTCCTGGTTTTCGGGAAAAACCACAAAAACGTAACTGGCCCCCTTTTCCCGGGCTGTGGCCACTTTCTTTTTCCAATTGCTAGTCCATTCTGATTCCTGGTTGGTACCGGTAACCAAGCTTTTTCCACTTTTATCCTTGGGTTCACCATTGAGTACCAATACGCTTTTTCCTTTTACATCCAGATTTTTATAATCTGAGTACTTTTCTGAGTCAATGCCATAACCGGCAAAAACCACTTCTGTTTGAGTAGGTTGCCCGATGTTCAGGTTGCCGAGTATATAAAAGTCCTTTAAAAACTCCCGGCGCTGGGTACCGGTTTCGGCGTATACTTCGCCCCAGCCTTTCTTCACCAGCTCTACCGGCTGATAATACCCTTCCAAACCATCAGGTGACCGGATAACTGGTTTCAAGTTTGAATCAAAAAACTGCGAAGCAATGTAGTCAGCGGCCATTTTCTGACCTTCCGAACCCGTATCCCGGCCCTGCATACTGTCAGACGCAATAATGTGCAGGTGCTTGCTCAGGTCGTCGGCGGTAATGGTTGAGGCATATTCCCTGGCTTTAGCTTCGGAAGTCTGCTGGCCCTGGACAGTCAGCAGCTTCAACAGGGCAAAACACAGCGTGAAATATATTCTTTTCATGAAAAATAGTCAGATGGGTAATTACGCAATTTGGGCTTTTTGCAGCGCATTTGAAAGGGAAAGGTTACGGAGTGATTGATCTAATTTATTTTAGCTGTTGTCGATTAAAAGAGCAGTAAATTTTACTTAACGCAGTAACGGGTTAGAAATAAGTTATTATTAACATTAAAAATAATTTTATCGTTTGCCTGCTCTTTAAATGCCATTTTGTGTAATTACTATCCCTTTCATAAATAAGTAGCCGCGGATGATTCACCCGCCTGCAACTTTTGCGACCCTTTAAGGGTCAATAGAAAAAATACCTCTGTTTAAATAGTTACCGCCGTGCCATACTCAACCGCATTTTCAATCCTTTCAGTAGTAGCTGTTGCTATGATCATCAAAACTGCTTTTAAAATGTATTTGTTATCAACGTTTTTCAAACCCTAATCTTTTAGATATCCATATGCAAAAAGGTGTATTGCTGGTCTTATCCCTGTTTATCACGCTGGGAATATCCTCCTGCAAGCGTGATGGTGATGACACCCCACCTCCAATTAAATCATTGGTTGGCGAATGGAGAATGAATGCAATTGTAAGCCTGGTGGATGGTCCGCTTATACTTAAACCGACTACTGAACAAGGCGAGGTCTTGGTCCAAATCCTGGATGAGGAACTGCGAAACTTTACCGGAACTACGCCGGCTGGAAATAGCTTTCAGGGGAGGTTTAGCTACCTAGGTGGGCAGAAACTAAAAACAGAGCAGTTTTCCATTACTAATACGGCTCCGGAAACCTCCTGGGGGTGGGAATTTGTTAGCCGCATCGAACGAGTAGAATTTTATGTCACTGGGCAGCAATTAGAATTATACACAAATGCGGAAAAGATTGTGCTGGTTAAGCAGGAAACAAAGCCGGATTAATAAGTAGCCCTTATCAAACAGTAATGCCGTTGATGATGGTAGCCTGCTCTTTGGTTAGCCATGATACTAATTACGGGTATTTTACCTGCCTAGCGACTGTCGCTGCCCTTCCCGGACCGGTAATATGGTTAATTGGATGCTCATCCGATAAAAGAAGATAGCTGGATTCTTTTATCGGATGAGCATCCTCCTTTATCTGACGGCTATCTTTCTTCGGAAATCTTACGTCTCCCTTTATCAGACAAGCATCCTGCAAAGGAAGATGCCCGGTTTCCTTAGGAAGACGTGCAGTATATATTGATACATCCATTAATCTGTTTATCAATATGGCTAAAAACGAAACCAAACGTCTTTCTCCCAAAGACCTGCAAGTGGACCGGGACGCTCTTCACGCCCTGCAAAGCATCGCTACTTACAGTCCGGCTAACCCGGCCTATACCGTAAAGCAGCTTCAGCAACTAACTGCCGCCCTGGAAGCGGCCCAAAAGGCCGAAGTACAAGCCTCCGAAGCGGCCCGCGTGGCCCGCGATGCCGCCGCTGCCGCTGAATGGAACTTTCACAATGCGATACTGGGTGTTAAAGATCAGGTAATTGCCCAGTTCGGTAAGAACTCCGACCAGATTCAGATGCTGGGTTTGAAGAAAAAATCCGAATACAAATCGCCGGGTGTCCGCCGGGTAAAAGTGTCATAAGTCTTTTAAGAAAGTATTTTTATAAATCCTATAGCCGTCATTGCGAACGAGGAACGAGTGAAGCAACCACGAAGTGCTCAGCGTAGCTAATCTTTAGTTCAGCGTAGCTCATCTGTTTCGTTAACACCGAGAAAGATTGCTTGGCTAACCCCGTTGGGATTAGCTTCGCTGAGAATAGTTGCTTCGTTCCTCGCAATGACGATAGCACTGCGCTCTGGAATTAGTGCAAACAACTAAACCACAAAAACTTCTTTCTTATAACGAATAAAAAGGCCCGTTTACTATCCGGCGACAATTTTTATAATCTCCGTTACGGAAAGAGCTTGCTGTTCGCCGGTAGTCATATTCTTGAGGGCCAGTTTACCGGTTTCCATTTCGTTGGAACCGATCAGCACTACGTACGGAATGCCTTTGCTATTGGCATAATCCAGCTGCTTCTTGAGCTTGGCTGAATCCGGATATAGTTCGCTATTGATCCCAGCCTGACGCAATTGCCGCAGAATAGGCAAGGCATACCGCTGGGCGGCCGCATCAAAACCGATCAGCATGACCCGGGTAGTGGTAGCATTCCATTGAGGGAAAAGCTGCAACTCCTCCATCACGTCGTAAATCCGGTCGACGCCGAAGGAAAAGCCCACGCCGGATACGCCGGGTAAACCGAAGGAACCGGTCAGGTTATCGTAACGCCCTCCTCCGCTGATGCTGCCGATCTGCACATTATTCACCTTTACTTCGAAAATAGCCCCGGTATAGTACGAAAGTCCCCGGGCCAGCGTCACATCAAATTGCAGATGCGAATTTTGTACGCCAAAGGCTTCCACCAGCGACACTACTTCTGATAGTTCGGCCAGGCCCTGTTGCCCGGTGGCAGATTGAGCAAATAGGGTTTGCAGTTGAGCCGTATTTTCGGTAAAGGAACCATTGATGTTAAAAACGGGCTCCAGTTTACGGATTGCTTCGGCAGAAAAGCCTCGTTCAGAAAGTTCTTTTTCCACCCCCGTCCGGCCAATTTTATCCAGCTTATCAATGGCTACGCAAAGTGGCCCCTCCTGTCCCGGCGCCCCGATTACTTCGGCCAGGGCGGAAAGCACCTTGCGGTGGTTCACTTTAATCGTAAAATCGGCAATGCCCAGTTTTCCCAATATTTCATTCATCATGCAAACAATCTCCGCTTCGCACAGCAGGGAATTGGTGCCAACCACATCGGCATCACACTGGTAAAATTCCCGGTAACGGCCCTTTTGGGGACGGTCGGCCCGCCAGACGGGTTGAATTTGGTATCTTTTGAAAGGAAAAACGATTTCATTCCGGTTCATGACTACGTACCGGGCAAAAGGTACGGTCAGGTCGTAACGGAGGCCTCTCTCAGTGACGAGGTCAGAGGTATAGGCCTGTTGTAATGATTTTTCAAAAGCTCCTTTAACCGCTTCCTTATTTTTTGCCTCGTATAAACCGTTATTCAGAATCTTAAATAATAGCTGATCTCCTTCCTCCCCATATTTTCCCATCAGCACCGACAGGTTCTCCATTGCCGGGGTTTCCAGCGGCAGGAAGCCAAATTGCTGAAACGTACTTTTAATCGTGTCAAAAATAAAATTGCGCCGGGTCATCTGCACCGGTCCAAAGTCGCGGGTGCCTTTAGGCAGGGTTGGTTTCTGCATGGGAATGAACTCAATAATTGCAAAAGTACTCAAAGTGATGGATTGCGTACGCTGAACCATTTTCCCCTTACGGGATAGCTCTTAGCTGATTTCATTAGAATAATTCGGTTATAGGTATAAAACAGACCATCTAAAGAGGAAACCATGCGTATTATTGCTTATTATCCTCAAAATATAAGGGTCATAATCCAGAAAACAGATTTATTTTAAGCAATCATACCTAAAAATTGATTCCCTTTATTATCTTTGATGCGTCCTATTTACAAAATTGGTTTTAACGCTTTTTATCTAATGCAAGCTCAACTACAGAAAGCACGCAAAAACTACTGGATCATCCCTTTTATGCTGCTGTTTGCAGCCGGTTTAGCAGGAACCTTCTTCCAGATGCCCTCCTCTCCTGCCGACACCAGTAATATCAACAGTGGCGATGTCGCCTGGATCCTAACTGCTTCCGGTCTGGTGTTGCTGATGACACCGGGACTTTCTTTCTTTTATGGGGGTATGGTGAAACCTAAAAACATCATTTCCACCATGCTGCAGAGCTTCATTGCCTTAGGCGTTATTTCAGTATTGTGGTATATAGTAGGTTTTAGCCTGGCTTTCGGGGACAGCTACAAGGGTTTGATTGGCAATCCGCTGACATTTATGTTTTTCCGGGGAGTAGGTGTAGGTACGCATCCAGCCCTGTCGCCGACCATTCCCTTATTATTGTTTGCTGCTTTTCAACTTAAATTCGCCGTGATTTCGCCGGCCCTGATTACGGGAGCTTTTGCGGAACGGGTCCGTTTCTCTTCTTATCTACTCTTCATCTGCCTGTTTAGCCTCGTAATTTATTGTCCGCTGGCTCACTGGACCTGGCATCCTGAGGGTTTCTTGCGCAAAATGGGTGTATTAGACTTCGCCGGTGGCACCGTAGTACACATCTCTGCCGGCTTTGCGGCTCTGGCCGGCGCTATGGCTTTAGGCAGACGTAAAGTTCATGTATATAATCAGGTAGCCCCGGCCACCAATATTCCTTATGTATTACTGGGTACCGGTATGTTGTGGTTCGGCTGGTTTGGTTTCAATGCGGGTTCGGCCCTGGCAGCCAATGGCATCGCCGGTGTTGCCCTGTTGACTACTCAGTTTGCCTCTGCCTCAGCCATGCTGGCCTGGATTTTCCTGGACGCCATTCAGGGCAGAAAGCCTTCAGCATTGGGCGCCTGCATCGGTGCAGTCGTGGGGCTGGTAGCCATCACCCCGGCAGCGGGTCTGGTTGACTTCGGCCCGAGTATTCTGATTGGTTTTGTTTCCAGCGTAATCAGCAACGTGGCCGTACACTGGAAAAACACCCGCTCTTCTATTGATGACACGTTGGATGTGTTTCCCTGCCACGGTCTGGGCGGTATTGTGGGTATGATTGCTACGGGCATTTTTGCGAAGGAGGTTGGCCTGATTCACGGTGATTCCACTACGTTCGTCAATCACCTGTACGGCTTGGTCATTGTAAGCATATTTACCTTCGGCGGCTCCTGGGCACTATATAAAATCGTGAATGCGATTATCCCAATGCGGGTCACTGCCCGTCAGGAAGAGCTGGGCTTAGATATCAGTCAGCACAACGAATCAGTATTTGAGGAAAACGCCGACGAAAAAGTGAATGCGATTGTAAACGAAATGAAATACGCAGGCTGATAAATAGCGATCCGCTATTGGCAGTTAGCTACAATCCATAAAAGTTCAAAAAGCCCGGTTACTCGAACCGGGCTTTTGCTTTACGCTAATCTGTACAAATTAAATATTTATACTCATAATTGAACTTAAAATATCTTTAAACTTCATGAACTCATTGCTTTCATTGTCATAAATCTTATCCAGGTTATAAAAATGGCTAGTTGTGGGCGACTCTTCTTTTAAGAATTTATAATCAATTTCCACGCTTAAAATCGTCATAAACTCAAAATACCCCTTCTTCTTAGCTTTTTGATGACTTTTCTCTGCCTCTCCTATTCTGTTATGAATGTTAGAAATATCTCTACCACCTTTGATTTCTATTGATATTAAGCCCCGCTCACCAGATGGTAGCTTTTCAATTATTACAATATCGGGGTCTGAGGCAAACTCTATCCGTACCGTCCTCCCAGAATCATTTCTTATTTCAATTGAATTTGGCGTTGAAGAAATGATATACTTTCTTACCAACTCTTTTATTATGCTAGGTTTTATGAGTGTCTAAGTGACCATACACATTGTTCATCGAGCCTCTAAGGTGAGGCCCAACGGTTAACAGTTGGAGCTCGGTTATTACAGGAAGGGACAAATCATCTATTTCTTTGATAAAGTATTCTGTTGAACTAATAATGCTTTGACAAAAAGCCTCTATTTCTGATTCTACACGCTTTGAGATCTTGCCTGTCTCTTCCAGATGTCTAAATCGACCAAAAGGACCTTTTGCATAAAATTCCTTTTGAGAAAACCCCAACAGAAGCCGGTAGTAACCTAGCAAGAAAGGGTTCGACTTTAATATCAGGGGTGTTGGAAAGAAAGCTTCTCCCCGTACTGAGAATGAAGCAAGTTTTTGGAGACTTTCATCTGAAACGTATTTAGAGAGTTCCAAATCAATTTCTTTTATTGTGAGTTTCTTTACAGTATTACTCAGTGCCTCATGAAAATACAAATCTTTAATACTCTTTAAGCGAAAGTGAAATCCTATCTGGAGATTAGGAATAAGGGAAGGCAGTTGTTTGGCGGACATTATTAATTCTTTTTTTGGCAATTTCCAGGTACTCGTTTTTAAGCTCGATTCCATGAAACTTCCTATTTAATCTCTTACTTACCACTCCTACTGTACCCGCTCCGAAAAAAGGATCAAGCACAAACTGATCAGGTTTAGTAGAGGCAAGTATTATTGGCTTAACCAATTCTTCGGGAAAAGTGGCAAAATGTGCTTCTGGAAAAGGTTCTGTGTTTACCTGCCATACAGTTCTTTTGTTCCTTAGCTTACCTTTCTCAATAGCAGGCTCTTTTATACTAACGCTGTCGTAATAGTACTTTTCAGATTTTGAGAACAAAAAAATGTATTCATGAGATTGAGTTGGTCGATCTTTCACAGATTCTGGCTGGCAATTAGGTTTATACCAGATTATATCTGATCTCAGATACCACCCATCTTCCTGTAGGGCAAATGCAACCTTCCAGGGAACACCTATTAGGTCTTTGGGCTTAAGTCCTGAAGGCGTTGGGGGGCGATAAGTCATTCCCCGGGCAGGGTTTTTTTTATCTTCGGCTCTCCAGGTGCGGTTTCCGCTAGTATAAGAATCTCCCAAATTGAGCCAAAGCGTTCCGTCTTCCTTAAGTTTCTTTCGAATGTCTCTGAAAATGGACACCAAATGATTAATATAATCATTTATTTCAAATTCAGCTCCTATCTGAGTATCATAACCATAATCTCTCTTGCCCCAATAAGGAGGACTTGTGACACAGCATGAATAAAAATCATTTGGCAGTTCTTTTACAACCTGTCTGGAATCTCCCTTAAGAATCAATGAGCTATTCCATACTTCTTTGCTTTCTTTTACCTCTGGCAATTCAATTACCGTCATTCAACTATCTTTTTTCAAATATACTTATTGTTAATTTATCCCTTTACAGCAATACAATATTCCTTCTTCAAGGTACTGCTTCCTTTCCGTAGTACACGGCTATGCAACTACCCCATTAAATAAGAAAGGTACAGGGCGGTGGCCGAAAAAACCAGGAAAGAAATGGCATAGCTACCGATCATCAGGGCAAATTTTACCCCCGTCCGCCAGAAGTTCTGTTGATGAACCCGCTTGAGGGCCAGAAAAAGATAGACCAGCACACCCAGCAATAACAAGCTCACTAATAACTGATTAAGCAGCACGTATTGCGCCAATAGGTAATAACTGACCAGCAGGTAGAACAGCAATGCTACGAATACAAAAGAGTGAAAATGCAGGGAAAAAATCTGGTGTTCTACGTAGTAACTACGGGTCCGGTGGTACAGGGCATACAGGATCAGCGTGTAGAACGGTACCAGCAGGAAAAATAGCTTTGGCAGATAGGAGTTAAAAAAGTTATCCCAGAATGCTTCCGTATTAGCAGCTTCCTGGGCTTCAGTTATGGTTGCGCCTCCTTCCGGATTGTTCATATCTTTTTTGATTTCTTCCAGTTCTTCAGCAGTAATTTCCTGGGAACCCACGCGATACGTAGTCTACACTTTCTACGTCAAGGAAAAGCCTAAAAAATAGTTTCTGGTTTACAGTTTCCGGTCCCCAGTTTATTTTTTCAAAACCGGAAACAAGAAACTATAAACCCTAAACTCACTCATGCACCCACTTCTTCGGGATACCGAGTTCCTGGGCATAGCGGGAGGGGGCGGTGGTGTGTACCCGCTGCAGCAGTTTATTCACGTCGTCCTCAAATTCAATGTAGTAATCGGGATGCATCTTTTCCAGTTTCTGCAGGATAAACTGGGTCCGCTTGGCGACGTAGGAGGCCAGTGTATCGGAACGATGCGAGTATTTTTGGATGTGCGGCATCTGTTCGTCGTACACCCGGTTGAGCATGTGCAGCGTCAGGGACACCTCGCCGTAGTTATCGTTGGTAGTTTTGTCGTGCTGGGTAATGGAACCGTTCACGCTTCGCATATACATCATCAGCCAGCCGTGTGTTTCGTGGTTACTACGCACCATCTGTTCAATAAAATTGCGAAGTTCCTGGCGGCGTTCGTCGAGGGTAGCGCCTTCTTCCAACAGCTCATATTCCAGTTTCTGGCAGAGCTTTTCGTCTTTAACAATCAGGCGGAGCAAGATTTTATCTTTTTCTTTGACGGGCATCGCCAGTATTGCTTCCTGCAGTTCCTTGGAAAGTTCGGCCATAAAGGGAAATGGTTTATGAATAAAAACAAAAGACTGAAAAGACAAACAGTATGCACCTTTAAACGCCTATTGCGAAACGCTGATTGCATCCGGGAAATTACCTCCTTGGTTCTGATTTAATCCTTTCCAGCTGGGGCAATTTTAATCGCCTCCCGCTACGTGCCTGATCCATCTTTAGCCACCCTTTTAGCTGCCTGTCCAATGAGATATTTAATACTACTTTAACACTTTAATAAGTGGATGACCAATTTCAGGTGTTCATCCGCATTTAATAATGCGGATGGTCGAACGGCGCATTTAAAATGCGCTTTTCCTTCGCTCCGCATGGCAACTATCTCAGCCTCAGCGTAGCTAAATGCGGAACAACCACAGATATAGGTATGGCGTAACGTGTTAAAGGAGTATTAATCTGGTGTTTTTAACTGATTTAATTGTCCCGTTGACAATATAGCAATGCGGGTTTAAACGATAATAAGTTGAAAAGCTGATGGGTAAGAAGGCTAATTCTCCTTCATTTTTAGATGGAGTACGATTTTTCTCATTTGCCAGCGTGTTTGCCGTCCGATACGGCAGGGCACATACTATTATTTATCCAAGGTTAGCCAGGCTAAATGCCGAAGAACCCGGCCTTATCATTGGTTATCTACCAAATACAACTTATTAATAATCAGCGCGTCACGAGAAACTATGCTTTTAAAGGCAGGTAATATTTATTGCCACTGCTAAGATTTAGCGGCAAGTTGATTATTTATCCCTTCTATCTGACAGGCATGGCGAAAGGCTCTGGTTGCCAGTTGTTTCCCTCCCATTTACTTTTGTGCAAAGTGCCAGAATACTCGCAGGTTAGGCTATACGGGATTATTTTTTGACAGACCCTGAACCTGTTTTCCCATTTTTAAATTCCCAGTTCCTATTTTTCTATGTCTAAAAAACTACTTATTCTGCTCCTGTGGGGCGGTTACATCTGTTCATCCTCCGCTGAGAAAAACCTCCGGGACTTTCGTGCCCAGAGCCAAACGGAGGATACGTTGCCAAAATTTAAGCCGCACGTACAGGTGGGCGGATTTGTGCAGGTACAGGGGGTAGCCACGCAAGACAGGCCTGCCGATCCAGCTATGGATAATACCCGCCAGTGGGCAAAACAAGCCCAGCTCTGGCGGGCCCGGTTTATGGTAGGCGGAGTCGTCTCCCGTAAAACTTCCTTTTTTATGCAGACTGAGTTACCCTCCCGCTTGGGTTGGTAGATGCTGAAGGCACCAAAAATATTCAAAGCATAGCCCCAATACTACTGGATGCACAGGTAGAGCATACTTTTAACCGGTATATTTCGCTCCTGGCTGGTATGCAACTGGTGGGCATCAACCGCAATGGATTGCAGTCGCCAGTTAGCCTGATGGGGCTGGAATTCGGTTGGTTTCAGTATCCCTATAATCTTTTTGAAAGCGGTCCTCTGCAGAACAACTTCGGACGGGATATTGGAATTAATGCGCGGGGATTTCTGGTCAACGACCGGCTTGAGTGGAGGCTAGGGCTTTTCCGGGGCAGAGGTACCGATCCGTATGCTCCTTCCGCAGTGTTTTTCGGTTCAATTATAATTTCCTGGACCGGGAAAAAGGCCTCTACTATATGGGTAGTTCGCTGGGTAAACAACGGCTATTATCTTTAGGGGCGGCGTTGACACGCAAGGAAGTTATGTCAGCGCAGCCCTGGATGGATTTCTGGATTTACCGGTTGGTAAAACGGGCTCTATCACGTGCCAAAGCTCCTACATGCATCTGAATGGAGGCAACTCAACTGACGCCCGATCCTTTACCCCGCTAATTCCCCAGCAGTCCATTTTCTTCACCGAACTAGGCTTTTACTTTAATCAGGCCAAGCTACAGCCTTATCTTAAGTATGAAATGCAGCGGATGCATATCACCCCAAAACAATATCAGGTAAACCTTCAGCGTCCATTTCTGGGTCTGCCCGACGAGGCTACGGCCGGTGACCTAGCTAATTTTAACCGCTTATCATCCAATGCCCGGATGGGAGCAGGAATTAATTATTACGTCAATGAGTTCAATTTCCACGTCAAACTGCAGTATGAGCAGATCTACTACGGCAGATTCACCAGTCTTCGGGAGACTGAAACCAAAAGCGGAGGCGAAGTCAAACTACAGCTTACCTGCTTTATATTCCAATAGCATCATTTATACTCCCTTGTTTTAAGCTTACTGATTCTGACATCTCCTTCAAAATTTTTTATCTATGTCGATTAGAAAACTCTACTTTCTTATATACACAGTTACTGGAGCTGTACTATTGGTTTTAGGCGGGCTGATTGGATTGATCATTCACAATCAGAATGCCCTCAATAAAAGTCAGGCGGCCCGGTATCAGTCTTACCTGCTGGCCGATGAGTTGCGGCAAAGTTCGGATGACCTTACCCGTCTGGCCCGCACTTACGTGGCTACCAATGATGACAAATACGAGGAAATGTACTGGCAGGTGCTCTCTGTCCGCAATGGAGAAAAGCCTCGCCCCGATGGGAGGACGATTCCCTTAAAGACCCTGATGCAGGAGGCAGGCTTTACGGAAGAAGAATTCGCCAAGCTGAAAGAAGCGGAGGATAACTCTAACGATCTGGTGACTACCGAGACCATTGCCATGAATGCTATGAAGGGCTTGTTCAGGGATAGCCAGGGCAATTTTGTGAAACGTGAGCAGCCCACTGACTCAGCCAGTCAATCGGGCAGAGCCCAAAGGGCAGAATCAGGGCAGGCCTTAGCGCTTCGGATCATGTTTGATGAGAAATACCATAGCGATAAAGTTAAGATCATGAAGCCGATTGACGAGTTCTTCCTGATGCTTACCAACCGTACTAATAGTGCAGTGGAAGTGTATGCTGACAAGGGAGACTTGTATCTTACCTTAAGTATCGTGCTTTTTGCCGTGCTGATTATCGTCACTGGAGTCTCGTATTTCCTGATCCAGCGAAAGCTGCTTTCCCGCCTTTCCAGGATTAACCAAGAAGCCCAGCGCATTCTAGAAGGGGATTTCAATACGACCTTGGAAGATTCTTCCTCGGATGAAATCGGGATATTAGCCAAAGGCATCAATAACCTTTCGGAAGGATTAAGACAAAAAGCTGATTTTGCTAAATCCATCGGATCAGGCAGGTTATCGATTGTCTACCAGCCATTGAGTGAGAAAGACACCCTGGGCTACTCGCTTATCGAGATGAGAGACAGTCTCAAAAAAGTAGCTGAAGAAGACGCTAAACGTCAATGGACAACGGAAGGAATCGCTAAATTTTCGGAAATGCTTCGTACCAACAACGACTTGAGCCGTTTAGGAGATCTGCTGATTGCAGACCTGGTTAAGTATCTGAAGGCCAACCAAGGTGGCCTGTTTCTGGTCAACAATGCCAATGCAGGCGATGTCCGGCTAGAACTTCTTTCCTGCTATGCCTTCAACCGGAAGAAATACCTGGAAAAATCCATTCAGGTGGGGCAAGGTCTCGTAGGACAGACGTATCTGGAAGGGGAAAAAATCTATCTAACTGATATTCCCCAGGATTATATCACCATCACTTCGGGTTTGGGAGACGCTACCCCCAGGGCTTTGCTGATTATGCCCTTAAAAGTGAACGATAAGATTGAGGGCGTACTGGAGATTGCCTCCTTCCATCAACTGGCCCCGCACGAGATAAACTTCGTGGAAAAGCTCAGCGAAAACATTGCTTCTACCCTGGCCAGCGTTAAAATCAATGCCCGCACTACTCAGTTACTGGAAGCCTCACAGCTACAGTCGGAAGCGATGCGGGCCCAGGAGGAGGAAATGCGGCAGAATATGGAAGAGTTGCAGGCTACCCAGGAAGAGATGCACCGCAAGGAAATGGAGAATCTCCAAAAGATAGAACAATTAACTGCCATTCTCGTCAATCATCATATTGTATTGCCTGCAATATTCAATTGATGGACAGTTACGATTTACTCTCGCACCGGAGTGATATTATGATTCATGCAATCTATCCCGAAAAGATAGCTTTAATCCATAAAAAAACCGGAGCAATTTACACATTGCCCCGGTTCGTAGTATATTTTGCTCAACTTCTACAATACTCTTGTCTTGCCCGGAACCGGAATCGGGTAGAACCCGTTGGCATCGGGGTTGGTCGGAGTGGCGGCCTTCCAGTCAAACTCTTTCGGCATAATGCTGAGTTCAGAGTTGATGGCATCTTCCCAGTTAATGATTTGCCCGGAATAGGTAGCCATCCGGCCCAGAATGGCGGTCATGGTACTTTTGGCCCCGAACTCGGCGTCATTGTGGGCTGTATTGTTCTTGATAGCTGCAAATAACACATCGTGTTCCGTCTGGTAGGGGTTCGGATCCTCTTCGCCCCGGTGACGGTACAACACGGTTCCTTTCAGGTCGCGGATAATAGCTTTATTGCCACCATCCAGTTCCAGTCGTCCCTTAGTTCCGATCAGGGTCTCAGAAACATTGCTGGCCGTGCCTTCGAAGTGACGACAGTGGCTGGAAATAACAATACCATCAGCGTATACAAACACCAAGGACTGATGGTCAAAAATTTCGCAATAATCCTTGCCACTACCCAGCAGGCCGCCGCCGGTACCGGAAGCCTTCACTGGATAAGCGCCTTTGAACCAGTTACCCACGTCAATATTGTGAATGTGCTGTTCGTTGATGTGGTCGCCGCAGAGCCAGTTGAAGTAGTACCAGTTCCGCATCTGGTACTCCATTTCAGTCATGCTGGGCTGACGCTGCCGTACCCATACGCCGGGGCTGTTCCAGTATACCTGCGCCGCTACAATATCTCCAATCATACCGTCCTGCACCCGTTTCAGGGCTTCCAGGTAATTGTTCTGGTAATGCCGCTGCAAACCCACCACTACTTTCAGGTTTTTTTCTGGCTTCCTCAGCGGCAGCCAGCACTTTTCCGTACCCCCGGCGCATCGGTAGCAACGGGTTTTTCCATAAAGATATGCTTGCCCTGCTTTACCGCTTCTTCAAAATGAATGGGCCGGAAGCCGGAGAGGCGTTGCCAGGATTACAACGTCAGCCAGGGCAATGGCGTTTTTGTACGCATCGAACCCGGCGAATTTAGTCTTTTCGGTTACTTTAAGCTTTCCTTTTATCTCAGCATTTTCCGACAAGTTCTTGAAGCTTTCATCGAGCCGGTCCCGAAAGGCATCAGCCATAGCTACTAGTTGCACATTAGGGAAACCAGTGTTTTTCAGGGCTTGTACGGCCGCGCCGGTACCCCGGCCACCACAACCGACCAGGGCTACTTTTAGCATATCGCTGCCTTTGGTATACGCACTTGCCTCAAAGGGCAAGCCATTAAGTAGCAGGCCACCCGCAGCCAGTACGGAACCCTTCATAAAATCTCGGCGGGAAGATCCGCTAAGAGCATTATTGTCAAGTAGATTCATAGGGGTAGAATTTAGAGTAAATGAGTGGAAAAATGTAAGTATATGTGCTTATTAGTTAACAAGTTGGTAACAAGCTGGCGTGCCAATAAAAGATTGTCCTATGTTGAATTGTTGAATTGTTGAATTGTTGAATTGTTGAATTGTTGAATTGTTTTTCTCTGAATAATTCTTTGGGGAAATATTGCTGAGTGCTTTTTCAGCCATTTAACAATTTAGCCATCGAACAATTCAACAAGGTAGCCATCCTCATATCAACCACTCAGCACATCAGCTTATATATCCTTAATGGCCTGCAACCAGTACTGGGCAATTTCCTCTTTGGAAGGCTGCTTCAGGGGCCGAACCACCCGGAAGCCGACAAAAGAAGCATCAGTCAACCACCAGTCGCTTCGGGAATCTGCGGTCACGCTGCTTCCATTTCGGGTTGGAGGCCGGCGGGCTGCACTCCGCAACCGGTCAGCATCATCGTCCCAGGAACCGCCCCGCACTGCATGCGGATACAATTTGGTTGGTTTAATCACCGGGTTAGCTACGGCGCTTTGTCCTGCCTTGGCGTAAGCGTCAGGTAGGTATTGGTCGTAGGTCCATTCGGCTACATTGCCATGCATATCGTGTAAGCCCCAGGGATTCGGTTTCTTAGTGCCGATTTTCTGGTACTTATTGTTGCTGTTGTCAAAAAACCAGGCGTACTCACCCAATTTCGCCGGATCATCGCCAAAAGAATAAGTCGCATTCGTACCGGCCCGGCAGGCGTATTCCCATTCGGCTTCGGTGGGCAGCCGGTGAAAAAAGCCCGTTTTGGCCGTCAGCCATTTACAATATTGCAGGGCCGCATACTGAGTCATATTCACGGCCGGAAATCCTACCTTTCCCATACCAAAAGACATTTCTGTATAGGGAGGGGTCGGATGGGTAACGGCATCCACCAGACCAGACACTTTTACCGTTTTACCCTGCTTGGTCATCGGGGCATCGCCGCCACCGTACACAAACAGTTCATACAAGTCCCAGGTGGTTTCGTGCTTGCCCATCCAGAAGGGATCAATTTTTACTTTATGCTGGGGACCTTCATCCGGTTTGCGCCCTTTTTCCGTTTCCGGACTGCCCATCATAAATTCCCCGCCCTGCACGGGCACCATATCAAAGGTCAATTGGGTTTCGGATAATTTCTGCGTATAGAATTTAAAATCATCTGCAATAGACGCTGCAGATTGCATCTCCGGCGAATGCCAGGCGGAAAGCAGACTTATAAGCAGGAAAGAGGTTAAGGTTAAAGTAGTTTTTCGAATAAGAAAGTTAACAGAATTCATTTTTGTATCGTAATAATGCTAAAATTAATCCATTGCGCGTAAAGTTGGATAAAATTAGTACAAAAATATTTTACCAGAATCCTGTTGTGTTGGAGTATTCCGGGAATGTAACAAGTGCTGCCGTACACCATGGCCTCAAGCTTGAGTTTTGCGCATTAGCGAGCTGGTTAACGGTCAGAGCGGTGTTGTGTCTCGTTTTTATCTTTTCTCAGTACGCTTTCAATGAGTTTTGTTTTTAATAAAGCATATTCTGTATCATCAATGTGTTTACCAACAGCATGTGATATTTTCAGTTTTTCATATTCCCTTCTCAACTTTACATTGTTTTTAAGCTCCTCTCTAAATCTGATCTGATTATTCACAATCTCTGAGTTCAACGCGCAGAAATGCAGATTAAACTTTCTAGGCTGTCCCTTAATAAACCAGATCCTGCCTTTTATACCAGATTCACCTTTATAGCGGTATCCAATACTTTCAAACTTATCAATTGTTTCTTGACTGGGAGGAAATTCACTTGATTCTATAGCCATGTCAATTATAGGTTTTGATTGTAAGTCTTCCACTGCGGTACTACCCACATGATGTATTTTTTCAACCTTTACCCCTAAGACATCTCTAATCAACCTGCTTTCAGATTCAAATTCTAACTTCCAATCATGTTTATACGGTTCTAATTTGATCAATTCCATTCTTTACTCAAATGAGACACAATGAGCCAAAGCTTCCGGCTGCTGTGCCCGTTGCGGTGAAGCCATGTGGGCAAAAGGGCCAGTAGGCGGTCGAAGCCCTTGTTGGCGGTAGTGTTTATATCCATCCTACTTTTTTTCTCCATTCGTTAAAGTTGGGGTCTTTGTGCAGGTCTGTTGAATTATCAGGTTTTTTTAATTCGATAATACTATCAACTGGATGAGGGTTCAGTTTAAGTTCTTTTCTTAAAACATTCACCTCATTTTTATTTTCTACAGGATACAAAACTCCATCATCATATTGGGTTCCATACTTTTGAGGCTTGCCTTCAAAATAGCAAATTCTGTCATGCAAATAAGCTATATTCTGTGGATTAATATCTCCCATCGATTGCTCTAACAATGTATAGCATCTCTTCATAAAAGATGGGTCACTAATTGAATGCTGCACAATGAGCCAAGCAGCTTCGCTTGCTTGATCTCCTACTTTCGACTTTGTCGGCCAACCCATTAAATCAATTATTTCTTTCAATCGTAGGGCATTTTCTTTATGCACAGCCTCCATTACAGGATTATATCCCTGTGATAATTTGTTTTCTTTCAGAAGTCTTTCCCGCACGGTCAAATCATACTGTGCAAGTTGAATTAATTCTTTTGCTATTGATTCATTCATCTTTGAAGACCCTTTCTAGCATTACCGCCACCGTAACGGCCCACACATCCTCGTAACCGCGCCTCTACTGCGTTAGCCCCGAGTTTGGTAGGCCGGTTAGCGAAGGATGAGGTGTTACCTGCCGAATTTACTCTACTTTTTCTTTTTATTGTTCAAGGTCTTACCACTTTGCTGGTTAAGTTTTTCATAGCTGCCTTTAGTTCTTTGTTTTAGCCTACGACCAAACCATCCCCCTGCCCACTTCGTCCCTAGGGCAAACAATACTGCGCAGTGTATCGAAAATCCGCTTACAGGATGGAATGAAAACTTAGAAGTGGTAGAAGTAGTTTGGCAGGCCATTATCATTACACTGACTCCGATTGATGCCAACAATATTAGCCAACTGGCTACCATGCCCGCCCTTTCCGCATCCTTCCCCTGTAATACAACCAGGCTGGCATTCCGGCCAATAAAATTGCGGAAGCAACTCCCAAGTAGAAGGCATTGTTGAAGATGTAGATCATATCTAGCAATAGTTTAAGGGGATGATACCCAAAGACTGCACCAATAAGTTCTACCATCAACAAAAGAGGGTTATCCCCACCAGGCAGGCAAAATTAACAGTTACCGATATTCTTAGCGTAGACTTCTTCTGGTGTTTTCATAGCGGTCTTTTTCAAAAACGTATCATAGCCGTCATACCGTGGCCTCCTGCTGGAGCATTGCGGTGAGGCGGCCCGGTTGCCGGTCTGCTTAATGTTAGCTGTTGCTTTCTTTCTCCTGGAAGTTATTTAATCCCTCAATCATCTCCTCCTAAGAAGTGCTTGAAGGAAGGATCGGTTTCGGTTTGCAGTATTTGTTGCAGAAGGGTTTTACACTCCTGACCATACTGACCGATGAGTCCTTCTAAATGGTTCGCACTTGAGCAGAGAGCGTTTGGTCTTGAATTAACTGGGTTATAGTCTGCTTAAAAACTTCATTCTTGGCTGCTAGAAATAAGATGGCAAAGGCATAAGAGGAGTTTTGACTCTCTACAGAGGGTCCAATCCAGCAAACGTTTAGTTTGTTCTAAGCCTTGCAAGCCATTATCTAGCGTCCTTAGCAATATCTTCGGTTAGCAGTTGAATCCAAGCTTTCATTAAACTCCAACACTGTATCCAACATACAAGCTTCTTGCTTTAATTCTCGCAGAAGGCCTCCAACACTGTACCAAACCGTTGAGGGTTTTCCACCAATAAAGGGTGCTTGATTAAATAGACTAATCGTCGGGTGAGCCGCTGATCGTTATTCTTTGTGCCCTCTATCCGGAATAGGGAACATCATTAAAGTGAGCATAGAAGTCTTTAGTCATCTTTCTTCTTTTTGTAACAGCTAACATATAAATACCCGAAACCCTATTTCGGGTATTCTCTATAAGATACCCGAAACCGGCAACTCTCAACCGGACACTAGCTTTCCAGTTCGCGGACAATTTCCTTCAGAAACTCGGCGAAAGGACCGGCAAACTCCTTGCGTCGCAGCGCAAACTCCACGTTGGTCTTCAGGAAATCAAGCTTATTGCCGATGTCATACCGTTTTCCCTCAATGCGGTGCGAATAAATATTCTCCCGCTTGAGCAGATACAGGAACGCATCCGTGAGCTGAACTTCGTTGTTCTTCCCTTTAGGCGTATGCTCAATGGCTTCAAAAATCTGGGGAGTGAGAATGTACCGGCCCGCAATTGCAAGGTTAGAAGGCGCCTTGTCCACGGCGGGTTTTTCGATCAGCGAGGATAGTTCCATAATGGAGTCGCCGAGTACTTTGCCGCCGACAATCCCATACCGCGAAACTTTGTCACGGGGCACTTCCTCCACCGCAATAATAGTAGCCCGGTATTGTTCGTAGATGTCAATTAGTTGCTGGGTCACCGGAATCACCGAATCAATAATGGTATCCCCCAGCAACACGGCGAAGGGTTCATTGCCCGTATGGTACCGCGCATAATAAATAGCGTCGCCGAGGCCATTGATCTCTTTTGCCGGATAAAATGAATATGGGCCATATCAGCCAACCGGCGCACCTCATTGTACCAGAGTTCGTCTTCTTTTTCCTCCAGACGGGTTTCCAGTTCGAAGTTCCGGTCAAAGTGGTCCTCAATGGCTCTCTTTCCCTTACCGGAAATAATCAGAATATCCTCAATCCCTGAATCCACTGCCTCCTGTACCACGTATTGGATAGTTGGCGTGTCAATAATGGGGAGCATTTCTTTAGGTTGGGCTTTGGTAGCCGGCAGAAAACGGGTGCCCAGACCGGCGGCGGGAATAACAGCTTTTTTAATCATGGAATAACATTTTTGGCGAAGGTAAGAGGTTTGTACGAAATTCAGTGCCAGAATAGCCGAATGGTTCAACTTGATCTTTGTTTTATCCAAATTAAAAATATACCAACTGAAGCCTAATCAAAAAAACGCTTTCTTTGCAGCAACCCAAATTGATATAAGTGGCTATTTGCCAAACAGTAAGCACACAATGCAGGCCGTGACTTAATCGTTACCAGATAAAATATAGATTATTATTATTTTTGAGAGTCCAATTTTCTTTATAAAACTGTTTATTCGTGAGCCATACTTCAACGCAGACCGTTCCCCACAGCCTGTTTCTGGTAAACTGGTATACCCAGACGGTTCACTCTTTTTCTCGCTTCTTCCGGTACCGCTACCGGATCGTCGTCGCCCTTTTCTTCGGAGCCTATTTGTTGCTGGGTTTATCCATAGCGGGTGATTATGGTACGAACACGGATGAATGGGTGCACTGCCGTAACCGGGGAATTATTTTTGTGAAGCTGGCAATCAGTCGTATCAATGGTGTGGTTTTCGGTAGACCGGATACCGAATTAGAGGCACTGTACGCAGCTTATGATGACAAAGACTATGGCGCCGTTTATGAAATGGCTATGGTTGCTGTGGAGGGAGCCCTGCGCCTGAAGGATGAAAGGAGTATTACCCTGTCAAGGCATATTTTTGTATTCGTTGTTTTCTGGCTAAGCGCTTATTTCTTCTACCAGTTAATCGGTCAACGGTTCCACAGTTGGCGCATAGGACTGCTGGGCTGCCTGATGCTTATCCTGAGTCCGCGAATCTTTGCTGATTCTTTTTACAACTCTAAAGACATTGGTTTTCTCCGTTTTTATATTCAGCGTATACTCGTTGTATAAGTTTCTGGAAGAGCCCAGTACCCGACGGGCGGTCATGCATGCAGTCTGTTGCGCCATTTTGATTGACATCCGGATCATGGGCATCGTTGTGCCGGCAATCACATTGTTCTTTTTCGGCATTGAAATGGTGAAGGCGCTTCCGCAGAAACAACGATTCGTATGGGATAGTGCCCGAAAACTGGGGCTCTATCTGGCCGTTATGCTGATAGCCATCCTGCTTATGTGGCCTTACCTTTGGGATGATCCGGTAGGGAATCTACTGCAATCTTTCCGAATATGAGCCATTTTAAGCGCATTGACGGTGACGGCATGCAGTTGTTTGCGGGTAACTACCGTCACGTGACCCAAATGCCCCGGTATTATGTACCGGTATGGATTGCGGTAACCACGCCACTGGTGTACACCGGCTTCTTTATAACGGGATTCCTGTTCATTCTGTACCGGCTTGTCAAGAGTAACCGTAAAATTTACCGCAACAGCCGGGAACGCTTTGATCTGCTCATGTTAGCCCTCCTGGCGGGACCTCTGCTAGCGGTTATTGTCCTTCATTCGGTGGTATACGACGGATGGCGGCATCTCTACTACATTTATCCCTGTTTCATCGTAATTGCCCTGATCGGGCTGGTGTCCCTGGTTGACCTGTGCAAAGGGTGGCTGGAAACGAACAAAGCCCGCCTACTGACGGCGGGGCTGTATCTGGTTCTGTTGACCGGAATGGCATACACGGCGTATTTTATGATCAAGTACCACCCGCAGCAGCAAGTATATTTTAATGTTCTGGCTGGTTCGCCGGTTTTTGACCGCTTCGAGCAGGACTATTATGGCGTATCTTATAAGCAGGGGCTGGAATATATTGTCATTCACGACCGACTGGAAGCCATCAAGATTTACGTTAATTATTTATCGGGAGAAACCAACAGTTCCCTGCTGCCTCTTAAGGACCGCCAGCGAATCCGGTACGAACCAGATTCCACCAAAGCAGATTATTTTCTGAGTAATTATAACACCGAATGGGATGCCCAACGCATGAAAAAAGGGGAGTTTCCTTTTATCAATGAAGTACATGCCATTACGGTTGACGGCTCAAAGATCATGGCCGTCTACAAGCTGAAAAAGTAGCAGCGACAGGATTAAAGAAGTGGCAGTGGCAGCGGCAGTGGACAGTATTTCTCAAAAGAGAGAGGTATCTAGATCATATTATTACTGCTACTGCTACTGCTACTGCTACTCTCCCAGCATCTTATCCAGTAATTCCTCAATCTCCCGGTACACCCAGTCAAGCTCAGCATCCGTAATGATATAGGGCGGGAACAGGTAAATAATATTGCCCAATGGACGGAGCAGCAAGTTGCGGCTCAGGAAATACGCGTACAGGTTATTGCGAATTTCATTGAAATAAGAAGTCGCCGTTTGGGTACGGATTTCAACGGCCAGGATTATGCCCCGGCTTCGCACTTCAGCTACTGATGAATGCCCGGTTATTTTCTGCGCAAAAACCCGATGACGTTCGGCAATCCTTTCCCGGTTTTGGGTGCATTCCTCCGTCAGTAACAGATCGAGGCTGGCGTGGGCGGCGGCACAGGCCAGCGGATTGGCCGTAAAAGAATGCCCGTGAAAGAAGGTTTTCATCCGGTCATCAGTCCGGTAGGCGTCCAGAATCGCTTCCGAACAACTGGTTACACCCAGCGCCATCGTGCCGCCGGTCAGGCCTTTGGAAAGGCACATAATATCGGGCTGCGTGCGGCAATACTCGGAGGCAAACAGCTTTCCGGTCCGGCCAAAACCCGTCATTACTTCGTCGGCGATGCACAGAACCTGGTTGGATTTGGCAGTTTTCAGCAGCTCTTCCAACAGATCCGGCTCGTACATCCGCATGCCGGCGGCTCCCTGTACCAGCGGCTCGTAGATAAAAGCAGCCACTTCACCGGATTGAACTAATTGAGTGAATGCGTGAATGAGTGAATGCGTGTTGGAGGCTGTTGGAAAGGGAACAAAATCCACTTCGAACAGATATGGGTGGAAAGGCGCCGTAAACGGTCCCCGGTCTCCCACGGCCATCGCACCGAAAGTATCTCCGTGGTAAGCTCCTTCTATCGCAATCACTTTTTTCTTAGGAATACCCTGGTTATGCCAGTATTGCAGGGCCATCTTCAATCCCACTTCTACCGCCGTACTGCCGTTATCCGAATAAAAGATCCGGCTTTGATTATCCGGCAGAATTTCCAGCAGACGTTCGGCCAGCCGAATTGCGGGTTCATGCGTGAACCCGGCAAAAATAACGTGCTCCAGGTTCAGGGCCTGTTCATAAATAGCCTTGGCAATGTATTCATTACTGTGTCCGTGCAGGTTGACCCACCAGGAACTGATTCCATCCAGAATCTTTCGTCCGTCAGCAGTATGTAGATAGCATCCTTTAGCAGACGCTACCGGAATGATTTGATTGCTTTCGGCAAGGGGCGTAAAAGGATGCCAGACGGCCTGCTGGTCCCGCGCCTTCCAGTGTTCAGTTTGGTCAATGGTAGTGGTTTGTCCGTTCATGGGTTCCAATTCTGGAGCAAAGTTAAGGCATAACGGTTTACCACTTCACGCGTAATGGCCGGCTCAGGGTAAATCCTCAGCAACTGTTTATAGCCGCTGTGCAGCAGGATAATTCTTTCCGACTCCGCAGTTGCAGGACCATTAAAGATAACACCCTTCACCCGGATGCCTCTCCGCTCCAACTCATTGATGGTAAGCAAGGTATGATTAATACTGCCCAGATAAATGTTTGCCACCAGGATTACTTCCAGGTCCAGCCGCCCGGCAATGTCAATTACGAAATGCGCTTCGTTAAGGGGAACCAGTACGCCCCCCGCCCCTTCTACAATCAAACTGTTATTTGTCTGGGGCAGCAGTATATTGTTCAGGTGAATTTCTATCCCATCCAGCCGGGCAGCGGCATGAGGGGACAAGGGGTGATTCAGCAGATAAGCTTCCCGGTGAAACACCGAACGTTTGTTGTTTACCAGGCTCATCACTACATCCGTATCCCTTGGCAATCCGGCCTGAATCGGCTTCCAGTAGTCGGCTTGCAGAGCCTGGGTGAGAATGGCACTGGCTACCGTTTTGCCACTGTCGGTTCCAATAGCGGTGATGAAATAGGTATGGGGCATAGTATGTGAGTAGCTGCGCATGAGCATGTTTGCGTGAAAATTCAGGTAAACTATTGAAGCGCCGAGGTAAGGTGTTCCAGCAAATGGGAAATTTCCTGCTCCGTATTAAAAGTATGGAGGCAAATCCGTAGCCGCTCCTCTCCTTCCTTCACGGTGGGCGCCAAGATGGGCCGTACATCAAATCCAGCTTGTTGCATTTGAGCGGCTACGGATTTGGTTTTTTCATTGCCCCCGATAACCAATGCCTGGATTGGGCTTCCACTCGAAATAAACTGGCTCCCTAAAGAAAGATACGCTGATGCCTTTTGTTTAAAAAAGGTCACTTTTCCGTGCAATTGCGGCGGGAGTTCGGGATGCTTGTCTAGAAAATGAAAAGCCTCCCGGATCGAAACCAGGCTATGCAGCGGCAGAGCTGTGGTATAAATAAAGGGCCGGGCAAAGTTGATCAGGTAATTAATTAAGGTTTGGGAGCCGGCAATGCAGGCGCCATGTACGCCCATCGCCTTGCCGAATGTATAAATCCGGGCAAAGATTCGGTCCTGCAAGCCCATTTCGCAGGCCAAGCCGTTGCCATTGGTACCCCATAAGCCAGTGCTATGCGCTTCGTCCCAGATCAGATGAGCCCCGTATTTTTCGCACAGATCCAGCATTTCCCGCAGGGGAGCCGAATCGCCGTCCATTGAGTAGACTGACTCAGCCACCACAAAAATACTTCCGCTTGCTTTTTTCAACCGACGTTCCAGATCATCCAGGTTATTATGCCGGAAGGCAAACCTACCCGCAAAACTGAGCCGCGCCCCTTCTTTGAGGCTGGCATGAATATACTCATCATAGAGAATGGTATCTCCCTTTTGGGGAACAGCTGATAAAATGGCCGTATTAGCGGCATAACCGGAATTAAACACCAACGCTTTATCGGCTTTAAACAGGGAAGCCAGCCACGTCTCCAACTCTACAGCATATTGGCTGTTTCCGGAAATAAGCCGGGAACCCGTAGCCCCGTTTAAGGGCTCCCCTTCCCAGGCATACGCCTCCCCAATCTGGCGGTGCAGTTCCTGGTTACGGGCCAGGCCCAAATAATCGTTGGAGCAAAAGTCTATCATTCCCTCCGGCAACCGCAGGAACCGGAGATTGCCTGCTGCCTGCCGGGCTGCCAATTGCAAAGCCAGCTTCTGTTCAATATTCTGCATAGCCCGGCAAAGGTAAAGCTATTTTTGCAGCGGCAGTACTGAACAAGTGGCAGCGGCACCATTGAAGAAGCGGCAGTATTTTTCTCGCTTCTCTCGAAAGAGAGGTATCTAAAGCATATTATTACTGCTACTGCCTCTTACTTCCGTCTTCTGACCTCCTGCCCTACGGTCTGTCCCACCATACCCGTCCATTAAGGTCATTCGTTCCGCCCAAGCGCTGCACAGCTTCTTCGTAGTGGGCTTTATTATTGAGGTTCTCCTGGTTAGGGTAAGCTTCCCGCCGGGGAATAGACCTTCCACTGTTATTGGCTGGTGCCTGCAATTGCGGATAGCCCGTCCGGCGCCACTCTGCCCAGGCTTCGTACCCGTTCAGAAAGAGATGCACCCAACGCTGGTAACCGATCTGCTTCAAGGCGTCCGCCGGGTTATATTTAACCTCGGGATTTGCTATCATGGCCCCCAAGCCAGTCACATCGTCCTTGTTCCATTGCTTTACTGAAGCTTCGATAGCAAGCGTATAATTTTTCTCTGCTTCTGCATCACCCCCGGGTATCCAGCCCAATTTTGCAGCTTCAGCCCGGGCAAACAAGGCTTGGGCATAAGTGACCAGATAAACGGGTGAGTTTTGCTGCCGTAGTGATTCGCCTAACAGAGAAATATTTCGAATCACGTATCTGCCCGTATTAGCCTGATCGCCCGATAAACCATACTCTAATCCAACGTACTGGCCAGCAGCATTCGGATTGGCATACGTTTTCAACCGGGGGTCATTGGTCGTTTGCATATAGTCTACCAACGGCTTGCTTACCGCATACCATTGACGGTTAAGCACCGAAAATACTTCATACCAGTAATTCTGATTATTAGCATCCTTCAAATGGGTATAAACAAGATTATCGGCATTGGATTGTATGATGCCAGCGGCCAAGGCCTTGTTAAATTCGGTCCTACCCTTAGCTGGGTCTACTTTTGAAAGTCGCAGGGCCATTAATAAATGAATAGTATTGCCTAACTGTTTCCACTTAACAGTATTACCACCATACACAATATCATTGGTGATATTCCCAGTTACCATTTCCCCATTGGCTTCATCAAGCAGTGTAAACAGAGCATTATAAATATCCTGCTGCGTATCGTAAGCTGGCGTAAGGTTTTCTTTGCCCTTCAGCGCCTGGCTGTACGGCAAGTCGCCCCAACGGTCAGTCATGAACCAGAAATAATAGGCTTTCAGTATTTTTGCAACGGCCAGTTGGTTGGCAATGGGCCCCTCACTTACCGTAAGCTTATTTGAAGTTAGCACACTCTCAATATCAGCGAGGGGGCTGTAATACCAGTCGTAAAAGTTAAAGAAAGTAGTATTATAGCGGGAAGCATCGGTATAAATGGTTTCAGATAAATGCTGTGGATACAGTGGTCCGTAGGCAGAAGAACTAGTACCAGGCAGACTTCTCATGGCACTGGCCAGTAATTGGGTATTAGAAGCTTGGGAGGGCAGATTCGGATTGATATTAAGCTTTTCGTCGAATCTATCACAGCTGCCCAGCAACAAACCCGTAAGTATAAATAAGAATAGTTTCTTCATGATAATGGGCATTAAAAAGTAACATTTAGACTGAGACCATACGAACGAACAGTAACCAATTGTCCGGTTTCCAGCCAACTGATGGATTGACTGCCGGACGAAAGTTCCGAAGGGTTTAGGCCCTTAGGTGCCTTCTGCCAAATCATCAATGGATTACGGGCAATCACCCCTAAGCTAGCTGCCCTAACGGGTAACCAGTTCATCCGGCTTTTGTTGAAAGTGTAGGCCAGCCGGACTTCCCGCAGCTTGATAAAGGAGGCATCATACAGCCATTCTTCATAAATCTGGGTTCCCAGACGAGTACGGAAATAAGCCTTAGCATCTACATAAGCCGTAACTTCTTCCCCATTTACACTGGAAATACCTGTTACTTTTACACCACCGCCGTCTGCCACTGGGTCCCGTACATTCATACCTCTGTCATTCATAGCAGCCGTTTCCAGGGCTTGACCGGATTTCACTGCCAGCATGCGGGACCAGCTGAAAAACTGGCCACCTGTCTGAAAATCAATTAGGGCATTGAGACTTATCGGGCCGTAGGTAAAGGTGTTCTGAAATCCGCCGGTGAAATCAGGGAGTACGCTGCCAAAGTTATGGTTGGCTTCGAACTGAGGCAAATTACTGGCATCCAGCAATATTTTTCCAGTGGCTGGGTCACGCTTGTAGGCTTGTCCGATCAGGGTACCGTAGGGCTGATCTACTGCGGCATTCAATGAAACCGTTACCCGCGAATAGGTATTACTGGCTAGCTGGTAATTGGTAATCTCAGTGGTGCCATCATTGTATAGCTCTTTCACCTTACTGCGGTTGCGGCTGATGTTGAAAGTCATATCCCAACTAAACTTTTCTTTCCGGAAAGGAGTGGCTGTGAGGGCAATCTCATAACCTTTGTTTTCAATAAGGCCAGCATTAATAAATGTATGACTGTATCCGCTGGCCCCCGATACTGGCAGTGCTATGATCTGGTTCCGATTTCGCTGCTGATATAAGGTAAGGCTCAACCCCAAGCGATTATCCAGAAACTTCAAATCTACGCCTGCTTCCAGTGAATGGCTAAAAGAAGGTAGGATGGCGGGATTAATTAATGTATCCGCTTCCTGTAAGGGACTTACATTTATATTATCCCGATTATATACTGTTCCTAATTTATAGCTAGTGGCTGTTTGGTAAGGGTCAAAATCGGAACCCGCCTGGGCGTAACTGAGCCGTAGCTTACCTAAACTAAGCGGCTGCCATTGCAGCAATTCACTAAACACAGCGCTACCCGACATGGATGGGTACCAGTACGAATTATTACCTTTCGGCAAAGTAGAGGTATTATCATTCCGGAGTGAAGCATCTAAAAACCAGGTATTGCGGTAGCCCAGCGACAACATACCGTAAAGGCTCCTCATTTGTTTTTCACGGAGATAGGAAGACGTGCTCGGACGGTCTACGGATGCTGCTATATTATAAAACCCAGGACTGGAAAGCCCTCCAACGGTTCCCTGAGAAACATACGAATATTCCTGTGTCAACAGATTGGCTCCTACGTTAGCATTCATTGAAAATGAGCCCCATTCTTTGGTGTATTGCGTCAGAAACTCGTAATTCATCTCTTTATTCTGGTATTTGCTCACTGAATAAGCATCCAATGCACGCCCTCCTCTGGCTTGGCGTCGCTCAATATTCTGGGTAAACATATCCGAGCGGACGTAGCCGTTCAGTTTTAACCCAGGCAATACCTGATAACTCACTCCTACATTGCCAAAGAACCGGTCTCGGTTGTCATTGGAAGGGTTTTCGTACGCTTCAAAATAGGGGTTGTTCCAGTCAATTGGCTTGAAGTTGATGGTACCATCGCCTTTTGGGTCGTTGAGGTTCCAGTGTAGAAAACTTCCATCTTCGTACCGGTAATTGCGTAACCGTTGGACATCCAGGCTGCGCTGAAACCACTGGGTAAAATTAGTGCTGCCATTGTAATAGCCCTGTGAAGGTCGCTGACCGCTGTTGTTGGCGTAGTTAAGACTCGTGGAAACAATAAAGTCCTTAGTGACGTCCAGGGAGCCATTGAAGCCAAAGTTATTCCGGTTTAACCACGTGTTTGGCTCCACTCCTGAGATATTTGTATGGTTATAGCTGATCCGGAAAGAGGAGTTTTCCGATCCCCCACTGATAGAAAGGTTGTTATTCAAGGTAGTTCCGGTTTCGTAATAGTCTTTGATATTATCAGAGTGCGGTACGAACGGCGTCAGTTGCCCGTACTCTGGGTCAGCAGGGTAGAAACTGTACTGGTGCCTAACAAGTGTCCCATCCATTTTTGGTCCCCAACTTTCGTCGGTGCCATCCACATAGGGTTCGCCGTTGCTCAGCTTTTTGAAGGTCTGGCTGGAGCCTCCGCCATATATATTCTGCAAGGGCATGAAGTTGCCCGCCTGTTGAATTGAGAAAGCCCCACTGTAGTCTACGCTCACATTTTTTGGTCCTTTTGCGCCCTTCTTTGTAGTAATCATGATTACCCCGTACTGCCCTCGCAAACCGTACAAAGCCGAAGCTGCCGGGCCTTTCAGTACGTTCACTGACTCAATATCATCGGGGTTGATGTCTTGAATAATATTGCCGTAGTCAGGTCCGTTGGTTCCGGCAAAGTTACTGTTTGACATCGGCGTACCATCCAGTACGATCAGGGGCTGGTCGGTACCACTTAGTGAGTTAGCTCCGCGAATTTTTATCTTTTGTGTCCCACCCATGCTGGCACCTGAGGAACCTGTTACTTGTACACCGGCAATCCGACCGGCCAATGAGCCAACCACGTTTTGTTCTTTGGTAAAAGTCAGGTTTTCACCTTTCACTTCCTGGGTGGCATACCCCAGCGAACGTTCATCACGCCGGATGTTCAAGGCCGTTACTACTACTTCATTCAAGCTTTTAATATCTTCCTCCAGGGTTGCATTCACCGTACCTGAGTTTCCTACGGCTACTTCTTTGGTCAAATACCCTATGTAACTAAATACCAGCGTATTGCCCGGCGAGGCTTCGATACTATATTTTCCATCGGCATCGGTAACGGTTCCGGTAGAAGTGCCTTTTACCAGGACATTCACTCCTGGAAGTGGTCCATTGGCAGAAGTAACCTGGCCAGTTACATTTTGAGCAAATGCTGCCCCCTGACAGACTAGCCCGACTAGGCTCATCAGGAAGCATCGGAGTAGGATTTCGCGCATATAATCAAACGGTTTAGTGGTTAAACGTCCAAAATAAGTATACAAATTTAATTTTGAAGGAACTAGCAAATGCAATATAAAATTTTTACATAATGCTTTTAAAAGCAACTGAATACTATACTATTTTAAGAAAAATCTCCCAGTTTTAACCAGATATAATCACGTTTTATTTTCAAATAATTCTATTTGCGGTTTATAATTAGATCTAACCAAGAAAATGCTTTGCTAGCGAAAACCACTGTTATTCTACTGGTTTATTTATTATCTTGGTCATATGGAGTACCGAAAAGGACGGGGAGCCCAATTAAACACTCCCAACCGCTTCAGCCAGATGCAGTTGTCGTATGAGCATCCGGAAGGGATTGACGAAGAAGTCCCGCCGGAAGCCCATACCCAGACCTATCTGGATACCCCCAAACGTATTTTAAGCAAGGTTGACAGCCCGGATATTCCCAATATATACTCCATCAATCCCTATCAAGGCTGTGAGCATGGCTGCATCTACTGCTATGCCCGCAATTCGCACGAATACTGGGGATTCAGCGCCGGACTGGATTTTGAGCAAAAGATCGTTATCAAACCTGATGCGCCACAACTGCTGGAGCGGGAGTTCCTGAAAGACCTGGAAGGCAACTCCTATTTCGCTTTTCGGGCAATACCGACTGCTACCAGCCACAGGAGAAAAAGCTGCGTATTACCCGCAACCTGCTGAAGGTTTTCGTGAAATATGCCAACCCGGTTGGGGTCATTACCAAAAACAGCCTGATCATCCGGGATATCGACTTATTATCCGAGTTGGCCCGGCTTCGGCTGGTGCACGTGTATCTGTCCATTACTTCGCTGAATGAATCGCTGCGGCAGCAGATGGAGCCGCGCACGGTTACAGGTATGACCCGCCTGCGTACCATTCGCCAGCTTACGGATGCTGGCATTCCGGTAGGTGTAATGGTAGCACCGGTCATTCCCGGGCTCAATGAACCTGAAATCCCGGCCATTTTGCAGGCAGCGTCCGACCATGGAGCAGTATCGGCAGGTTATACAGTGGTCAGGTTAAATGGAGCTATTGAGCAATTATTTACGGATTGGATTACTAAAAATTTCCCGGATAGGGCTAATAAAGTCCTGAATGGGATCAAAGCCCTCCACGGGGGCCAGACCAACGACAGCCGTTTCGGTATTCGGATGAGTGGTGAAGGCCCAGGAGCCCACACCATTGCCCAGCTTTTTAGAGTGGCTCACCAGAAATACTTCGCGGACCGCCAAATGCCTGCTTACGACCTGAACCAATTTCGTCAAGGCGGCAATTTCAGTCTGTTCTAAGCCTTTTGATAACAATACTCCGTACAGTTTTTGACAAAATAGGTAGAAGCAACTACCTGAATCATTGAATGAAGCCGTGTTCAATGAAGAATTATATCAAACAGCTAAAAAGCTTAGAAGCTGTTTTAAAGGGTAATTAAAGGCGATTAAGCATAATAGAAATCATAGCCAGGTAGACCATGGACTGGCTGTTTCTTTTCTGTTTCTTTGCCCGTTTAATCTTCGGGCATAGCAACCAAGCATGGAGCCGATGCTGCTAGCAGGTTCAGTTCTCTCTACGACCCACCTTCGGGGCAGAGCTAAAACCTTTCTTATCGGTTCTTAAGACCACATCTAAGGTCCATTGCCAGAGTTTTTCGACGTACTCCAGTAAGTCTGCTCCCCGGTAGCCTCTACCCAAACAAGTATCGACACAACCCGTAAACAAGGAGGATATAACGCAATAACTGTTTTAGGCTTTCTACGACGCACAGATGAGCATAGATTCAAACGGCTAAGTAATCCTATCGGTAAACTAAACGGCGGCCTTTAATAACACTGGCAGCAACGCAAGCAGTCGTCTTCACCATAGAATCCAAATCCTAACAATAGTTACATGCTGTGGCAAAACTCGGAATTTCTTGACAGTGCAAATACGGATAGTGGGGCCACTTTGCTCATCGAAATGACGGAAACCGTGTAGACCAGTTGGGGAATCAAGACTTCTCCAGGAATAATCTTGACTACGTACAGTATTCCGTTAAGTACTTTTTTAACAATACGGGGAGTAACCTCAGCGTGCATCCGACTTTTCCCAGCAAATACGGCTTTAACTTTTCCACCTGTTCTCACTCATATCACGTAGCAATCAAAAGTAGAGATACTTCCTTTTTGTTGGGTACTGGGGTTTTATCTGTTAGTTGGCACTACAAACTTAACCTCTTTGAGTACTTTATAAGCTCATTACCCTTTTAAACAGTTTCTAAGTTTGATATAATTAAAAAGCTAAGTTTGATATAATTAAAAGGAGTGTTATTGGGTACTTATAAGCTTTTGCAGGAATCAATTCTAAGCCATTTTACCTGCTAATTAAACGGTACGGAGTATTGCTGAGAGATGTTTTATTCTTTAGCGCTGTCGGGCTTCCGACATAACTAAAATCGGGGAAACGCTTCTGCGTACCTTTATTTTAAAAAGCAGCATCGTGGCTGTTTGGTTGATATGGCCAATATACTCTCCCCATACGTACTGAATCCAACTGTAGGCGTATTCTTAAATAAGTTGCCATAAGCTTCTGCCTGCTTTTCTCTTTAGTTCCAGGGTGCGGAGGATGCAATTGAAATTGATAATCGCTGAGAATCCGTTCATCTGCTGGTATTTTTGATTCAATGCCTTTTGGGTTTCTTCTACGATGTCCTTTGATTTCAGCAGGTGCAGGTCCATACCTTCCTTTACACTGCAATAAAAAAGTACATCTGAACCTTCTACCACGCGTGGACTTCTCACGAAAAGGATCATTCTCATCAAAAATAAAGCCTAGTGGATTGGAGAAATAATGCTTTGACAACTCGTTTTCGGGCACTCCTAATACTGGCATATGCTTGCGTCGCTGGTTTACCGTTAAACTCTACTACCCGGCGGTCACTTTCATTGGCTTTTGGTTACCCGGAGGACTTTAGGAGTTACAGTAAAGCTCTGGGTTTTCAGTACCACTGAATCCGGCCTTTGGCTTCAGTAATGCCAGCACGGCTGCATTGGTGTAAGCACCTCCGTTAAGCGAAAACGTGCGTTTGTAAACTGTAAGTTATCTCCAGAGCCACCTACAGGCCAAACTGGTAAGATTGCCGATTTGGTCATTGATCCTTTCTTCAGCGCCACTCAATCCATCGATAAGTACGATACCAATGTATTTTTCATAATCCATATGCTCTACTGATTCTCCATAATGCTGTCCAAAGTCAGCAAATGCCTTTTTATCCCTTCCCCTTTATCTTCACTGACATCGGTAATTACTCCAACCCGGACATCAGCCAACACCTCGGACCGAAGGCCATAGCAACCACGGAGTTGTCCAGCATTTTACCTGTAGTGATTTCCGCAGCCTACCAGCCTTGAGTCTGGAAAGGCTTTTCCATCTGGCTACTCAACTGCTGCGCATCGTAGTGAGGAGAGGCAAAATAAAGGATAAAGACCGGTTTGATTTCGCCTAGTTGCTGTTTGATCTGGGTAATAACTCCCGCTACCTGGGAGTGACTAGAATAGGCTGTCTGATAAGTCATTATAAGTAAGATTGATATTTGTGAAAGTTGTAGAATCATTCCCGCCAGAGCATTTAGTTCTTCTACAGCAGCATCAACTGACCAATGGCAGTTGAACATTAAGTCTCTGTGCAGCTTCATAAATCTTTTCCAGCATGATCAGAAGCGGGTTTGTCAGTGATCATTTTTACGGGGATGCCCTTTAGCATTAGTTTCATAGTATAATTCATTTCCTGAAAGGTGTTCCTTTTGCCTTTCAGTAATGATGTAATCAATTAATTCCTTCATGTTTTTCATAAACAATACAGATAGATAGGATACTATTTCAGTTCTGGATTTAACAAAATACCTTAAGCTACTCGTGCAGACCACTACTTATTAGGTAAGCCAGGCACCTCATACATCATTCGAATGGACTGGAGTGACCAAGAATACAGGCAGATGCCATTAATGGACGCGGAGTACCTGAACTTTTACGCAAATCAGGTCGCATAATTACTGCCTTTTGTAACACGAAACCGCGTTAAAATTACTTACACCCTCACTCCGTAAGTTTGTTACATGCTTTATTCCTCCTGGTTGTGGCAGTATCAGCTATAACCATAAATTAAAATCGACTACGGGGTCTGCAGAATAGGCCGGGAACTTTTGAAGACTTTACCAGAAAGAGCAGTTGACTGCACAAACCCGGAGAAGAAATCACCAAAATGACAAGAAATTATTACCATTGCAATCTCTCAGGCAAAACTGGACATTCTGCTAAGTCCCTTTGCGTGCATTTAGATGAATTCTTACAATCGGAAAAAATATATAATCAAACACTGATCTTCCTGAAATGATTGAAGTGAGACCAATATGAGCATTTTCTTACATAGCCTTAACAAAGGACATACAGATAGTTTTTAGCATAAGCAATTATTCACACCTTCAATCCCATATATTGCACTTTTACCGGAAACTCTCAGATCAACTATGAAAATTGAAGTAAAGAACAAGCTAACAAAGTGTATTCTACAGTCGAATACGATCCCTTAAGCACAATTGGAACTACTCTAACTGGGTAGGATTTGTAACCGTTGAAGATGTGATCAAACACATGTAATATAGGATTGGAACTAATTACCCGAAACCGCTGCCCAAATCTGCTGAATGACAATCGGGAAATTGCAGGTCCGTGGAGCGGCGCTAATGACTGGATTGCTAATGAGTGGATGCCGAAAGCCTTAAGTTTGGGCCTCAAACGTTTTGCCCATATTGTTTCCCCTAACATTTTCAGTGCTATCCCTGCCAGTCAGTTGGTAAACCGGGTTGAAGGGCTGGAATTTTTGAAAATGTTATCTTTAAAACCAAAGAGGAAGCCGAAAAATGGCTGAAGGGAAGCGGCAATAGTATAGGCTGGATTTGTCCGCAGAAGAAACAAACAGGTTAAAATAAAGCTTCTACCAGTAAAATCTCCTGATTTCAATAGCAGGAGATTTTTGTTTAGCTACCATTTTTAAACGGCAGCCTATTTTACAGCAAAAGCCGTATTGCAGTCGTCCTTTTTCCGTCCCACACGGATAGCCCTCCGGACCTGTCTTTATGTTCTTAAAGCCGCTTGCAGGGCAAGAATGTGGCTGGCCCGCGGACTTCGTTGACTATGTGAGCAGTAGACAATAATCTCGCGGTCTTTATAGGAGTTTAGCTCTGCGATCCTCGCCTCCAGTTGGTCAATGGGAATATTAAGCGCATTTTTCAGCCGTCCGTAGTTAGGCGGGCAGTGCCATTAATTCTTTCACCGAACGCACATCCAGCAGGATTGCGTTCCGGTTGGCCGCTACCCGCCCACACAGTTCCTGGGGAGAGATATTCGTAAAGCTACCCCATTTTAAGCATGACCAGGTCCATGCCGCAGTGGCGGCACTTCCCGGCTTGTCATATACATCCTTGATCACAATCATTGCCACAAGGTGTGCACACATACTGCGCTTGATAATACCGCCCCATGCATCGTTGCTGCTACCGAAAAACAGCATTGTAAAAGCAGCACGAGAAATAGGGAGCGGAATTTGTTCATAGTCTGAATTAGAATGTAATAAGTAGTTCTTTACAATTACTTTAGACGTTCCTCCTGACCGTCATTCCCGGAGG
>JAUJNL010000038.1 GCA_030448185.1 Cytophagales bacterium | reverse complement strand
AGTATAGAGGGCGTAGGAATTGTTGATCGCCGAGGTGGGTGCGTTTCTGCCTTCCCAGTTATTGCCGTTTATTGTGGTAGCTGGGTCATTTAGGTTACTGGCCCGGTAGAGCGGGCCAGTATTGTTTACGGACCGAATCAGTTCATTACCACCTACCATCGGGTTTGTCGCGCTGTCTGCTAGGAAGGCAATCGTGATCTTTCCGCTGGCGGCGGCAGAATTAAATCTCCGCATCACGGCCGGGTATCGCCCATTTGTGTACCAATCTCCGCCTACTTCGTACACGTCAAAGTCGGCGAATATCCGCTGTCCGTTGATATCTACCTGGAACACCCGTTTGCCTGCGGTGACTAATGTATGATAGATTTCGGCATAATGCAAGCAGACCTGGTAAGTCTGACCTGTTTCCACTTGCGTCCCGTCCTGAAAAAACCTTACAATTTGGCTCAATTCGGGTTTCAAGTGGAAGAGTGAACCAAGTGGCAGGGTGAAATTAGCATAAAAAGGGTGAAAAAGCTATGCTGATCCATTTGCATGAGATAGTAGATAAGTTGCACGGCCTCCCGCAGGTTTTCGCGGGAATCCATCGCCTGGCTGGCTACGTTGGTAAGCCATACGCCCTTAATGGCAGGCCTGGGCTGCCCCTTTACGGCCAGGCTCACGACCAGCAACAGGGTCAGGAGGAAGATATGGAATAAGGACACGGGGGAGAATTAAGTATTGGGTAGTGAGTAATTAGGTATTGAGATAGCCGATTAAGCAAGTACCCGGGCAGAATCCATTCGGGTTACGATTATTATTAAAAGCCTTATGATGAATGTGGTAACCGTCCAACAACGAACAACCAATAACCAACAACTACTTAAGGTCGACGGGTTGGGTCTGGGTGGCTTCGGTCGCCAGGGGTAGCTTCTCCAGCGTCTGCCAGACCTGGTACAGGCCCCGCGGAATGTGGAAGCACCCTTTCCACTTGCCCCCTTTCAGCGATAACAGTACTTCGCCGCGGCGGTTCAGGTACCCGAACCATTCCCCATAGGCGTCGTCCCGGAAGTACTTCCAGGTGTAGGCATGTACTCTTTCAAACCACTGCCTGCACGCCTCCCGCCCAGTCAATTGGTAGGCCTTGGCCAGGCACACCAGGGTTTCTACGTGCACCCACCACAGCTTCTGGTCCCACTCCAGTTGTTGCGGGGGATGTCCTTTGCTGTCCATAAAGTAAAAAACGCCCCCAAAATCCTCGTCCCAGCCGTACTGGAGGGTACGCAAGGCAATGTCAACGGCTTTATTAATCAGTTTCCGGTTATTCAGCCGCACGCCGAGATCCATGATGAACCACATGGCCTCAATGCTGTGGCCGGGGTTGAGCAGCCGGCCGTCGAAAGAGTCGGAAAAGGAACCGTCTTCGTACACGTTTTCGAGGATCAGCCCGAGGTCTTCCTGGTAAAATACCTCCATCACTTCGTGGATAACCTCCGCAATCAGGTTGTCAACCACCGCTTTGTCGAGAATGTGTTCCAGCTCCAGCGACAGGTTGCAGAGAATCATAGGCAGGGCGAAGTTTTTGAGGCTTCTCGTGCCGGGGTAGGCTTTGCTGTATTTCCCCTTCGGGTTGTTACGTCTGGTCAGGATATTATGGAAAGTAGCGCGGGCTATTTCCGCGTATTTTTCGTCGGGCTGCACCTTGCAAAGGACCCCGAAGCCCATGGCCGCAAAACAATCGGAGAAAATATTGTAAGGCTGCACGAGAGGTTGCCCCTGACGGTTGAGCGAGAAGTACCAGTCTCCCTGCGCGTCCCGGCCGTGTTTTTCGAGGAAATCGGCTCCGTGCCGGGCCACGTCCAGCCACTCCTGCCGCATTTCCACCCGGTCGCACAACATGGAAAAGAGCCACACCTGCCGTCCCTGCAACCACATGAATTTATCGGTATCGAACACGTTGCCGTACCGGTCAAGGCAGGTAAAGAATCCGCCGTGCTCCCGGTCGGGTGAATGTTGCATCCAGAAGGGAATGATGTTCTGGAGGAGTTCCTGCTTGTATAATTGGGTATACTGTTTCATATACTTGTATTGGTATTGTTGATTTTTTCGAATCCCGGGGAGAATGCCCCGAATTTTCAATTGTCCATTTCGAGTTGGCTTACGTATTCCCGGTAGCGGTTGTAGAGGTGCCCGGCCTGCCGGTAGGCGGACTGCGGGCTCATGAAGTGCGAAAACTCGAAAGTAATGGCCTTGTCGTAGCCCGCCCGCCGGGCCGCTTCCAGCTTCAGGCGCAGCTTCTCAAACTTGATGGGCAGGAACTTAATGGGCATGTCGCGGTCAAACGATTCGGCGTTGGTCCAGCACTGCATGCCGTAGCGGTCGGCCAGCCGCTTGTTGACGGCAAAAAAGTCCGGCAGTTCATGGTACTCGACGTGGCCGTCCTGGAAGGCTACGGCATCCACCGCCCCTTGAATTCCGGCGAATATCTCGCCCCACTCCGCTTCGTGCTCCCGCAGAGAAACGGAGTCTTCCTTGGATAGCTGGGAGGAGGCCGCCATTACGGCCTTTTTGCCGTCAATCCAGGGCGAAATAAAAGTGGGCAGTCCGCCGCTCACGGCTTTGCACTGCAAGCCCAGCGTACGAAAGGCGTCGGTGGCGCCCTTGGTCCGGCGGCTGATCTCCATGCTCAGGTACCAGCCGCCGAAGCTTTGGTAGTGCCCGTACTGCCGCCACACCTCGTCAATCACAAACCGGTTGGCTTCTATTTCGTGGGTCAGGTCGCCGGTGTCCCAGTAGTGGCCGCTGTCGTAGAGGCCGAAGTAAAACTTCATGCCGTGCTTCTGGGCCAGTTCTAGAAACATGGCCGCCAGGTCGGTTGGCGGGGCGTAGCAGCCGAACTTTTTTTGCAGGTACGCCGACGGGTAGGTAATGAACCGCCGGTAGCCGCTCCGGATCAGGATCACCGTGTCGATGCCCACCGCTTTCATGTATCCGAAGTCCTGGTCCCACTCGTGGCGGCCCCAGTTCTGGTGGGGAATGTCGTGCGAGATTTCGTCTAGAAAAGTGCCGGTTATTTTCATGAATGCGCGTAATCGTTTAGCGTAACCACGCTCCCCTACCGGGCAACGGCGCCCTTTTTCACCGCTTCGGAACGGGCCTCCGCAAAGGTTGTCTTCTCCCAGTCACCGTCGGCCTCGTGCAGCCGGTCCCACCAGTTCTTTTTCAGCCACCAGCTGGTAACGATAAGCAGGACAATCCAAATGAGCATCTGTCCGTTTTCGCGGATCATGAAGTAGATGGGGATCACCACCTGTGCAAACTGCCAGACGATGCCGGCCAGTATGTTGACGGTGTCCCGCTTCAGGTCGCGGTTGGGCACAAAGTTCGGGTCTTCCTGCATCACTTCCCGCTTGATCGGTCCCCAGAAACCCCATGGGCGGGTTTGTTTGTAGAAGTTCTTCACGGCCTCGCGGTTTTCCAGGGGCGTAATGAAGGTGCCTAGCAGGCAGCCAAGCATGGAGAAAGCCAGTATCAGCGGGAACACATAGATGTCCACGATTTCCGGAAATACAAACAGCTTGACGGTGGAAGCAATCAGTCCGAACAGCATGCCCCAGAAGTACCCCAGGCCGTTAAACCGCCACCAGACCCACTTGAGCATGTTGGCCGACACGTAGCCGCCGTATAGCGCCGAGGTAATCCAGAGGGTAAGTTTGTTGAGCGAGGCGGCATTGAACCCGAATATAATGCCCACCACCACCAGCAATACCGAAGAAATGATGCTGAGGCGGATGTACTTCCGCTCCGGGGCCACCGGGTTGATGTATTTCTTGTAAATGTCGTTGACGATATAGGCCGGAGCCGCGTTGACGAATGCCGAAAAGGTGCCCATAAAAGCGGCCAGGAAGCCCGCCAGCATCAGCCCCCGGAAACCGGACGGCACGAATTGGTTGATTGCCAGGGGCAGTATTTTTTCAAAGTCAATCGCCGCACCCATTTTGCCCAGCTCGGGGCCCAAGTACACCAGCGCCAGCACGGCAAAGGCCGCCACCATCAGGTACCGCGGGATGTACATGACCCAGATCGTGCTGAAGCTCATCTTAGCGGCTTCGGAGGGCGTACGCGCTGCCAGTACCCGCTGCATGTCGTAGCTAGGCACCGGGCCGGCCAGCGAAGCGAATATGCCCTTGAAGAGCATCATCATGAACAAGGCTCCAAACAGCTCGAAGCCGTCGGAAGCGATCTTGTCGTTTACGTTCGGCACTTGGGTAGCTGACCAGTCCAGGTCGAGCCGCCACCCGAAAAACAAGTCTTTCCAGCCGGCTGGTACGGCTGCGTTAATTTGTTCGGCGGTTACCGAATTATAGGCGATGTAGCCGATCACCAGGCAGGAAAGGGTCATGATGAAAAATTGCAGGATCTCAGTGGCCACCACGCTGTACATGCCGCCCTTTACGGTGTACACCGTCGTAATCAGGCAGATAATCAACGCGTAAGACCGCTCCGACGACAGCAGGTACGGCCCGATCTGCAGGCTCAGGTCCCAGGGCAGGATGGAGGTGCAGTACTTGCCGATCCCTTCGAAGAAATACGCAATGAAGCCGATTACGCTGACCACGGCAAAGATGACGATGATGATGTGCGAAAGCTTGGCCCCCCTTCCTTCGCCGAAGCGGAAGGTGATCCACTGGGCGCCGGTCATGGTGTTGGAGCGGCGCATCCAGATAGCCAGGTACACAAAGATGAAGACCTGGTTCCAGACGGGCCACAGCCAAGGAATCCAGGCGCTTTTGAGGCCGTAGATGAACAGGATGCTGACCGTCCACATGGTGCCCGAGATGTCGAACATGCCCGAGGCGTTGCTCAGGCCCAGGTAGTACCACTTCAGTTGGTTGCCGCCCAGGAAGTAGGATTGCAGGTCTTTGGATGCTTTCCGGGAAATGTAAAAGCCCAGAAACAGAATCCCGGCCAGGTAGGCGAGAATAATGATGATGTCGAGGAGGCTGATGGACACTGAGCAGCGGGAGTAAAGAGGTGAAGATGCGCATAAAAGCGGGTGAAAGTACGGGCAAGCACCCAAGAAAACGGATGCCCGCCCGCTTCTGGTTTAGGGTCTTTTGTCCCACCAGACTTTCGTAATGGTCAGGTCGGGTCCTTGCCGCGACACTGCCGCCTCGTAGTTTCTCTTGTTCAACGTCTGCTCAGCGGCCGGGTAACGTACGCGGTTAGGCACCTGCCCGTTAGTCTCGCCGGGGTTAGGATGGGCAGCAAACGTGGAAAACCCGTGTGGCGGTACTCCGCCCACGCCTCTATGCCATTGGGATACAGGCCAACCACTTCTGGGTAATGATCTGCTCCAGCGACCCAGCGAAGGCTACGGCCGGTTGGGCCAGGTAATTGTTGATGGTCTCGGTGTTGGTGACCCCGCGCCGGCTCATGGAGGCCCGGATGCCTGCTTCATAAAATCTTTAGGCATTGCCCGGCCCCCAGCCTTTCAGGGCTGCTTCGGCCCGCAGGAATAGCACTTCCGGATAAGTCAATATATCAATCGGGGCGCCTTCGGCCCGAAATGGTCTCGCCCATGTTGGAGAAGTTGGCCCGCATTTTCCGGCTGTCCCAATTGCAATGGCGTTCAGGCCTGTTCTGCAATCCGCGGTACACCGGCGGATTCGAACTGGCTACGGGTGCGGCGTACACCGGCAGGCGAGGATCATTGAGGTTGCTCAGCAAATCTACCATCGTTTTACTCACCCGGAACTCGTTGAAGTTGAACAGGATGGCCAGCGGGTTCCGGTTGATGAACTGCCCGGTGGGGAACGTAACCATGCGGGCGTCTTCGTCATTGCTGGCAATCAACTGGTTCTGCGTCATCACCCGGTAACCACCTGCCGGGACAGCTCAGGGTTGGCGTTGGAGATCCGAGTGGCCAGTCGTAAACGCAGGGAATTGGCAAACTTGCGCCAGCGGTCGAGGTTGTCGTTGTAGAGAATGTCGGCAGCGCCGTATCGGGACGGCGCTGCCGGGTCAATCTGCGAGACGGCTTCCTTCAGTTCGTTGAGCATGTCCGCGTAAATTTCTTCCTGCGGGTCATACCTGGGGGTGATGTTGCCGTTCAGCGCCCCGCCGCTTCGGAGTAAGGTACATCTCCCCAGTAATCGGTGACGCGGTGAACAACCACACCCGCCAGATGCGGGCCTGGGCCACCTTATTCACCGCCAGCGGGTCCTGTCCCGCAATCCGGATTGCCTCCTGGGTATTCGATATTGGCAAAGTTGAATAGTAGCTATTCCAGTACGTGGCGATCCACGCCGGGTTGGATTCGTACCGGTCGGTCTGAAAACCGGGTGCGTTGTTGGCAAAATACTGCGCATACATGTCGGCGTGCAGGTTTTGCCCGATCTGGTAGAGATCCCAGTTGAGGGTACCGCCCCGCAATGCCCCCGTAAAGAGCAGGTTAGGCTCAATGGCAGTAGCCGTCCGGGGGTCCTTGTTCATTTCTTCAAACTTATCGGTGCAACCTGAACCCGCCAGCAGCAGACCCAGGGGCGATATATCTGGCTATTTTCATTATTGTCGATTTAAAATCAGTTTTCAGGATTTGGGTATTCCAGTAAGCAGCTATGTGGCATTCATCACCCGGTACTGGTTTTTCGTACGCCCTAAAAGCTCACATTCAGGTTGATTCCGTAGCTTCTCGTGCTGGGGAAGGAAGCCGATTCTATACCCTGCACGTTGGTGTTGTTATAACCGGCCACGTCCGGATCAAAACCGGGGGTAAGGCTTGCGCAACAGCGCCAGGTTGCGGCCCACCAGCGATAAGGTCAGTGCGGAAACCGGCAGCTTTTTCAACTGCGCGGGAGAACGTAGCCGAAGGAAAACTCCCGGAATTTGATGAAAGTACCACTGTACACGAAAGCCGGCCACGGCGCCGTTCTGGGTAGCAATCCGCGCCAGTACGCTTCGGGGTCCACATAGGTGGCGTTTTGGTAAAAGTGCCAGTCTGCATTCTGCACTACGCCGTCCACCAGGATACCACCCGTACCGGCATACCAATCGGCCCGGCCAGCCAGGGTTGCCTTTGCATTGCCGTTTTCCGAAGCATATATATGGAAAGCGAAAGAATATCGCCACCCTTGCGCATATCAAACAGGAAGTTCAAGCGGAAGCCCTTGTAAGTGAGTACGTTGTTGATGCCGCCAAACCAGTCAGGCAGGTAGTTGCCAATCACCACATCCTGGGTAGCGATGAGTGGCAGTCCTTGCGCGTCCACAATAATCTGTCCGTCGGGGTTCCGTTTGAAACCGCGTCCGCGGAAATCGCCGAACGGACGGTCCGGAGTAGCCGCCACCGTTACGTTACGGTCGTTGCCAATGAAGAAGTTATCTACGCCGCTGCCGGTAGAAACGATTTTGGAACGGTTACGCGCCCAGTTAAGGGAGACGTCCCAGCGGAAACTGTTTTCCACACGAACCGGATTGAGGTTCAGCATCACTTCCACCCCGGCATTGCACATTACCAGCATTGATTACGGTGCTCGTAAAGCCTGAGGTGGCACTAACGGGGGGCGTAAATATTTGGTTAAAGGTATTCTTCTTATACCAGGCCACATCCAAGCCGATTTTGTCCTGTAGGAAGTGGATATCACCGCCAAACTCAATGGCCTGTGTAATCTGCGGCTTCAGCCCGGCCAGGGGCAATTGGGTCCGGATGGTTGACGTGCCCTGACCAGCGTGTGGTAATCCGAGGATGTAATTCAGGTCTAGCTGGTACGGCTGGGCGGCCCCACCGACCTGCGCCACTGATGCCCGGAGTTTGGCGAAGCTGAGCGGCGGGATTTCAGGTCAAAAGCATCCGTCAGCACAAAGCTTAAGTTGGCAGATGGGTAGAAATAAGACCAGTTCTCGCGGGGTAACGTGGATGCCCAGTCATTCCGGGCGGTCAGGTCCAGGTAGAGAGTAATCGTGGTAGTTCAACTGCGGCGGCGTACAGCGAGTTGGTCTGTAATTCCAGGATACCGTACAGTGGCACTTGGGCCGCCCCGTTGGAAATAGTAAACAGGTTGGGAATGTTCAGGCCCGAAGTCTGCGCGCCCACCTCTTCATTTTTCCGGTAACGGATGTTGCCCCCAAAGGTGCCGCTAATTCCCAGATTGGGGAAGATCCGACCGTTGGCAGCCAGCAGGAAGTCGGCGTTGGTTTCCTGTACGTTGTGCGTAGTCAGCACGTATTTGGCCCGGTCACGGGGAACTTTCAAAGAGGGTTCGGGTGGCAGTGCGTTCCTCGATCCGCTGGGTGTAGTAATCCGTGCCCACGCGGCCCTGCAGGCTCAGCCAGCTCGTAAAATTGTACTTCAGCAGCACAAAGCCCATCAGCCGGTTCATCACGTCTTCGTTCGTATTCTTGTAAACTGACCAGAAGGGATTCTGACGGCGGCTGGTCAGGAAGCCGTTCGACGGGTCGGTGCCAGTCTGTGCCCAGGTAACCGGGTTGCCGAGTGATCTTCGTACGTACGCAGGTCGTCGAGGCGGATGCTGCGGGCATGAAGAGAATCCGTACACCGGGTTGTCGGGATTGTCGGTAAGATTGGGGCTGGTTAAACGAACTTTGCCGAGTGTAGGTAATCTTGGCGTCAGCCGACAGCTTATCGGTGATGTTAGCGGTGGTGCGCAGGTTGACGATCAGCCGGTCGAGGCTACTGCTGGGCAGAATGCCTTTGTTATTCGCCGGAGAGCGAAAGGCGCATAGTAGCCTTTTTCGTTGCCGCCCGTTACGCCTACCGTGTTGGTGAAGGTACGCCGGTGCGAAAAAAGTCCTTGATGTTGTCCGGCTGCGGCGAATAGGCTGTACCTGCCCCGTCCAGTCCCGTACCAGCTGGCCTCTGCGGGGGCCCCCAGCTAGATTCGATGTTACGGGGAATAACAGCACGCCATCCGTCCCTACGGGCAGCTGGCCGCCAACGCCCTGGCCGTATCATTCTGAAATTCAGGCAGCACCAGCGGGGTTTCAAGCGTAACATTGGAATTCCAGGTAACGCCCAACCCTTTCCGGACCGACCCTTTTTTGGTGGTAATCATAACGACTCCCGCCGCGGCTCTTTCTCCGTACAGGGCGGCGGCATTAGGGCCTTTCAGCACATCAATGGACTCAATATCATCGGGATTGATAGTAGAAATACCGGACCCGTAATCAATGCCTGAAGCGACCCGGTGTACGGTTGTTGGTATCGTCCATGGGAATACCGTCCACTACAATCAGGGCGCGGTTATCGGTCCCGGTCAGTGAGCTGACGCCGCGCAAAATTACGCGGGAAGAGCCGCCGACGCCGGTGGCCGACTGGGAAATCTGCATCCCGGCTACCCGGCCCTGCAGGGAGTTAATTACGTTCACTTCGCGAGCCGTTGTAAGCGCTTCGCCGCTGACTGATTGTGTCGCGTAGCCCAGCGAGGCCTTTTCGCGTTCAATACCCAGCGAAGTAAATCCACTACTTCCCGCAACGTATTGATGTCTTCCGCCAACGTTACGTTAATCACGGATTGGTTGCCCACCACAACTTCTTCTGATGTGTACCCCACAAAACTGAATACCAGTACGGCGTTACTCCCCTGATTGAGAGAGAGTCGGTATGTACCGTCCTCGCCAGTGGTGGTACCGGTTGTGGTTCCCTTTACAGTTACGTTCACGCCGGGAAGGCCAGTTCCATCCGTAGCGGTTACCACTTTGCCGGAGATCTGCTGCTGGGCCAATACCGTGTACAGCGGAGCCAGCAGCAAAGCCAGGCAAAGTATGAATTGCTTTTTCGGAACCAGTCCGGGGCCCGGCCGTTCGGTTCTTTTCGTAAATCTTTCTCGCATAACTACTTGGGTTGGTTAGGGTTATTGATAATTAGGGCAATGAAATAAGCTTACCGGTAAAATCTACCGGCAGGGCAAAAGGATTCAGGTACCTATCAAGCAACACGGACGCAGTGCGGCGGTTCAGGTTGGAATTCTTTTTTCCGGAGTGGCTGATCAAACCCGAAGCGTTCCCAGTCGGCCGCGATTTTCGAATAATCCGTATCCGTATTGAGAACTTTCAGCACCTCCGCCAGAAATTTACGGTCAGCGGTCCGCCGGAAGGCAGTTGGTGATTGCCGTCAACGGCGGAAACACCAACTGAGGTAAGCATGCCGCCGCCCGGCCACCCGTTTCCTCAATAAGCAGGTGTTTATGCCCATTCGGGGCCGCCTGTATACCAGCCATCGTACCGCTGGCCCGGCCCCCGATAATCACCAGATCGGTATGGTAGGGCTGTGACCGGGCCGAAAACGCCTGAAACACGACTAGCAGCATACTTACTAAATGGATCAGATATTTCATTGGTGCAGAGAATGAAGTCAAGTAATAAAATTTTAAAAAAGAAGCAAACTTTATGTAAATATTTTATTAAGTTTTTAAGTTTTATAATAATATTAAATTGTTAGTGGCTTTCTGAAAATAAATTACATAATCACCCTAAGGTCTCGGGCTTTATTTAAAAAGGTTTACCTATTTTAGATGAGTTTATCAGAACCGGACTTCCCGTTATTTTATCAATACTATCGGCGCATTGCACATGGAAAGAACTTTCCTTGAAGAACTGAATGACGAAAGCATTACGGGCGTTGCTTACAAAAATGTCAGCTTAAAAAACCTTAATTGCCTGGTTAGCCAATACCGGCAATTCGACCATTGCCGAACTCTGCGACGAGCTGAAACTGAGTGCGCCCAAAGTCAATAATCTGCTGGGCGAGCTGATGCAGGACGGCTGGGTGCAGGAGTACGGAAAGGTGGATTCCACTGGTGGCCGTCGGCCTAATCTGTACGGACTCGTGCCCAATTCGGGTTTTTTATTGGGGTTGACGTGCGGAAATACTACATCAACATTGGTTTGTCAGATCTGCAGAAGAACCTGGTGAAAGTAACGGAACGGCATCCGTACCACCTGACCAACACTCCTGAATCGCTGGAGGAGTTGTGCGCATCATTTATTTTATTACAATTACAGTCATTCAGAGAAATAAAATTCTGGGTATGGGAGTGAACCTTTCGGGTCGCATTTATTACGCAACCGCTCTAAGCTACAGCTTTTTCTACTTCAATGAAGAACCTTTGAGCAAGATCATTGAATCAAAGGTTGGGATAAGGACTTTTCTGGAAAATGATTCCAGGGCCATGGCTTACGGAGAGTTTTGCGCCGGTGTAGTGAACGGAGAAAAGGACGTGTTGTTTCTGAACCTCGACCATGGAATCGGTCTAGGCATTGTCATGAATGGCCAGTTATACTACGGCAAGTCGGGTTTTTCGGGCGAATTCGGCCACATTCCCCTGTTCAAAAATGAGATCATCTGCCACTGCGGCAAAAAAGGCTGCCTCGAAACGGAAGCTTCCGGATGGGCACTTACCCGCATGGTTCAGGAAAAACTACAGGAAGGATCTTCTTCAGTGCTTACCGGCAGGAAAAGCGCTTTACCGGAAATTCAATTGGAGGACATTATTGCTGCTGCCATTGCTGATGACATGCTTGCCATCGAACTGATCGGCGCCATTGGAGAGAACCTGGGCAAAGGCATCGCCCTGCTCATTAACCTGTTTAATCCTGAACTGGTCATTCTGGGCGGCAGCCTGGCGGTTACAGGAGAGTACATCAGACTTCCCATTAAAAGCGCCATCAACAAATATTCCCTTAGCCTCGTCAGCAACGATACGCAGTTGAAGATGTCGAAGTTGGGAGAAAGGGCCGGCATTATAGGCGCCTGCCTGTTGGTTCGAAACCGGATGCTGGCAATCGTATAAGCGGCGGAACTGCGAGCCAAAAGGACAAAGGAGCCATTCTTCCAATAGGGCCCTTTTTTGTATCCTCACCCGCCACTTTCCTCCTTCCCTGCCCAACTCCCCTTTTGCTTTACCTCAGGCTGATTTGACTATCGGCTCAAGTGTAACTAAAACTCGTAATACGATTCAAAGTCTCGTTATTGGATAGATGAGCGTTTTTTATTACCTTAAAGGAGCGTGACAGACAATTTTACCATTACAATATGAATATTGGTTATGCCCGGGTTTCCACCCAGGACCAGAACCTGGAGCTGCAGCTGGACGCTTTAAACAAATCTGGGTGCCAAAAGATCTACCAGGAGAAGAAAAGCGGCAAGAACACCGAGCGGCCCCAGTTGCAGAAGCTGCTGGAGACCTTACGAGAAGGAGACACCCTGGTGATCTGGAAGCTTGACCGGTTGGGAAGGTCGATTCGTGATTTAATCCAGTTGGTCCAGGAACTATCCGAAAAGAAGGTGGAATTTGTCAGCCTGCAGGATGGCATCCATACAGCTACTCCCCAGGGCCGGCTGTTCTTCCACATCGGGGCGGCCTTTGCCCTATCGAGTGGGCTATGATTCAGGAAAGAACCAAAGCCGGACTGGAAGCAGCTAGAACCCGCGGCCGGATCGGTGGAAGACCGAAAGGATTATCCAAAGAAGCCATGACTACGGCACTGGCCGCCAAACAACTCCATGCGGCCAAAGAGTTATCCATCGGACAGATCTGTAAGAAGCTTTCCATTTCCAAGCCGACCCTGTACCGGTATTTAAAGTATTAAGCTAGTAAAGTAATAAGCCATATGCAGCTGGACCAGATCAAACAATCCCCGGACCTACTGAGGTACCTGGAAGAGTTAAAGCAGTTCTGGGAAGCCGAACAAATTCGCCGACATGAGTTCTGGGACAAGGTCCGGGATGATGAGAAAGCCGAGTTTATCAACGGGGAAGGCATTGTGTATAATTCTCCCGTCAAAAGAAGACACTTCCGGGTCTACCATAAACTACTGGTAAAACTCCTCGGTCATGTGGAGGCTCACCAACTGGGAGAAGTAGGCTCTGAAAAGACAATGGTCCGCATGACCAGGAATGACTACGAGCCGGATATCTGTTTTTTCAGCAAAGAGAAATCAGACCAATTCACTGATGACCAGTATATCTTTCCGGTACCGGATTTTATTGTCGAAATCCTCTCTGAGAAAACGGCAGCAATTGACCGGGGCATTAAGTTTGAGGACTATGCTACCAATGGGGTTACCGAATACTGGATTATTGACCCCAAAAAGCAAGAGATTGAACAGTATCTGCTCAATCGAGAAACAAGTAAATACGAGCTGGAGGCCAAAAAGAAGGATGGCGTACTCCTCTCAACCGCAGTAGAAGGCTTCCAGATACAGGTAGCAGAGTTATTCACTTAAGACTCTCAGCAGGCATTTCTAAAACTTAGTAGCTTATATTCACCAGACTATGACTACTCACCCCACCTTATATGATTTCATCCGGCTGGACCTGAAGGAGAGGTTCGAAATGGTCAGAGATAAAGGCCAGTTGCTTTTCATGATTCAGGCAAAACAGGATTGGTTTATCCTCCACAACCTCAATACTTTTTATATGGAGGTTCAATATGACAAGAAACGAAACTAGGTAAAGGAAGTCACCCCATTTCGAATATCAAGCGACTGGATAATTATCTGGAAAGGATTGACGTGGAAAAATTGCTAAAAGCTTAGGCTTCCATCAAATGGGCCTTCATTGTCAGTAATAGGAAGCCGTCATCGATTTCCTATTACTGACAATGAAGGCCTAAATGTTTGGTACAATACTTTCATTGGAGTCTGTGTAGTAAAAAATTGTTCCACGAGTTAGCCCCTTTCCTGTTCAGCTACGCAGGTTTTTCTTCTATGTGAGTGTAGTTGGGAAATCACTCGATTTTACTACTACATGCCAGCGTTCCAAAGTAGAAGTGACACTACTGGCACAAATACTTGTTTGGTGGAGTCCCTTCTTCTCCACGGCAGCCTCTGAAGTCAACTAAGCATAACAGCGACACTCACATTTGGGAAAAAGAAAGGGGAGGGAGAAGTCCCTCCTCTCAATATTGGAACCTTTGGTACTCCTCTTTTATTCACTGCGTAAACTTTTCACCGGGTTCATTAAAGCGGCTTTAATGCTCTGATAGCTAACCGTGAGCAGGGCGATGCCCACGGCCAGCAGGCCTGCCAGGGCAAATACCCACCAGGCCACATCAATATGATAAGCAAACTCTTCTAGCCACCGACGCGTAGCATACCAGGCAATCGGGCTGGCCAGCAGGATGGCCAGGAGCACCAACTTCAGAAAGTCTTTGCTGAGCAAGATTATGATACTGTATATAGTGGCGCCCAGTACCTTACGTACCCCAATCTCTTTAATCCGTTGTTCAGCAGTGAAGGTAGCCAGCCCGAACAGCCCTAAGCAAGCAATAAAGATGGCTGCAAAAGCGACCCAGATCAGCAGGGCTTCCCGCCGTTGGTCCTCAAGGTAAAAACGAGCCAGTTGTTCATCCAGAAAATGATATTCAAAAGTGTGGTCCGGGTCAATTCTGGCCATGGCCGCTTCCATACTTTTCAACGTAGCCGTCAGGTTTCCTTCCGCCAGGTTAGCCGTGAAATAATCAATCACATGGACCGGATTGTTCTGGTAAGCCAGTACCAAAGGAGCGATCTTTTCCCGCAACGACTGAAAGTGAAAATCCTTTACAATGCCGATCACGCGGGCCGTAAAGGGCCGGTTCGCCTCATTCAGGGGAGCATAAGTACCGCCGAAGGCCCGCGCCGGATCTCCACCAGCTGGCCGGAGGCTTCTTCAATATGGAGGGCTTTGGCCGCCGTTTCGTTGAGCAGAATGGCAGAAGAATCCGCTGGGCCGGTAAAATTTCTTCCCTTCAGCAGCTGCACCTGGAAGGTGCGGCTGAAATTCTCATCGGCGCCGATCAGATAAGCGGTTTGATGCTCCTCACCGTTACCCTGTGGCTTGATTTTAACGGTTGGAATGATTTTCCATTCCCCGGAACGCGGGACGTAACCGATACCGTTTTCACCCCCGGAAGTCTGGCCAGTTCCGCTTTGATGACCCCGGCTTCCGCCCTTGCTTTGCCGCTGTTGATATCCACTACGACCAACAGGTCTTTTGCAAACCCTAAGTCCTTGCTATTGACGTAGCGGATTTGCAGGTAGAGCACCATCGTGGCAATCATGATCACCACGGAAATGGCAAACTGGAACACGACCAGGCCTTTTCGCAAAGAGAGATTGCCCTTACTGACCAAGGGGATGCTTTTGAATAATACCGAGGGCTTCAAACGCGAGAGCAACAAGGCGGGGTAACTGCCCGAGAGCAGGCCGGTGACCAGTACAGCACTGCACGTGTAGAGCCACACCCGGTAATCAGTTCCCAGACCAAGAGAGAGTTGTTTTCCGGTGAATGCGTTGAAAGCCGGCAGCATCAGATTGACCAGCAGGACCGAAAGCAGAAAGGCAATAAGGGTGATGAGCAGCGATTCCACCAGAAATTGCTTCACGAGCTGACTACGCAAGGCCCCGTTGACTTTGCGAACCCCGATTTCTTTCGCGCGGCGGGTGGCCCGTGCCGTGGTCAGGTTCATGTAGTTGATCGCGGCAACAAGGAGCACAAACCCGGCTACAATGGCAAAGATTTGCAGGTAAAGCAGTGTTCCCTGCCCCATCGCCGCCACATTTTGGTTGCGGGCTCCGTCTACAATATTTTCCGAATGCAGGTGCATGTCGGTGAGGGGCTGCAGGCTGTAGGTCCGCGAGGTTCCGGCTTCGGGCTTGACGTTCGTCTGTACCAGCGAAGTCATCTTTTGGGCCACTGCTTCCGGTTTTGCCTGTGCCTTCAACAGGGCAAACACCAGGTAATTGTGCGAGGACCAATCCTTGAAGGCTTCCTCCCCGAAGGGCGTGGCAGTCATCGAAAGCATCGAACTGAAATCGAAACTGGAATTGCGGGGGTGATTTTTCAGCACGGCCGTCACTTTGAGCGGGGCATCCATAATGTCAAGTAGGACAGTTCTGCCGGCTACGCGGGAGGAATTAAACAGCCGTTGCGCCAGTTCTTCGACGATAATGATCGAGTTGGGCTCATTTAACGCCGTTTTGGTTTCCCCATCCACCACTTCAAAATCGAATATCTCCATCAGGCTGGGGTCGGCAAAGGCGATGGTCTCCTGAAACTTGACTGGGTTTTCGGGACTCGACAGGTTGGCCCGTCCGACCCGGCTGATCCGCACGGTATTTTCGACCTGGGGCAGCTGTTTCCTGGATTCTTCGGCCAGCAGGTAGCTGGCCGCCGCAATGGTGAGTTCCTGGGTTTTGTCTTTGCGGTGTTCAATGACCCGGTAGATCCGGTCCGCTTTGTCGTGTTGCTGGTCAAAGGTCAGTTCATCGAACAGGTACAGTCCGATGAGTACAAAGCAAGTCAGGCCAAAAGTGAGTCCGGCTACATTGAGGGCGGCGTAGAGTTTGCTCCGGGACAGCGTTCGGAGGGCGATTTTAACGTAATTGCCAAGCATATAGAGGTAAAGGTTGGAAGGTTGAGGATGTTCACTCGGTTTGCGTCTGGTAAAGAAGGGGGTTAAACACTGGAGCACTGCCCACACGTATTCACACTGGGCTCTTGTAGTTCCTACTTGTGCCACGCGTTTAGAAAATATTTCGTGTAAATCCCCCTGCACGTACTCCAACAGATGAGGCGCTACCAACCACTCCAGCAGATGATCCGCCCAGCGGGGCGGGAGCGGTGCCTGATTGCCGGGTCGGGAGCGGGTCTGGTTGGAGTTGCGGCTCATGGGAGTAATGAGATTGGCTACGAGTTGGCCTCAGGCCAACCCAAGGAGTTGTAATTTGCTCTGGGGGATGGCCTGCCAAAGCCGTAAGCGGGTTTGTTGTATATCCAGTAAGATTCTGCCTCCGGCTGGCGTAAGGGCAAACAAGCGCTTCCTGCGCCCGCCCCGCTCAGCAGTAGCCCCGCCGACCTGGGAGGAGAGAAAGCCTTTTTCTTCCAGTCGGTAGAGCGTCGTGTGCACGGCACTGATGCTGAAACTACGGCCCGTCTCAGCTTCGAGCTGTTCGCAGACGGTCACGCCGTAGGCATCTTCCTGGCTGGCTGCTACGACCAGCAGGACAAGCTCTTCCAGTTCCCCGAGTACGGTTTTGCGCATGGTCCACTCAAATTGCTTAATGAAGGATCAGATTGTCGGATTATTAGATACTATTTTTTAAATCAAATATAGTACCAGGATTAAAAAACGGGCCTTATGAGCTGATTGGCCCACCTTAAACATTACGAGTGTGTTCGAAATGGAACAACAGCTGTCCGGAGGTGAACAAGATCAGTAGCTAAAAGATGAGACTGTTGTGCTGCAGCTTTCTTATATTATGTATGTCAACCAGGTCACATTGCGGCCGGGTCAGGGAAGCGGACAAGGGCTTGCTGCTCTTTCAGAAAATCAAGGTTTAGTGACCATTCTCCGGGAGGCACTTCACCTGCCGTCTGCAGCAATAGGGCAGGACTTCCCCTACCCTCTCTTGAATTGAAGGTTAAAGTTTACGCTCCTTATTTCGGCGTTAGGCGAAAAATTACTGGTACCGAAGTCAGAAGTTTCTTGTCTGACTTACTGCTACTCAAAACGCACCTCTTTTTTCAAAGCTAACCGAATTAATGGAGTTGTTACCCTTAAGGGAGTCGTTACCTTGGAAACTTTTCCTGGTCTAAACCCACAAATTAGGCCGGCTAACTATTTCTTAATCAGTCATTAACTGCCCAGTAATAGTGAAACTGTTCTTTTGTGGCTTCAAACCATTATTCTCCTTCCAACCTACCATTATGAAAACACTTCGACTCCTCTGGATGACACTCCTGTTCGTGGCCGGCTCAGCAATGAATGGATGGGCGCAGGGTACTGCTGCCAATATAAGAGGGTACGTGGTAGATGATTCGGGGTTAGAACCCTTTGTAGGGGCTACTATACAGGTAAAAAATGAGAGTACGGGTTTTTTCAACGGAACCGTGACGGACGTGTCGGGTAGGTTTTTACTGAAAGACCTGCAACTTGGCGGCCCCTACACGGTGACCATCAGTTTCGTGGGCTATGGTACTGCGACGCGCAAGGGCTACCATCTTTCACAGGGCGATTTAATTGAGGTGGGTACCGTTCGGCTGGAACCGGGCGAAACGCAACTAAACGAAGTAGTGGTGACTGCCAACGATTTCAAAACCGACAAGGCCCGCCTGGGCAATGCCACCAAAATCAGCGGACAAACCCTTAACCGTATTCCTACGGCGACCCGTAACTACAATGCACTGGCCAACCTTTCCCCACTAACCCGCAACAATGTAGCAGCGGGTAGTAAGGCGGGCATGACGGGTTATTTATTAGACGGCGTATCCAACCGGCGCAACGTATTTGGCGACCTGGTGGGCGGGGCTTTTCCCGTATCGCTGGAAGCCATCCGGGAGTTTGAAGTAGTTAACAATGCCTACGACGTAACCAACGGTCGTGGGGGCGGCGCCGTCATCAAGGCCGTTACTAAGTCGGGCACCAACGAGTTCCACGGCTCCGCCTTCGGCTATTATTCCGGTGATTTTCTCACCGGAGACCAATTCATCCGCGACAGTCAGGGCGGACGCACCACGCCTTCCGGCGACTTTACCATCAGCCAGTACGGGGTGAGTTTGGGTGGTCCCATTATCAAGAATAAGCTGCATTTCTTCGTAACGGCGGATCGCTATTCCAACGTGGCGCCCTACAACGTGGAAAATTTCGAGACGGCCGGTTCCACGCTGGCCGAAGCCGAAAAAAACCTGGGCATTACCCAAGCGAACATGGACGAGATTGTGCGCATTCTGGAAGGCCCTACGTTCCAGGTACCCGTTCCTTCGCACGGCAAGCAGTACGGCTCCATCCAGACTCCCAACAATACCTTTAACCTGCTCTCCCGTTTCGACTGGCAGATCAATCCGGCCAACCAACTGACGCTGCGGTACAACTACCACACCTTCTATAACCCCCGCAAGATCAAAGGTGGAGGCTTGCTGTCTACGCAGTACGAAGAAAAATCCTACGATCATTCGCTCCTCCTTTCCCTGCGCAGCCGGATCAACGCCAAAACTACCAACGACCTGCGCTTGAGTTACGCCGATGTGAAACGACCCAATCAACTGATCTACAATCGCGCTCCGGTGGGCCGGGTAGCGGTACGTTCGGTCTTTGAAGACGGCACCTCGCGTAACCGGGAGGTATTCTGGGGCAACCAGTACTGGATTCCGGAAATCATTCAGGAGTACAACTACCAGATTATTAATAATACGAATTTTGTGGCGGGCAAAAATACCTTTACCGTCGGCGGAGATTTCCTCTACAACCAGCTTAACGACAACCTAACGCACTACCAGCAGGGCGAGTTTTTCTACGAAAGCATTGAAAAACTACGGGCTAACCAGCCCTACCGCTTTGAACGCAAAACACCGGTGGGCGGCGTGGGGGGCTACAAGCGGCCTTATATCCTGGAACTGGGCCTGTACGGGCAAATGGAAACCAACCTGACCCAAAACCTCAACCTGATAGCTGCCTTGCGCTGGGATGCTACCTGGATTCCCAAAAAGCCCAATTACAACGCCACCCTGGAGCAGGAACTGGGCCTGCGTAACAATACCAGTCCCTTCGATTGGACTGGCTTCCAGCCCCGCGTGAACCTGACCTGGGACCTGACGGGTGACGGCAATAATATTTTCAAATTCGGGGCCGGGCAGTTCGTCTCCCAGTTTACCACGCAGGTGCTGACCATGACCCACATTGACAACGGGGTAGACTACAAAACAGTGGTGGCTGATACCCGCCTGCCTGGTTTTACCCAAGAGGACCTGCCCATAGCTGACTGGCCTAATTTCTTCCGGGATTTCAACCGCTACGTACCCGGCGAGGGATACATCAATGAACTGGTCACGAAAGGCAAATTCACCGAACCGGCAGCCCTGGTGATTCTACTCGACAAGAACCTGAAAACACCTAAAACGCTTAAGTTTAACTTCAACTACTACCGGTACCTGACCGACTGGCTCAACGTGGGGGCAGGAGTTTACTATAACCGTACGCGGGGAAATTACATTTTCGAAAACCGCAACCTGGACGACCCGTATTTTACCCTGCCCGGCGAAGGCAACCGGGAAGTATACGTGCCACGGGAATCTTTGACGGATAAATCCACGCAGGCCCCTTATGACCTGGCCCGTAAATCCAATAAGTTTACGCAGGTGCTCGAATTTACCAATGCCGACTGGGCGGCTACTTTCTGGGCTTTCGTGGCCGAGGCTAATATGAAGATTAGGGACGGACAACTAAACCTTTCGTACACTAGAGGGGCTTCGAAAGGCTCGCCGGCCTATAACTCGGGGGATGCCACGGAAGCCCACCGCGTAGGGCAGTCATACCAAAACTGGGGGCGGCAGTACGCTAATTACTACGACGGCGAAGACCTGCGCCACAAGATTATCGTTAACGGCGTATCTCCGACGCTCTACGGTTTTTCGCTCAGTCTTAACTTTATTGCCCAGCAGGCCGACCGGTTTACGGCAACCATCGCCGGTAATCGTGATATTCAAGGTATCAACTTGAACCAGCCGGGTGGTAATATATCCCCGCCTTTCGTATTCGATCCCAATAGCCCCGCTACGCCCGAGAACTTGCAGTCGGGCATGACTGAACTATTGGCAAAAACCTCTCCCGAGTACCGGAAATACCTGGAAGAAAACATGGGTTCGTTTGCGGCTTCTAACGGTGGTTTGCAGCCCTGGCGTTATTCCTGACGTAAGTCTGGTAAAGCAGTTTCGCACAATCAAGTCGCAGCGGGTAGAACTCCGGGCCGATGTGTTCAACTTTCTCAACCTGCTGAACAAGGAGTGGGGCGGCTTCCACGAAGTATATAATACCCAGCTTTATAACAACGTAGAGCGGTTTGATACGGCTACCCAAAGCTGGGTATATGCGCTCAATAAGGACGCGGGCCAAAAACGTTACCGGGTGACGAGTCCCTACCAGGTCCACCTGGGGCTTAAATACATTTTCTAATGGATCTTCATCCCCAACCTCTCCTTGTTTGGGAGGGGCTTTCTATTGTAATGCATCAAAAACCGATAAGGTTTATTTACAGGTGATAAAGTAGCTAAGTAGTTCTTTACAATTACTTTAGACAATTCTCCTAACCGTCATTCCCGGAGGGAATCTTCTCGATGTAGGCCAATCACCGTTTTAATCGGAGAAGATTCCCTCCGGGAATGACAAAAAATAGTACAAACTAATTCTAGTGATCTACTTAATCAAAATTAGTTTAGACCACTTCGGTTATAATTCATTAATCCACAACTAAATAGCCCAAAGCTAATTGCTAACAGCTACTAAAGTTTGCTAAAATCCACTTACAAACTTCATAATGATTCGATCCGTACTCATTGGTTGCCTGTTGCTGACCGTGATGCCTTCCTGGGCGCAAACTGTAGGGCAAGTGTTGCCGTCCTGGCAGCAAGGCCACTTAGAGATTCACTTTATCCACACCGGACGGGGCAATTGCGCCTATTATATCTTCCCCGACGGGACTACGATGCTGGTAGATGCGGGGGAACAGGACCCGACTGACCCGCGCACTACTTCGCCGCGCAATACGGCCTTGGTCCCCGATTCTTCCCGCAAGCCACACGAATGGATCGCCGATTATATCCGTAGCCGGACGCCGGCTGGACGCCAGCCGGAATTGCAGTACGCCCTCGTAACCCATTACCACGACGATCATTACGGTACCGTATATGCTGGCGCACCGACTGCTAAAAATGGGGCATACATCCGTACGGGAATGGTAGGCGTGGGAGACGAAATACCTATCCGCCACCTGATTGACCGGGGTACGCAGTATCCCATCGATTTACGCAGCCAGGCCGTAAAAGACCGTCTTACGGCCTCCCTCCGCGGCAGGCAAGCTTACACCTCCCTGGAAAACTACTGGAAGTTCAGCGAATACTGGCAGAAAGAAGGAAAATTGAAGCAGGAAGCCCTCCAAATCGGTAAATCGGACCAGATTCGCCTGCAAATTGCTCCCCAAAAATACCCTGATTTCCGGGTAACCGGCATGTACGCCAACGGCGATGTATGGACGGGTAGTCAGGTACGGCATATTTTTCCCCAGCTTTCTGAAGCCGCCCCTTACGAAGCCCGTCCGGGCGAGAATCAGACCAGTTGCGCCATTAAACTCACTTACGGCAAATTTGACTTCTTCACTGCTGGAGATATTAGCGGCATCGCCGATTTAGGCACGCCCGAGTGGTACGATGTGGAGAGTGTTATTGCGCCCTATATCGGGGAGGTAGACGCCATGACAGTCAACCACCACGGCAACCGCGACGGCACCAATGTGCAATACCTGCGTACCTTGAAGCCCCGCGTAATTGTGCAGGAAGTATGGTCGTCGGACCATCCGGGGCACGAAGTGCTGCGCCGGCTTACCTCCAAATGGGTGTATCCGGAAGCGCGTGACCTGTTCGCTACCAATATGCTGGAAGCCAACAAACAGGTGATCGGACCGGCATTAACCAATGCGTACCGGGCTTATGAAGGACACATTGTGATCCGGGTGGAGCCGGGTGGCGAACGATACTTTGTGCACGTGCTCAACCACCGGAGCCGCAGACGAGAACTGCTCCAAACTTTCGGGCCGTATGCCTCTAAATAATGCCATTCCTTTTTCCAGCCTGTGCGCAATTCACTTATGCGCAATCCACACAGCTTTATGCATTTTTTACGGTATATGCCTGGGGAAGAGAAAACTGTAGAACCATACAAGACCTCAGTATGCCAGGTGAGCCGGCATGCGGACCACAAGCTTCAGCTTGGATCCGCTCAGGCACTATTTCCCAAGGAGTACGGGCTTTTGGACTACGAAGGGTCCGGTACATTGGAATGGCTAAAACGTATTTGCAACATGTCCTTACCGCTACCGCTATTAATTTCACCAGTATTAGTAACTGGCTCTGGAATATCCCTCGGGAAAAGACTCGTACCTAGAGCCTTCTAGAAGCTGATACAACTCGTAGTAGCTGTTTCCTGATTTCGCCAACCGTATCAAAGCTGCGGGAGAACCACTCTAACGGGGTAAGCCCAGATGCACCAGTATTACTCAAAGACTGTTTGGTAGATGGAGTCTGGGGACAGGTATGGCTAAAACCCTTAGCAAAAGGAGAGTATTTGTTTTTGGTTGGTACAGCCAAGGTAGAATACTTCAGCCAGTTCTACCGTAAACGCTGGACCATCGAGACCTGTTTTCAAGCTTTTAAAGAAAGAGGCTTTGACTTGGAGAAGACGCAGGTAAAGGACTCATCCAAACTCAAGAAGTTAGTAGCGTTAGTCAGTATAGCGTACAGTTTTTCTCTGAGTATGGGTATTTTCTGCATAAGAAATTACAAAAAATCAAAAGTAAGAATCATGGCTATAAAGCTAACAGCTTTACTAGAAAAGGGATTGATTTCATCCGAGAATTCTCCCGAACCCAATAAGACTTACCCGATGCTTTGATTAATAGAATCAAATCCCTATTTCGACTCGTTATTTCTCAACTGTCTCATTTCCAACTATTAAAAAAGCTGGGTAGTGTAGGTCCTTTTTTATCCCATTTCACTTCCATCCGGGAAATGAGCCAGGTTTTGCCGTTGTCGTTGTTTCCCTGGTAGAAAAGCCAGATCTTTCCATTGGCATCCTGAAATATATGAGGGTGACCCGATTCGCTATAGTTCCATTCTCCCGGATCACCGTTGGTCAGAAAAGGCTTGTTAGAAAGGCGGGTCCAGTGGATTCCATCCGTACTCCTGGCCACACCGATCTGCTGGGGTTCATTGTTGTAGGCCCCCGCATAGAACATATACAGGTCATTGCCCCGCCGAATCACCGAAGCCCCTTCCACGCACCGTCCCTCCCAGGGATACTGCGGTTTGAGGATGGGATAGCTGGTAAGCTGTTTCCACTCTTCCCGGTTGAAACTCGTTTTCAGAGGAGTGGCAGCCACGCCCAGCATCTGAATTTGCATGGCCGTATCACGGGTGGCATAAAGAGCAGATACCGGTCCTGAAAAGGAATAACCTCCGCATCAATGGCTCTTCCGGCCGTCCAGTCACCTGCGGGCCGGAATACCGGATTGGTGGGATTTCGTTTGAAATGAAGGCCATCTTCCGAAACGGCGTGACAAAGGGCATCCTTCCGCCGGTTGCCATAGGTCTGGTAGAACAGATGTACCTTGTTATCAATTACTATGGCTGCCGGTGCACAAAGACCTTTTTTTTTCATACGCAGCTTCCGGGGTTACTTCGGCTACCTTCTTCCAACGGGTCAGGTCCCTGCTTTCAGCCACCCCGATGCCCCAGCCTTTTACCGGATGGGTGGTATCGGCATAGGGTGGAATGGAGTAGTACATCAGGTAGCGGTCACGGAACCGGATTACGTGCGGATCTTTGGCAAAGGTTTTCCCGTACGGCTGCTGTCGCCAAAAAGCATAAGCGGTTTACAGGAAGAGGTTGACTGACCAAGAGAACTCAACGGAAAAAGAGTAAAGAAAGGGTCAGGACAATGGTGATGCGCATGAGCAAAGTCAATAAGAGACAAAACTAATAGTCAGTAGATACTGGAAAAAGGAATTGGTGACAAGAATTTCGGTAATGGCAGTTTTAGTTGATGAACAAACATTAAGATTCCCTTTAACTACTATCTGACAATATTTTACAATCTTCTCATTTACCATTACCCTTGCGGGCTGTCTCAGTAATTTACGCGAATGGTAAAACTACCCTCAATGGATTCGGTGTAGGATGGTCTTGTGCGGGAGTCCATCGCATCGGAGAATTTTATCTTGGTAAATCGTTTCAGCATGGCCGTCAAAAGCTGAAGCTTGCCGGTAGCAACATCAAACCGGAAAGAGAACCGGTGATTTGCACCCGGCAGGTCGCGCTTTCCCGGTAATTCTACCCGGCTTACGGATGGCTTTACTCTTTTAGCTGATTCTTTTTCACTTATCCATGAAAAGCTTATTCAGAAGGTATTCACTCTCCGAAACAAGGAATGAGCAGGAGTTATTCGCAGGCAGATCAGCCTTAAAAATCTTCGCTATATACCAATTTGTCTTGCCGGTCATACAACCTGACATAGTTCACTGAACCGCACCCTCGGGTGCAGAAAACCAATCCTTTGATCCGGCCGACTCCCTGCTGATAAGTTGTTTTATAGATGGGCTTACCATCCAGGCTTACTTCGGCCACCCGATTGAGTACCCTGACCCTGATGGTCCGCCAGAACGATAGGTCAACTCAAAGGCTGACAAATCGTGATTCTTTCCGTCGAGACTGATGTCGCCGAACTGGTTTTTCACCCACATAATGCACCGGGATAGAGAAAATGAGTCCGGATCTTATAACTTTCCCCGATTACTTCAACCGCAGCATCATAGCAGTTTATCCCTCCTTCTTCCTTATTATTCATCAACTGGGCTTCCAGGGTAAAATTATCTCCATCAACCCCAAAGTCACGGATATTGCTGAATACCAAATCAAAGCGTTGTCCTATGTCATGCCCTTCTGCCTTAAGTTCTTGCGGCGATACGTACATTCTTCCCTTCGTGCTGTCTACAGGCTGGTGCCAGGCGGGAAACCGGGGGTGCGTATCCAGTATCATCGAACTTTCCCATCCGTTCGTGTTCACATACACCTTTTGTTCGGCCAGTACCCGCTGATTGGCTAACAACCGGGCATGGTATAAGCCAGGGACCTGGTAAGAATAGGTAGTCGTGTTACTTTCCTTAGAGGAAGAATATACAAAACCATTTCCTGCATCCAGCGTGAGTTTTTGCGGATATAAAAGGCCTTTTACTTCAAAATGAAAAATAGTAGCCAAGGGTACGGGGCCGGCGAGATTTTTGGCGAAAAAGTCCACTTCCGGTTTTGCGGTATACTGCCAGAGCAGGCCGAAAATAACAATCAGCCCCAAAACTTCAATACCTGCCCGGACCCATATAAGAGTAGGGACAGGCTCTGACAGAAGTTTGGGTGGGGGGACTTGTGTCTGCACAGGGGTTATTACAGTCTCTTTGCCCGGATCGGGTTGGTAACTGACAACGAAAGGACTCCTGTTTGCTACCTGCATACCGGAGGGAGCTTCCATAACCACTTGTTCATACACCGAAGCTTTAAAATCTTCCCAGTCCTTGAAGCCAATAAAAATGGCCAGGGCCTTTTTAGTCTCCGTCTGGGGGTTATACTTTATTACGGGCACATGCCTTCAAGCACCTGGAGCAGCCGGCAGAACACATAACTTTGCTGACCGGAATGCTGGCAAAAGAAACAGACGACCAGTTACGACTGGAAATAATACGTACCCTGGCGACACTTTCTGATGAAAAGGTGGCTCGAAACCTACTGCAGGTAGCCCAAAATGCTACTTTTTCGGTACCAGTACGGGCCGAAGCCTTGCTGGCCTTGTCCCGCCAACCGGGAGAAATATCGGCCCGGGTTATCCCTTTGCTGGAGGACGCAGAAGCTGATATCAGATTGGAGGCAGTCCGTTACCTGCGTACCCAGGCAGGGACTGAAACAGTAAAGCAGGCCTTGCAGCAAAAGTATAATTCCCTGAGCCAGGAGCCGGACCAGGGTGTAAAAGAACAATTGATTGTGGCCATGGCACCGGAAAAAGTAAAGCGGCCGGCCTCTCTGGACAAGTGGCAAACATTGCTGGCTTCGGGCGGTAATGCGGAGCGGGGCCGCCGGGTCATATACGCTGTGCAATCAATGTGTTCAATGTGTCATGCGGTAGAAGGAAGAGGAGGCGACCTGGGACCTGACCTTACCAATATTGGTAAATCCAAGATTCGTTCCCAACTGGTACATGCCATTCTGCGGCCATCCGAAGAAATTAACCCCGAATACCAGGGCTGGTTTATCCGGATGAAAAACGGAGAATCCCATCAGGGACGACAAATTGATATCGGCGAAAAATCCATTGAGTTATATACGCACGGTAGTGGATTTATTACCGTTGCCAAAAATGAGGTAGCAGATTACGGAATTCACGAAAAGTCACTTATGCCCGATGGACTGGAGAATTACCTGACCGAAAGCGAACTGCGGGACCTAATTGCTTTTCTGGAAGGTGTCTAGTCCTGAAATCACAAGATTGTGCAAGCACCATTGAATATTAGACTTGTTCTTGTTTGTGTTGAAGGTCCTTATCTGTAGATTAGAAACCCTTTAGGGTACGGAGGCGGGAGCCGAACGTACCGGACGTAGTCCTGCGAAGCTAACAGTTAGGGGTGGTTGATGCTACAATTTATTGATATGCAAATCAGAACATGTCTAATAATGACAACTTAAAATCTGCAGACAGAGCCGTTTTATTAGCTTGTACCTACTTCAGAAATAAGCTCCTTAGCTAAATGGCACTTAAAAGTCCTTCCCCGATATTACCGGAAAATCAGGACTTGCTATCATAGAAGCCATTTTATCAGGCAGTCATAATCCGCATTATTTGGCCTCTTTGGTTGATATTCGGATGAAAAAATCTAAAGAAGTAATTGCCGATTCCCTTCGCCCATGGCGGCGTAACCTGCGGCAGCACTGCAAACGTATAAGCTGTACAGCAAAGGCAACGGGCAGGATTCGTTTTCACGAGCACAACGGGGAAAGCCTTTTGGCAAAAACCAGAATGGCCGATATAGCATCATACCTTCCTTCCGTCCCTGGTAAATGGGTAAAGCACCTTGCCCAGGTCGGCTTAACGGCGAAAGGCATTCTGTATTGCCTGCTTGGAATACTGGCATTCATGGCGGCTTTTGAACTGGGTAGTGCCACCCATTCTATTAGCAGGAAGGGGGTGTTGTCCTTTATAGAGAAACTGGTCATAGGAAGAGTCCTGTTGGGGCTTGAGGCAATGGGCCTGGCCTGCTACAGTATCTGGAAACTGTTGCAAGCGGCTAAAGACACGGAGGGAAAAGGAACCAAAATCAAAGGCCTTGCCTACCGGCTGCGTTACGCCGTTAGCGGAGCCTCCTATGGTTTGCTTTCACTTATTGCGGCGGAGCTAGTCTTTGATACTGATGGTGAGAATGGAACCGGCAGCCTCAGACAGACTATAACTTCTGCAATGCTGCAAAATCCTTTAGGCCAGTGGCTCGTAATCGCGTCAGCGGTAGTGATTGCCCTGGGCGGATTTTACTATATCTACCAGGGTCTCAGCGGGAGGTACCAGAAGAAGATAAAAGAAGCCGGGTTGAAGCATACAGCCGAAAGAGCCATGATAAAAGCCGGTAAAGCAGGCTATGTTGCTCGTGGCATCGTGTGGAGTATAGGCGGATATCTAGTCCTGAGAGCCGCCTTGGAAGCTGAGTTAAGTGGTACCCGGAACGCCTTCCGGTTCCTGGAGAATTCTTTCCACGGGTCTTACCTCCTTGGGGGAGTGGCGGTCGGCTTAATCTGCTATAGCTTGTTTGTGTTTATGCAGGCTAAGTTTCAGGCCATCAGCAGATAGCAACCTGTTTCTAAGGGATGAATCCATCCCCTGCTGCTCTAATGAAACTCAGCCCTGATTCCTGGTAAGCGGAAATGGGTGCATTAAGGTGTTTCGACTAGGAGTGTCATTGTTTTACTACTAGCCAGTCTTTTTACCACCAGTACTTTACCTTTTTTTTCAATAGCTGGAAAAACATAAGCGGGGCCCTGAGGCCTCCGCTTATGCTCCTGGTCTTGTATTGAGGAATATGTTTGCCAAAAGTATTGACTTGGCCAAATCCAACTCTGGCATTAAGCGCTGTTGCGGTAATTGATTGCCTTATCGGGATTAATTTTCATCCCGGTCAAAACGGATGATTACGTTTTCCAATTCCAGCTTTTCTACCCGGTCATCATTGTCAGTATCCCATACAATGTAGAGGTTCTGGGCCAGTTTTTCACCGTCAGGCACATCAATGATCGAAGCAAGCTTATTTTTGAACTCATCCTTGGAGATCTGCTGATCCCTGTCTGTGTCCCAGTCAATTAATGCATCCAGTTCACCAAAGGTGGTTTTGTTGAAAAAGTCCACTTCTTTCCTAAGTTCATTTTCGTCAATGGTGTTGTTTCTGTCAGTGTCCATGAGTGAGTACAAGCCATCATAGAACTCATCCTTTTCTACAATATCATCGTTGTCCTTATCCAGCATTTTAAAGCCAGTGGCCCGGGCATCAATCACCAGTTTAGAATTATCCCGTACCACCGTAACCGGTTGTAAATAGGTGAATTTGGTTACGGTTGCAATGGGCTCCATTTTCTACATCAGTATTGCCCAAATTGTCCTCTTGTTTAGCGGCTGATGACTCATTATTGCCCTGATTGTTAATTTTGTCGGAGCAACCAGTAAACATAAGGGCAGCCACGGCAAATGAGGCAAAGACCGTTTTATAATTGTTTAGGTTTTGATTAATCCTTTTCATGATTTTACAATGGTTTGATTATGGGTTTTACAATATTTTAAATAGAACATAGGAGGATGAATCAGAACAAGCTACTCCAGCAGGTATCACCCATCATGGAGATGAATTAGTAAAAACCACCCTCCTAAAAGAAATTTCATTCGATTGGGCTTTAGCTCAGTTAAGTTAATCCACCTCTATCTTTAAATTGCTTTGGACCGCAATGGCACCTCCTTCATAAGCGTTTTCAATGGCGGCGTTCTCCTCACTCCATGAATCCACAGTTCCGTTTAATGTAGCCTTACCGTTTTTTACCACCACGTTTACCTCTTCCGCATCTACGAAAGGTGACCACCAGATCTGCTTATTGATTTTTCCTTAATCTCCTCATCCTGTTCTTTCGTTACACGTTCGGCCGGATCTGCATCCATCCAGAAAAGGTAGCTATAGGTATTTTTGACTTGTAAATTGTTTTCTACCTCAGTTACCCCTGCCAAATCAGCCACTACGTCTTGGGCATGAACCTTCTCGTAATAGGTATCTACCGTGCCCGAAAGGGTAACTTTCCCGTTGTTTACCGTGGAGTTGATTTCATATTGTTCCACTACCGGATCCACCGAAAGCGCCCAATCAATATTGGCTTCCAGCGTTTGGGCCTCAACACTCTGCGGTTTGGTCATAATGTTATTTACCACACTCCACACGCCAACTACATTTTTGGCCACTTCTTCAGCGGTACGTTTAGCTCTAATGTTGTCTACAGTACCGGTTAAGGTCACCTTTCCATTGTTTACCTGGGTAGTTACATTATAGGAATTTACCCTTGCGTCATTGAATAAGGCATCTTCCACGGCATCCTTTACTGCTGCATCCGATTTTTTAGTGAACTTATCTTTCCTAAACGCATCCGGTTCGGCATTGGGGTCTACGGTCAGTTTTTCTGCGTCAACTGACTTTACGCCGGGGTGCCCAGGCCGCATTACTGGCGTGTCTTTTTTCGGCGGCTGCCTACCGTTCCAGATAGAGTTACCTTTCACTTATTTACTGAAACGGCAATTAAGGCATCCCCTAAGCGGGTATCATACCGGTACTGCTGCTGGATGTCGGCTGCAATTTCATTGTCCAGGCGGTTTTCTTTTAATTTGATTACAATATTGTTTTCCACTTGTTTTACCCCTTTCACCTTTTTGGCAACCAGCAAGGCTAATTGGGATTCGCCCCAGGATTGTACATCTCCGGTCAGGGTTACTTTACCACCCTTAACGTTAGCCTGCACTTCATAAGAATCCGTGGCCGGATTCAGTAACAGTGCCTTTTCTACATCTTTCCGGATCTCTTCATCAGTCCGATCCGGGGCAACTACTACAATCTGGTTAATTACGCCCCTTACTCCCTTTAAGGCCAAGGCAACCTCCTCAGCCCGGTCTTTAGCCAGCAGATTATTGGTTGTGCCGGTGAGTGAAACAATGCCGTTGGTCGTGGAAACATTGATAGATTTAGAGGGTATGTTGGGCCGGATTTCAAATTCAGTTTTAATCGCTTTGGTAATATCGGCATCGGTAATGGCAAAGGAGGCAGTGAAGAGGGGAGTAGAAAAAGCCTCGCTTCTAAAATAGGTCCCACTTGCTTCCGCGCAGGTTCCCCCGGTCAGCAGCATAAGTCCCGCTAAGGCAGTCACTTTCCTGAAACCAAATCCTCTTTTTTTGTTGGTGGGTTCGGCTAGAATGATGTTTTTTAGCGTTTTCATGGAAGTTAGGTTTAATGGCTGAATGAATAGTTGTAAGTGGTTTGTTTTTATCCCAATCGAATGCAAACTGATTCCCCGGGCATGGCTGTCTTTAATCCCCGACAACCGGTGAGAGCAAACCCTGTTAAGCGCCGAAATGGAAGCTCTGGTTTTCGTTGTACTCTTCTTCTTCCAGGTATCCGTTCCGGTTTTTGTCCCAGGTGGTGAATAAGCCTTCCCTCAGTTCCTGCTCATCCACTTGCTGGTTACGGTCTCTATCATAGCCTTCCAGGTAACTCTTTTCGCCTAATCCATCGGCGAATTCCTTCTTATTCAACTGGCCGTCCTTATCTGCATCCCAGCCTCTCCAATTGCCGTACTGGTCCGTATGGGGGTTGATCCTATACTGAGTGGCCCCCTTCTGCCATTCGTTTTCATTCACGAATCCGTCATCGTCCTCATCCCAGATCCCGTAGTTATGATCGTAGAACTCCTCGTGGTCTACATGGCCATCGTTGTTATCGTCCCAATCGGCGAGGTTTACCAGGGAGGAAAACTCCTGGGTATCCAGCTGGTCGTCCCTGTTTATATCAAAGGTCTGGTAATTCCGCTCTTCCTTTTCTTCTCCGTCCAGGCAGGCGGTGAGTCCGGATAGTAAAGCCAGCATGGTGCTTATCGTCAGGACTATTCTTGCTTTCTTCACTTTCTTTTCCATGGTACACGAGTGTGATTGTTTGTCATCATTTTTTACCTATCCCAAATCTTGTACTTAATCAGGTTTGAGAAACTGGAAGCTACAGGCCAAAACCTACATAGACCTGAAAGACCCCATTCTTGGAATTATTGGTAAGGCTACCGGCCAGGCCGCTGCTGCCAATTTCACGGAGGCCGTAATTGTACCGGGCTCCCACCGTAATGGCCTTTATATCCACTCCGATACCGCCCAGCAAACCGTAATCAAACCGGTTGAACTTATCCGTATCCAAGTCAGCGATTTGGTTGGAATTCAGATCGGCCATTTTCAGATTCTTCACATTTGCTCCCACCAGGTAAGAAACATAAGGTCCGGCGTGAATATTGAACGGGCCAATGTTTACTAAAAAGGCTACAGGAACCTGGATATAATTTAAATTGAAGCGAACCTCTCCCTCTTCAATACCCAGTACATTGGCTAAGTCTGAGCCACCATACGATACCTTGGCTCCGGTATTAGAGTAAAGCACTTCAGGTTGCACGGCCAGAAAGTCAGTTAAAGGAATCTTACCGAACAGCCCGACGTGGTAGCCTACTTTCATGTTCTGATCTTCTACATTCGCGTGATCCACGTAAAGTTGGGATAGGTTTAAACCACCCTTGATGCCGAATTTAGGACTTGGATTGTCATCCTGAGCCAGTACTTGGTCTGTGCCTGCCAGCATAATGGCTAGTAAGCCTATTCCCATAAGCTTTTGAGAAGGTTGTGTTGCGTTTTCATAGTTTTGGTTGTAAAGTGATTTGTGATTATACAATTAGAGCTTCAATGCCTTTTTTCCGGTAATGCTAACCGTGTTTTCCCCAAGGGGTACAGAAACTATTTCATTGATTGTTTACTAAGCCCTACGAGGGGATTCTGTGGGAATTCTGAAGGAGGCTCAATTAGCCAAGGATTAACAAAAAAATAAATTCGGGTAACTGCCCGAAAAAATCAGGCTTATTTAAAAACTTCAGGTTGCAAGGTTTACTAAATCTCCTCCTGAATAATACCCCGAATGCTACTTGGAATAGTGGAACAAGTTGACATGAAGGGTAAGAAATTCAAGAAGTAACCAGCTTAATGGCGCTTTGGGGATTGGGTCTACTACCATACCCGGGCTTCGTTAGTTGTACAACCAGAACTATTAGACAGGCTTACATGCTGGATTATAATGAGGATAGGCGATAACGAATAAAATGCTGCTTCCGTTAAGGACAAGGTATTCTGACTGTTTGGGAGTCACTCTACCAGACAAAGGGAAATCACCATTACTGTTCAGAAGTCCCTGTAAAGCTAGCCATGAAGGGCCAGAGAGTAAATTCATTAACTGCCTACAACAATCCTGTCCGTTCCTATGCCGTATACTTTTTCCCATCCCGCCATAATCCTTCCCCTTAAATATGTTAAACCTACATGGTTTTCCACTACGGGTCTCTCCTTACTGGCAGCATAGCCCCAGACTTTTTATATTTTATCAAAATGAATGGTAATGAAGATTTTGGGCATTCCCTGGCCGGAATTTTCCTCTTTGATTTGCCTATCTCGTATCTGCTAGCAATTACTTTCCACGCCTGGGTCCGAAATCTCTTCCTGAAACACCTGCCCTGCACTAGAAAAAAGTATGCCGGATACCAGTCTTTCGATTTTGAGTATTATCTGAAACAGAAATGGCTTATATTCTTTATTTCAGCTTTTCTGGGAGCTGTTTCTCACATTGGATGGGATAAGTTTTGCACCCCCGATGGATTGATTTTTTACCTGACTCCCTCCTTTTTTAATCAACCATTCCTCCTAGCTGGAGAGCTATTTCCTCTATATACACTCATTGAATATGCAGGATCTGCGTTAGGACTTGGCTTTCTCGTTTTGTTAGCTGTCCGTGCCAATAAGCCCGCTCTCCAGAGACCGGGCTCGCCGAAAAGGGCAAAATGGGTGTTTTGGCTAAGTCTGTTAATTATTACGCTTTGTTTTACCGGACTTAAATTCGCCTTTGATCCTGGTATTTCCCAAATGAGTCATATCATTCTTATTATCACCAGTGCGGCTTGCTATGCCGTTGGTTTTGTCTCCGCCTTATATACCTGGCTTTCTGTGCCGTCCGCTAACAGATAGCTGTTTGCCCAATGCAAAACAATAGAGCCTACTGTTTATTATCCCTATCCTTTACTTGTACTTGTCCATAACTGAGCTGGACTTTCGCATTTTAGGCGGGAAATCGTACCCAAAAGAACCCATTGGGAAAGGATGCGGTATCCCTTATCGCCAAACAAGCTGCAGCCTGTTAATGCTTCCAATGAGTTCTTCGCCGTAATACTCCCCTTTCAGAAGCGGTTTTCCAAGCCAGTGTTTGCTCACGTAAAGGTACTGCTTACTGGAGCCATTCTAGCACTTGATAAACGAAGGGTAAGCTCGGGATTGAGAATTATGGGTTTGGGGAAGAAAAGAAGGTTTCATACGTATCACCCTAATTGCGTTTACCTAATTGCGTTTAGTAGAATGGTCGGCTTTAGCGGCACCTCGTATTCTACGGTTGCTCTTGCTAGCTTGTCTTCTGCCAGTAGGTGAAGTTATTGTTCCACCGGTATCGGGTCCGACACAAAAAGTTACCTGATTGGGCTCAACGGTAGCTATACTTACAGAATGTATAGGATCCATGCTTCTACCGATTAAACGTTGGCTGACCGAAACGTAATTGCCGTTGATAACAAAGGCAAAACAGTTGGCACCAGGACTGGTAAGGCTTTCAGAGGTGAAAGAAGCCTTGCCTAAAGTTGGATGAATTTATGTTTGTAAAGGGAATAACAGCCAAAACAGGTTAGTTCCGGCAATCCGGGTTTTGAACAGCCGGCAGTTAAATTTTGGAAAGGTAAATGTCCATCATGCCGGAGGGATGGCGCTTATTGTTGAGAAGAGTAGTGATATCCATTTAAACAGTTTGAATGTAAAGCGCTCGGAAAGGCATTCTCGTATGCTTACCACCACAGCCGATGCTACCCATTTTGTAAGCTGCAAAGGTAAAATAACCATTGAAAATTGTCTTTTTGAGAATCAGTTGGATGATGCTACTAATATTCATGACGCCTATTCCGAAGTAACAGCTCTTTTGTCGCCCACTAGTGTTGAAATTAAAATGGGGCATTTTCAACAACGCGGATTTAATTTTGCCGGTCTGGGAGATACCTTGTTAGTGGTAGATAAAAAAACGCTTAAGCCTTTAGACACTTTAACCGTGAAAAGCCTGGATAAAGTAAATAATAAATATTATCGCCTGCATTTTACTACAGACATTTCTAAGGTAGTAAAAGAAGGTCATTTGTTTAATAATATAAGTTGGTTCCCTGAAGTTCTTATCCGAAATAATAAAGCCATAAACAACCGGGCCCGCGGCTTCCTGATTGCCACCTACAAAAGGTTATTATTGAAAATAATACGTTTATAAATTAATTCTTTATGATCACCCAACGCTCATTATCTCACTTTTTAGTTTACTCTTCACTTTGTTTCTGACATTACCTGGATTTGCTGCGGCCCAGGTGGGTATCTGGTCTAAATTTGAACAACCCTTTACCAGTTCCAAAGACTATGCAAACCCCTTTTACGAGGTAAAAAAATTTACGGTAAAATTTACTTCTCCCACCAGACGGGTTAAGAATGTAAATGGTTTCTGGGACGGCGAACGCAATTGGAAAGTACGATTTGCGCCCGACGAGAAAGGCACCTGGACCTGGGAATCTGTTTGTTCGGATACGGCAAATACGGGTCTGCACCAGGTGAAAGGCAGCTTTACCTGTACCGAAAATAAAAGCAAATTGGCCATTTACCAACGGGGCGCCATTACGCATCCCAAAGGTACTTACCACCTAACCCATACCGATGGTACGCCTTTCTTTTGGGCCGGTTGCACCGCCTGGAACGGCACGTTAAAATCGACGGAGCAGGAATGGGAAACATATCTGACGCACCGGGCACAAAATGGGTACAATGTTATTCAATTTGTTACGACCCAATGGCGCGGCGGCGATAAAAACAGTTTAGGCCAGGTAGCTTTTGAAGGCAGTGGCAAGATTAGTTTAAACCCCGCATTCTTCCGGCATTTAGACGGTAAGATTGATAAGATTAATGAGCACGGCTTAGTAGCTGCTCCGGTACTTTTATGGGCTTTAGCTTCTGTTCAGGGACGGGAGCTAAGTCCGGGGTATTATTTGCCTGAAGAAGAAGCCATTTTGCTTGCCCGTTACCTGGTAGCCCGGTACGGCGGCAACCAGGTAATCTGGATTTTAGGCGGCGACGGGAAGTATACCGAAGAAAATGAACAGCGCTGGAAAAATATTGGCCGGGCCGTTTTCAACGAAGAGCATCCGGGTTTGGTAGCATTGCATCCGGGCGGCGGGTCCTGGATCGGCGAAGTGTATAAAGACGAAAACTGGCTGGATATTATTGGGTACCAGTCGGGGCATAACAATTATCCCAAAACGTTAAATTTTATTAATAAAGGGCCGGTTCCCACCATGTGGAGTAAACTACCACCGCGCCCGATTATTAACATGGAGCCGGTTTACGAAGAAATAAACCCTAATGTAACGGCTACTGATGTACGGAATGCCGGTTATTGGAGCGTTTTGAATGCCCCTACGGCCGGTTTTACATACGGTGCTAACGGCGTTTGGCCGTGGCTACGGGAAGGGGAATTAATATTGAATCATGCCGGCAAAGGCGAAAAATCGAGCCGCTGGCACCAGGGCATTAAACTGCCGGGCAGTATGCAAATAGGCTACCTCGCTAATTTTATGCGCACTTTGGAATGGTGGAATTTGAAGCCGGCTCCGGAATTAATAACAGAACAGCCTGGCAATACCCAACCGCATCATTTTGTATCGGTTTCCCGCACCGATGACGGCAAAACCTTAGTAGTTTATTTGCCTAAACCTAACCCGGTGAAGCTGTATAATATAAATAATTACCAGTATGAAGCGCAGTGGTTTAACCCGGTTTCAAAACAAACTACTAAAGGCAAAATCACGACTAAAAACGGAACATTAGATATTATACCTCCCGCCGGGAACACTGATTATGTGCTGGTATTAAAACGAAAAGGGAACAAATTAAAACCTAGCTCAAACCAATTATAGGATTACAGACCATGAAGCTTCTTTACCTTTTCCTGTTAGCCTTTCTTTCTCTTTTTCTAATCCGGGGTACTCTTAAGACAACACAAACTAAAGAATCTGAAAAGACAGAATACATTCCTTTTCACCAGGTTAAGTTGACTGATGATTTCTGGAAAAAGAAAATAGACCGCAATCAGCAAGTAACAATTCCTCATATTTTTGAAAAGTGTGAGGAGTTGTTACTTGCTGATTGAAAATTTTGACATTGCTTCCGGCTGAATTAGGCAACTGAATACGTATAGTTTTTGTCATATTTCTGATTGGTACGAACCAGGGCAAAAACGCCGTGAATGAGTTTGTTGCGAACGGGATTGATAACAGCCATTTTGTTTTTACCCTCCTTTACTTTTCGCTGGTAATAGTCTTGTAACTCTCCCTTCATACGAATCGCTCCCATCGCTGACAACTGTAGTAGGGTTTTCATTTGTTTATCGGCTATTGGTGAGACTCTTGTTCGTCCCCGCACACTACTACCGGATTGGTCGGACCCGATGCTGACCTGGACCGATGAAGAACGGATGGCGAAGCACATCCGATAGCTTCAGGTCCATACGTCTGCTGGTCCGATGAATTAAGCCCTTCCCTTGACATTGATTAATATGCTGAAGAGCCATTATTAGTGCTTCTTTACAGTTAACCGCTTCCTTAAAACAATACCCGCACGGCCAACCAGGCGCTGCGCCCCATGCCATCTACGCCAGAGCCATGAGTCCGGTATTGCTCATTGAGCAGATTGTGCAGTTCCACTGAAAATTCGAGCCACTTACTAGAATAACCGCCGCTTGCATTGAGTAATCCCCAGCCCGGCGTACCCGTATCGGTAATGCGGTTATCGTCAATATCGGCTTTAGCCAGCCGGGATTGTTTGCCGGCAAACAGGGTTTCCAGGCGGCCCCAAAACTGTGGGGCAGGTTGGTAGTAAAGGCCCGCCCGCCCGTAGAGGGGCGGAATGCGCCGAAAGGGCTCGTTAGCAGTCTGATTCTGCCCATAGGTGTAAACCAGGCTACCATAAGCGGCCAGCTTAGGAAAAAGCGCAAATTCGCCGTCAGCCTCCAGGCCGCGGATGAATGCTTTGGCTACATTTTCCTTCAAATAGACCGGATAGCCCTGCAGAGAATCACTGCCCGAACGGATGCGACCGATAATGTTGGTCAGCCGGCTGTAATAGGCCGCCACTGAAGCTGAAACCCGTTCCCTTTTTACTTTCCAGCCTATTTCCAGATTAATGGATTTTTCGGGTGACAGCCTCGTGTTGGGTATTTCATAGCGGAAGTCTACGATGCCCAGCGTGCCCAGGTCGTCCACGTTGGGGGCCCGGAAAGCTGAATTTACCGAAGCCGTAATTCGGTGCCCCGGCAAAAAGGTATAGGAAGCACCCAGATTGCCCACTATTGCCGAAGGACGGATGGTCGAAGTGCCCAGTGCTTCTTCCTTAACCGTAAGCTGATAGGCATTAAAACGGCCCCCGGCGGTAAGGGTCAGTCTTTCCCAGTTGTAAGTATGCAGCGAGTAAAGCGCCAAGCTGGCAGCGGTAGAGCCATCCGGGTACAAGCCCCTTTTGGAGGTATTCGAGCCAGTGGTTTCATCCACGTCGTTACGGGTACTATTTACCTTGTCATAATAATATTCGACTCCGGATTGAATCCGCCAGTAGGGGGCTGGCTCCGAGTCCAAGCTTAAGATACCTCCCCAGGTATGGGTTTTGTCTTCTTCGTGAGTGGTGACAGGCGAACCGTTGCGGCGGCTTTGCCGTCCTTCCCCGAAATATTGCAGGGAACCCGTTAGGGACAGGTGCTTGAGCCACTTATTGTTATAAAAGGCTTCGGCACGGGCGTAGCTTAGGCGACGCTGCTGAGGATCAAACTGGTAGAACTGGAAGTTTTCCAGTTGCACCCGGTGGAACAGGGGTACGCGGTTCTGGGTGAGTTGCTGGTGGGCGATGGTAATCAGATAACGGTTAGTCAGCCGGAAACGGGCTTTCAAGTCTCCCGAGAACTGGGTGTAGCCGGTGGGACGCAGAAAACCCAGTTTCCCGCCGGCTCTGATGTCACCAAAGTCATAGTAGGCGATGCCGCCCAGGAGGGCCACATTAGTCTTACTCAGTGATAATTCAGCCCGGCCGCTTTTTTCCATATCCTGACTCCCGTATTTGAGCAATCCGCTGCCGGCGATGCGGAGTTCTTCCGAGAATTGCGGGGTTTTGGTCAATACCTGCACCACACCTCCCAGGGCATCACTGCCGTAGGACACCGAGCCCGCTCCCCGGACAACCTCTATGCGCTTCACGCTTTGGGGGTCAATGGTGTTGAGATACTGGTTGGGACCAGACCGGAAAGTAGTGTTATTCATGCGGATGCCGTCTACCATCAGCAGGGTTTGCTGCCCGGTCAGTCCGCGGATAAATGGAGAACCGCCACCGTGGTTGGTTTTCTGCAAAAAGATGCCCGTAGTGCCTGTCAGTGCTTCGGGTACCGAACGTGGCACCCGCTGTCTCAACTCGCGTTGGCCCAGAACTGAAATAGCTTCCGGGCGGGTAAAAGCTTCGGTTTCGTAGCGTTGAGCAGTCACTACTACCTCCTGGTTTAACTGGATAAGAGCCGGTTTGAGGGAAAAGTTCAGTTCCACTGTGAGTGCCCCCATCAGGTCTGCTTCCTGCTCTACGGCCGAGTATCCCAGCAGTTCAGCCCGTACCCGGTAGATACCCGGTTTGCTGACTGGCAAAGTAAAATATCCTTCTCTATCGGTCATGATCCCAAAGGGGCTATTGGACAGGAGCACTGCGACTCCCCCTACCGGAACCTGGCTGATAGCATCGGTAACGCGGCCTTTGAGTACCTGGGCCCAGCATTGCATAAAGCTGAGCAAGGTCAGACAAACAGGTAAAAAAACTTTCATATAACGTCAAAGGGTTTATTAGGGGTTAGGAAAGGAGACAGTGAAGGTTAAACAACGATTTGGAGGTGGTAGCAGCTGCCATTGTCATTTCTTTAACACGCTTTAAAGCGGTAACAGAGCTTAGCGAAGACGTAGGGGTAATAACCCAGGCAGAACGCAAGGACGAATGTACGCTAACACACCTGCTATACTACCCAGGGGTTTGCAGATTACAGCGGGTTACTGATTACTTTTTTGTTAAGGATTCTGCTTGTGGAGGAGAGGATTACGATCCTTTTCTTTCTATGATGGTTCCAGCCGGGCAAAGAAAGAGGGCCAGCGTTAAACCACCTTTTCTTTATTGGGACGTCTTTATTGGGACGTCTTTCATTACGGTAGGTACTCTACTTCCCTATTGACAGAAACATAGGGAGACTTTCTCAACTTATTCTGGTACGTCCAGAAAATGTAGACAATGCCCCCCTCCCCTAGCATAAGGGCTGTTAGGGGAGGGAGCTGCAAAAGCACAGTTGCAAACAACTCTCTTCTTGGGTCAATCTTGCCGATAGCGACTGACAAATTCCTGTCCGACCTTGTCGTCTTTTCGCACGAAAGGCCTTATGATTAAACGATTGCCTCTTTCATAGGTAAAGAAGCGGTAAACCCAGTTGGTGAGTACCACTAGTTTATTACGGAAACCAATCAGATAATAGATATGTACAAATAGCCAGGTTACCCAGGCCAAAAAACCGCTCAGGTGAATCTTCCCCGGCAAATCGGCTACGGCCCGGTTGCGGCCGATGATGGCAAGTGAACCCTTATCAAAATACTTGAATGGCTGCATGGGCTCATTACGCAGTACTCTTTGCAGGTTTTTGGCCAGGTGCTGGCCCTGCTGAATGGCGGGCTGGGCTACGGCTGGATGACCTTTTGGATATTGCTCCAACTTCATGAGGGCAATATCACCGATAGCAAAAATATTGCTGCAGCCTTTGACTTGGTTAAACTCATTTACCAGGATTTTCCCCCGTTCTACAGATTCAGCGGGTAAGCCGTCAATGAGTGCTCCCGTAACACCAGCTGCCCAGATCAGTGTTTGCGTATGAATTTGCTCTCCGCCCTTAAACGTAACCACCTGACCGTCGTATGATTCTACCAGTGTGTTAAGCTTTATAATGATGCCCATTTTCTCCAGGTAACGGTGTGTTTTTGCGCTGGACTGAGGTGACATCGGCGGTAGTACCCGGTCCAGGCCCTCCACCAGATAGATGTTCATCTTGCTGAAGTCCATACCAGGATAGTCACCCGGCAATACGTGCTTGCGCATTTCCGCCAGTGATCCTGCTAGTTCTACCCCAGTGGGACCAGCGCCAGCAATCACAATGTTGAGCAGACTTTGCTTAACCATTTCGTCTTTGGTCATATTGGCCTGCTCAAATGCTTGCAGTAGCTGGCTGCGTAGATCAAGGGCATGCGGTATCTGCTTGAGGGGAAAAGAAAAGTTTTTGATCTGCTCATTGCCAAAATAATTAGACTTGGTACCCGTAGCAATGACCAGGTAATCGTAGGTAAGTTCGCCGATTAGAGTAGTGACGGTTCTGGTGATAGGATCCACTCCCGTTACACGGACTAACCGGAAGTGGAAATCTTCAAAATCTTCGTCAAACATCTTCCGCAGCGGCTCAGCAATGGAATCGGGCTCTAAAGCAGCCGTAGCCACTTGGTATAACAGGGGCCAGAAGCCATGATAATTTTGCCTATCGAAGAGGACTACCTGAAATTGCTTTCCGGATAATTTTTTCACCAGGTTTACGCCACCAAAACCTCCACCAATTACGACTACGCGTGCTTTTGTGGTGGGGGGTATATTTAAAGAAAGCTTGTCAATTTGAAGCATGAGTATCGCTTTTGCAATTGTTAATTAATATAATTATTAGTAGAATTTTATCCTGCAGGAAGTCTTCTTATCAAGATACGTCAATTGTCTCCTTAAGTTCGAACAAAGCTGACTGCTACTAAATCTGAGTGCTAATTGGGCTGGTCTGTCAACAGATTATACTATAGCCAAAGGTACTTACGCTTCCGGCATTTCCTATGGCATAGACAATATAGCAGACCGTCTTTTTTAAATTCAACGCTTCTTTTCGGTAGTTGGCCGCCCTCCTTGCGTACAAGATCAATCTAATGAAATTCTTCCTTTTCCCTCTTTTATATCAGGTTTCGATCTAGTATTTGATTAACGCTCCGTCCGAAAAACCGGCGGCCTGACATTTTGCGGTGCAACCAAACATCTTCGGATTCTGCTTGAGAGGCATTAGAAGCTAAACCAATTAAGATAAATCTTCCATAGTAACGATTTGTTTTAAAAACCGTCAATCTACCTCAGGAGAAGCCTTTGGTTAGGTGGCCTCTCGGTTGGTTTGCGACTGCGCGGAGAGATACGGAGCTTGAAAATTCCGTATCAATTCCAACTCATGGGGAAAAACTATTGGATTAATTTTCGTAAGACCTCTATAAGTCCAACTGACTCCCCGCCCTTTCATGCAGATCTACTATTTGTGCCGTTACTCTTACAATCCGTTCTGACCAGTCCGGCGTACCCTCTTTTGGTAACCTTAGTTGTTATTTCTTATGAAGTTGAAAAAAGTAGTTGTTGAGGCACTTTTACTTTCCTTTCGGCTCTTTTTATTTCGAAGGGTAGCCAGTATTACCTTGCCACGGCTACTGCCACCGGGGAGTTAGCAGAAGGATTCCATTTCCACTATTTCCCTTTTGCCCAGCGTGGTCTTTTTATTTTCCTGCAAACTGGCTAGGGACACGGGGTATTCGGTAGTGCTTTATGACTGGAGGGGCGTCATGCTTGATTCCTACTGCACGGGAAGCAAGAGGCAGCAGGAACTTTTTTAGCATTACCGTGGAAATTATTATTTTTAGTCTTATTGATTTCATTCTGAAACAGGTTAAACGCATTTAAATTTGGTTGATGTTTGTTTCTTGCGGCGGTTCTTGCGAAAGTCTGGCACGCTGCCAAAGAATGTTTCCCAATTCATCTTTCAAAATGGGTATTCTTTTCCTCTTTCGCTTACCTACCTCTATTTTTATATGCGTTTAACCTGTTATTTTAAAGCGAGGTGGGTTATTCGTTGTTCGATATTAGTAATGACACACAAACAAAAAGGCTGGGATAAACCCAGCCTGCTTCATTTTTAACCGGTAATTAAAAACCATCAACTGTAAACGAACAACCCGAAACCAAATCAAGACTTGGCTTTCTTCTGAATGGAGGCCTGGTCTTTGGTCATCTGACGGATGTAGGTAACTTCTTCCGGCTTGTAAGGCTGGCCGTTCGGCCGGAAAATGTCGTGGAACCAAATGGGAGGCTCACCCGTGTAGGCTTTTTTCCAGGAATCCCAGGGATAATTGGTATTGGATTTACCGGCTACAAAGCCCCAGTTCATGGCGGCTACCTTGTATTTCTTTAGCACCGGCATCGAACTCTGGAAAGTGCTCTTGTTGCCGCGGGCCATGTATTCAGTACACAGCATCGGACGGTTGTATTGTTGCAACCATTTAATGCGTTTCTCCAGTTTTTCGGGACCATCGTAATTGTGGAAAGAAATTACGTCGGAGTTTTCAATCTGTACCTTTTCAATCGGGCGGAGGCTGTCGGGGCTAGCCCATTTACCAATCCAGATGCCGGAAGTAAGCGGCTGGGAAGGACTGGCCGAACGGGCCCAGGTAAATACCTGCGGCAGCAGATTAAGCACCAGTTCCACCTTATTTTTTGGTTCCTGGCTGCCGTAGCTGGAGGCATTGGTATTGTCAGGCTCATTCCACACGTCCCAGCCCAGAATACGCTGGTCGTTTTTGAAAGCAGTTACTACGCCCTTGACATAATTTTCCAGTTTGGGATACTGGCTGGGGTCCTGCAGGATATCGGCGCCGGGATTTTGCACCCAGCCGGAGTTGTGCACACCCGGTTTGGGGTCACGCTGCTTGCCTAATTTCGGGAATGGGTCCCAGCAGGAATCAAACAGTACAATCAGCGGCTTGATTTTGTGTTTGGCGCAGATATCGAGGAATTGATTGATGCGCTTTTTAAAGCCTTCGGCATCCTGCTCCCACAATTTGTCGTGCAGAAATACTCGCATCGTATTGAAACCTAAGCTTTCGGCCCAGCCCATTTCCTTATCAATCATTTTCGGGTCGAACGTATCGGCCTGCCACATTTCCAGCTGGTTGATAGCACTCTGAGGCAGGTAATTGCTGCCCACCAGCCAAGGCTGGGTTTTGTACCAGTTGTTAGCCTTATCAGTCGTCCAGACTCCTTGAGCGGCTTGCTGGGCAAAGGTTGCCTGTACACACAGAAGCAGCACCAATGCTGCCTTCAAAATGGTTCTCATCATATAAACTGAAATTTGGGTTAGGTGTTGATTAGATTTGCGAAGTTAGAGCAGTCAAATGACTGTCCGCATCTATTTATTCTTTTTCCTGGAACAATTGCTGCATAAGTAAGATGGGTATATTCTGGTATTGTAATCAAGGCAATGAACAAATTTTGACTTACTATTATTAGGAAGGATGCCTTTTCTTAGCTCAAATGAGGAAAATTGCATTTTTATCCCTCTGGATTAGAAAAATCCCAGGGAAATACCATTCATTTTTGTCATTCGCGGAAGGAATCCTGGTGACCAGTGATGCATCATCATAAGCAGGATCGGGAGCAGACATGTCCTAGGGAATCAATCTCTAAATATAGAACTTTTAAAAGTTTAAATTTGATTTTAACGGGACTAAAAGAAAAATAACTCAGAAACTGAAGCTCTGTATTTAGGAGTATGGGTAACTTTTGCACGTTACATCCCAATGAAATAGGCATCAATAAAAAAGACGTGATGTATCACGTCTCTACAATCGAACATCCAAAATCGAGCATCAGCTCAATAGCCTCGCTTAAAATCTACTATGTTTTGCAACGGCTCTCCCTGGCGGAATCGTTGGAGGTTAGCAATGAAAACCCGCACTTTGTCGGCGTTCTCCGCGTCGTAGCCACCGCCGGTATGCTGGGTCAGGATTACATTGGGGCAGGTCCAGAGGGGATGATTTTCGGGAAGTGGTTCTTGTTCGGTTACGTCCAACACCGCCCCGCCCAGCCGCGATTGTTGCAGGGCTTCCAGGAGGGCAGCTTCGTCTACGGCAGAGCCCCGGCCAACGTTTACCAGCACGGCCGTTTCTTTCATCCGGCCAAATCGCTGTTGGTTAAATACGTGCTTGGTTTCCGGAGTGTCAGGCAGGGTCGCAATCACAATATCAGCATCGGGCAGCAAGTCGTTTAAATCTTCCAGGGTAGGTTTGGTACGCCGGCTAACTGTCTGTATCGAACAAGAAAAGGCTTCAAGAATTTTACGAATGGTGTCACCGATAGCTCCGGCTCCCAGAATGATCGCATTTTTACGGTGGAGCAGGTGCATATCGGGCCGCAGCGCGGACCCTACCCATTTGCGCTGTACCTGCAACCGGGCCAATTCGTCCATTTTCCGGTATAGGGCCATAATTCCCGCAACTGCGGTTTCGGCAACCGGTTCTCCGAAGAATCCCCTTAGATTGGTGACGGTGAGACGGGCCAGTTTGTTATCCCAATCCAGCGGCAGATACTGATCGAAACCAGCCGAGTACAGTTGCACCCATTTCAGATTGTTGTTTTGCTCCAGCCAGCTGGCCGATACATTGCCAAATATCACGTCAGCCTTTGCAAAAGCATCGAACCGCTCATCTTGGGTCAGGGTCTGCGCCCAGAAACACTGGTCATCCGGTTGCAGGGCTCCGGTGAGGATGTTCTGTTCGGATTGGGTAAGCGGAAAGGCAATGTAAATATTCATGGGGTTATGGGGGAAGTAAGCTGGTATGCTAAGGTGCAAAGATTTCGGCAGGTTGGCAATGATTAAGGAGAGACAAAAGATTTTAGACGGGAGATGTAAGGCAAGTGCTTTGGGGAAGAGTAAATTCTGAATGGCAGATGCGTATCAGGTACTGGATATTGGGTATTAGTTGAAGACTTAAGAGTCAATAGGTATCAGAAAAAAACGGACGGCTTCCCCGGCCACTTGCCCGTCGCATGGCTAATAAAGTAAAGAATAAACGTAGCGTTTTCATAGGTCTATAGTACCAGTTGTGCCTCGTTATGCTTGGAGTCAATGGACATAAGAAACGTTCTCCGTAAGAAGATTGAAGTGTTGCAGTGACGCTACCGGTAAATATTTCTAAAACTTGCCACTTGCCTTTAACTCAATTATGAAGGGTATCCATTAAAAGTTTAATAATTCCTCTTACTACAAAACGCTGGTAGCTTGTCTGGACGCCGCTTTTGATTGTTCCCAGAAGCCGATAGCCGTCAGATTGGTTTGCAATTTCTCGTATTGGCCCACAGTCAGGTTTGTCAGGGGCAAGCGGCTGGGGCCTAAGTCATAGCCAAGCATTTTCATCACGGCTTTCTGGGCGGGAATTGCAGAATAATTCTGACCATTTCCACCAGAAAAGCCATCGTCTCCCGGGCTACTTCCCGATTGCCAGCTTGGTAAGCCTCCTTCACTTTCAGGTAGAGCGGTGCGGCAAAATTGTACGTACTGCCAATTGCTCCCTTCGCCCCAACCGACAATGCAGGCAGCAGCATTTCATCCGTGCCGAAAAGAATATCAAATTTGCCATCCCCGTAATTCAGACAGGCTTGGTATTCATGCAGGGTAGGGGCAGTATATTTAATGCCAGCTAAGTTAGGGATTCGTTCTTCGCCCAGCCGCAAAAACTCGACCATGTCCATTCCCACTCCAGTCAGGTGCGGAATGTGGTAATAATAGAAAGGCAGCAAAGGGGCAGCCGAAGCAATCGCAGCCATGCAATCGGCGAGAGTAACCACTGAAGCAGGCTTAAAATAGAAAGCGGCTACCGAAGAGATGGCATCCGCACCGATTGCTTGCGCATGAGCGGCCAGCTTACGGGATTCCGCGATACTGGAATGACCTACGTGGACAAAAACACTGATGCGTTTCTGTACTGCCTGCACGAAAGCTTCAGCCACTTGCATCCGTTCCTCGATGGTCATGTTAGGACCTTCGCCATTACTGCCGCAAACAAAAATGCCTTTGACGCCGTCTGCAATCAGGTGTTCCACGTAAGGGCCAACGGCGGATAAATTGGGTGAACCCTCTTCCAGGAAAGGGGTAAAAGGGGCGGCAATCAGGCCGTTAAAATGAGTCATAAAATTAATGTGATAATTAGTTTATGTGCTGATGTGCGGATTATAGTGAATTGTCCTATGTTGAATTGTTGAATTGTTGAATTGTTGAATTGTTGAATTGTTGAATTGTTGAATTGTTGAATTGTTGAATTGTTGAATTGTTGAATTGTTGAATTGTTGAATTGTTGAATTGTTTTCTCTGAATGATTTTTCTCTGAATGATCTTTTTCTGAAAACTGTCTGAACTTTTTATTAGCCATCTAACCATACTGACCATTTATATTATCCGGTTACCAGCTCTTTTCCGCTATTTTCTTTTGCCCAAAGCTGTCTTTTCCGTCGGTGAGCCATTCCAGGTTAAATCGTTCCCAGGACTACCTGATAACGCCAGGCATTACCTACCTGCCGGTTCGCTTCGTAGAGGCAGTATATCATTCCATCCTTGCCAATGGCCAGGTCTGAATAGCCCACTTTGCCAGGGTCGAGTACTTTGACTACAGGCCAGGTTTTCCCTCGTCGTAACTCATCCGGGCCGTCAGGTTTTCGTTGCCGGTAATCCAGGGCCTTGACAATGACCGTTGTATCCTGGCGGCTGTCCGGATTGACAAACAGCAGGCGGTTCCGGCCCGAATTGCCCTTTTGCAGGAAGCCCGGATCATACTGGCAAAACAGATAGGATCGAAAAATTCGTCGTGAAATACGGGTTTAGTCCAGTTGGTAGCACCGTCGGGGCTATAGGCAATTAAGCGTTTATGGTTCCGGGTTTCGTTGCGGATATTGAGCATAACCTGTCCATCAGCCAGTTCCACGGCTACCGTTTCATTTGGATTGACCGTTTCGGGAGCGTTATTGACTACAATGGCTCCCCGCTGCCAAGGTTACCTGCCCTGGTCGTCGCTGTAAATCGTGGCTACGCAGGAGGGGCGGTGATCACCGTGTTTAACGGGATTAGGTTCACATAACCAAATGGGCACGACCAGACGTCCCTTGTGGCGGCTGTTTTGCTGGAGTTGGATGGCGTGACCCGGACCGGGAGCCATTACTTTCCAGTTGTATTCCGGACGAAATTTTTCGGCGGCGTAGGTAATATCTGCTGGCGCCGACCAGGTACCACCGAACGGATGTAGTAATGGTCATAATTCCGTCATCCACCGGCGTGCAGTTGGAGGTGGGCTGGATGTACGAACGGCCACCGTCCAATAAGTATATCCATCTCCACTGTCACCGGCCCCATTCACCCGTGTAATTCCGCTTACCAAGGGAATGCGGGTAGTAACATACTGGGTGCCGGGCAGGTGAATGGTTTCTGCCGTCGGCATCCAATAGACAGATATCGGCGTGCAGTTGGAAATTGATTTTCAATCGTTTAACCGGTATAAAGCGGCTGGCTGGTGCCCTGCATTATTCGGTTCCCGGACCGAAGGAATGTCGCTGAAATCGGTGGCTTTGTTCGCAGCTCCCGGCTGACCGGACAAGACCGACACTGAAGACTCCGGCCATTTTCCCTGCAAGGCCTGGACCGGGCTGACCGACGGAATGTTTTGTAATTCCTTAGTGTCCAGCTTGGTAACGGAGGCCGTAGTCTTAACCCGTGATTGTTCGGCATATCCTACTACTACTTCGGTCAACGACTTGATGTTGGGGGGCAATTTTACGTCAATCATAGTTAAATGTAGTTATGTACTACATATTTAATAAACCTGTTTTCACAAGTCAAAGTATTTGATCTTAAATTTTTTCAGAAAAATGAGAGAATTACAACTTATTTGGATTGTTTGGGTGAGAAGTACAATTCAAAAAAACAAAAACCGGGATATGAAATAATCGGAGGCTTTTGGAGCCGAATGGGAGTGAAACTGGTTTTGTATTTTATGAATAAATCGGGTTGGTCCGCATTTAGCTTCGCTGAGATAGTTGCAATGCGGACACCATTTTAGACTTCTTGCGAAAGTATTTTGTAGCCAATAAGGATTTGAAAAACGCGTCATTGCGAACGAGGAACGAGTGAAGCAATAATCCGATTTATTTTAGGCTCCTCCCTCATTTTACTAAATAAAGAAGTCTAATAAACAATTGCGTTATCAGATAAATAAAAAATGGGGCTCCAGGTGCTTCTTCATGGCCTCGCGGAATTGCGCAGGCGTCCCTTCCCGGAGAACCCCGATCAGTTCGGCGTGGGAAACCGAACCCACGGCGGTAGACCCATCGGTCCAGCTTCGATTTCGACAGTGTACTGGAACAGGGGAATGAGCATTTTCTGGAAACGACGGAGGTTTCGTTGCCGGTGGTCTGGTATAAGGTGGAATGAAACTTAACGTCCAGTTCAATGCGCCCTTCCTGCGTTTTTACTTTGGCTTCTTCTTTCACAATTTTCTCCAGCTTTTGCAGGTCGACTTCCGTTTTCCGGATAAAAAGCAGGTCGCTGATGCCTACCTCCAGCACCAGCCGCAGTTCGAACAACTGCTTCATAATATCGCGGCTGAGCAGCTTGGGGTCCAGTATCCTTTCCAAACCGCTCAATACATCGGGTTCCGTCAGAATCATCCCCCGGCGTTTACGGGTTTCCACCATGCCCAGCATGCGCAGGCGGCTCAATGCTTCGCGTACTACGTTGCGGCTCACGTTCAATGCCTGGGCAATTTCAATTTCTTTGGGCAGCGGGTCTCTACTTTAAAACCTTTATCCTTGAAGTAGACGCGTAATCTCTCCTCGACCTGGTCAGTCATGGTTGGATTACTGATTGGCTCTAGTTTAACCTCCGCCATATATTGGTGCTGATGATGGTGATGCGTACCTGGAATGAGGGATGCAGCTGCGAATATCGGGAATATTCGGCGGTTTAGGGGGATGTTTCCCTGGCAAGCCTAAAATAGCTTATTGCAGCGGTATTTTTAACAGGGTGCGTTTTTATAGCAAGGCAATAGAAACAAAACCCGGCGGCTTCTTAAGCCTTCCGGGTTTTAATTAATGTTTGTAGTAGGGTACTTTACTTAGCTGCTTCTTTCAGAAGGGGCCTTTGGCTATAATTTGGTCTGGGTACTTAGTAGCCGGGTAGCCCAGGTAATTGCTTCTTCCTTTGAATTAGCCACCAGATAATCCACGGATGGCCTGGAAATCAGTAACACCCCTTTCAGGATCATGCCCATCACCATGGAATTGTTCAGCATCACCATTCCCCGCATATTTTTTCTCATCATGCCCGCTTCCTGTTTCAGCCAGTTACCCGCCATAATTCTCATTTCGGACGGTAAAAACTTAGACTGAGAAATATCCAGGATCATTACAAAGTGCTGGTGGGTCTTGATAATGTAACTTAACTCATCCAGGTGCTCCTGGAATTCAGTAACGGTGGGTTCAAATGCCTGCAGCGTAGCAATTACGATTGGGTAATGCCGGGTATCAATTTCGGCATATTTTCTTTTGGTTGCGATCATGATGAAAAAAAAATTTAGTGAAAATAGAAAACCCATCAGGTCGTTTGAGCCAGTAAATTCCCAAACATACATTGGTAGGGTCAGCCCGTTAATTGATGAGATAATGCTCCTGAGCCCGGTTGCAAGCCCGAAAACAGTTGATTTTGAACTGGAAAATGTGTAAACTGAGAAAAAAGAATGACCGCCCAACAGCAAAGGTTATGGCAGCAAATCCGGGATTTTGGGTTAGATGATCCTGGGGCAGCCTTCACCTTTTCGGAGCGGCTGGCCCGCGAAAACGGCTGGTCGTTGACCTATTCCCTGCGGGCCGTAGCTGAGTACAAAAAGTTTATGTTTCTTCTTTGTACCCTGCCGCATCCGCTGACACCCTCCGAACCGGTAGACCAGGTCTGGCACCTGCACCTCATTTATACCCAATCGTACTGGATCGATTTCTGCGAAAGGACACTGGGCCGACTTATTCACCACCATCCCACGCAAGGAGAAGGGGGCACGAAAAGGATAAGTTCAATGGCTGGTACCGCAAGACACTGGACTGTTCAGGCATCTGGTCAAGGCAGCCGTGGAAACTGCCAGAACCAAAAACAATTTTCTGACTACCTGGTCTCCGGGCTAAGTTTGCGGCCTTTCATTCAGGTGAGCTGGTGGCAGCGCTTGACAGGCGGGTTTTCGCTGAATGAGCACGGAAAGCGGATGGGAGAAAAGTCAAAGCTTATCTCAATCGATTGAAGGGCAACTTAGTCAAACCGGAATGGCCCAGCCCGAACAGCTTCGGCGCTTCATGCAAGCCATGGGCGGGAATGTTTTCTTGCTGAGCAGTTCTTCTTTTGCACCCAAACCACTCGTTGAGGAGGTACTGTCGGAAGAGCTTGAGAGGCAGCTTGTGCAAATTGACGGAGGGGGCGGGGGTGATGTTATATTTTCGTCTGGCGACCTGTTTGATCCGGATTCATCGGACAGTAGTAGCTTCGACAGTTGTTTTATTCCGCTGCCCATTCGGGCGGCAGTGATGGTGGTGACGGAGGGGGAGATGGCGACAGTGGTTGCGGAGGAGGCGGTTGTTCGGGTTGCGGGGGTGGCGGAGATTAGAAAAGGCATTGCAGTATTAAAAATGATGTACTGCCTGATCCGGAGAAATACAGTAAGCGTAACCTTAGCTAAGGTAGCCGTAACTTCCGGCAGCTAGTCTCCGGTTTATTATTTTAGTTTAACCAGAACATTATATAAATTGCTCAGTGCTGCCTTGAAAGATACCTTAAATTTTTTGTTATGCTTGAGAAACTGATTGCTTTCAGAGATATCTATCTATCCGCCCTTCGGGATGAATCCGCTGTGGAAGGCGGATTGGCTTTTAGTGAAAAATTGGTTCCGGAGTGGTTTGATTATTCTTTGGATAGTCTCTATTATGTCGATGGCTACTTGTTTTCACTGTATGCGCTCAAAGAACAAATCGACGAGCAGCAACTGCAGAATTCGGTATGGGCAATCGGGTTTTACGTTGGAGAAGTCATTCTGAAAAATTCAGTCGTGAAGCGAGGTTGGCAGCACTATGAAGATTTTTTTCCTTCCCATTCGGAGAAGTTTCAAAACCACTTTCCCCTAACGATGGGCAACCTGGCCGTGTTAGCGGCAGAAGAGGGAAATTTTACCCTGCCGGTCAGTAAAGTAATCCGTTTTATTGAGGAAGGTCCCGAAAACAGCATTCAGCTTTACGCCAGTCAGGAGGTAGCCGGGCAAGTACCCTCCTGAAGAGTATGACGTTAAATGCAACCTCAGGCTGGAGAAAATGATAGTAATTCCGGCAAAACTTCCTAGTCTCCACGTTTTACCTTTTCGATTTGAGTCAGGCGTAAAAACTCATTGCCGGCAAATCTTCCTGTCACCGCCCATCTCTTTTCGCACCAGTGGTCAGAACGTCCCTACCGGAGCATTACTCCGTTGACAGCGGCTCCAGTAATTTCGGTAAAATACTTGACGTAACTGTATGCACTTTCGATTTCCCCGACCGAATAAATAGTAGAAGCAGGCTTAAACGATTGGATTTGCAGAAGGTTTGTTACTTTTTTTAAAATAATTCTAAAAAAATTTATTCTGCTTCTGATTTTTTGAATCTAAAGAAAATCTCCTATCTTTTTAAACTGTTTAACCTAATTCCATTTTTATGAAATCAAAATTACTTGCAGTGGTTGCCAGCTTAGGAATGGTATTCTTTATGGCATGTCAAAAAGAAGAAGTACAAATTGTGAATGATGAGGCGGTTTCGGGAGAAGTACAAGCAAAGATTCATCAATTGGGATTCAGTACCCAAAATGCAAAACGTTTACCGGAAGGGTACCTGGTAGAAGGGGATATTCTGTTATCAGAGCAGGATCTGAATCGGGTTCCGGACCGGCAGTTGCTTCGCGTAGGCGCCGAAGAGCAATACCACACCACTAACCGGGTGAAAGGATTGCCCAGAGTAATTACGGTGAGTATTTCCAGCCGGTTTCCGTCTGAGTACGTAGCGGCACTGGATACAGCGATTGCCCGGTATAATGCTGAAAAATTACAGATTACTTTCCGCCGGGTAAATGGCTCAGCTGATATTGCCATTGTGAGGGGTAACGGCAGCTACCTGGCTTCCGCTGGTTTTCCGACAGAAACCGGTGATCCGCATAACCAGATTAAACTCAACGCCAATGCCGTAGGCGATACCCCTAACCGGTCCTATTTAGCTACCATTCTGGCGCATGAAATCGGGCATTGCATTGGGTTCCGGCACACCGATTATATGGACCGGAGCTACAGCTGTGGCGGACAGACTGCCAATGAAGGAGCCAGCACCGTAGGGGCAGTGCATATACCTGGTACGGCTACTGGCGCTGATCCTAATTCCTGGATGCTGGCCTGCATTGGCTCGGGACAGAGCCGGCCTTTTAACAGCAATGATAAGACAGCACTGAGTTATTTATACTAACTCCTACGTGCAATCTGTACGGCACGATCCGTATTCGGTTAAAACCACTAGCAGCAGATAGAATAGCTTCCGTCTGCTGCTTTTTTATTCCGTAATTCCGTTTTCAGAATATAACAATCTTCTCTGACACGTACTTACCGCTTTCCGTTTGGATTCGGATCAGGTACGTTCCTTTTCGTAACTGGGTGGTATCGAATGTTTTAATCGTACCCGTTTCCCGGAATTGATGCAGCAATGCTCCGCGGCTATCGTACAGATAAATGATAGCCGGCTTGTCTTCTCCTTCGACGATGTTGAGTAGTTGGCCAGCAAGCAAGGGATTGGGGAATACCAGCATTTCCCCGGCGCGGAGGTAGTACACTTCTTCGGTTTGGCTATAGTACACTTTTCCGGCTTCATTCTCCAGTCGGATACGGTATAGATTATGTCCCGTTTTCGGTTGCGGGTCCGTAAAGAGCATCTCTAATGCAGTAACCGGCGTGATTTGCTGGACAGTCTGATAACCCTGTGGAGTCCATCTCTGAAGACTTGCGGAGGTAAGCCCGTACTGCGTTGCAATCCGGAGATCCATAAAGATGCTATCGGTAACCAATTGCCGGGGCAAAAAAGATTTGATATAGCAGCCGTATTCGGCTTTTTTAGGGTCAATGGTAAGGCTCCGGCCTATTGCCACGTTGCCAATCAAGGGTGCCACGGCGTAATAACGGGCCTGATTCCTTTCGCCCGGCAAGAGGGCCGCTGTATCGGTTGTAACCATAAATGGCTCCATATAATAGTCCCCCAGCCGGAATAACTGGTATTGCTTGGCTTCCGGCAACTGATTCCAGTGAAGGAGCAGGTCGTCTTCACAGGCAAAACCTACCTGTAAGGGAACCGGACGGGATATGGCGAACGTATCGGACAGATAAGTATTTTCGTCAGTGACCAGCCGTACCCTAGCCAGTATGGTGGTATCCGGTGGCGTCCAAGTAGTAGTAATAGCGCAAGCTTCTACGGTAGTGGCTACTGGATACCACTTATCCGTACCGATTGGGCTATATTCAATTTTGCCGCTGGTACTAGCCGGGTTACCTTGCCATCGGAGCTGCACGGGCTCCCCCGATTTCAGTAAACTTCCTTTAACCGGGTAGATCCAATCGAAACCCTGCTCAAATTCATAGGCCACACTGAATGCCTGAGCTAACTCAGTGTCTTTATTCCCTTAACGTGAATGAGATAGCTTCCCCCTTCCGGTAAGGCAAGCGTACTCTGTTCTACATTGTTGAGGTGATCCCTTTGCCGCCGGGCTGGTTGGGAAAGTGAATCAGAAGCAGGATAGGGGTTAAGTACCCACGGTAGCCAGCGGATTTGAGTAGCAGACTGTACCACCTCCAGCTCCAGGTTGTTTACCAGGGCTCTTTCGGCATTAGGAGCAGCCTCAGGGTCATGCCAGGCGAGGGTAACCTTAAGTTCACGACAACCGGGAGGTACCGTCACCGCAAATACTTTTTCTTCCATACCCGATACTATTTCGCTGAAGAACCTTTTTTCCTGCACCGTACGGATAGCCCCCAATGCATCCAGATTACCGAAGCCTGATTCAAAATCGGGTCCGGCTGTACCCAAGTCATCGGCACTGTTAAGCAGAATGGCTTTCACCAGCGAAGCCGGGGGGCAGATGGTTCTGTTGTTCCCGGTAGGCTTGTTGCAGGAGCAGACTAACACCCGAAACCAGGGCTGCCGCTTCGGAAGTGCCTCCTTCTCCGTACGCCACAAGTTCAGGTTTGATCCGTCCGTCGTAGGCAGGCCCCCGGGAGCTTAACGGGGATACTTTCCCCTGAGAATCTACTGCCCCTACACTGAGGGTATTTTTAGACATCTTAAATTGACCGGTCAGGTTGGCAAAACCCCTATTCCCTGGTAGGCTCCGGTCGGCGCTGCCTGATTGCCCTGGTTGCCTGATGAAAATACATGCAGTATTTCCGGGTAACGTACGCATTGCCGGTCATACTCAAAACTTTCGATCCCGTAATAGTTCTCAATATCCACGCCGTAGGAGTGATTCTGCACGGATACGGCTGCCTGGCTGAGAACCAAACCATCATCCGGTAACAGTTCTTTAAAGTCAGATGTAGCCAAGGACGCTCTCCAGGCAACGCCCTTACCCGAAGGGGCTGAGTTACCGCCGCCCGTAATTAGGGTGGCTATAGTCGTAGCATGCAATGATGGTGGCGCGGCAATACGGTCAGGGCCTACTATGCGACCTTTAAAATCAATATCGGTTTTATCAAAAGGCCTTTCCTTGACCGAAACGACCAGACCTGCTCCGGTTAATCCAGGAGAGAGGCTGTGAACCGGGCTAATCTTATTAACCCCTAAATCGTTGTATTTGAGCTCTGATTCTTCCTTAGCCCGCCGGTTGGCAATATCTACGCACGTCACCCAAGAACATTTCAATAATTGCCGTAGCGCTATGGCATCCAATCCTTTGATCGTTAGGATGCTTGAATCAGCCGAAAAAACAGCAAAAGAGGCATCAGGCAGGTTTTTGCCCATCCATTTATGAAATGAGGCAGGGTCTTTTACCAGAATACGGCAGGGGTGCTTCCCTTTCAATTGAAATAATCGATTCAGTGCCGGAGTTGCTTTAGGCAATACAATTTGCTCTGCAGGGGGTACCTGCTGGGATAAACCAGTAAGTGATGAGGTAAACAGCAAGAAGGCAAGAAACTGCTTATGTAGCCCTCTTGCTAAAGACCGACAATGGTAACAATACTTCCCCATAAACAGCCGTTCAAGGCGCTGCCTGCCGGAAAATATGGGCAAATAAAAAAGCGCCTGTTTAATAAAGTTACGTAAAAACGGGCTAAAACTGCATATAACCCAAACAGAGAGGTTCGAATCCCGTTTGTCGGCTACTATTTATCAAGGAATTTGCAACGCCAGCCAAGGTAAATGAAGCAATGGGCAAGGGAGAATAGCGTTGGGATTGTGGCGGGTGAATAACCGCACTGGCGCGGAACTTAGTTCCGGCATTGTTATAGAAACGGGCCGGAAGGGCGTATGCTATACGCCCGCCCCTACGATAGTCGCCACTCGGCTACAGCCAAGCGACTCTAAAGCAAGAAGGTAAGGATTGTAATGAACATTAATCCTGCTAATCCTGAGAATCCCGGTCTGGACAAACAAAAACCCGCAGACGGAACCGCCTGTGGGTTTTTTATGGATGAAATTTAATTACTTATTCTTGTTTTCTACTTCTTCGTAGTCAACGTCCGTTACATCGTTGCCACCGCCATTGTTTCCATTAGACGGACCACCGTCACCAGGTTGTCCGGCACCAGGGCCACCGGCTGCATTAGATGCATTGTACATTTCCTGCGAAGCATTCTGCCAGGCAGTATTCAAGGCGTTCATGGCCGAATCTATCCGGTCAGAATCTTTAGCCGAATGAGCCGTTCTTAAATCGGTCAGTGCACTTTCAATGGCTGAACGGTTACCGGCAGACAGTTTGTCACCGTAGTCCTTCAACTGCTTTTCAGTCTGGAAGATCAGTGAGTCAGCCGCATTCAGCTTGTCTACCTGCTCACGAGCCTTACGGTCCGCTTCCTCGTTGGCTTTAGCCTCATTACGCATTTTATCAATTTCAGCATCGCTCAGACCAGATGAGGCTTCAATCCGGATCTTCTGCTCTTTGCCGGTACCTTTATCTTTAGCCGATACGTGCAAAATACCGTTGGCATCAATATCGAAGGTTACTTCAATCTGAGGTACCCCACGCGGTGCGGGCGGAATACCATCGAGGTGGAAGCGTCCAATGGTACGGTTGTCACGTGCCATGGCCCGTTCACCTTGCAGTACGTGTATCTCTACCGAAGGCTGGTTATCGGAGGCCGTCGAAAACACTTCAGACTTCTTCGTCGGAATCGTAGTGTTTGATTCGATCAGCTTCGTAAATACGCCACCCATGGTTTCGATACCCAGCGACAACGGAGTCACGTCCAGTAGCAATACGTCTTTTACTTCACCAGTCAATACGCCGCCCTGAATGGCAGCGCCTATGGCTACTACTTCGTCGGGGTTTACACCCTTGGAAGGCTTCTTGGCGACGAAGTTCTCTACTTCTTCGTGGATTCTCGGAATACGGGTGGTTGAGGCGAGCAGGATGTCGTCGTCGGTGTCGGTGAGTCTCTGTCCGGGCTGGTGGGGG
>JAUJNL010000199.1 GCA_030448185.1 Cytophagales bacterium | reverse complement strand
CGCCGGAAAAAATAACCGGCATATAAAAACCAAAAACGTAGAACCTGCCATCTCTGTACACATACGTACCTTTTTAACTTTTATTGTGATACCCATTCAAATTTGTTGGTTTCTCATTTATCAGACCAACGATTATAACCAGCCCTCACCGAGAAACTCAGCGTAGAATCCCTCCTACCATTAACGGAATTTGGGACAGCGTACGCCCTTGACCAGAATGTAATTGATATGAAACCCGGTGATCAGGTACCAGTCTTTCTCATTGGGACTACCCCGCTTCTCGCCTTTCGTTTCCTGGTTCCAGGTATAGCCCTGGACGGCAGAGTAAGTCACAGTTCCTTGACTTCCCTTATAGTTTACTGGTTCATACCCAAGATCATTAAGCACTCTTTGCTTTAAAGGTTCCCGGTTCTGCCCGTTGGCTGACTGGCTTTCTAGCGTCCGGTTTGACATCGCCCTGGCCAAATCACTTTTTAACGCATCGGGATCAGGATAATTACCGCTTACGTCGTCGAGGTAGTCAGTAAACAGGTAGCGGAAGCCAATCTCAAAGGCCAGGTCAATTTTAGGGGACACTTTATACCGGAAGCCGACGCCAGCCGGAATGGCTACCTGGAACTTGGAATAGCTTTTCCCTTCCGTCTGCAAGGGCTGAAGATTCACCCACTTTCCCCAGTATTCAGCTGGTGCATCGGATTCGGAGGCCACTTTAGCCTGAGGGTTATGGTAAAATCCGGCAACACCCGCGAACAGGTACGGCACAAAATCGGGTCGGCGCAGATACGTCTGACGGTTCTCGATAAAATCCCACATCCCCACCACCGAGGCCTCATAAATTTGATTGCGGAACGAGGCATTTCTTATGAACCGGAACCGGGCATCGTCCTCACCGGGGTCCTGCGACTTAAAGTCGTCCCCCTTGATGCGGCCGTAGTGAAAGGCCGCCCTTGCCGAGAACCGGGGACCGTAACGCCTGGCGATATGAACGCCCAAGTTGTACCGGGTAAAGGTGATATCCGCACTGGCAAAAGATTGGGCGGGTGTGATATCACCGAAGTAGTTCATGGCATTGATACTGCCTCCGATACTGGTGTACTGTTTGGCCCGGGCATACCTTTGCCCAAACACGGGGAAAAGACTCCAAAACAGCATTAGTACGGCAAGTATAATAAATCTTTTTCTCATAAGTAACCGGCAATGTGGTAGATAAAACCCTAAAATCTTCCATACCACGCAATAACCACACATTCAGCCGCAATATTGTAAATATATTTATTAAATAGTCCATTACAAATTGCTAATTTCTTACATCCGTTCCCCAGTTAAGTTTGTGGCGGAGGGTATGCAAAAAGTTGACTCCATCAAACTTGACGAGGCAGGCCCGGAACCGTTCTTTACGGACGGCTAACTGGATACTGGCATCCACCACCCGGGACCGCGAATCCAGCGAAACGAGGTAGTTCTTACTGCGTCCCTGGATTTCAAATGAGATCACACTGTCATCGGATACAATCAGCGGCCTTACATTGAGGTTATGCGGGCTGACGGGCGAAATGATAAAATTATTGGATTGGGGCAGCACTACCGGTCCGCCGCAACTGAGTGAATATCCGGTAGATCCGGTAGGAGTCGCCACAATGAGTCCGTCGGCCCAGTATGAATTCAGGTATTCCCCATCGATGTAGGTGTGTACGATAATCATCGAGGCGGTATCACGCTTGGTAACGGTAAACTCATTCAGACCAAAACTTAGACCCTCAAACAATTCACGGTCAGCGTCCAGGTGGATCAGGGAGCGGTAATCATAGGTAAAATAGCCGTTGAAAAGATTTTCAATGGCTTTCCGGACATCCTTTGGCGAGGTAGTGGCCAGAAAACCCAACCTTCCGGTATTGATTCCCAGAATCGGGATTTCACGGGCTCCTACGTAGGTAACCGTTTCCAATAAGGTACCGTCACCGCCGACGCTAAATACGTAATCAGCGTCGAAAATATCCTTGAAATGAGAAAATACGGGGTATTTCTGGAACTTGATGCTGCTCTTTTCGAGGGAAATATCAAATTGTTCGGATACCTGTACTTCCACTTCCCGGGCAGCCAGTTCCTGAAACAACTCCTGCACGTAGGGCTTGGTATCTTCTTTGAGATTACGTCCGTGAATGGCAATTTTCATGGGATTAAAATACGTAGAGACGCAGAATGTGCGTCTCTATAAAGTGTACGTATGGGTTTTACGGGTCCGGTTACATATTCAGGTACCGCAGCAGCAAATCAATTCGTCCCTTGTCATCATCCGAACCCTGCGACTGCTGAAACCTGGCAACGATATTGTAATTAAATCTTTCAAAGGTGGCAATGATCCGGGTAAGATCGGTGCGGTTTATTTTAATGGTCAGTTTCAGCTTGGCGCCATCGTTCCTATCCGTGCTGACGTAACTGCTCAGGATCTTGGCATCATTGGACTCCACCAGGCGGCTTACTTCCGTCAGGGAATAATCCCGCTCCTCCATAAGGAGTACCAGAATGCCACCGGGCTCCTGAATGGAAGAGCCGGCAAAAGCAGTCATGGTATCATTCACCGTAATCACCCCGACAAAATGCCGGTCTTCGTCAAGTACGGCGACTAACTCGACGTGATTATCCAGGGCAACTTTCAATACATCAAAAAAATGCTGATACTTAAAAGCATAGACCTGTTCCGATTCCAGCTTAATGTCTGAAAGTAAGGCCTCCGGATCGTTATGCTGAAATATCATTTCATCTCTTACTAACCCCTGATAGTCTTGTCCGCTTACTACGGGTAGCTGCGACACACGCAATTCTTCCATCCAACGCAGCGCCTTCTGGGCTGTATCGGTTGGCTTCAGCGGTGGAATCATTTCATTTATCAGTTCTTCGGCAATCATTGGGTTGGTAAAAGGGACTGCGCTGCTATTTACGTTGAAAACCAAATTAGAGGTATGATTTAAGGAGATTAATTCTGATTCTGGTAATCCGGACACAAGCACCGTCGGCTAAAAGTTAAATTTTACTGTTAGAATGTTACATGAGCATAACCAACAATCAGGCCAGTAGCATATAATTTTTTATGAATTCTTTAGAATTGACCATTAGCCCATTT
>JAUJNL010000037.1 GCA_030448185.1 Cytophagales bacterium | reverse complement strand
TGCTTTCAAGGATTCTGATGTCGGGCAAATTTGCCTATTATTTCACGCAAAGGCGTGAAATAATTCATTCGTTATGGTAAAGACAGGCGTAATATTATATATTTGATGGATTCATACCGGCCTATTGCAACACCTGCAAGTCTAATTCAAACCCGGGCAACACCTCTTCCCCGGAAAGCTTGCCTGCAAAAGAAGTAACTTCCTGCACGGGTTGATCAGAACGGTAAATCCAGACCTTCCGTTCTGCCGGTGCAATCAACCAACCCAGCCGGCAACCATTGACCTTATATTCTTCCATTTTATCTTTTAAACCAGCGGCGGTGTCACTTTCGGAAGCCAGCTCGACCACAAAATCCGGGCAAAGCGGCGGAAATTTACTCTTTTCCTCTTCCGTCAGCGCATCCCATTTTTCTCTCGATACCCAGGATGCATCCGGAGAGCGGGTAGCCGTATTAGGTAATCGAAATCCGGTAGAAGAATCAAATACAACTCCCCGCTTGGTTATCCGGTTCCAGATATTCAGATCGGTAATGATTTGGGTATTGTAATAACCTGTTCTTCCGCCAGTTGGCATAATGAAAATAATTTGTCCATTGGCATTGCGTTCAAAGTGTAAATCCCGGTTCTCTTGACAAAAGGCGAAGAACTGGTCGTCAGTCATGCCCCCGATGGATCGAGTCTTTAGTTCAAAATACATAGCAAGCGGCGCAAAGAAAGATGAAAAAACACTATCGAAGTTTGGGATACTAAATGAAATACCATTCGAAAAAGTAAACGAAATACTACCGAAAGTAACAAAAAAACCGGATAGTTGCCCATCCGGTTCCTTTTGGGTATCAATAAAAGCAAACTTATCGCAAAATATTTAAATCAAGGGTAAACCCTGGCAGCACATTTTCCCCGGAAAGTGTTTCTTTAAAAGAAGAAATAGTTTCAATGGGTTTATCAGGCCGGTAAATCCAGACTTTTTCTTCATTGGGAGCAATAAGCCAGCCCAAGCGGCAGCCATTAGCCAGATATTCCATCATCTTCTCCTTGAGGGTAGTGATAGAATCGCTTTCGGAAGCAAGCTCTACTACAAAGTCCGGACAAAGCGGCGGAAACTTACTTCTTTCGGCAGCAGTCAGTTTACTCCATCTTTCTTTAGTTACCCAAGCCGCATCTGGGGAGCGGGTCGCATTATTAGGCAGCTTAAAACCACCCGATGAATCAAATACAATGCCCTCCTTTTTTCTACGATTCCACAAATTTAATTCCGTAGTTAATTCACTGTTTCTAAAAGAAGTCTCTCCCCCGGTTGGCGGCATGATAATTATCTCTCCGTGAACGGTTCTTTCAAAACGGATATCCCGGTTTTCTTGGCAAAGGGCAAAAAAATAGTTTTCGGATAGCCCTCCTATCGTTGCCGTCTTAATCACTATTTCGTTTTCCATACCTTATCATTTAGACAAACCTGAAGCCATTAGTAGCGAACCTCAAATCGTGCGGTTACGCAGCGGTTTGCAAAGGTTTTTTCAGTTCCTGCATGAAATGCTTCAGCCGCTCGGCATCTTTCAGCCCCGGAGCCATTTCAAAGCGGCTGTTGAGATCAACCCCGTGCAGGTTCATACCCTTCATTTCACTGATGACTTCCGCATGTTCGGGTCCGATGCCGCCGCTGAGCAGAAAAGGTTTATCGTTGTCATAATTTTTCAGCAGACTCCAGTCAAAACGTTTACCGCTGCCGCCGAAAGTTTCGGTCTTGGTATCAAAGAGGAAATAATCGCAGAATAATTTATAATTGTTCAACCGGCTGAAGTTGAACGCTTCATCAATCGAAAACGCCTTGATGATGCTGATGCCACGGTTCCGGAGGTTACGGCAGACATCAGGTGTTTCGGTGCCATGCAGCTGAACTAAATCCAGACCATATTTTTTAACGTTCCGCAGGATCAGGTCCGGATGGGCATTTACAAAAACTCCTACTTTTTTAGTCGTTTTTGGAAAGGACTTTAACAGGTCCGCATCCAGCGTTTCGCCTACGTATCGGGGAGATTTTTCGTAGAAGATAAAGCCCATATAATCCGGTTGCAAGGCCAAAACCAACTCGATATTGGTACTTTCACGCATTCCACAAATTTTTACTCTGGTCATATTACTCTAGTTTGATCACTACGGAACGGTACGTGCATTTCTAATTCCGGCAAAAAGGTACGAATTAACTAAGAATATTCCAAATTATTACAGGTTAAATTATAATCATAATTTGGTTACGCTATGTTAACCCTCCATAGCCTGCCTTAACTGCCCAACAAATACATTGCATGCTTTTGCCGGATCGGGATGCTTCATAAAGTTTTCACCCATCAGAAACCCGTGGTAACCATATTTTCTTAATTCAACAACCGTAGCGGGGTCAGAAATTCCGCTCTCCGATACTTTTATAAACTCGCCGGGTATTAAACGCGCCAATTCTTTGGAAAGATTCACGTTTACCGTGAAATCCTTGAGGTTGCGGTTGTTCACCCCGATGGCGTCTACATACGGGCAAACGGTCTGCTCCAGTTCTTCCCGATTGTGCACTTCCAGCAATACTTCCAGGCCCATGCTTTGCGCAAATTTACCCAGTGCGCGTACTTGTTCCGGAGTCAGGGCCGCCGCAATAAGCAGAATCAGATCGGCTCCCATCGCCTTTGCCTCCAGAATCTGGTATTCATCAATGGTAAAATCTTTCCGTAAGATGGGGCAGGCAACGCCCTTACGGGCTTTGGTTAAATCTTCCGTGCTGCCGCCGAAAAATTCGGTATCGGTCAGCACTGATAGTGCCGAGGCTCCGGCCCCGACATAACCGGCCGTAGTGTCAGCCACGTCTGCCTGATCGTTAATAATGCCTTTAGAGGGCGATTTACGTTTGAATTCGGCAATAATTCCGGTTTGGCGGGAGTCACTTAACTGCCCTTTAAATGAAAGGCGCTGCCGATTGAAATAAGGGCTTTTTTCCAGCAACGATACGGGAACCTGGCTTTTCCGCTGGGCTACTTCTTGCTTTTTATGGGCAATGATCCGGTCGAGTATGTTCATGATAGAAGTGAAGGTACGAATTAAAGTAATTATACAATTTACTCAAACAAGGACCTCGCGGTTGGCACCGCTTTTCTGATACTCCCATTCCCACACGTTGCCATCTTCCTCATCCCAGATCGTTCCTAAACACTCAAATCCGTTTTTCTTTAGTATACGGGCCGATTGGTTGTTCTCCGGCAGGGTACGGGCCGTTATCCGGACCGCAGGGTCGGTTTGAAGCGCCAATAGTACGAGCTGACGGCAGATCTGAGTGCCAATGCCCGGGTGCTGGAATTGAGTGAACCTTCCATAGCCACTCTCAAAGGAACCATATACGGGTTTTCCCTTGAAAGCTCCACCGCCTACGAGTTTGCCCGCTACCTGGGCGTAATACCCAATCCAGGAGGCTCAAAACCTACCTTATCGTAGAAGTCAATTGTCATTTGAAGAATTTCCTGGCAATCGGGTGCTCCAGAAATGCTCCATTCTCCGCCAGCGTCCTTTTTGATTGGGAGTAATTCCATTGTTAAGTAGCAATTAGAAATAAGTGGTTAGCTATTGGTATAGTTATAATTCAAGGGAAAGTGTCTTGCGTAATTTGGGTCAAGTGCTTTTATCCGTTTTGTGTGGCTTTGCGGGGAAAGCGTTGCTTAGCTTTGGACAGACGGTTTCGTGACAGTTTATCTTATATTGTTTTTTCAATCAGTTCCTGGGTGTGGGTGTCAAAAATAATGGTAGTGACATTTTTTAGTTGACAGGTATTAAAAGGAAAGAGGAATCAATATGATAATAGAAGTAAGGACTTGTCATCAGTGTCAAAGTAAGCATATTGTTCGTAACGGGAAGAATGTATCAGGCCAGCAACGGTACAAATGTAAAGACTGCGGCGTGACAGGGTACTGGATTCGGTCCAGAAAGGCCGCCAGTTGGATATGGAACAGGTCAGCCAGACCTATCAGGAGCGGAACAGTTTTCGTTCCACGGCTCGGATTTTCGGCGTAAGTCATACAAGTGTACAGCGGTGGTTAAAAAAAGCCCGAAGTTTAGCCCCTTTCAAAGAGACGATAGCCGAAGCAAAGAAAGCGGCTATTTTAAAAGTAGACGAAGTATTCAGCTTTGTGCTCATAAAGGTGAATCAAATCAGAATCTGGATTGCGCAGTGTCGGCAAACTCGTCAGATTGTTTCTTTTCTTCATTGGCGAGGGAAGCATGCAATCTTGTAAAGACTCTGGCGTAAGTTACCTTATTCGTATCTTAAGGGTAATAGTTTCTCTGATTTCTGGCGAGCTTAACTGTATTCCGCACACTACTCATCAGAAAGTTGGGAAAGAGACTGGAGAAACGGCTCATATGGAAAAGACTCAATAATACCATCCGCCAACGTTTTAGCCGACTGGTGAGAAAATCCTTATCCTTTTCTAAAAGAGTATATATGCTTAACCTCCACTTCAAACTCTGGGCCTACTACTATAATCTCAAAGTGGGTAAACCAATACCCGTCAACTAAAAAATGGCTTTACCGGAATTCTCATAGATGTAAATGTCCCATTTCTCATCCATGGATTGAGCTTTATAGACAACCCCTTCCAGAGCTGCACCATTATGCGGATAAGTAAGCTTGGCCTCAACTGTTCGCTTGCCTTCAATTTCTACCTGGATATATTCCTGCCCATTTGAGCTACGCAGCTCATTGTAGGATTCGGCTATTGCTTTATCAGAAGTAGTGGCTAATACATTCCAAGTAAAACTTCGACAATCCAGTATTCTTTTGTTGAAGGGATTCTCAGCTGGACTTTCGCATTTGTGAAAATCAGAAAACCAGGCTTAAACGGCGCACATAAAAGGTATTTTTTAGTTTTTGAATATCGCGTTTTAGACATGATGTTCAAAAACTATTTGAAGAATTAACCCTATTTCAACCCTTTGGTAGGTTGCATTATGAGAAAATGCGAAAGTCGAGCTCAGGTCCTACCTCATACCAAATAAAACTATACTCCTCGTTCTGATTGATCTGTTTTTCTGCTTCTTCCTTCTTTTTTCACTTAAGCCAATTAAACATACTTTATTCTTATTTGTCTTTTCACTTACCCCTAACGCAACATGGCTACCCGACACCATGCCCGTATGCGTTTGCAATGCGTATTGGCGGGCTGGTGGCCGGTTGTAGCTAATGTTATGCCTCGTTTTTTATTCATTCCTTTTTCTAATCTTTTCAACCAAAGTACTTGTTCTTCAGTATCCGGCACTTTCAATTCTCGCGCTTTTCGTTATTTTTTCAATCACCTTATCTGTCTGTAATCCTCTCCTTATCAGCACGGCCGCCGCTATCAATGAAGCTCTGCCAATTCCCATGCGACAGTGAATCACTACTTTTAGACCTTTGTCTACTTTCTCATCTAACAACTTTATCAACTTGTCTACGGCTGCTTGTTCTCTCGGAACATCCCGGTCTTTGATTGGGAAGTTGATATACTCAATCTGCTGTTGGTTACAAAGTCTTTCTTCGTCTCGTAATCCTAATTCTTGAATTTCATCTTTTTCCAACAGGGAAACAACTGTCTTTACACCTGATTCTTTCAACTTTTTTCACCTCGTCTACAAGCCAATCATTTCCTCTCGGTCAGGGCATTATCCCTATGGCGCTACCATTTTCAAACTTGTCTATCAATACAGCTTTGTGTACATTTTTTATGAGGCATAACGAATCGAACACCCCCGCAAACCGTGTGCTCATGCTTGGGCTTTGCGCTGGAGCGGCAGTTACCGGAGTGACTGGTGTTATACCCAAGTCATTACTGTTTTATTTTCCATTTGTATTTGTACCAATCCCTGTATCCGTTCACTGCTAATTCGAACCGGGGATGCAATTTCAATACTCTTACTTTTTGCAGGGCGTACTTGGCAACCTCCTTCAACTCCGGCTCCAACTCCTGCCAACACTGGTCTTCGTCTTCCCAACCGTCAATCTTGATTGAATCATTCTGTATTTCCACCAAAATCCATAGCTTGAAGTCGGCCTTCCACCGGTTCCGTCTCTCCTTTTGAGCAACAGCTTTATATATTCAGGGCCGTTACGGTCAATTGATTCTTATACTGCTGGTAATGCTGCTTTGCCCACTCATGCTGCTGTCTCAGATGCTGGTCCGAATGAGCCTTATCATCAAAATTGATTGAACTGGCTTTGGCATTTGGGTCAGTCCATATGCTGGCCGTAAAGACTTCAAAATCCGCTTGTTCAACTTGCATTTTCCCGATAGCCGCATCCACCATTTCTTTCATCTCTACTTGGTACAAACGACTATCGAACAGGTCAATTATCATTTATGTTCTTTTGATTGGGTATAACATACTAATACCCACCCGCACACTTTGGCTTTGGCTAGGTTTGCGCGACTACAACCAAAGTTGTCGGCTCGTGTTTGATGTTGGCAGTAGGCTTTAATGTTTTTATTTTCCAAACCTCGTTCTTTTCTAAAGTTAAATGTCTTACTGATGCCGCTTCCTCAAAAATATCTATTAACCCAAATTCATTTATTCTAACCCTATTCTTAATTTCTTTTACCGTTTCTTGACTTTCACATTGATAGGAGTGGATAACTCCCCAATAAGTTTCTAACAATTCATAACCTAATATTACCCCTTTATCATCCTCTATTCTATATTGCTTAAGGCTATCATACAAGTCATTCAGTCGCTTGGGATTAGATGCATTTTCTCTCTGCCATTAGATTCAATAAAGAGTTATAATAGCTTCTATGCAGATAGATTCCAAGTATCAATAGGCTACTTTGGTCTTTGCAGAAACTTTCTCGAAACTCTATGGCTGTTTTTAAGGAACTGAAAGTGGACTGCAAACCAAATTTATTTTCATCATTTTTTGCAAAGCACCACTTAGACATCTCTTCTACCGAACCTGTGTAGATTTCCTCAAGCTGTTTTTAATTTTTTCTATTCAATTTTTCGTTCCAAATAACAAAGTCATGAGGAATTATCTCATTAAAACAGCTTGTAGGAGAGTAAAAATAGCCTTCATCCTTAATTTACGCAACTTTATTATGTAAGTACCTGTACCTAATGGAATATAAAATGCATATGAATTAATCCGTTGATTGTTAGATGCTTATAACTATTCATTTTATATAGCAAATAGTACAGGCACTTAATGAGCGCCAAATATGTAATCCATATTCTTTTTGCTTACTGCCAACATTTGTATCTACGACATATGTCGTTTATTTCTCTTATAGCTGTTTCTTGCAGGATAACACTAGGCTACAACTCTTCTTGCCTTAATTATCCGACATAAACTTCCGGAAGGCCTGCAGGGCTTTTTTGCTTTCGAGGCTTTCGCGGGCCTGGGCTACGGCTTCTTCCAGACTCAGTTGCGGACGGGCCGCATATAGTGAAATACCGGCATTGGCAATTACCGCGGCATTCTGGGCTCGGTGCCTTTGCCTTCCAGTACATTAGTGAAAATTCTGGCGGCTTCCTCTACCGTATCGCCGCCATACAATGATTCGGGTGCCAAAGTAGGCAGGCCCATTGCTTCAGGCCTATCACCTGCTCCTGCCGGTTGGAAATCATTTTTACCCCGCCGGTCAGCGAAATTTCATCGTATCCATCCAGGGCGTGCAGAATCACGAATTGCTTGTCGGTTTGCTGATAGAGATACGCATAGAGCCGCGCCAGTTCCAAACTGAACACGCCGACCATCTGATTCTTCTGAAAGGCGGGTTTTACCATCGGGCCCAGCTTTTTGAAGAACGTCTTTACGCCCAGTTCTTTCCGAACCGGTGCCACATTTTTCATTACCGGGTGAAATAAGGGCGCATGCAGGAAACAAATACCCGACTCCTCAATTTTACGGCGCAGCGTATCTGTATCATTGGTAAACTTATAGCCCAGGTACTCCATTACCGTGGAAGAACCGCAGGGGGAGGAAACGCCGTAATTACCGTGTTTGGCTACCCGTTGTCCGGCCCCGGCCACTACAAAGGAAGCCAGGGTAGAGATGTTAAACGTATCTTTGCCGTCACCACCCGTACCGCATACGTCCATTGGGTCGTATTCGGCCAAATCCACCCGCAGGCAAAGTTCCAGCATGGCATCGCGGAAGCCTTCCAGTTCGGCTACGGTAATACTGCGCATCATGTATACGGTCAGAAAAGACGCTATCTGGGAGTGCGGATATTTGCCCTGCCCGATATCAGTCAGCATGGTTTTAGCTTCGTCTTTGGTCAGCGTTTTGTATTCGAAGAGATGATTCAGGATGTTTTTCATGTAGCTGGGGCTGAATTGTTGACGGAAAAGAAAGGCTGGTGAATATAATGATAAATGTTAGAGACCTCACCCCCTGCCCCTTCCTAAAATCGTTCCCTCTGTCTGGCCCGAAAACTCCCGTTTTCGTTCCTGCCAGAGAGGGGAGTTAGATCATAGTAGTGGTAAAGTCCCTCTGGGCAGGAGAGGGATTTAGGGTGAGTTTAGTAACAAAGTTAATCCAGAAATATACCCGTTACCAAATGGTTGCTGGTCTTTTACCCAGGCCATATCATACACATGCCGGGACCATATCGGTCGTCAGGTCTGGCTATAAAGCCTGACTTACGGTAAAAGTTGTTCTTTGGCGGCCATTAAACCGATAAAAGCATTGGGGAAAGCGTTTTCCCGGATGTAAGTCATAATGTGTTCCATTAATTGGGCGCCTAATTGCTGCCCCTGCCATTCAGGGACCACCATCACGTCCTGAATATAAAACACGGCAGCGCCGTCCCCGATTACCCTGGCAAATGCTACCAACTCACCATTTAACCGACCGCAGACGGAAAACAAGGTTCCCTGCAGTGCTTTCCGGGCTCCTTCCGGCGGTACACTTGTCCAGCCAACCCAACCCTGGTTCGCAGGAAGATGTGTTCTTCTACAGATAGCTCACTGGCTGTAAATTGAACTGTATGCATTGCTTGATTAGCTTAAATGGATAGAAAAGAACATAGCAAAGGGTACAATTCCGCCGATCCGTCTTACAACTTCTGTAATTTGGGTATTTTCAAACTTTCTGCAAGTTATCCCTTCATAGCCCATTGCTTTACCCTTAATGCAAACACTCCGGTTTCCCCATCCTCTTATCTTACTATTGATTGGTATTCTGCTGGCTTCACTGCTGGGCTATATTATTCCAGCTGGCAAGTACGAACGGCGGGAAAACCCGGAAACGGGCCGGATGGTAGTAGTGCCGGGCTCTTACAATCAGGTAGCCGCCACGCCGGTCAGTCCCTGGCATGCCATGGTAAAAATTCCCAAAGGCTTGTCTGGTGCCATTTCGGTAATTGCTTTTGTCTTTCTGGTAGGAGCCGCTTTTGCGGTAGTAGACCAGACGGGAGCTTTACGGTGGTCAGTAGACTGGCTGCTTACCCGCCTGCAAAGCCGGCAGGTACTGGTTATCCCCGTAGCCTGCCTCGTTTTCGCCATGGGAGGTATCCTTACCAATATGCAAGAGGAGTTTATTGCCCTGGTGCCGGTACTGCTTCTGCTTACGCAGCGCCTGGGCTACGACTCCCTTACGGCCGTGGCCATCAGCGCGGGGGCAGCCGCCGTAGGCGCTTCATTTAGCCCGATCAATCCTTTTCAGGTAGGTATTGCCCAGACCCTGTCAGAAGTGCCTCTGCTATCCGGGGCTGGTTTCAGAATGCTGTTTTTAGGGCTGGCCCTGGGCATCTGGATCTGGGGCACGATGCGGTACGCAGCCCGTACCCGTACTGTGCCAGCACCTATGGATGAACCAATGAAACCATCTCACCCATCAGGCAACAACCGCTATGGTTTGATTATGCTGCTGGTTCTGGTTGCCTTCGTGCTGTTTATCGTAGGAATTATGCGGTTTGAGTGGGGTTTTGATGAATTGGGCATATTATTTTTCATGATGGGATGGCTGGCCGGCTGGCTGGGCGGATTGGGAATCACTGGTACGGCTAAGGCATTTGTGCAAGGCTTCTCGGATATGGCTTTTGCGGCCCTGCTCATCGGATTTGCCCAATCCATTTTCGTGGTGCTGGAGTCCGGGCAGATCATTGATACGATTGTGTATACTCTATCAGCGCCTTTAACGCAACTGCCGCTGGCCCTGTCAGCCATCGGGATGATGCTTATGCACGTCATTATTCATTTTCCCGTGCCCAGCGTAACGGGTCAGGCCGCTCTGACGTTACCCATTCTGGTTCCGCTATCCGACTTACTGGGTCTGTCGCGACAGGTAACGGTGCTTGCTTACCAATACGGAGCCGGTTTATGCGAATTGCTAACGCCTACGAACGGCGCCTTAATGGCAGTACTGGCCGCTGCCGGAGCCGGTTTCGACAAGTGGCTACGGTTTGTACTTCCGTTATTCGTACTTCTGTGTGCACTAGGAATGGTTGCCATTACCCTGGCTATTGTCAGCGGGTTGTAGTTGTAGCTTCAGACAGATCGGATGGGAAGCAGTTGCCCGAAGAATTGGACAATAAGAGTGAACTAAAACTTGAATAAACGTATTTACTTGAGTAATTAGTGAACGCAGAAAATCCTTTTTTAGTATATTCGCATATCGTTAAAATACTGAATCGCCATGCCTACTTTTCCGGAAATCGAAGTTGAAGTTCTCGAAGAAGAAGATGTCCGTACTGACGATTTAAGAGACCTGATTGTTTTCAACGACGAGGTCAACACCTTTGACCACGTAATCGCCACGCTGATCAAAGTTTGCCCGGCATACCCCCGAACAAGCCGAACAGTGCACGTGGATCATCCATTATAAAGGAAAATGTACCGTTAAGAACGGTTCTTTTGATGAACTTGCTCCCATGCGCAATGCGATCTGCCAGCGAGGTATTTCTGCCGAGGTATTCTGAAAAAATAGAAGTAATTATTTCTTTATAGTACCCTATTATAACTAGAACTAAAGGCTTTTTTAGTGTAAACAGGCCTGTTTTCTTTCTATAATTCATCAAGAAAATTGAAAAGGATTGATTGGTAATGGACGATTTGTCCGGTAAAATTGTTATATTCATAATAACCATTCACTTGTCAATCATTCATAGCCAGTATGAATTTTCCTTCCAAATTGATAGAAAATGCAGTCAATGAGATGTCGAAGCTGCCGGGAATCGGTAAAAAGACTGCATTACGTCTGGTACTGCACCTGCTGAAACGGGAAGAAGAGGCAACGCTTACCCTTGCCGAGTCATTAACGCAAATGCGTACCCAGATTCAGTACTGCCGCCAGTGCCATAATATTGCCGATACTGAAACCTGTGCCATCTGCGCCAGCCGTTCCCGTGACCGTTCGGTGGTGTGCGTAGAAGATACCCGCGACGTACTGGCCATTGAGAATACCGCGCAATACAAAGGTCTGTACCACGTACTGGGAGGTATTATTTCCCCATTGGAAGGAGTCGGCCCCGCTGACCTGCACATTGATTCACTATTGCGCCGCCTGCCTGAGTCTACTATTCAGGAAGTAATTCTGGCGCTTAGCCCTACCATGGAAGGTGATACCACCGCTTTTTACCTGACCAAAAAGCTGAAGATTTATAACTTAAAAATAAGCACCATTGCCCCGGGGCATCCCAGTGGGCGGTGAACTGGAATACGCGGATGAGATTACCCTGGGTCGTGAGTATTGTGAGCCGTACGGCTTATGAGGTGTAGTGAGCTTGTTATGTACCTTCCGGCACTTCTATCCACTCAAACTCCGGCGCCTTTGGCATGTTATGCAGCAATTCGATACCAACGCAGGGCGGAATAGTTAGTTTACGGGCCCTGGTATCCATCCAGGCACCGTCTACCGTAAGTATGGCGCAAAGGGTACCATCTTCCCTTTTTGATTTCGTGCCGGAACGAAAAACGGGCAAAGTCGCGGCGCAGCTTCAGCAACTGCATATTGATGAAAAGGGCATCACCATAGCGGGCTTCCCGCCGGAAAATACACTCCTCCCGAAAAGGATAGGTCCAACCTGCGCCTGCTGCATAAATGGTAAGGCCGTTTTCCGATAAAAACGCCAGCGCAGGCCTGCGCCCCCGAAATCGTAGTATACCGAGTGACGGAGGTGAAAATTAGGGTCCAGATCGGCCCAGCGCAATTCAACGGGTAAGGTGTATTCGGTCATTTAATTAAAAATTAATGAGTTATAGATCTGCTGGAAGCCTTTTGCGGAAGAATCTTCCATTAATATTGAATAGAATGGATGGGACTACTAAACATCTGAATCCCAATAAGTATAATAGCTGAACTTATTCAGTAATTGAGGGGTGGTGCTAAAGAGAAAAGGTCTACAATAAGCTACTGTAAGGCCTTTGAGCGGATTGCAAATCCGCCATTTCCCAAGTTCGGCATTGGCAATGCCGAACAACCATCGGGTTGGTCCGCATTGCCAATGCGCACACCAAGTGAGCTCGGATTGGTAATCCGATTTATCACCTCCTCATTCAATAATTACTTCGATAACTCGCGTAAAGTTAGCACACCGGGTCGCAGGTTTTGCAAAACCAAATAGATGAAAAAGAGTAAAACAACCTGAACTTAGTCTTCCAGCGGCGCATCAGCACATTATCTAATCAGCATATCTTATATCCGACATCCGCCCTTCGACATCTGATATTATCCTATGACTGCTTCCAAATCTCCCAAGACTTATTCTCCTCAGGATGCTTTAGCCAAAGCGATGGGCTTCTGTGCCTATCAGGAACGTTCCCGGCAGAAGTACGCGAAAAACTGCTTTCCTACGGTCTTGACGAGGATGAAGCCGAAAAAGCGCTGGATAGACTGGTAGCCGATAACTTTTTGAACGAGGTAACGGTTTGCCAAGGCATTTGCCGGTGGCAAATTCCGGATGAAAAGTGGGGCCGGATTAAAATCAAAGCCGAACTAAAAATGCACGGCTTGTCTTCTCAAGTGATTGGGAAGGGAATGGAAGAAATTGACCCGGATGACTACGAACAAACCCTCCGGCAACTGGCGGAGAAAAAAAGCCGGGAAGAAAGAGACCCTAATCCGATGATCCGTAAAAACAAAATAGCCCGGCACCTGATGAGCAAGGGCTACGAAAGTGATCTGGTCTGGGATGCCGTTAACGATCTAATTCCCTGAAATCGCCCTTCATCCGCTTACGCAGGATTACTTTTTGCCGGAGATCCGCTCCAGAAAGGGTTTCAGGATCTGCCCGGCATTCTGCTCAGTTTGTGATAGAATTCCCATATCCAAGGCTGCCCGCTTAATGTTTTTTCCGCGGCAGCATAGGCTTCGTTTACCATCTTTCCTTCTTCAATAAAATACGTATTATCCAGGTCGTAGAGCTTTGACTGGTCGTGATTGATCTTATACACGCAAAGCTCCGGTTCGGGTAAGTATACCAGTAGCGTATCTCCCGCTTCGATCACATCAGATCGTTGAATTTTTGTCAGATCAATACATCCTACTGCTTCCCCGCTTACGATCAGGACCGCTTTGGCTTTGTTGAGGTACTGATTCAGGGTTTCGTACTCAGTCATGCCTTTCTCGTACTCCACAATATCCTTGAAATTGTACTTCACCAGTTGAAGCTTGCCCATCCGGTTAATTTCCTGCAGCGTAGTGTTATGCGTGATCTTAGGCGCATCGGTTTTTACTTCCGGCTCCCGGAAGTAGCGGTTGTAAATGGCAATAATCCCATAATAAAAACGGCCAGCAGGGCAAGCCGCAAAAGAAATCGAAGAAAACGCATCAGGGAAATAAGTGCTAAATGTTAAGTTTTAAATGCTACATGAGAATGTAAATAAACGATTTCGGATTTAACTTCGTTGAGCCCTGCGGGGTTCGGAAGGTGGATTGCGGATCGCATCCAAAAGGTAGGCTGTTATCATAAGGCAGTTCCAAACGGGTTTCTGATCCATACATTTCCAATCTGCATGCAGGGAGGTATCTTTATGGAAAGCTATTGCATTAACAAATTGACTACTACTTATGCAATCTACCTTCCGAACCCCGCAGGGCTCAACGAAGTTAAATCCGAAATCGTTTAAAGGTATTTACTTGACAAGGTAACAAGAATTGTGCAGGTTTAGTGGCAAAAAGCTTTTTACCAACCAACACCTTTGCCTCCTTTAATAATCCATTCAACTTATGAAACTTTACCGGACCCAACAGGGCGTGATCGCCGAAGCGCAGCAATCTTATTATCTTCTAAACGAGGCTGACTGGGACGCTTTAATCAACCGCGACAATCTCTACCAATATCTTTCAGAAGCAGTTAAAAAAGCCGAACAGATGCCTGGCGGTGGGCACATCGTGCAACAGTACCCTGGCTCCCATTGGCAACCAGGAAGTATGGGCTGCTGGCGTTACTTATTTCCGCAGCAAGGAAGCCCGAATGGAAGAATCCAAGGAATCCGGCGGTGATACGTTTTACGACCGGGTATATGATGCCGAACGGCCCGAATTATTCTTTAAATCGACTCCGGGCCGGGTAGTGGGCACCGGCGGCAAAGTCCGCATCCGTAAAGACTCAGCCTGGGATGTACCCGAACCGGAATTAACCCTTTTTATCAATGCGCAAGGCAAAATTCAGGGTTACACGGTAGGTAATGACATGAGTTCGCGGAGCATCGAAGGCGAAAATCCTTTGTATCTGCCGCAAGCTAAAGTATATGACGGAGCCACAGCCATTGGTCCCTGCCTGTACGTTCCCGGAAAAGCACTTCCCGCTGAAACGGGAATCAAGCTGGAAATTTACCGCAATGGCACCAGAGCTTTTGAAGGCAGTACAAATATTACGCAGATCAAGCGGCGTTTTGAGGAGCTGGCCGAGTTTCTGTTCCGGGAGATGAGTTTTCCGCACGGCTGCTACCTGATGACCGGTACCGGAATTGTGCCTCCCAATAGCTTCACCCTGCAAAGCGGCGACGAAACCCGCATTACCATTGATGGAATCGGCACGCTGATAAATGTAGTGGCGTAAAGTAAGTGCGAATGTGCGATTATGGATGTCGAAAATAAGAAAATAGCTTAATAAAGAAAGCCCCTGACCAAATGGTAGGGGCTTTTTCTAAATTATTAGTCTGAAGTCTGATCTTTTTAATCAAACAGCTTGCTGTACTGATTGTCACCGTTTCGGGTGTTACGGTTATGGGTGCTGGGTAGCGGGGCATCAATATCCAGGTAGCTGCGGCTACGGTTGCCTTCCTCAATGAGGAGTTGTTTCTCGTCGCCCAGCAGGAAGGAAATGCCTTCTTTCTCCCATTTCTCCAGCATATCGAGGCCTTTCTCTTCGTACACGCCATTCTGCAGGTCGATAGAGTCCATAAAGTTGGCTGAAAGCTCCATGAAACGTTCCATTTCACCCACCTTGCGGCTTACATCATCGGCAACGGCTTCCATAGCCTGATCAAACATTACCCGCTTATCTTTATCCCCGGAAATAATATTAAGGGCTGAACGCATCGCCGAGTGGCTGCTGCGGATGGCTTCACGTTCCATCTGCTTCACTTCTACTTGGTCTTTGATGTCTTCCAGCAGGATTTCAGAGTTCTCGTACATCTTGGTCAGTACCCGGTACAGAATTTCCATCCGCTTGTAGAGGTCGCCCAGCTTCATATTAGACTCCTGCATCCGGCCGGCTTTACGGGTTTTGAGTACCATCTGGGCTTGTTTGCCTTTTTCCCGCCTGGCTGGCCATCGTCAGACTGTCCCGCATGGTCCGTTCATTCTGGTTCATCAGATCCTTCAGCTTACGCATCTGGCCCCGCAGCGAACCGATTTGCTTGTCCATTTTGCCCAGGTTGTCCTGCAGGCTGTCAATATAACTTTTCAGAATCCCAATTGGATCAATCTGCACGAACATACCGGTTAAGGAACGCATGATACTTTTATAGAGGTACCAGATCAGGTTCCGGAACTTAGGATCAAACAACACATAGAGGGCTACCGCGATTCCCGCAAACAGAAAAATGGCGTGCAGCGTGTTTTGCAGCAACTCAATGATAGTGGGCAACATTTTGTATAGCAGGTATCCACCACCTAATACAATCAGTGTACCGAAGATCATACCGGTGGTACCTTCGGGTCGTTCCCAGAACGATTTGGGTTTGTAGGATTCTAAACTATTCATGGTTATTGAAAATTAGCTTTAAATATTTCTGAATATTATCTATATCCGTCTGGATCTGGCTCATAACCGTATCCAGCGTCAGGTGGAAATTATTTTTAGTGTTTTCAATTTTCGTTTGGGCATCCGTGATTATACCCTGGGCCCGGGCCATTTCTTCCTGGTGTGCCGCTATTTCCTGCGTGAGCCGGGCTATTTGCTCCGACTTCTGCCCGATAAGCGACCGCAGCCGCTCTACGTCCTTCTGCTTGCCGGTTACGTTCAAATCTACCTGCTGGCTTAGTGCCTTATTGAAATTATCCCGTTCCCGTTCGAGCACACTCCTGTAAAACGCGGCGCTTTGCAGCAGTTTATCGGGGGTTACACCTAAGGTAGCTGCCGTGGCGTAAGCGGAACGATACCGGGTAGACTCGTCGGGAATAATGCCAGCCAGTGTCTGCAGGGAATTTTTAAACTCCAGAAAGTCAAACCCTTCCTGATTATTCTCCTCCAGGGCTTTCTGCAAGGAGTCGAATATTCGCTGGTCCACGCTGCCAGTCCGTGGAATGGGTGGCGGAGCCGACGGGGTCTGCGTCACAGGTGAAGCACTTGCAGCAGTCGGCGTATTCTTTTTCACCTCCTCTTTTGGCACCTCTTCATTGGTGGCCGGGTCTTCTTTAATAAATAATGATTTAAGATCTTTAAGCATAAAGCGATTTGTTATAAATACTAACCAATGACAGAGTGCTTATACGGAAGACTCAGGCTTTTCAACCGAACTATCCTCCAGAAAAGGAAATCGTTACCCCCCATACAAACTTATCATTCTTAGCTAATTACGCAACACATAACCGCGTTTTGTATAATTCTTTATGGCTAATTGGGCATCAGGTAACCCGGTATCAATAAAAAAATCCCGTATGAACCGACAAAAAGTTTATACGGGGATTGGGCAAAAACAGGGATGTTTCCGGGAAAACTAATCCTGATCAAAGACCAATTTCATTAGCAATTTGCTGTACGTACGTCAGGGAGACTTTAGCTAGGGAGGCAATCTTGGCGATACTCAGCGTACCGTCTTTGAGCATTTCGATAATAAATTCTTTTTCCCTTGCTTGCTGGCCTTTCTCAATGCCTTCTTCTCTTCCCTTCTCAACACCCTTTTCCAGCCCCTGTTAATAGAAATAGTCTTCTGTGATGTTGTAGGTGAGTGCCATCGTCCGTACTTGTTTTTGGATTCAAAATTAATTTTATCTCGAAGATAACGCTTTTACGGCTGCGGGCTGCTCATTGAGCAGCATGTTCACAAAACGGTTAAACTCCTCCACAAACTCGTCGTAGTATCTGCCGGTACCGGGACCACTAAAGCCCGCGTGGATACGGCGTACTTTTCCGTGCTTATCAATGAAAATAGTCGTCGGGAAGCTGATCACGTTTTCCAGCATGGGCAGGGAGGCCGCTACGGAATCCGTTTTGTTGAGGCCGGCCAGTAAAATGTCGTATCGCACGTCAAAGCGTTTTCTCATCCGTTCCAACTTTGGGCCCGACACTTCCAGAGTAGGCACTTTTTCATAGGCCAGCCCAATAATCTCCACGCCGCGGTCTTTATTTTTCTGATACCACGGAGCCAAGAAGTTAGTTTCGTCCATGCAATTGGGGCACCAGGAACCGAGAATTTGTATAATTACCACTTTGTTCCGGTACTTAGGATCATTTAGCGACACCTGGCGGCCAGCCAGATCCGGAAAAGTGAATTCGATTCTGTCGTATCCCTTCTTCAGGTAAGTAAGTGCATTGGCATCCGGCAAGGCAGCTTTATCGTCACGCCGGGCAGTCCACTTTTCGTAGCCCGTAGCCCCGGACCAGAATTCCCCCTCCATGCGGTTGCCGGCCTTGTCCAATTGAGACTTGAACAGGTAAAGATGCGTGCCGTCAAAGCACGACAGGCGTAATTGACTTCCCTGCACGGATCCGGCCAGGTAACGGTAGTCGCCGGTCGGGGTGAGAAAAGTGCCCGTTACTTCGGAGCCCCGCTGCTCAAATACGCCTACGGCCTGCGAAGAGTCATTTTCCGTACGGAAGCTAACGGCCCATTTTCCGGAGATGTCCGCTTTGGGTTTTTCCTTGGTAGGCTTAAAACGATACGTAAGGCCATATTTAGCCGAAAAGCCCAGGCGGGTAACCCGGCCAGGATTGTATTTAAAGTAATAGCCAGTTAGCGTACTGTCTCCCACGGCAGCCACAATTTCGGAGTCGAATAACTCCATCGGAATATGCAGTGAATCATCCCGGAAATGGGCTTCGTCCATCTTCAGCCGTTCTTGGCCATTAATAGCAAAAACGGTAAAAGTAGTGTCATCCTTCCGCTGAATATCCAATCCGAAGGGCAGCTCGCCACCCGGTGACTGAATAATTGCCCGCCAAATACCGGGTTTGAGGGAAACGGTTTTCTCTGTTTTACAACCAGTTAATAAAAAAAACAGAAAAAAGATTAAATAATGCGGGAGTATATTATTTTTGCGCAACATAATTCTCTATTTACCTAGTAGAGCTAATAGTTTTACAAAGGTAAAACAGAATCGGGAGAACAATAAATCCATTAGGACTGATTCGTAGAGGTGATATACAGCCTACTACACAAATTTGCTATTATGGCGGTTTTCAACTATAGTATTCGGCTAAATATAAATTTTACTAAATTTAGTTGGACATAATTGGTTTTTCACGAAATCTTCCCAATATTGTATATCGTCTAAGTGCATACAAACGCTATATATACGCCAATAGGTTGGGAGTTGTCCACGTGAAAACCTGGGCAACTTTTAATCTCCTCTTCATAGACCAAGCAGACCGCAACAAAAGCTTGCGGTTTGCTTTTTTACCGGCAGTTAGTCCCTTTTATTCCCTTTCTATATCTAATTGAGCTACTGTTTAGTATTTTTGTTATCTGCCTAAACAGTAAAACCACTTGTATCATATACCTGTATTACTGCATCCCTCCGTTGAGGGATTGCATATCCGTCCCGATGGTGTTTATGTTGATTTAACTTTCGGAGGAGGCGGTCATTCCAAACTGATTCTGGAAAAGCTACATGAGCAAGGAAAACTGTTTGCCTTCGACCAGGACCCGGAAGCCGCCGCAAATGCCGCAGCTATTACCCATCCTGGCTTTACCCTCATTCAGGCAAACTTCCGGCACCTGCGCCGCTACCTTAAATTATACGGAATTACGCAAGCCGATGGAATATTAGCAGATTTGGGTATTTCCTCCCATCAGATTGATTCGGCGCACCGCGGGTTTTCGACTCGTCTGGAAGGCGACCTCGATATGCGCATGAGTCCGCAAACGCACCTGACGGCGCAGAAGATCGTTAACGAATACAGCGAAGAGAAACTGCACAAAATATTGGGTATGTACGGAGAGGTCACCAATGCCCGTACCCTGGCAGCTGCCCTAATTAAGGCCCGGTTTGCAGACCCGATTGAAACCATCAGTCACTTGAAAGCCGTGCTGAGCAAACTGGCGCCGAGAGGCAAAGAAAATAAGTATTACGCCCAGGTATTTCAGGCACTGCGTATTGAGGTAAACGATGAATTGGGGGCGCTGGAAGAAGTGCTTACCCAATCGGCAGCTGTACTAAAACCCGGGGGCAGATTAGTCATACTCGCTTATCACTCCCTGGAAGACCGGCTGGTCAAAAACTTTATTAATCACGGTAAATTCAGTGGAGAAGCCGAAAAGGACCTGTATGGCAATGTCAACGTTCCTTTCCGGGCAGTGACCCGGAAACCGATGGAGGCGGATGCCGAAGAACTGGCCCGGAATCCCCGGTCCCGCAGCGCCAAGCTACGGATTGCCGAAAAGCTTTAGCCAGTAGAATATCAGGCGGATGCTTTTGGCCGTAGACAAAAATTTATAATTTTAACTAACCGGATTTTTCACTCTGTAACGTTAGCTAACGTAGTAACCCTTCCCCCAATGGCTGTTAATACTTTTAAAACCCCTACGAAAAGGAAAAAAGAGAAAGCCGCACCGCGCCGCAGTATCTGGACGATATTCAGCTTTCTGGAAAACTACGTACGCATCGACGGCGTGTTTGAACAGGGCCTGCCCGTCCGGTATATTCCTGCCATTCTGTTTATCACGGGCTTGGGTGTTTTTTACATTGGCAATATTCACTATGCCGAGAAGAACATCCGGAAATTTGATCAATTGAGAGGTGAAGTAAATGATATGCGGTTTGAATACATTACCCTGAAAGCTAATTATATGTTCCTGAGCAAGCAGTCAGAGGTAGCCCGCAAAGTGGAAGCATTTGGTTTATACGAAAGTACCGTACCTCCTTACAAAATTATTGTAAAAGAAAACGAGGAGTAAAGAAGTGACAGTAGCAGCAGTGGCAGAAAATAAGAGATAGAGACGTTATTTATAATGTCCGAAGTAAGTCATTAAGAATAACCGCAGCATCACCTCTGCCCGAATAGCGGATGATTATTTGACTCTTTGATATGAAGCTATTTTATAGATAATTACGAACATCGAACAACGGACATCGCATTCGTATTAGTAAGCAATTAAACTTTTCAACAGTGAATATTAAAAAGGCTATTCTATTCCGGGTACGCGTTGCATTCATGTTTATGATGCTGGCTTCAATGGGTATTGTAGCGAAAATTGCGCATCTACAGTGGGTAGACGGCGAGAAGTGGCGTAAAAGAGCCCGCGAAAACCTGGTTCAACTGCGGCAGGTAAAAGCAACCCGCGGCAGCATTTACGCCGGTGACGGCAAAAGCCTGCTGGCTACCTCCCTGCCCTTTTACCGGATAGCTATTGACCCAACCATTCCCAAAGGAGAAGTTTTTAACCGGGGAATTGACTCCCTGGCAATGCTGCTTTCCCGTCACTTTGGAGACAAGGATGCCGAGGAATACAAGCGGCGGATCAAAAATGAGCGGAGCCGGAAAAGGAGATACCTGATTATCAACCACAAACTGATTGATTACCAGGCCAAAAAGCGAATGGAACAATGGCCCGTGTTCCGCGATGGCCGAATGAAAGGCGGCGGTCTATAACTACGGATCGATGTTCGTTATCAGCCCTTCAAACAACTGGCCCGGCGTACTATTGGCTTTCTGAACCAGAAAAATGAAGGGCAGGTCTGGAATACAGTTTTAACCGTCAGTTGTCCGGCCGGGACGGGGAAGCCCTTTTTCTGCGCATGGCCGGGGGCAGTTGGAAGCCCTTGCACGATGGATCTGAGATTCCACCGGAAACTGGCTACGATATTCAGACCACTATTGACATTAACATTCAGGATGTTGCGGAGGCTTCACTGGAGCGGGCTTTGCAGGAAAATCAGGCCCACCACGGCTGCGTAGTCGTGATGGAAGTAGCCACGGGCCATATCAAGGCCATGGCTAATCTGGGCCGTCTGCCTTCCGGCGAATATGCCGAAACCTATAATTACGCGGTAGGTCAACAGGGCCGTACCGATCCAGGCTCTACTTTTAAGCTGGCTTCTATGATTGCCCTGCTGGAAGAGACCCAGATTCAGCCGACCGACAGCATTAATACCGGCAACGGCGTATTGCAGTATTATGACCGGGTAATGAAGGACTCTAAGATTGGTGGCTACGGAAAAATTACGATTCAGGAGGCATTTGAGCATTCTTCGAACGTGGCCTTTGTGCAGTTGATGCGTGACCACTTCAATAGCAAGCCGCAGCGCTTTATCGACTACCTGGAGTCGTTTGGTCTCACCAAACCCCTTGGTTTTCAGATGGCCGGGGAAGCTATTCCGGTTATTAAACGCCCCTCTGACCCTACCTGGAGCGGCATTACCCTGCCCTGGATGGCCGTGGGCTACGAATCTAAAATTGCGCCATTGCACATTCTGGCCTTTTATAATGCCATCGCCAATAACGGCCAGATGATACAGCCGCTGATTGTGAAAGAAATACGCGTGGCCGACGAAGTAGTGGAAACCTTCCAACCGGTGGTCATCAATGAACAGGTGTGCTCCGATGAAACATTACGCAAAGTCCGCAAAATGCTGGAGGGTGTGGTAGAGAGAGGCACTGCTAAGAATATCCGGAATAATGACTATAAGATTGCCGGGAAGACCGGAACTACGCAGAAACTTAAAAATGGCCGCTATACCAAGAGCTATTATACCTCTTTTGCGGGCTATTTCCCGGCCGAACAGCCCAAATACAGTTGCATCGTTGTGATTGATGATCCTAAATTCAAGTCGATGGCTGCCGAAGTAGCCGCGCCGGTATTTAAAGAAATTGCCGATAAGATTTACGCCCAGGATATTGAAATGCATAAACTGATGGCAGATAAGAAGTGGGAACAAGAAGACAAACTCCCCGTAATCAAGGCCGGTTACTCAGAGGATCTGAAGTATTTATGCAATGAGTTGGGCGTTTCCAATCACGGCACCGAAACCGACGAATGGATAGCTGCCCAATTGCAACGTACCTCCATTCGCTGGTCGAACCGGCAGGCTAAACCAGGGTTAGTGCCGGATGTAACGGGTATGCTGCTGCGTGATGCCCTTTACGTGCTGGAGAATAGAGGACTGAGAGTAGTTTATTCGGGTAAAGGACGGGTAGTTACGCAATCTCAGCCGCCAGGCAGCCGCGTACTGAAAGGCAGCACGATGACCATACGGCTCGATGAGTAACAGGCTAAATTTTGCTTTTTTCGAATAAATATAACATCCTTAGTTATTTCCGCGAATTGAATCAACTCATAGAAAGCATTAAGGTGTAGATTTGTGTCAACGGTAAAGATTTCAGTTGCACATTTTCCTATAAAGCCTTGCTTCTTCAGGACTTACTTCACGGCCTCACTACCGTTTCCGTACATGGCGCTACGGAAACCCCAATCTCTAAAATATGCTTCGATTCCCGGGAAGCCAGTCCCGGCAGTTTGTTTGTAGCCGTTAAGGGAACGCAGGCGGACGGTCATCAGTTTATCCCGAAAACCATCGTGCAGGGAGCCGTGGCGGTAGTTTGCGAAATGCTTCCAACCGAGCTGCCTGCCGGAGTTACATTCATACGGGTGGCTGACAGCGCCAAAGCATTGGGTAATATTGCCTCTCAGTTTTATGGAAATCCATCCGGTAAGCTCAAACTGGTGGCTGTTACTGGTACCAATGGCAAAACGACTACGGTTACCTTACTATTCAAGCTTTTCCGGAGCCTGGGCTACCATGTCGGTTTAATTTCTACCGTACAGAATCAGATTAACGAAACGGTTATTCCGTCTACGCATACTACGCCCGACGCCGTTAGGCTGAACGCCTTGCTGGCAGATATGGTGAAAGTTGGTTGTACGCATGCATTTATGGAGGCCAGTTCGCACTCGATGGTGCAGGAACGGGTTGCGGGCTTACAGTTTTCCGGCGCCATTTTCACCAATATCACCCACGATCACCTCGACTTCCACGGGACTTTTGACAATTACATAAAGGCTAAGAAAAAGCTGTTTGACGAACTGCCTGCTTCCGCCTTTGCCCTGGCCAATCTGGATGATAAGCGGGGCCTGGTCATGCTGCAGAATACTAAGGCCCATAAAAATACTTTCTCCCTGCAAAATGTAGCCTCTTTCAAAGGCAAGCTGATTGCCAATACCCTGCACGGCCTACAGATGGAGATTAGCGGTAAAGAAGTTTGGTTTAAACTGATTGGTACGTTTAACGCCTATAACCTGCTGGGTGTGTATGCTGCCGCGGTGCTATTAGGCGAAAACCCAGAAGAGGTACTGACTCAATTATCCGGCTTGCAAGCGGCTCCCGGCCGGTTCGACCAAATTCTTTCCCCTAGTGGCATAACGGGTATTGTAGATTATGCACATACCCCCGATGCCTTGGAAAACGTACTGGAAACCATCCATTCCCTCCGGGAAGGTGAGGCCAAGATTATTACGATTGTAGGCTGTGGCGGCAACCGGGATGCGACCAAGCGGCCCATCATGGCGGACATCGCCTGCAAATACAGCAATCTGGTTATTCTGACTTCTGATAATCCCCGTTTTGAAGATCCGGCGGTTATTCTCACCCAAATGGAAGGAGGCGTCAAAATTACGGACCGCAAACGGGTACGAGTCATTCAAGACCGAAAGGAGGCTATCCGGGAAGCTTGCCAACTCGCACAGACCGGCGATATTATTCTGCTGGCCGGCAAGGGACACGAAACCTACCAGGAAATACAAGGCGTGAAATATCCCTTCGACGATAAACAGATCCTTTCGGAAATGCTGAATGCTAAGTTTTAAATGCTAAATGGAGGAAGAATGAGAGAGAATGTTGTATTGAATAAAAGCTTTGACTTCCCGCTGAAAGTAATCGTCTTATATAAAGTTTTAGCACAACATAACGAGCTTGTACTATCCAAACAAGTGCTTAGAAGTGGAACCAGCATTGGGGCTAATGTAGACGAAGCTACTGCTGCAATAACTAAAAAAGATTTTATTGCCAAAATGACTATTGCGGCTAAAGAAGCCCGCGAAACCCGCTACTGGCTACGCCTTCTCGATAAAAGTCAAATGGTAAGCTACAACTACTCAGCTTACTTGGATGATATTGAATAATTGGTAAAGCTCACCACAGACATTGTAAAATCACCTCAGAAAAATAAGCAATTCTAAATGCTTAATACTAAAGGTTAAATGAAAACCACGCAAATAATTATACTAATCCTATAGGTTCATCCACATTCTACAAGCTTCTGCTCATTTAGCATTTAACATTCAAAATTTAACATTTAATAAAGCAGTGTTATACTATCTTTTCGACTATTTAGAGCGGCACTTTGATTTTTTTGGCGCCGGTGTATTCCGTTACATTTCTTTCCGGGCCGGCATGGCCGTCATTATCTCGCTTGGCTTTGGCACGATCTACGGCAAACGGCTCATTGATGCGTTGCGTCGCTTGCAAGTGGGCGAAACCATTCGGGATCTCGGGCTGGAAGGGCAGTTGCAGAAGAAAGGTACCCCAACCATGGGCGGCCTGATCATTATCGGCTCCATTCTGATCCCTACCCTACTGTTTGCCCGGCTCGACAACATCTACGTCATGCTGCTGATTGTTTCTACCGTGTGGCTTGGACTGATTGGTTTTCTGGATGATTATATCAAAGTATTCAAAAAAGATAAAGAAGGCCTGAAAGGTATGTTTAAAATAATCGGGCAGGTAGGTCTGGGCCTGATCGTAGGGCTGACACTCTACTTCCATGATCACGTCGTAATCCGTGAATTTACTGGTCAGATTAACTATAACAGTATTGACAACACGCCGTACCGCGATATTAAGTCTACCATTACCAACGTTCCGTTTCTCAAATTCAATCAGTTCAGCTACCACGACCTGATTCCGTTTCTGCCCGATGACTATACCTGGATTGTCTACATACTGGTAGTCGTGATTATCGTTACTGCGGTATCGAATGGCGCCAATATCACAGATGGAATTGACGGCCTGGCGGCGGGAACTTCGGCCATCATTGGTCTGACATTGGGCCTGTTCGCTTATATTTCCGGTAACGCCATTTTCTCAAATTACCTCAACATTCTGTACATTCCCGGCTCGGCTGAGATCGTAATTTTCTGCGCCGCCTTCACGGGAGCTTGCATCGGGTTTTTATGGTACAATTCCTTCCCGGCGCAGGTGTTTATGGGGGATACGGGCAGCTTGACATTGGGTGGATTGATTGCTGTACTGGCCCTGACGGTCCGCAAAGAATTGCTGATTCCAATTTTCTGCGGCATTTTTCCTGATTGAAGATTTGAGCGTAATGATCCAGGTTGCCTATTTCAAATACACCAAAAAGAAATATGGGGAAGGCCGCCGCATCTTCAAGATGTCGCCGCTGCACCACCATTATCAGAAATCCGGCTACCACGAAGCCAAAATTGTGACCCGTTTCTGGATTGTCGGCATTATCCTGGCCGTATTAAGCCTGGCTACGCTGAAGCTGCGGTAGGAATAAAAGCGGTAGGAATAAAAGTTATATTTTTATGAACTTATGAATAAAGAGACAACACATTCAGTACCAGCATCATGGTACCAGAGACTTTTAGGTTTCTTCATTGACTATGCTATCTGTCTTATTATTGCAATCCCTATAAGTGAAGACGTTTTCGATAGCTATTTTGCAGTTTATGAAGAGTCCAACGGATTTACTTATGTTTCAAACAGATATATGGAATCAGAGGTAGCAAAAGGGATTAGTTGCCTAATTTACATCGTGTACACGTTAACTTTTGAATCAATTTTTAATAAAACTATTGGCAAGGTTATTACCTGCACAGTAGTAAGAGATAGAAAAAGTCTAGAGAAAGTAGGCTTTGGAGAGTTTTGGAAGAACCTTATGCAGGTTAATTCCATTGGACGGACTTTCTTTTGTAGCTAAGAAACCAATAGGATGGCATGACTCAATATCAGGAACAATTGTTGTAAATTCAATTTATAGCTATGCAGCATTTTATGAACGAATAAAGCAATTAAATACTGGTTTTATCCGACTTCATTGGGTACTATCAATAATTGCAGGAATTCCTACATTCGGAGTAGGATTTATTGCATATTGGATTGTTGTTCGAGTAGCCCTTTGGATAATTGATGGATTCAAAGAGGATAAAGAACAGAAATACGCCTGAGGTAGCTTACATTTTTGAGATATCAAACACTTGGTAGTGCAAATATTTTTTTGAGAAGAATTGAATTTTTGTGAGAATCCCACTACTCTTAATTTTTATAGCTGGTATTATTCCAGTAAAAGCCCAACCGCAGGTTAATTACAACTCCCGCTTGCAGTATGGCATTCAGGTAATGGGCATGAAAAAACCCAAGTGATAATTTTTACCGGATAGTACGCCGTCATCCGGATATGGATTCTATATGTCTTGCTGTAGCTAAACGGGAATTTGCCGAACTCAACCGGGCCCGTCAGAATCCGGGAGCTTATGGCCGGGAAATCAGAATCAAACTCGATCATTTTCCGGCTTTACCGCCTTTGCAATGGGATTCAGCCTTATCCAAGATTGCCCAAATGAAGGCCGAGGATATGCTTCGGCATAAGTACTTCGGGCACGAAGATCCCTGGAAACGCCACATTGGCTGGTACGTGCTCCGTTCGGGCTATCCCCTGGCGAACCCTTTCCGCTACCTGGAAGAAGAAGGAACGCACGTACTCGAGAGCTGCGCCGGAAACATCAGTACCAATCCGAAAGACACCCAGTGGACGCACCACCGATACGTTAAGTTCCTGATTTATGAAAACGGTGCTCCCGACGAAGAGGCCAGCCACCGGCTGCATTTATTAGGAAAAGGAGTCGTCCTTAATGGCACTGCTTTTTCCGGGCATCAGGTTGGGATCGGGGTGGCTCCCGGCCACGTCGTTATTCTGATAGCAGACCGGGAGAATTAGATGAAATGGCAATTCTTATGAATAGCCGATAAGCAGAATTCCTTATATTTGGTTAAATAACTGTTTAAACGAATGGATTTCCTGAAGGAAAAAGAACGGATCAAGACGGAGATAGATACCATTCAGGACGAGACTCTGACGGTTGAGGAATTACGGCAACGGGCTTTGGCTACTCAAAAGGCTATTAGTGAAGGTAGAGTAATTTCTATAGAAGGCCTTGAGAAAGAGGCTAATGAGTGGTAGAATGAAGGATTGGAGTTTCTAATTAACTGGAACTTTTGGCCTGACAACCCGTCTCATAAAAGTACCGTCCCAAGAGAAAGGAGAAATGCTAGCTGTGATGCTCAAGGTTTTAAATTTTGTATCGGAGGTTACGATGCAGCCGGATGAAGAATCCCAGGCAAAAGAAGAACATGAAGCGATGAAGCAAATGGCTATTTCCAGAAAGAATAAGGCTTTCGCTAAATACCTGGAGTAATATGGCCGTTCAACAACGAGAGATTGTAGAAGTTAATTACCAGTTGCCCAATGGTCAATTCAAGCCACCCCCGGTTATTGTCATTTCATGGTTGTTCGAGTCGGTTTTTAGCTATCAAATCAGTTAAATTTTTGTAATATCCAGCCTTACCAAACCTGCTACGTTTAGTAAGGCTTTTTCATTGTATAAATGAGTATGAGTAAAGAACTGAATCCGCACACATCGAACATCGAACATCGAATATCGAACATCGTCATTCTCGGCGGCGGGGAAAGCGGCGTAGGAGCGGCACTGCTGGGCAAAGCAAAAGGCTTTGCAGTGTTCCTGTCCGACAAAGGCAAACTGTCCGATAAATACCGGCGGGTGTTAGAGGACAATGAGATTGAATTTGAGGAAGAAGGGCATACGGAAGACAGGATATTGGCCGCCGGTGAGGTTATTAAAAGCCCCGGCATTCCCGATAAAGCCGATATTATTCAGAAAATAAAGACCAAAGGCATTCCGGTTATTTCCGAAATTGAGTTTGCGGCCCGGTACACCAAAGCCAAGCTGATTGCCATTACGGGTTCCAATGGTAAAACCACTACTACGCTGCTTACTTATCATCTGCTCAAATCTGCCGGGCTACATGTAGCTCTGGCCGGAAACGTGGGGGAAAGTTTCGCCAAACAGGTCATTGAAGATACCTTTGACTACTTTGTACTGGAAATCAGTAGCTTCCAGTTGGATAACAGCTATCAGTTTCATCCGCATATTGCCATCCTGCTTAATATCACGCCTGACCACCTGGACCGTTACGAATACACTTTCCAGAAATACATTGATTCCAAGTTCCGGATCATTCAACAGCAAACGGCTCATGATTTTTTTATCTACTACGCCGATGACAAAGCTATTACGGCCGAATTGGATAAGCACAATTTTATTCCCATTAAGCTTCCTATTACTACCCAATTCCCTGACCATCTGATTGGCAAGCCGGATATTTCTTATCTCAAAGACGATACCCTTACCGTGAATTTTCACTACGGCCATCAGGAACCGATGCGGATCCGGATGGAAGAACTGCCCATTCAGGGCAAGCACAATGCGATTAATGCGATAGCAGCTATTCTGGTGACGCGGATTCTGAGGATTGAAGAAGAGAAAGTAAAAGCTGGCCTGAAAACCTTTAAAAACGCACCGCACCGCCTCGAACCGGCCGGTGAAGTGAACGGAGTGAAGTTTGTGAATGATTCCAAGGCTACGAATGTCGATTCGGTATTTTATGCCTTGGGCAGTTTCAAACAACCCCTAGTCTGGATTGCCGGCGGCCTCGACAAAGGCAATGACTACAACCAGATCCAGGACCTGGTGAAGGAAAAAGTAAAAGCCCTGGTTTGCCTGGGTAAAGACAACTCAAAACTGAAAGCGTATTTTAAAGGAATCGTACCCGAAATCCGCGAAACGCAGGATGTACGGGAAGCAATTAAGCTTGGCTTATCTTTAGCCCAACCCGGCGACGTGGTACTGCTTTCTCCGGCCTGCGCCTCCTTTGACCTGTTTCGTAACTATGAAGACCGGGGCCAGCAATTTAAGGCGGCCGTGCAGCAACTCATGCAGGAGAATGGCGAGTTGGAGTGAGTTAAGTCTGTAATTCCCGTACGAAATCTGGTGTACGACCAATAACGATAATATAAGAAAGAACAAAAAAGAGTAAGAGTTTCGTTAAAAGAGTGGGACACAATTGCAAGACACATGACAAAATATACGAAAGAATTAATTTTTGAACAAATAGAGGGTATTCCGGAGGACTATCTGGAAGAGCTGCTGGAATTTATTGCCTTTTTGCGATTCCGGAAAGAAAAGAGAGAAACCCACCTTGCTAGCCAAGCTACACTGGCTAAAGATTGGCTCGACCCACAAGAAGACCAGGCATGGCAAAATTTATAAAAGGGGAAGTAGTCGTAGTACCGTTTCCCTTCCCGGATTTATCCGCCAGTAAAAAGCGGCCTGCTCTTGTGTTGGCTGACCTGAGCGGAGATGATATTATATTATGCCAGATTACCAGCCAAAACGTACGGGACTTGTACAGTATTCCTCTTATTCATCGGGACTTTGAAAGCGGACAACTAAGTACTGATAGCAATATTCGCCCTAATCGAATATTTACTGCTGACAAGAAGATTATCCTATACAAAGCAGGAAAGATAAAGCAGACTAAATTGGAAGCAGTTTATCAGATAATTAATCAAATCTTCCAGAATTCAGATTAAGAATTTCATTTAACCTTTAGTTTTTACAACCTACCATGATTAAGTTTGGGTTTAGTCCGATTTAACCGATGGAAATAAAAGCCTGGATTGATAAAAATATCAAAGGAGACCCAATTATCTGGTGCGTCGTACTGGGGCTTTCGCTGATGAGTGTACTGGTCGTATACAGCGCCACCGGTACGCTGGCCTACAAAATGCAGGAAGGCAACACGGAATACTATCTCATCAAACACTCCATCCTGGTGAGTCTAAGTTTAGCCGCCATGTGGGTGGCCCATAAGTTTGACTACCGGCTTTACGCCAAACTTTCGCGGCTAGCCCTTTGGCTATCGGTTCCCCTATTGATCCTGGTATACTTTTTTGGCCGGAATATTAATGCCGCCAGCCGGGTATTTATCATTTTCGGTAATTCATTTCAGCCCTCTGACCTGGCGAAACTGGCCCTGATTTCCAGCATTGCGGCCATGCTGGCCAAGCGGCAGCAGAATATTGACGACATCAAAGAATCCCTCATTCCGATTCTGCTTTGGTGCGGTATCATCTGCGGTTTTATTGCCTTGTCAAACTTCTCCACAGCCGCACTGTTGTTTGCCACGTGTGCTGCTGATGTTTATTGGCCGGGTTCCCGTTAAGTATCTGGTGTCACTTTTTCCTGATTGGTTCCATACTGGTCACCATTGGTCTATATGCCGGAAACCGCCTGGAAACCGTAGTCAGTCGGATTGTTTCTTTTGTCGAAACCCTGCATGACTCTTCCAAAGTACACTATCAGGTCGAGCAGTCCTTTATTGCCGTGGCTACAGGAGGCACGTTAGGCAAGGGAATCGGCCATAGCGAACAACGGAACATTTTGCCCAACGCCTACAACGACTTTATTTACGCCATTATCGTGGAGGAATACGGACTGATCGGGGGCGGCATCGTAATTCTATTCTACCTCATCCTGCTGTACCGGGGCATGCTAGCCGTATCTAAGAGTGACCGGGCTTTTGGCGGCTTATTGTCGGCTGGGCTAAGTTTTAGTCTGGTCGTGCAAGCCTTTGCAAACATGGCAGTTGCGGTTGGGCTCATTCCCGTGACGGGTCAACCGCTGCCGCTGCTCAGTATGGGGGTACTTCCCTGTTATTTACCGGGTTATCTATCGGTATTATTATCAGCGTGAGCCGGGGTGAAATTAAGGAAGGCCGCGTCTGAACCATGATTTACTTGATTAGAAGAATTACCTTGATTTAATGGATTTTTGATTGCCCTCTGCCGTGGGGATTATGTAAAGAATGATTCGGGCGAATAGTAATAGATTATGCAGTATGTATACGAAGATTTAACCAAGTGCATTATAGGGTGTGCTATGAAAGTACATGGTAGTAATGGGGAATGGCTTTCAGGAGGTAATTTATCAACGTTGTTTAGCCATTGAATTAGGAAAGCAAGGAATACAGTTTGACCGGGAGTTGGAGGTGGATATTTTTTATGATTCGGTAAAGGTTGGAAGCCGACAGGTAGATTTTTTGGTAGAGCATAAGATTGTTATTGAAGCTGTTTAGACTTTTTGAGAAAGAGACTGAAATGTTGGTAAGGAGGCGACTTTCATCGGTTTTGAGAAACCGACGACACAATATCGTGGTGTCGGTTTCTCAAAACCGACATTCTCGGACGAATCTCTGCCTGAAATTTATCCTTTCTCAAAAGTCTAAACAGCTTCATTGAATTGAAAGCTATTATCAAACTCGAAGAAGCACATTACGCTCAATGCATGAATTATTTAGAAGCTTATAAATTAGAAGTTGGGCTGCTTATTAATTTCGGCAGCAGAAGTTTGGAGTTCAAAAGATTTCACAATAATAAATTAACCAAAAAGCAATAAGGGTTTTAAAGCCAAAACAAGGATTTAATTAATCAAGAAACAGATTTACTGTATCTATCGGATTCCATAAATAAACCATCATGGTAATCCTTTAATCAAGAAAATCATGGTCAAGAGAATTATCATCAGCGGAGGCGGTACCGGAGGACATATATACCCGGCAATTGCCATTGCCAATACCATTAAACAGCTTAGGCCAGAAGTCGAGATTTTGTTTGTGGGAGCCGAAGGAAAGATGGAAATGCAGAAAGTACCCCAGGCTGGATATAAAATTATTGGCCTTCCCATTGCCGGTATTCAACGGAGCCTGACCCTGAAAAATCTCTCTTTTCCGTTTAAGCTATTAAAAAGCCTGAATAAGGCGAAACAAATTGTCCGGGACTTCAAGCCGGACGTGGCCATTGGCGTAGGCGGTTATGCCAGCGGGCCCCTGTTGTATGCCGCTGCTTCAGCAGGGATACCTACCCTCATCCAGGAACAGAATTCATACGCCGGACTGACTAATAAATTGTTGGCCAGAAAAGCGAAGCGCATCTGCGTAGCCTATCCGGGTATGGAAAATTTTTTCCCCCCTGATAAAATCCGGGTTACTGGCAATCCGGTGCGGCAAGATATTCTGAACGCCGGGCAAAAAAAGGAGGAGGCCGTTCGATTTTTTGGACTTTCACCGGATAAGCCCATCATCCTGGTGATTGGTGGTAGCTTGGGAGCCCGGACTATCAACGACAGTATCAAAGGAGCATTGGCTCAGATTGCCGAGGCGAATGTACAACTGATCTGGCAAACGGGTAAATTTTACTACGAAAGCTGCAAAATAGCGGCTGATGTGATAGGCTCCCCTGATATTAAGGTCAATGATTTTATCACCCGCATGGACCTGGCCTATGCTGCGGCAGATGTAGTTATTTCCCGGGCCGGAGCCTTGTCTATTTCGGAGCTTTGCCTCGCTGGCCGGCCCGCTATTCTGGTTCCTTCCCCTAATGTTTCGGAAGACCACCAGACTAAAAATGCCATGGCACTGGTGCAGGCCCACGCCGCCCTGCTGGTACGGGATGACGAAGCCAAAGAAAAACTAATCCCTACTGCATTTCAGCTGTTGCACGAAGAACGGGCGAAAGAAGAGTTGTCTTTGAATATTCTTCACCTGGGCAAACCCAATGCAGCCCGTGAAATTGCGGATGAAGTACTGGCCTTAGCCTGAAAAGGGTACAAAAATTGAGGGAAGTGGCCCAAAGTCTTTTGTATGGATACTGACGGCCTCTCCTTCGACCCAGAATTACTGGCTGACCTGGAAATTTTCGAACGGACTTCCGGAGCTGGAAGTATATTTGATCAATGCAACTTCACCAAAACGTACGGGGGCCGGGCCAGACTGCAGGAAAAGTTCAGCCATCCTTTTGCCAATATCAGCCGCATTCAAGAAGTACAACGGGCGCTTCAGTGTATGCTGACTGATCTAGGCTCTTGGGAACTGCCCTTTTCTCAGGAACTACTTCACTTCCTCGAACAATACCGGGATTCCAGCATTGCGCCGGTTTCGCAGAATAATCAGATGGCAGCCTTTTTTGAAGGACTTAGCTACCGATGGATTTACCAGCGGGATTATGAGTTTATCATTCGGGGCGCTTATCGTTTTCTGGCTTTTCTGCAAAGTTTCCGGCAAGCTATCACCCGGTTGTCGGCGCTTCCGCTGCCAGCCATCCTAAAAAAATTAATTGAGAAAGCTTTAGCCCTCCTTACTACTCCCGCTTTACAGAAAGCGTGTTACGAAAGCAGCAGACACCACTATTTCACTGAAATACTCCGTTATGACTGGCTGATCCGGATCAAAGCCCGGGAGGAAATAATCCAGCTGTTTGAATGCATGTATGAATGGGATGCCCTACTGGCAATGGCAAAGTCAGTGGACAAATACGGACTGACCTTTCCGGAGTTTGTGGAGGTGCCGCAACCACAAGTTCACCTGGAGGATGTATATCATCTGTTATTGGATAACCCGGTTCCGAATAATCTCCAATTGGAGAAAAGTAAAAACTTCCTGTTCCTGACCGGGCCCAATATGGCAGGCAAGACCACCTATATGAAGGCTTGTGGCATTGCCGTCTACTTAGCCCACCTGGGATTGGGCGTTCCTGCCCGTACAGCCCGGTTATCTGCGTTTGAGGGAATGTTCAGCAGCATACAGACGACTGACCATATCGGTGTGGGATACAGTTTCTTCTACAGTGAAGTAGTCAAAAGCAAGCAATTGGCCCAAACCGTAAGAAGTGGCCAAAAGGTCTTTGTGGTGATAGACGAATTATTCAAAGGCACTAATGTAAAGGATGCTTTTGACTGTTCGCAAACGGTAGTTAGCGGGCTGCTGCACTGGCCTAATGGCGTGTATATGGTATCTACGCACCTCCTTGAGCTGGCTTCCGTATATCAAGCTTGTGAGCAGGTGATTTTTAGCTATTTTGAATCTGCCATAATTGATGGCAAGCCCATATTTAGTTACCGCCTGACAAGCGGCGTATCGGGTGACCGGCTGGGCCTGCTGATTCTGAAAAATGAAGGTGTAGCCGAATTACTTGTGCCACCGGGTCAATTGCCTGTCCATCAGTAAAGCTCCTGCTTTCCTATCGGGAAGAAGGAGAAATATTTATTAAAAAAAGAAGCAGAATACTTGACAAATCTTGAACTATATGCCCTCAACCGCACAATATTTTATCCTTTCGCATAACGTTACTTACCGGCGATAGGATTATTTCTCTAAATTCGCACCGGAACAAACCGCACTTCCCGGTGAATTTAAAAGAACTTACCCACGTCTATTTTGTTGGCATTGGTGGTATTGGCATGAGTGCCCTGGCCCGCTGGTTCCGGCGTTATGGCTATGCAGTAGCGGGGTATGACCGTACACCTACTTCCCTGACTGCTGAGCTTCAGGCGGAAGGAATTGAAGTGCATTTTGAGGATGACCTTTCGCTGATTCCGAAAGGGTTCCGGGAGGCTTCCCAAAGCGTGCTGGTCGTATACACGCCGGCAGTTCCCAAGGATCACAAAGAGCTGAATTTCTTCCTGGAAAACGGGTTTACCGTACAAAAACGTTCTCAGGTACTGGGCATGCTGACGCAGAGCCTCTTTACGATTGCCATTGCCGGTACGCACGGAAAAACGACTACCTCCTCCATGACGGCCCACGTACTCACGTACGCCGGATATAATTGCGTAGCCTTTCTGGGCGGCATTACGCAAAACTACGGTACCAATATGCTGCTTGGCGATCCCACCAAGGGCAACCCGGTGGTAGTGGTGGAAGCCGATGAGTATGACCGTTCCTTTCTGACCCTGCACCCTGACATTGCCGTGGTTAACTCAATGGATGCCGACCACCTGGATATTTACGGCAGCCATGAAGAGGTACAGAAGTCGTTTGGCGATTTTGTGGCGCAGATTAAGCCCGGAGGCAAGCTTTTTTACAAGAAGGACCTGCCCCTGGCAGTACCCGACGAAGTGACTGCGGCGGATTTTGCGATGAAGAAAGAGAGTGCCGCTTACTCGGCTTGGACTATACAAGGGCAAGGCCATAGCTTTACCTTCGATATTTCCACGCCAACCGGTACCATCGAAGGCTTCCGGTTACAGATGCCCGGTTTTCATAATGTCTTGAATGCAACTGCCGCTACCGCCGTTGGCCTGAGTCTGGGCATAGAACCCGATACGATCCGGGACGCTTTGGCTGATTTCCGGGGTGTAAAGCGGCGATTTGAATATATTCTCATCAATGACCGGAATATCTTCATTGACGACTATGCGCACCATCCGGCAGAAATCGAAGCGTTTCTGAAATCGGTAAAGGCCTTATATCCGGATAAGCATGTAACAGCCGTTTTTCAACCGCACTTGTATAGCCGCACCCGTGATTTCGCCGATGATTTTGCCGAAAGTCTGGGTTTGGCTGACCGGTTGATTTTACTTGATATTTACCCGGCCCGGGAGCAGCCCATACCTGGTATTACCTCAGAGCTTATTCTGCAAAAGACCAATTCAAGGGATAAAACGTTATGCTCTAAACAGGACCTGCTCCCTCATTTGAAAAAAAAACCGGTGGAAGTGCTGGTAACCATCGGGGCGGGTGAGATTGACCAATATATAGAGCCCATTAGAAGTGGCAGGTCACGTTTGTGACGCTCTCATACGGAACGTGGAGCTCAAACAGCTAAATAATGCCATTCATTTAAAAAATGTGATTTTAGTTGGTTGGCAACCATATTATTCCCATTTTAGAGCAATTGAATTTTGTAAACAAAATTCCTAAAACCTTTTAATATTGTAAATTAGGTTGTATGTTGCATTTTTCTCGATCCGGCAAAAAAGAAGTGTAAAAGTAACCCTTATGGCAATGGGTCTTTTTGCACTGATCGGGTTTGTAGAAAAAAACAGAGAACAAAAGTTTGCGCTACGGTCAACGTTCGCATTCAGGATACGTATGATACGTATTTTATCAGTGAGAACGATGTACTGAGCCTGATGACCAATAATGGCGCTGACCGGCTGATTGGTACCCCCTTTAAAAATATTGATATCCGTAAGCTTGAACTGCGGATTAAAAGCAATAAATTTATCCGGAGCTGTCAGGTGTATGAAGATCTGTCCGGTGCGTTAAATATCGAAATTGAACAGATCCGTCCCATAGCCCGCGTGATTCATCCGGATGCACCGGATTGGTATATCAGTGAAGAAGGCTATGTTCTCCCGGTTTCAGAGCGGTTTACGGCCCGGTAGTTTTGGTAGATGGCACAGGCGCAGACAAACTCCTAAATGGCAACTGGCTGGAGCAGGAAGAAGGTAAAGCCTTTTTTGACCTGCTGCTGAAATTTATTGAAAAGGATAAATTCTGGAAAGCGCAGATTGCCCAGATTTCAATAGCGCCAACGGGCAGCATCACCTTATACCCGCAGGTTGGCAAACAGGTGATAGAATTTGGCCCGGCGCTGGACTATGCATCTAAATTCAGGAACCTGAGGCTGTTTTACAAGCAAATTTTGCCCGTTAAGGGTTGGAACCGGTATCACCGGGTAAGTGTAGCGTACGAGTATCAAATAATTTGAGAATATTTTTTATATGGAATAAAAAATTGTAGTCGGAGTTGACATTGGCAGTTAAAAATTTTGCTGGGTGGTTGGCCTGATGAATGAATACGACCGGTTGGAAATTATGGGCATGGGCCAGGCTCCCTGTAACGGAGTAGTGCGGGGTGTGGTCACCAACATCGACCGTACGGTGGATGCCATTGTGAAGGCGATTACAGAAGCGGAGAACCAGTCAAATGTAAACATCATTGAAGTTAATGTAAGCATCTCGGGTCAGCAGATCAGAAGTATACGTGAACGCAGCGGTTTTACGCGGGCATCAGCCGATAAGGAAATCACCGTGGAAGACATTATGCGCCTGAACGAAGACATGCACCGGATTCAGCCTCCCGTGGGCAATCAGATCCTGCATGTGATTCCGCAGGATTATACGGTAGATTATGCCAATGGCATTTATGATCCCGTGGGTATGCTGGGCGTGAAGCTGGAAGGCGATTTTCACGTAATCACGGCTCCTTTTGCGGCCATTGCCAACATTCAAAAGTGCGTAGAGAAAGCCGACCGGCTCCTGGGTAAGCGGAATCAGCTGAAAGTTGGTGCCCGTATTCAGGAACCGATTGCGGCCGGTATGGCAGTGCTGATGGATGAGGAAAAAGAAGCGGGAGTAGCCTTGGTTGACATCGGAGGTGACACCACGGACATTGCTATATTCCACAAAAATATTATCCGTCATACAGCGGTGATCCCGTTTGGGGGTAATATCATTACCCGGGACATAGAGGAAGGCTGTACGATTCAGGCCCGCTACGCGGAGTTGCTCAAAATCCGCTTCGGACAGGCTATGGCAGAAATGGCCAGTTGGAACGAAGTAGTATCCATACCGGTACTGCCCGGCCGGCCTCCCAAGGAGATTTCCGTAAAGAACCTTTCCTATATTATTGAAGCCCGCATGGAGGAAGTGATCGAAATGATCTACGCCGAAATTGCCCGGGCCGGATACGAAAGATTAACCGGAGGCATCGTACTGACCGGCGGCGGTGCGCAACTGCAATACTTGAAGGAGTTGTTTGAACTTACTACCGGCCTGCATACCCGCGTGGGAACGCCTAATCAGTTTATGGGCCGCGTGCAGAATGAAGAAGTGAAAAATCCGGCGTATGCAACCACCGTTGGCTTAGTGCTGTCCGGTTTCCGGGCCATTGATGACCGGGAAAACGGATACCTGAAGACGAAGCCGGTTACAACGTCTGCTCCTCAGTCCCCACGAAAGGAAAAGGAAAATCAGGGCGGCCGGTTTTTCGGCAATATTCTGGATAAAACGCGTCGCTTCCTCACCGATGATATGGACGACCGGATAGACTACTAGCGTAGAATGGTAAATATTGAATGCTAAAAGGTAAATGAGAATGAAATGCCAAGCGTTAAATGTCCAATGAAAACTGGTACTATTTTCTCATTTCAATCCATTAAGCATTTAACCTTTAGCCTTTAGCATTCCTTAACTAAAGAAATCACAACCTTAAAAAAGAAATCATTTTTATGCTTGATTCTTCTTTCAAGTTTGAATTACCCGACCGGCACCGGTCCATTATCAAAGTAATCGGTGTAGGCGGCGGCGGTGGTAATGCCGTTAACCACATGTTTAACCACGGTATCCGTGACGTTGAATTTGTGATATGCAATACCGACCGTCAGGCGCTGGAAGCCAGCCCGGTTCCTAATAAAGTACGTTTGGGTATTACCCTAACGGAAGGACTCGGAGCAGGCGCCAACCCTGAACGTGGCCGTGACGCAGCCCTGGAAAGTGAAGACGAAATCCGGGAACTATTCACCCCCAACGTGAAAATGGTGTTTGTCACGGCGGGGATGGGTGGTGGTACCGGTACCGGAGCTGCCCCCGTGTTGGCCCGTATTGCCCAGGAAAGAGGGGTACTGACCGTGGCTATTGTAACGGCGCCTTTCAGCTTTGAGGGAAGGATTAAAAAGGAAAATGCGTTTAAAGGGATTGAGGAGCTCAAGCAATACTGCGATACGGTACTGTTGATTCTCAATGATAAGTTGCAGGATATTTACGGCGATTTGCCGAAACGGCAGGCTTTTGCCCAGGCCGATAACATCCTGACCAATGCGGCCAAGTCCATTGCCGAGATCATCACCGTACCCGGTTACGTGAACGTCGACTTTGAAGATGTGAAGAAGGTGATGAAAAACGCCGGACAAGCCGTAATGGGATCAGCCACGGCGCAGGGCGAGAACCGGGCCCGCAAGGCTATTGAAGAAGCACTGAATTCACCGCTGCTCAATAACCGCGATATCCGGGGCGCCAAGCGTATTCTGCTGACTATGTTCTACAGTTCCGAAGCGGAAATGACCATGGGCGAGCAGTCTATTATCACCAATTACATCAACGAAAGAACCGGCGACGAAGTAGACGAGCTGATTCCCGGTGACGTGATTGACGATGCCTTGGGACCATACCTGCGGGTAACGATTATTGCTACCGGCTTCGATGATAATCCCGAGGACCGTCATTTTCACCGCAAGGTAACCGACCTGGAAAGTGGCAAACAGGTAAAGCATGCATTGCCGGAACCAGTGCAGCCTACCCGGACCACTACCAACCGGTACGATGACTACACGCCGCCCAACGATTCCCGGATGGTTGTAGATTTGAACGGCGAAACGGTGAATCCGCGGGATAACCGCGGCTATGAGGATAATGCCTATCCGGATGAGGACCAGGTTCGTCGTCAGCGGGAACTGGAGAAGCGCCGGCAGCAACTGAAGGGCTTGAGCAGCAATTTGTCGCAGGATGAGTTTTACGAAAAAATGAACGTGCCGGCTTATAAGCGGAAAGGCATCCGGCTCAATGACGTGCCGCATTCTGCCGACCGCAATATTTCCCGCTTAACCCTGGATGACGATGACCGGTTGTTGGGAAATAACCGCTTCCTGCATGATAATGTAGATTAAGTTGGAATTTTTAATTCAGAAAAGAAAAATAGCAAATACCAATTACAGATTATAAGCGTTTTTCTTAAAAATACGTAATATTACCTTGTTACAGATTTAACTGTTTACGTTTGAAACTGAAAAAGCCGGGATAAAAACTTCCCGGGTTTTTGATTTAGTATCCATTACTTACGGGGTAGGAATTATTAGGTCAGAAGTAGTATGATAAAGGATTAATAATAGATCTCAAGCGAAGCGATACTTGCACGAGAAGTGAGACACCATTCTTATATTAGATTGGCAACGGGAAACCCCAAACTCGAAACTGCCTCAAAACTCCACCAACCGCTTGGCCTGCAGCATCAGCATATCGTTGTAGATCGGAAAAGTGATCTTGCCATCGGCCATAAATTCCTTCAGGCGCCCTAGCTTTACCTGCAGACCAATCATGTTCATTCCCATATAAGCCAATACGTCACTCAAATGACTCAGGGCAATAGAGCCACCCTGCACACCTGTGGAGAGACCTACCAAAGCTGCCTTTTTATTGGAAAAACTATCCGGGGTATTTTAAACCGTCAATAAATGCCTTTAATACGCCGGGGAAGGAATTATTATATTCAGGCACCACAAATACAAATTTCTGTGAGGCTTCCACCATCTCCCGGAATTGGTTAAACCGCGTATTTTTACCACTATTGCCATAAAGCGCCGTATAGGTAAAATCAGGAGGCAGATCGTGCAGATCTAATACCTGACTTTGAGCCCCTAAAGAGGCAAGTATCTCCTGATAATAAAGACTTATGACTTTGGTAACCGACTGAGGCCGATTAGTACCACTGATAATCGTAATCATGTAAGGGTATTTCGATAGGTTGCAACCACTGTTGAAATAAAGCAATTGCAAGAAAATAGGTTCGTTGCCGACGTAAATTTCTCTATAAAAGAGAATTACCTGTTATACTGTTTCGCAAATTATAGCATTTAAATATCTGTCCCTATTCTATGCCACACTTAGCTGCATATGTCCGGCCGTTTTCCGGTCTGAAAACTACCGTCCTGTTATGGATGTGTGTAATCAATTGTTTGATCGCCCCTGGTCAGTCTCCGTCCAAAACGGACCTGACCCGTTATGTCAATCCGCTGATTGGCACGGCCCCAGCACCACGGAAAGTGCCCGTCGTCACAGCGAAGCAGGGTCGGAACTAAAAGGACAGACTTTTCCTGCCGTGGGCGTGCCGCACGGACTTACCAACTGGACCCCTCAAACCCAGGCCACGGAGCGGAAATGCATTTCCTCCTTATTATTACCAGGATAAGAAAATACAAGGCTTTCGGGGAAGTCACTGGATGAGCGGGAGTTGTACGCAGGACTACGGCAGTGTGACCCTTATGCCTATGACTGGCCCGCTAAAAATTAAGCCCGACACCAGGGCTTCTGCCTTTCGTCATGCTACTGAAAAAGCAGTGCCGGACTATTACCAGGTTACCCTGGACGACTACGCCATCCGGGCCGAATTAACGGGCACTACCCGGGCCGGAATCATGCAGTTTACCTTTACCAAAGCCGGAGAAAGTTTTATTGTCGTAGAACCCAACAGCGACGAAGGGGAAGGCTTATCGAGATTCATCCGGAAAAGAACGAAATAGTAGGCTACAATCCCGCGCACCGGATTTATCAGGGATTAGGGCAATCAGCCGGTTTCAGTGGCTATTTTGTAGCCGTATTTGACACGCCTTTCGCTGGTTTTGGTACCTGGAATGGTGAACAGGTGAACCAGCAAAGCAACAGTACGCAGGGTAACAAAACCCCGGTTGGCGCCTTTATCCGTTTTGCAGCGAAAGCAAATCAGACAGTGAAAGTGAAGGTAGGGACCTCTTTTACCAGTCTGGAAGGAGCCCATAAAAACTTAAGAGCTGAAATACCTGACTGGAATTTCAATAAAGTCAGGCAAAATTCGGCTGCTGCCTGGAACCAGGCTTTGGGAAAAGTACAGGTACAAGCTACGCAGGAACAGGATTTGAGCCTTTTCTATACAGCCTTGTATCATACCAAATTACTGCCCCGCATTTTCAATGATGTGGATGGCAGCTATCCAGGTTTTGCCGAAGACAACAACGTTTATAAGGCGGCTGGGTTTAATTACTACGAAGACTTCTCGATGTGGGACACGTACCGCCGTACATCCGCTGCTGACGTTGCTGGAGCCGGACCGCGCCTCGCATATGGCGCAATCTCTGCTGAAAAAAGCAGAACAGGGCGGCTGGTTGCCTATTTTCCCCTGCTGGAACCACTACACCGCGGCCATGATCGGCGACCACGCAACCGCCATGATCGGGGATGCCATTACCAAAAATATTAACGGAATTGACCCCGAAAAAGCCTATGCCGCCATGCGCCGCAATGCTTTTGAGGTAAATACGGACGTAGCCGAGTATAAAAATGGCAAGGGCCGCCGGGCATTGGCTTCCTATCTGCAATACAATTATATACCCCTGAAGATTCCGTGTGGGATGCCTTTCATAAGCGGGAACAAGTATCCCGAACGCTGGAATACGCTTACGATGATTTTGTACTGGCGCAGGTAGCTAAGAAACTGGGCAAACAGGCCGATTACGAAGCACTGATGCGCAGGGCTAAAAACTATGAGAATGTTTTTGATACCCGTACCGGTTACGTACGGGGCCGTTACGCCGATGGCCGTTGGATTGAGCCTTTTGATCCGTTTGCCACCCGGGCCTCGTTTATCACGGAGGGGTCGCCTTATCAGTACACCTGGTATGTGCCCCAGGATGTAGCCGGGTTAATGGGACTAATGGGGGGCAAAGAAAAATTTGTGAACCGATTGGATACCCTATTTGACTTGCGGTACTACTGGCACGGCAATGAACCCGGCCACCAGACCGTCTACTTATATCCTTACGCCGGAGCTGCCTGGAAAACCCAGCGGCGAATCCGGAACATTATCCGGGAAGAATACAGTACTGATCCAGGTGGGCTAAGCGGCAATGAGGACTCCGGCCAGATGTCGGCTTGGCTGGCTTTTAGCATGATAGGCCTGTATCCCGTTTGTCCAGGTATGCCTTATTACGTTTTGGGAAGCCCTGTATTCCAAAGCACCACTTTTGCGCCCTCTGCCGGAAAAAAGTTTACGATTAAGGCAAATAAAAATTCGTCAACGAACGGCTATATCCAGTCGGCCACCCTTAATGGCAAGCCCTTTACCCGCACGTATTTGTTGCACCAGGAGATTATAAACGGGGGCGAATTAGTATTGGAGATGGGACCGCAGCCGAATAAAAACTGGGGTACTGGTAAGTCCGATGTTCCGCCTTCCCTGGGAATGGGAGAATAAGCAGGGAAGCGTTTTGTCAAAATGAAGTATTTTGCAGCAAAATTAGCCCATCAGTTCTACATGACTCCTTTCGATCATAATTTCCGACTCGGCATTTTAGGCGGTGGCCAGCTGGGCCGGATGCTTATCCAGGCCGCTGTGGATTATAATCTATTTATTAAAGTACTGGATGGCGACCCCGATGCGCCCTGCAAGTTTCTGGCTCACGAATTCGTGCTGGGCAAGCTCACTGATTTTGAGGCCGTATACCAGTTTGGCAAAACCGTAGACGTACTCACCATTGAGATTGAACACGTCAATGTGGACGCCCTGGAAAAGCTGGAAGCAGAAGGGGTAAAAGTATATCCGCAGCCTCACGTGATTCGTACTATCCAGGATAAGCGGGTGCAAAAACAGTTTTATCAGTCTCATGGTCTGCCTACCGCGGATTTTGTGCTGATTGATCACATGGAGGACATAGGTAAGCACCAGGCATTTTTACCCGCCTTCCAGAAACTGGGCATGATGGGTTACGACGGACGCGGCGTACAACGGCTTCGGTCCATGGCGGATCTGTCCAAGGCTTTTACGGAGCCAAGTTTACTAGAAAAAGCAGTGGACGTAGCTAAGGAAATCTCCGTGATCGTAGCCCGCAATGTACAGGGAGACGTAAGCGTTTTTCCACCGGTAGAACTGGTTTTTCATCCGGAAAAAAACCTGGTGGAATACCTGCTGGCTCCAGCGCAGCTAGATCAGTTAACTATTGCCCGAGCCAACGAAATAGCCTTAGGCGTAGCCCAGAAACTGGGCATTGTGGGTCTGCTGGCCGTAGAAATGTTTGTAACGCCGTCCGGAGAAGTACTGGTAAATGAATCAGCACCCCGGCCGCACAATAGTGGTCACCATACGATCCGGGCCAACTTCACCTCCCAATTTGAGCAGCACCTGCGGGCCATCTTAGGCTTACCGCTGGGCTCCACAGATACGCAAACCATGGCCGCTATGGTCAATTTACTCGGCGAAGAAGGCTACTCCGGCAAAGCGCATTACCAGGGAATCAATGATATTTTACAGATCAAAGGGGTTTACCCGCACCTGTACGGTAAGAAATCCACCAAACCGTTCCGTAAAATGGGGCACGTCACTATTTTAGACAATGACTTAGCAGAGCTCAAGAAAAAGATTATCCAGGTGCAGGAAACGCTGAAAGTAATAAGCATAAAATGAGTTTATGAGTAAATGAGGGTAAAGTATATGAGTCAATTCTATACTGTAAACTCCTTACGAAGAACTGATTTACTCATAAACTTGCTAATTCACTTAGCTTTTAACTTATACACTCATTAACTCAACATGCATGGTTGGAATTATTATGGGCAGCGAGTCAGACCTGAGAGTCATGTCAGCGGCTGCGGAAATGCTGAAGGAATTTGGCGTACCTTACGAACTCACGATTGTGTCGGCGCACCGTACGCCCCACCGCATGGTTGACTATGCCGAAAATGCCCGCAGCCGAGGCTTAAAAGTAATTATTGCCGGAGCTGGCGGCGCAGCTCACCTACCAGGTATGGTTGCTTCCCTGACTACACTACCAGTAATTGGAGTGCCGGTTAAATCATCCAACTCCATTGATGGCTGGGACTCAGTCCTGTCGATTCTGCAGATGCCGGGCGGTGCACCCGTAGCCACGGTGGCTCTGGACGGAGCTAAGAATGCAGGTATTCTGGCCGCTCAGATAATAAGCACCTTTGACGAAGGAGTAGCTAATAAATTGCAGGCTTACAAAGATGACTTACGGCAAAAAGTGGAAGAAGCCGCGAAGAAAATCGAAGTAATTTCAGAAGTCGGAGGGCGGATGTCGGATGGAACTTAAAAATATCAACTGCTCACACGGAATTTAATTCCGTGATTATACAGCTATCAGGATGAGATTAACGGCTTTTTAGCGTTATACTACCTAAAAAGCTATGCTGCGGAACATGCATCCTTTACATCTTTAAGCAAAGCAGCAGGCACAAAGGGGTTTGTGTAACAGCAGCTAACCATTTAATAATATAGCTATTCAATAATTCCTCCGTCGGCATATCCACTAATTAGCATATCCGCCTTCCCCGTTCCTACATCCGAAATACCCATGAGTGAATTTAAGCTTTGTAAAAATGGCCACTACTATGCTAACAACTTGGAAGAGTGCCCCTATTGCCCCAAGCCGGGGTTCAGTCACAGCGGACCTAACCAATTGAAGAATACGATTATTTCTACCCCAAAAGTAGATTCGGGATGGGATCACACAAAGGTAGAAACAACCAATCAGATTCCGGTTACCAATACGCCAGGTACGACGGTGCCTGCGCATAACGCAGCTAATAATCTGGCTAAAACGCAGCTATTGAGCGGTACCCCTGCGCCTCAGGCGGAACGAAAACTGGCTGGATGGCTGGTTTCCTACACCATTAATCCATTTGGGGTTGACTTCCGGCTGTACGAAGGACGCAACCTGATCGGCGCTGACCCGGCTTGTGATATTGTAGTACCAAACGACCTTGCCGTTTCGGGCCGTCACCTGACCATTCTGTACCGCGTGGACGGGTTTCGTTTCAAGGATGAGTTTTCAACGAATGGCACCTTCATTAATGGGGAGATTCGCGACGAAGGCACGTTGCAGGATGGCGATACGATACGGGTAGGCAGCACTACCTTCAAGTTCCGCTCCGCTTTGTAATTTAAGTGGATGGTAAATTTTACATGCTCAATAAGGGTAGGCGATACCATTAATGATTAATTGATTAGACTATTTTTCATTTACCTTCTAGCATTTACAATTTATCATTACTCCTGTTTCAGTACTTACTTAACCGATTTTCCATGGCAATTAACGACGAGCCGATACCTTTTGAATTTGGCAACCACACCGACATTGGTCGGGTCCGAAAAGCCAATGAAGACTACCTGGGCTACTTCAATACCGTAAACGGTCACATTTTTGTAGTCTGCGATGGAATGGGTGGCCACCTCGGTGGCGCTACTGCTGCCCAGACTGCCGTTGCCAGTATCCGGACCTTCTTTGAACACCGGCCTTACGACTACCCCAGAGAGAGCACTCAAACAGGCGTTGCTGTATGCCAACGGGCAAATCTATGCCGCCGCTCAGCAAAACCCGCAGTTGTACGGCATGGGTACTACCAGCGTGGTGTTGCTCTTCCGCGCCGGGGAGGTATATTACGCCCACGTCGGCGATAGTCGTATCTACCGGCTATCCGGCGGACGACTCGAAAGACTAACCAGGGACCATTCGTACGTACAGCAGTTGGTAGACCAAGGGGTAATTACGGAGCAAGAAGCCGAAAACCATCCCCGGCGCAACGAACTTACCCGGGCTTTGGGTACTTCCCGCGATATACAAGTAGATGTAGGTGCCCAACCACTAAAACCTCGCCCGGATGACCTGTTTCTGCTTTGCACGGATGGGCTGACCGGAACTTTATCCGATGAAGACATCCGGCTGGAGCTGCTGGGTGGAAGTTCGGTCCAGCAACGAGCCATGCGATTGGTTGAAAGAGCTAATGAGCCCGGAGGATATGATAATACCACTGTTCAAATCATCCAATTTAAGGCTACTCCCCAGCCAATAATACCTCCTCCGGTTCCCCCAAAACCGGCCATTGAGCATACGGTTATTGAGAAGCCGGTTTTGGATCAATCAATCTTTGAGCAACCGGTCAATGACCCATTTATCACGCCGAAGCCCGTTCCTGCGGTACCCGTTTCGAGAACGGAACAGCCCGTTTTTGAAAAGCCCAAAGCAGAGCCAAGCCCCGTTACGCCTCCCTCACCACCAACCTTATCTCCCCAGATGCCCCGTAAAGCTGCTGCCCGTAAGGGCCCTGATATTTCTTTAATTGTACTAGGTACACTGGCCCTGATTGTAATAGTTCTGTTTATTAGTGGTTCTAAATATATGTCCGACGATCCGGTGGAAAATTCAGAATTAGTTACTGGCCGCTTAGATACCACGGCTGTTGCTGACGAGTCAGCAGTTACGGAGGAAGCAGAAAATCCGCCATCCAATGGTGCTTCTACCACAAAAAAACCTGATAAACCGGAGAAGACTACATCAACTGCAAGCGGAGGTACTACCATTACGCACACCGTAAAAGCAGGGGAAACATTTAATTCGATTGCCCGCCGGTACAATCTGAAACTGGAAACGTTAAAGAGCCTTAATGGCAATGTGAAAGAAGGAGATATTAAATCAGACGTAACCAAACTGAAAGTGAAGGTAAAAGCGGTTCACACGGTGGGGCCGGGAGACGTGCTCAATGTAGTTTCGCGCAAGTATAATGTGCCGAAAGACCTGATTATGGCCGCCAATGGTAAGACTCAGGACCGGGCCGATCGCGGCGAAACGCTCTATATTCCCTTCGCGGAAAAGCAGTAAATGTTAGGTAATGGATATTAGTTTTTCCAATGACAAAAATTAATGTTGAATATCGAACAAGGGATATTGAATGACGAAGGCAACTGAACCAACTACGTACAGACGCGATTAATCGCGTCTCTTCCAAAATCTTTCGCCATTCTTCCTTCGATATTTCTTGTTCTGCGGTTTTCCTCTTTTTCCAATACCTAGTACCTTACTACCTAATACCCAAAGTCTAACATTTCAAACACCATGATTGGTCAACAGGTGCGCAATTACCGGATTGAATCACTGCTCGGCACGGGTGGCATGGGCAGCGTGTATCTGGCGGTACATACGCAACTGGGCCGGAAAATTGCCATTAAAGTCCTGCATCCTACCCTAACGGGGAATCCGCTGATTCGGGAACGGTTTCGCAATGAAGCGGCTACGTTATCGCACCTGCATCACCCCAACATCGTCACCCTATATGATTACTGGGAGGAGGAAGATAAGCTGTACCTGTTCCTGGAATACGTGGAAGGCAAACCACTGGACGAATACATCCACACCGTTTCGGGGCCGATTCCCGATGCCAAAGCTGTGCCGCTGTTCTCCAAAATTCTGGAGGCGGTTGCCTATGCCCATGACCAGCACGTGATTCACCGGGATATTAAACCCTCCAATATCATTATCAATAATTCCGGTAGCCCAAAGATTCTGGATTTTGGCATTGCCAAGCTTATTGGCCATGGAGTAGATACGATGACCAAAACCGGCACCCGGATGGGAACCGTGTTATACATGAGTCCCGAACAGGTACGGGGCGAATCATTGGATAAACGGAGTGATGTATATTCACTGGGCGTTACGCTTTTTCAAATGCTGACGGGCCACTCGCCCTACGAAGGAGACAATCTGTCGGAGTACGTAGTGTATCAGCACATCCTCAACGATCCCCTACCCCGCATGCAGGCACGCTATCCGGGCGTATCGGACCAAATGCAAGGGTTAGTAGATAAGGCAACCGCTAAAAATCCGGCAGAGCGGTTTCAAGACTGCCATGCTTTCCGCCAAGCCCTGATGGATAATACCACTCCGCTAGCCAGCGCCGTCAATTCTCAGACTACGGCTACCTTGCAGGAGAAGTTGCGTCCTGCAGTGCCGCCCCCTAATCCGCAGTTAGCCCATACCACCATTGCCAGACCCAATCAGACGAAAATTACTTCGACTATTGGTGCCAAAGAAACAAAGAAAAAGGGTACTAATTGGCTGGCAATGTTGCTGGGCATAGGCGTGCTGCTGAGTTTATTAGGCGTGATATTGGCATTACTGCCCGAAGACCGAGAAATTTCTCGTAATGATTCACCACCGGTGATAGAAACGAAACCGGAACGAAGCAAAAAACAACCCTCTCCTACTGTAGAAGCAGAAGAAACCAAAACACCGGCAACCCATGAAACAGAGACCGTTTCGGCTGATTCTGTCTCTGTAGTTACTCCGCCAGTTGAGGAAGGAAAAAAGGTAAGTGCAGAGGCTTTATCCCGTATTCATCTGGAGTATGAGCCCGTCCCTCCGTCTGCTGACTCTGCCTCGGGTGGCAATAATCGTTTTGCCCTAAAAATCGTATTATCCAATGCAGCGTCAAATATTGCTTTCAACAACGTTACGCTACGCATCCGGTTCCTGAACGAAGAAAATCGGGTATTAGGCATTTATCTCTACGAACACGGGCGGCTTGAACCAGGAGCGGTAGAGCGGTTTAACGTAGAACGCAGAGTGCAAGCCGTAAATGCAACCTGTGAGGTAATTTCAGCCGAACCCGAAAAGCTGGAGCAGCCGGAGTAGCATCATTTCGGATGGCGGAGGCAGGATTTCGGAAGTAAGAGGTAGAAAAAGTGGCAGGTGCAGCAGCAGTGGCAGGAGAAAAGAGGTAAGAAGTAGAGATGTTATGCATAACGTCTGAAATAATAAAAACAATGTAAGGGACAATCGCTTGACTCTAGCCGAGTGACAAATATCGGAGGGCTTCCGGCACCGGCCCATTTTACGGAGATGTGTACCTGACACAGGACTTTTGCCTTTCTGCTCAGGCGGAACACCTGCTTCATAGTTGCCATTCTCCGGAGGCAAGCGACAGTTGAGTGATTATTAAATATCTTGCAAAAACTGTGCGATTGCCTGATTGACAACCTGCGGTTTCTCATGATGCAGCCAGTGGGTAGCTTTTTTCATCAGAATTTATTGTCCATTAGCGCACATTTTTACACTTTTTTGGGCCATTTCGCTATGCAGAAAGGCATCTTTTGCGCCCCAAATAATGAGAATGGGCAGTGCAATAGGGGCTTTTGAGGTTCTTGCGTTGGGTTGACGTCCATACCGCACTGCCCGGTACCAGTTGAGCATAGCGGTAAAGCTACCCGGTTGACTCCATGCGGTCTGATATTGCTGCAAGTCGGCCTCGCTGAACGTTCCCGGCAAGGAGGTTTTCCGGAACATTCTGGTTAAAAATCTAAAATTGGCCCGGCTTACAAATTTTTCGGGCAACCAAGGCAATTGAATAAAAAAGATATACCAGCTCCGCCGCAACTGATCTACGCGTTTACGAAGCGTTTGAACCATCACTGCGGGATGAGGTACATTCAGGATGATTACTCTGTGTAAGTACTGCGGGTAAAAGATAGCCAGGTTCCAGGCTACAATGGCTCCCCAATCATGACCTGCCAGGTATACTTTATCGGCACCCAATTGCTTAATAAGTTCTATTACATCCCGCATTAATTCTTCTACTGCGTAACTTCTGATGGCCGGGGGCTTACTGCTCAGGTTATAACCTCGTTGGTCAGGAACTACTACCCGGTAACCCAAGGCAGCAAAATAGGGAATCTGCTTGCGCCAGCCGTACCAAAATTCCGGAAAACCGTGCAGAAGGAGGAATACGGGCCCCTCCTCCGGACCACTCTCTACTACATGCAACCGGACACCATTCACCTGGTAATAGTTATTAGCCAAGCCATACGTTATATTCATAACACTATAACGGGCAAATACAGGCAGCGTAAGGAATGAAATCGGTGAAAATAAAAAAGCCCCTAAAAGGGGCTGTAAAGGGGCATATATATTATTAGTATATATTAGGCTAACTTTACGTTAATAGCGTTTGGTCCTTTGCGGCCTTGTTCTACTTCGAAGGTAACTTCATCATCTTGTTTAACCTCGTCGATCAAACCTGATACGTGAACAAAAATGTCTTTGTCAGAACCATTAGCTTTAATGAAACCGAAACCCTTCGTTTCATTAAAAAACTTTACTACTCCAGATTGCATTACTTTTCTTATTGAAGATTAAAATAAATTATAACGTGAAGGTAATGACTATTTTGAGAAATTACAAGCTTATACTCTCATTTATTCAAAAATAATACATCGCTAAGCAGGTATTTTTCAGGAGAAAAGCTTGCCGGCATTACCATATAGGGTTTGCCAAAAGAAGGCGCCACAAAAAGCAAAAGCCCCTTAGGCAGGAGCTTCACAAGTAATTAAATCGTAAGCTTTACTTTACTTTGTCTGGCTGCTTTTCGAGATTAAATAAGTCATTAAGTACATCGATTAAGGTTTCGGCCTCGCCGCGTTTGCAGGCCGCCTTCAGTTGCAGCACGGGCAGTTTGATGATCTTCTGCATCATACCTTTGGTAATCTGATCCATTTTCTGGACTTCTTCGACCGACATGCCTTTCAGGTGGCGGGCCAGTTCTTCCTGCCGGATCTGCTCCAGGGCGTTTTTCAGTTTCTGAATAGTTGGCGAAACGGCCGTTTCGCGGCTCCAGTCGTAGAACTCTTCCAGTGCCTGCCCGATAATCGCTTTCACCTGCGGAATCGCTGCCAACCGTTTTTGCATGGCCGACGAAGCTTTAGCCTGGATATCATCGATATTGTACACCAAGGCCGCCGGCATATCCTCTACAGATGGTTCCACGCTGCGGGGCACCGACAGATCAATAAAATATTTGTAGGTGAAAAAGTCGAGTCCAGCTACCGCTGACTTGGTAATAAATGGCTCCTGGGCAGCGATAGAGCATATAATTACATCGGCATCCAGTACTTCCTCCCAAACCTTCTCAAAAGGAGCTACCCGAAGCCCGTATTCAGCGGCTAAGGCTTGGGCTTTGCTCAGGGTGCGATTGGTAATGGTAATGGTATAATTATCTTTCTCGCCCATATTGCGGCATACATCGGCGCCAATCTCTCCTAACCCAACCACCAGTACTTTGGGATTACGCATACCGTAGGTTAACTCTTCTACCAATTCTACCGCAGCGTAAGAGACTGAAGCGGCTCCATCCCGGAAACTGGTTTCCTGCACCACCCGTTTATTGGCAAAAAAGATAGCATGCATAAGTCGGTGCAGAAATGGCCCGGCTAAGCCCAGATCCGCCGACCACTGATACGCATTTTTAGCCTGATTGGCAATTTGCAAGTCACCAACCACTTTAGAATGTAATCCCAGGCAAACTTCAAATAAATGGCTTACTGCTTCGTTGTGCGCAGAGAAACACTGAAAGTAGGGGAAGTAATTTTCTATATCGCGGAGGCCCTTTTGCAAGCCGATCAGTTTAATAATCTCGGTACTTTTGTCTTCAGCAGCGGTATAATAAACTTCCGTACGGTTACAGGTAGATAAGATAAGCAGTTCCTGTATGTCTAAAACTTCCTGAATCCGGACTAATAGTTCCTTACAGGCACTTTCACTCAAAGCGATCTGTTCCCGTAGGTGTACGGGAGCGATTTTGTGTGAAATACTGATTGCTTTAAAATGCTGATGCATAGTATGGTCTGTAATGCACTTACAAAGTTACCGCCCAAAGGTGCAAAACGAAAGACATTTATTAGCCAAAAAAATGACTTTTATCATCTTTTTTATAATTTATAATGATTCAAAATAACTTTTGGTTCTGGCTATGATGAATATTTATTTAAATAAGTCGAAGCACAAGATCATAACCGTGCTAGTTGCCCTGCTGATTGGAAGCGGTTCGGTTTTTTATACAAATATGATCGTGAAACGGCTGGCCCAGCGGGAGCAGGAGCAAATTGAACTTTACGCAGAAGCATTAAAATATTTCTCTAATCTGGAAAACGATGAGCCGGTAGCTTTTCTGCAGTTGATTACCGAGAACACTATTTTCCCTTCTATACTGGTAGATGAAAAGGGAAATATTCTGCCAAGTGGGGCACGTAATGTACGTAATCTGGAAGGATTATCCGAAGAACGCAAGCAGGAAAGGCTACAGGAGGAATTGGAGATCATGAAGGAAGAACATCTGCCAATTGTGGTTAAATACGGCCCGGGACAGTACAATTATATCTACTACCGGAACTCGTATCTGTTGTCGCAATTACGCTACTATCCCTATGTACAGCTGACGGTTATCGCCGTGTTCGTAGTGCTGGGTTACCTAACGTTCTCCTCGTCACGGCGGGCCGAGCAGAACCGGGTCTGGGTGGGGCTTGCCAAAGAAACGGCTCATCAGTTGGGCACTCCCCTTTCGGCCCTGATGGCCTGGATTGAATACTTTAAAGCTGATCCCAAGTACGCTGAAGATGGGGTAGTGGAGGAGTTGGAGAAAGACGTGCAGCGGCTGGAAATGATCACTGCCCGCTTTTCCAGTATTGGGTCGGTACCCACGCTGAAGGAAGAGAATGTAATGGATGGGTCCAGTATATTGTCACCTACTTACAAAAAACGGATATCTACCAAGGTAAAAATGTACGTTACCGCCGACAGTGAAACGCTGCCCGGAGTTAAGATGAATAAATATCTGTTTGAATGGGTAATCGAAAATCTTTGCAAAAACGCTGTGGACGCTATGAGCGGCATTGGCGAAATCCGTATTCACATTAAGAAAGCGCAGCCCTCCAAACTGACTATTGACATCAGTGATACTGGAAAAGGAATTTCAAAAGCAAACCAGCCACGGGTGTTTGATGCCGGGTTCAGTACCAAGAAGTGATGGGGTCTGGGCCTTACGCTGGCTGTCGGGATCATTGAAAACTATCATGGGGGCAAAATTTTTGTAAAAAGCTCCGAGCCCGGCAAAGGCACTACCTTCCGGATTGTACTGAATGCCGAACCGGAAGCCGAGTTGCTTACTTCCCGCCCGGAAGGAGGAAACCGGATTTAATACTCTTCCGGATATTGGTACGCGCAAGACCGGTTGATAAGTGGGTTGACTATCAAACAAGGAACGCTGAATAATGAAGTGTTGATTATCCCTTCGATGTTCGACATTAGCTTTGCTGAGCTTCGGTTTCTTGTTCGATATTCATTATTTCAGCGGGTACCACTGCCTAAAGCTGATGAAACAGCCCCTTTACTTCATTTACTAGTTTGACAAACCCGGGTCTGAGCCAATGTGTTGCTGCCAAGCCAAGCCTCGTTCTATCAAATCATACGTATATTTGATATGAGCTCCAGGAATATATTTCCGTTGGCATCCCGGTCACGGCCCATCAGCCAAAGGGTATCCGCAATGGCTGCGGTAGAAACAATATCGTGGGAAACGATGATAACCGTATTTAATTCGTGCGTACAGGCAATTTCCACGATCATCTCGGATACCTTCTCGATCATAATTACATCCAGGCCGCTGAAGGGCTCATCCAGCAACAGGAAATGATCAGAGCAAAGCAGTTGCTGGGCAATGGCAGCCCGCTGCTTCTGCCCTCCGGAGAGTTGAGCCGGATACAAAGCAGCTTGCTTACGCAGGTTAAAACGGTCGAGCATGCTATTAACCCGGTCTTCGCTGGGCTTCCGGAATGTTTCCCTGCCGGGCGGCTAATTCGAGATTACCATAAACGGTGCGGTGCGTAAACAAGGGATAGTTTTGTTGTACTACGCCCACTTTTTCCCGTTTGCACCGGCTCCAGGGGATGATTGATTAAAACCTGCCCTGATGTAGGGTTAAGCAGACCAGCCAGAATCTCAAAGAATTTGGTTTTTCCTACACCAGACGGCCCCAGAAATCCCACTATCTGCCCTTGTGTATGGCCAGGACGGGTGATATTCTTGATTTCAACGTTCACATCCCGCAGAATCTGATTTCCGCCAAGGGTCAGCGATACATTTTCGACCTTCAGGATGGTATCTTCCTTCTGATGAGCAAATACATTCATGTTCGTAAAATTTTAATAAGAAGTGAGAAGCGAGAAGATGGAAGGCATTTTAGGGCAGAAGCCGGAATGCAGATGTCAGATGTAAGCGGCAGGCAGAAAGAACCTCTAATTTCATCTCTCCGCCTCTTTTCTCAATTCTAACTTCTGTCTTCTCACTTCTTTCTATTTCCTACCTCTTCTTCTCTTCTCCCACTACTGTCGCTCCAGGGTGAGATTGGTATAGGGGCAAAAAAGTTCTTTTAGTACACCAAACAAATAATCCTGTAGGATGCCAACCAGTAGAATTACTAGTTGAATGGCAAAAACGGCATCCAGATGCAGGTGCTTGTTTTGGTTAAGCAGCATGCTGCCAATACCACCTTCTGAGCGGACAAGTCCCTCCACCAGCGTAAGCATGGCCCAACTGATGGCAAAATTTTGCCGGATCACCTCAAAAACCTTGGTCAATTTTCCCCAGAATAACCACTTCCCAGACTACTCGCCACTCACTCATACGGAGCGTACGGGCATGGTTGAATTCGTTACGGGTAATGGACTGGATGACGGACATCATAGAGGTCACAAAAAATACACTCATCCCGAATACTAATAATACCACCTTTAATTCATGTCCGCTGTGGGTGAGTATGGTAAATAAAAAGGACAATCCCACCAGGGTCAGGAATCGGCCTTTCGTAAATAGAAAAGCAATAGGGCGGAAGAAAGGCAGTACTGTCAGGTAGGAAAGTGCAAGCGAAACCAGAATGGTAATCCCCATTGCCTGCAGGCCCAGGGAAATACTGGTCCAAAGTTCCTGAAGCAGGTTGTCTTCGATAATTAATCTTTTTAATGCCCGCAAGATTTCTCCTGGCGTGGGTATGAGTACCGAGGAACTGGTGAACCAGAGGAGCAGTGCAACAGCGATTTGTACCGTAACCAGTGCAATTAAAGTATAACGGCTAAGCTTATTCGGACTGAAGATCCGGATAAGATCAGAAGTAATTTTTTCATCAAAATATAGATTGTCGTTTTCTTTTGGCCGCTGATAGGTAGGAGCAGGATAACTTTATCTCGCAGATTTCAAAAGATTTAACCGCAGAGCTACGCAGAGTAAAAAGAGAGAGTCTGCGAGAATACAACCCATTCCGTGAGCTTTCCTAACTTCTATAGTGCATTTTCTATTAGCAGCTTTACTTTAACCGGAAACTGCAAAGCCTAAACTGGAAACCGTTTATTTACCCATCACAATTTCAACACGGCGGTTTTTAGCCCGTCCGTCGGCAGTAGCATTACTGGCAACCGGTTCGGCTTGTCCGTGGGCAAATACGGCAACCCGGCCTTCCGGGAAGTTGTTTGATGATTTGGCTTCCAGGTATTTCTTAATGGCTACGGGCCTGTGACAGCACTAGATTATTATTAGCATCACCCACATTGTCGGTATAGCCGTGAATTTCCACTTTCAGGTTGCTGGCAACAATCAGCTCATTGAATAATTCTTCCAGTTGCTGCTGTGCCTGGGGTAAAGGTTGCTTTACCTGACTCAAATTCAATAGCTTCATGATCTTTGCGCTACTTTCTGGCTAATGGCATCATCCGAATTAAATGATGCTTTATCAGCAACCGCAATGACCTGGGTACGGGAAGCTACATTTTCAGGTAACTCAAGTCCATAATATCATCAGCAGGAGGGTAACTTGGGATCAGTTTGGGGTATAGTTTTACAACAACGTTGCCGAAAGGTAGTATATACAATTTTGAAGATGTTAGTACTTCCTTCGTTCAAGCCGAATATTTCCATATTATCTGCCAGACTATTGACCCGGAGCCGCCTAATTCTACCACCTGTCCTTGTTTATCCGTCTGCGTGACGCCTTTATAATATTTAACCCAGTAAGGGCCTGATTCTTCGTTATATACTTTGGCACTAATCACACCGGCCCGGTCAAGACAAGCAGAATACGTTTTTACCTGGTCGCCGCCTTGCCCAATGGCCGTGATCATATGTTCTACCTGGTCACGGTGGTCTTCCATCCACTTTTTAATCCCGATTACCACGCAAGGCATTTGACTACGGTATTCTTTGGTAGATACAATTGATACCAGTCCACCTTTTCTTTTCGGCCACAATTACGTCGCCGGGAGTCCAGGTAGCTACACCGTTCACTTCTATCGATTTGGTTTCGCCGGTACGCTTCCCATTTTGTACGACTGGGCGGCTTTCTTTATAACCATTAATGTATTTCTCGGAAGCATCAATGTAGAGTCAGCCGACACAAAGTTCATGGCATCCGGGTCATAAGTGGTCTCGTCGGGGTTCACGGGGATACCATTGTCGCCGCACCATTTGATTACAATATTCCAGTCGCCATCCCGCAGGTAAGCAGCCGTTACAGCACCCGTGGCTTTTGTGGATTGTCACGCCATTCGGGCAAACCCATAAACTTATCTTCCCTAAAGACCGGCCGCAAGTGTAGATTACTTGGGCCCGGTAATCTTTCCCCAGTTTTTCCAGCTGCGGATTCAGACCAGCCAGGAACTGGGCAGCGCCATCACCCATAATCGATACAAAATGTACCCCTTCAGCGGTATTGGGATCTTTCTGGTACTCCTGGGCAAACTTGAGCAGCGAGGCCTGCATCTGGGGCACGTCATCCTGCCGGATCAGGTGCAGTTTTACGTTCTGCTTGGCCATCAGGCTGCCCTCGGTAGTGATGGGGCCACCATTGGCGAACATTAATCCCATTTGAGCATTCCAGGCCCACAGTTGCCAGCGGATTTCGGGACTATCCAGCTTAGCGGATTTTCATCCGGCATGGCCACGGGCCGCACAGCCGTCTGCGCATTCTGGGGGCGTCGGGCAGGTCTATTTTCTGAATTACTTCTGATTGCTTGACTTCTTTGGTCAGTACATATCCACTATCCAGAATTAGCCACTTAATGCCGAACAGTACCGCTACAATCAGCGCTACTATTGTTAATCTTCCGAGCAGTTAATCGTTTCATGGGTGCTCTATAATTGCTGTTTTTAATAAAAAATAGGGATGTTTATCTGATAAACTTTCGTAGTTAAAGGCCGCCAATTTATAAAAATTAGCAACCTGTTAATACTGCGCGTAATAAATTATAAATAAACTTGTTTTTAGATGCTTACAGCCAGGAATTTCCGGCGATAAGTATTCTTTATGACAGGCAGCCTGAAAAGTAACCAATAGGGTACCCGGGAAGGTTAATATATTTTTATGGTTACCGAATTTCCTGACACAATTCTACCAACGTGCCTCCTGTAGTTTTAGGATGAAGAAAACAAACCAGCTTATTATCGGCGCCTCTTTTCGGTATTTCATTAATGGGAGTAAAACCTTCTGCCTGTAAACGGGTTATTTCCTGTTCAATATCTGCTACTTCATAGGCTACATGATGAATGCCCTCTCCCCTCTTTTCAATGAATCTGGCAATGGGGCTATCAGGGCGTATGGCCTCCAACAATTCGATTTTGGTTTCACCCACTTGAAAGAAGGCAGTAGTTACCCCCTCACCTTCGACCGTTTCCCGCTTATAAGGAGCAATTCCCAGCAGTTGGGTATATAGCTCCTCGGCAGCTTGCAAATTCTGCACGGCAATTCCTATGTGTTCCACTTTCCGCATAACAAAGTTTATGATCCTGAACTTTTACGTTAATTTGATGTTTATATTTGTATTATAAAGTAATACAATCGCAAAACTATGATCTCAGTAACCGAAAAAGCAAAGGATAAAATTATCGAACTTCGTCAGAAAGACGGTTTTAACCAGGAGCATAACATCCGTGTTGCTGTGAAAGGCGGCGGCTGTTCTGGTTTGATGTACGACCTGGCGTTTGATGGTTCTGTTAAACCCGGAGATGAAGTGTTTGAAGACAAAGGAATTAAAATTCTGGTGGATAAGAAAAGCCTTCTCTATCTGCTCGGGACCGAGCTTGACTTTTCGGATGGACTTAATGGGAAAGGCTTTCAGTTTATAAACCCCAATGCTAACCGTACCTGTGGCTGCGGTGAAAGCTTTGCCGTTTAATTTTTAGTTTCTATATCTACTATTCATTTTTTGAACCCGCGAGTTTAACGACTCGCGGGTTTATTTTTTTATCTAAGCTATTAGTTTGCTCATTTAATAGTCTTTCTTTTCTTATTTACTAAGAAAAGAAGCTCCATTCTATTTAACAGCTATAGGTAACCATAAGAGTAAGACAAATCTAAACTTTACTTTATTAGGATGAGTCTTAGTAAAGAAGTAGCGTTTTTTCTCAATTGAGAGGGAACTAAGATCACTGCCTAGACGCTCAAATTATGCTTTACTAAAGTTTATTTTTTACTGTAAACACTTCATAATTAGAAGTGTATTCCTCTAATAATAACTATCTCCTAACAGTAGTCACTGTTAAAAAATACGAAAATCTTACGCTTCTCTATAATTGGGGTTATCAGAAATTTCTCCTTGCAGAATCGCTATAATTTAGCGGCAGAAAGTAACACAATTTTTAACCCCATATTATGAAACATGTACTACTGTCGGCGCTACTATTAGTAGGAGCCGCTACGGTAAAAGCACAAAGTCCGATTGGGTTTGGCATCAAAGGGGGAACTACTTTTAGTAGTTTTTCGCGTAGCCAACCCCACACCGGAAGCAAGCTTGGTTTTACAGCCGGCGTTTATGGAAACTATAGTTTCTCTGAAAGGTTAGGCGTGCAGGTGGAAGCTGCCTACTGTCAGCAGGGCGGTTCCTTCACCCAGTTTAGAGATGACACCCGCTTTGGCGGAGAGTCCGATTTTTTTACCCGCAATGTAACCACCAGCACCATTACACTGCACAATATCGAGGTACCCGTATTACTACGAGTAACTATCCCTACGCAGTCTGACGTAAAGCCGCTGTTATTTGCCGGTCCTTCAGTAGGATTCAACATTGGCGCTACTGAAAAGTATGAACGTACGGGCGAATTTGAATCAGGCGATGGTCTATATGTTACTGCAAGTGGCCATAGAAATGTTACCTCACAATACAATCTCTATCAATTTGGCGCAACGGCTGGATTAGGTCTGGAAATGCCCTTTTTCGGCGAACACAAGCTGCTGATTGATGCCCGTTATCGCTACGGCCTTAACCCTGCCAAAAAGACCTTCAGCTACATTGACTTCAACCGGGTATCAAGCAGTCTATACACCGACTCCATCTTTTTTACCGTTGGCTTTGGTTTTTAACACGCCGTCTGTACAATCAGTTTAACCCTCTTAATAATTAATCAATCAACAATCAATTCAATTAATTCTTTTACACAATCATGAAAAAGCGCACAATTTATTCCTGGATGCTTTGTTTAAGTTTACTTGGTAGTAGTGTTACCCTTACCTCCTGCCGCGACGAATTCACCGAAGAAGAAGTTTTAAAAGAGCAGCAGACAATTGATTTAGCCATAACTGTATCTGACAAATATGAAACCAAAGGGCTTGCGGGGGCCACTGTTTCTTTCTTCCAGAATGGTCAGGAAATGAAGCAGACAACGAACGATGCAGGGGTAGCTAATTTTGCTGACGTTAAAATTGGCTCTGACCTTATCATAACAATTTCTAAAGAAGGTTTTGCTACTACTAAGCAAACGATAAGTACAAATGTGGAAACTTATAGACAAAGCCAGGTTTCTGAAACAGTCGATATGTATGCTCTAGATGGGGCTGGTACGGCCATTATTCGCGGTAAAGCAGAAATTGAGACTGACGTAACAAACGATAAAGCTGAAATGGTTCCCGCTGGTACAACTGTAGAAGCATACTACAAATTGAACGACCACAGTGAAATCAGCGTGAAAGGGCAAGTAGACGCCAATGGTATGTATTCGCTTAAAGTGCCTGCTACCAAAGATGGTATGAATTATAAACTACGCTTTCCAGCTTTGGAATTGGATCAGAAAATTGCTAAAAATGCTGACCAGGGTGAAAAGAAGTCATTCCCAGAAGTATTACCAGCAATTGAAAACATTAAAACCCTATTTACTACTTCGGGAACTGGACTATCGGTGCCGTCTGTAGGTGCTGTTTATGCTTTAGCAACGCCTAATGATACTTCCTCGACTGTTACTAAGCGACCCGCAAAAATATGGGTGAATGTAGATGATAATGGCAAAGTAGCCTCTATAAGTTTTGTTGATAGAGGTGCTGGATATACCGGAACAGTTACCCTTGATATTAAATCAGTGTCAGGAGTAGGTTCAGACGCTATTGTAAAAGTGCAATCCGCGTTTGGTGAATTAACCAATACAATAACCTATGAGAATAGAGGCTCAGGTTATCCTACTACCGAACAATAAAATAATATTTATCATCAAGATAATATGTCATTTCAAGGTTTGAATTCTTATGCCTATAAGAGTCCAAATATTGAGGCCAACCAGAGTCAGATCGTAAAATCAGGAGATATCAAAGTGGTAAACGTAACCTATGGTACGGGTACCAGCAGAGCAAAAGGAATTAAATAATCTTTTCTCTTTATTCTAATGCAGAAAGAGCCCATAGATTGGGCTCTTTCTGCTTTTTAGCCTTTCGTGACAGGAGCAGCTTTCCAGACCGTTACTACCTCTTTCCCCCTAAATTATCGTAACTTGCATGTTTCCTTACAGCCCTATTTTTCACTATGGAACTGGACTACCTTGATGGACTCAATGAACCGCAACGTGAAGCAGTTTTGCACACGGAAGGGCCTTTAATGATTATTGCAGGTGCTGGTTCTGGTAAAACCCGGGTGCTGACTTACCGCATTGCCCACCTGATCAATCATGGCATTGACCCATTTTCGATACTTGCTTTAACCTTTACCAACAAGGCCGCCAACGAAATGCGGAATCGGATTGAGAAAGTAGTTGGCACGGAAGCCCGTGGCATTTGGATGGGCACTTTTCACTCCATTTTTGCCCGGATTCTCCGTATAGAAGCAGTTCGTATCGGCTATACAAGAGATTTCTCCATTTATGATACTGACGACTCCAAATCGCTGATCCGGAGTATTCTGAAAGAACTAAGTCTGGACGATAAAGTTTACCGGGTAGGGACGGTGCTGCACCGGATTTCTTCCGCTAAAAATAGTTTGATTTCAGTCAATGAATACCAACGGAACGAGATTTTCCGGGCTGAAGACGAGGCCAACCGCATTCCGGATATGGGCCGGATCTACAAAATATATCAGGACCGGTTGCTGAAGTCCAACGCCATGGACTTCGACGATCTGCTGTTCAATACCAATATACTGTTCCGTGACCACCTGGATGTACTGAATAAGTACCAGCAGAAATTCCGGTACGTGATGGTGGATGAGTTTCAGGACACTAACGTATCGCAATACCTGATTACCCGTAAGCTGGCCGCCGTACACCAGAACATTTGCGTGGTAGGCGACGATGACCAGAGTATTTATGCTTTCCGTGGGGCTAACATTCAGAATATTCTCAACTTTGAGAAAGACTACCCGGAACTGCGTATTATTAAACTGGAGCAAAATTACCGTTCTACCAAAAATATTGTCAGTGCGGCCAATTCCGTAATCAGCCGTAATAAGACTCAGCTCCGCAAGGATGTCTGGACCGAAAATGAGGAAGGTCCCCTAATCGAGCTCATCAAAGCCTCATCGGACAATGAGGAGGGCAATCTGATTGCCAATTCCATATTTGAGGAAAAGATGCAGCAGTCACTGCGGAACAGCGATTTTGCCATCTTGTACCGCACCAATGCCCAATCCCGGGCCTTTGAAGAAGCGTTGCGCCGGAAAAATATCAAATACCGGATTGTGGGCGGTCTTTCATTCTACCAGCGTAAAGAAATCAAGGATTTGGTGGCTTACATGCGTTTCACCACCAATCAGAATGACGAGGAGGCGCTGAAAAGGATCATCAATGTACCTAAACGAGGCATTGGTGAGGGGACCGTTGCAAAAATTGTAGTTTCTGCTGGGGAGTCTAACGTAGGTTTATGGGAAGTGGTAAGTAAGGCTGCTTCCTTTCTGGGTGCCCGGATTGCCAAGCCCATTGATGATTTTGCCACGCTGATTAAAAGCTTCCGGGTCATTTCCGATCAGAAAGATGCCTACGAAACCGCGGCCCATATTGCCAAAGCTTCCGGATTATTAAAAGAATTGCACGAAGACAAAACCGTGGAAGGCCTGGCCCGCTACGAAAACGTGCAGGAATTGCTGAATGCCATCAAGGAATTTGTTGACAATTCCGAACATGAAGATAAAAGCCTGAGTGCCTTCCTGCAAAGCGTATCGCTGCTGACCAGCGCCGAAGACGACAAGGACACCGACCGGGACAAGGTGACCATGATGACCATCCACATGGCCAAGGGGCTTGAATTTAAATATGTGTATATTGTGGGCCTGGAAGAAGACTTATTCCCTTCGCAGATGATGCTGACGAGCCGGGCCGACCTAGAGGAGGAAAGAAGGTTGTTTTACGTAGCCATCACCCGCGCCGAAAGAAAACTCACGCTTTCCTACGCCGAAAGCCGCTACCATTATGGACGCCTCAAAACCTGCGAAGCCAGCCGTTTTTTGAAAGAAATAGATCCGCAGTTTTTACGGGTCAATCATTCAGCAGGCCGGGAAGCGTACGCCACGAGTTTCGTAAAAAATCTCACTCCCCGGAAGCCCCAGCAAATTAATTCTACGGTTCATACGCCATCTGCCGATTTTACCCCCAGTGATACGGCTAACCTGACGCAGGGTATGCGCGTAGAGCATCCAAAATTTGGTTTTGGCGTAGTAAAGGAGGTGGACCACGCTAACAACGAACGGAAAGCGAAGATCCATTTTGAAAAAGTGGGTGAAAAGACACTGCTGCTTAGCTTCGCTAAGCTGAAAATTCACGAATAAATTCGTTTAATATATTATTGGTACACTGTTCCACTAAATTTATCATGACTCAGAGAAACTCATAAACATGGAAGGTGTGGTTGAGA
>JAUJNL010000036.1 GCA_030448185.1 Cytophagales bacterium | reverse complement strand
CTCATCGTGACTGGCGTTATACCCTGGCTGACAGACAAACTGGGAAGAAGTGATAATTAACCGTTGTATGCTGCTAATCGCCTTCGTACACAAGAGTACATTGCGGGTCCCTTCCGTATTCTGTAAATAGGCCCCCATATCTTCTTCTTCCAAGGTATCGGTTCGGGCGGCCAGATGTACCACGTGGGTAGGCTTATAATCCGCAAATACCCGGTACAGATTCGAATAATCCAGAATGTCACAGTTAACCCAATGTGGATTATGTACCGGGTTCAAAGGCGGATTCCAGTCCGCATTCAATACCTGATGGCCTTGGCCAAGGCAAAACTCAATTAAGTTAGTACCAATAAATCCTGAACCACCCGTAATTAACAGCTTCATTGTAATAAGTTAATAGTTAGCTACTTCCACAAAAACCTTTTCCATACTCTCGTTAAACTTCTCTTGGGTAAAGTATTTCAGATACATTTCCCGGCCCGTTTTCCCCATCGTTTCACGCAGTGCTTTGTCTTGAATCAGTAACTCCAGTTTTTGGGCTACCAGTTGGGCATTTTTGACCGGCACCAGAAAACCGTTCTGCCCATCAGTGACCACGGAAGGAATTCCCCGCCAGTTGGTCGAGACGATGGGTAGTTCAAATTGCATGGCTTCCAGAAGCACCAATCCGAAGGTTTCCGATTCAAAAAAGGAGGGAAAGCAGAAGATATCGGCCTGCTGGTAAAAACTGAATTTTTGTTCTCCCGTCTGTACGCCCACAAAAGAAACCAGGTGAGCGATGCCGGATTGGGAAACTTTATCCAAAATTATCTTTTTAAACTCCGCTGACTCAAACTTGCCCATCACGGTGACCGTAAAAGACAGATTTCTTTCCTGAAGCAGCCGGCAGGCCTCCAATAAGATGAGCGCCCCTTTAGACTCTTTTACAAATCCTACAAAGAGGATATTAACTGGTGCTTCCGGGTTCCGGCTTCTTTTCGCTGCCACTATGGACCGGCTGTCTTCTAAGCCATTAGGTATAATATATTCTTTACGGCACTTAAAATGAACGCCATCGGCCGGATTGAAATCGGAAATACGGATGGCGGCATCGGGGAAGAAATAGGCCTTCTGGAAAAGAAGTTTTAATGGCGTTGACAATCCCGAATGCAGGGTTGAAATTCCGCCCGCGTGAAAGTGGAAAATGCATTTTTTGAATAACCACCGGGTACACGTCAGTATGATGATATCGCGGAACATCGGCGTTTTGTCCGGACCAGCAGGTGGATAGTAGAGTACCTCCAGGCTATAGCGAAACCGCATATAAATAATACGGCTTATAAGCTTTAATAAGGTAAAAACCTTTGCCAGCTTAAATTTGCCAATTTCATCCATATCAGTAGAAAACGCCATCCGGACGTGATAAAGAGAAACGTGCTTGAAGTTGGCTCTCAATAAGTTATCAATCATGATAGCCTGACCTCCGTAAGGAGGAGGCGTTTGTCCTACTACAAGTACTTTGTGTCTCTTCATGCGGGTTTGGCTCTTCTGATCGGCCAGATCGGTTTTTAATCGAAAGTTTGGGCTGTAGTTTACCTGGTTAGGTATTGCCTAATAGGCATTTTCCTCCCCTACAAGCATATTCTTGACGGTTAGAAATATGATTTTAACATCAAACCAGAAACTCCATTTATGAATGTAAGCCAGATCGTAGTCTATCCGTTTCTGCATAAGATTTAATTGCTTGGTTTCGCCACGAAACCCTTTCACCTGGGCATAGCCGGTAATACCTGGCGCCACCGCATGACGCATAGGATACTCCGGGATTAATTGGGAATAGTACTCCAGTTGACTGATCATGTTAGGCCGGGGTCCTACTACTGACATATCGCCAAAAAACACATTAAAGAACTGCGGCAACTCATCTAAACTGGTCTTGCGCAGGAATTGCCCGACGGCAGTTACCCGCGGATCTTTCAGCGTAGCCTGTAGTTCGGTCTGCTTATTTATCCGCATGGTCCGGAACTTGAAGCACTTAAATGTTTTGTTTCTTTTACCTGGCCTTGATTGCACAAAAAAGATGGGGCCGGGTGAAGACATCTTAATAGCAAGCCCAATAACAGGTATCATCCAGGGGAATATGAACAGAATAACCAGCAAGGAGAATACTACATCAAAAACTCGTTTCAATGACCTATTCAGGGCATTTTGCAAAGGGTGAGCCCACTGATCGTAAATGTGAATATCTCCGATGAGATAAGTGTTTTTCTTCTCCAGCAACGCCGGTTCGGTAATAGGCAATACCGAGCAACGAATAAAATTACGTGAAGCAAATTCGGAAATAGCCTCTATCTGCCCGTGTTCCAGTGCCGGAAATGCAATAAAAATATGGTCCACTTCTTCCTCAACGCAATACTTTTTAAAAGCAATGAGGTCTTCTGAGAAATTTCGGTTATGCTGGGCCAGATGTTCAAAGGCACCCGCAAAAGTGCCGCGTCCCCACTTCTCAACCAGTGTTGCAGCCAGCTGTTGCCCTTGAGGGCTGGCCCCCGCAACTACAAATTTACCCCGGGAGAGTTGCAGCCCTTTACGGTAGCACACCTGGTACATGCCGCGGGTAACCATCAGAAGTACAATGATGCCCAGATAGCTTTCTATAAGAAAGGGATAGTACCGGATAGGCAAACTAAGCGCTGTTAAAATCACAGCTACCATGCCTCCGTGCAGCAGTACCGGTCCCCATAGATTGGGAAAAGATATTCCCTCTTTAAGGGAAGACCCCGGTCTTAAGTAGGATTGGCTGGGCAAAAAGGCAAATACCCACCAGGCTAAGCAGAAAATAAGCGTGATAAGGGGATAGGTTATTTTAAGGAGTTCCGTCCGGGAGAGATGAAAATCAAGCAAAAACTTGAACACTCCATAGATCATGAGGGATTCCGTAGCTAACAAGATAAAACGTCCCCATTCATTGGTTTTAGCGCCCTTATTAACCACCAAGTGGTTGACGTTTAAAGGAGTGCTGTCCGCTACCTCAAAACTATTATTACCTGCCTCCAGATCCTTGTGTATTACCATAAAGTTCTCCATGCTGGCTGAGTAGGATTTAAGTTCTATATAAATGATGACTGGTTGTTTCTGTGATGGGATCAAGTTTACTTCAATAGATTGCTTGCTATATGAAGTAATTTTAAGACAGGCGGACTCTCTAATCAGTGAGTTTTTTTTCCGTAAAACGCATATGCAAAAGTTGTCTTAGCAGCAGAAAGACAAACAGGGAATTAGTCACTACGTACCGCTTAAACAGACGGTTAGGGTCCTGCCACAACCGGTACAACCATTCAAGCGCAACTTTTTGCATCCAGAGCGGGGCACGTTTCTTTAAACCGGCATATACTTCAAAAGCGCCTCCTACTCCCAGCATCACTGCATTGACATGCCCGTAATTCTCGGCCATCCAGATTTCCTGTTTTGGACATCCCATACAGACAAATACCAGATCAGCACCTGAAGCATTTATCATCTGGCAGTATTCCTGATTACTACTCTGACTGAACTTGCCGAAGGGGGGTGAAAAAGCCCCCGCTATTGTTAGACCGGGGTGTTTTTGTTTAATTTTCGTTTGGAGAATTCTAAGCATTCTATCGGTAGAGCCAAATAGAAACACCGATAATTGGCTGCTTTCACATGCTGCCAGTACATCGTTCATCATATCCATGCCCGCAATACGCTCCTGCTGTATCCCATACAAGAATTTAATGGATTTGGCTAAGGGCATTCCATCAGTAGTGATTAGCTGTGCTCTGCTGAGGAGTTTAGCAAAACTTGGGCGCAGATAAGCTTCTACCGTCATGTGCACATTGGCAAAGCAGATAAAAGATGACTCTTTTTTGCCGGCCAATTTAAGAATGGTTTGTAGCGCCTCCTGGTAACTCAACAAGCTGGTATTTAAGGAAATAACTTCACGCGTTTCCATACTTTAAGTATCTAAAGGGTTTGTTTATTTAATTCATTTCCTTTCGGCTTGTAGAATATACTTCTTATATCAGGCAACTGCGGTAAAAAGCAAAGCCTTACACACTGAATCCATTTTCTAAGCAAAACGGTTACGCAGGTTATTCTCAGGCTCATAAAGCCTTAAGAAAAGCTATTATTACCTATACCTACAGGTAATGGAAAGAGTGGGTCTGGTTGGGTAAGGGATCTATACTGCGGAAAAATCCGAATACAGAAATTGTAATTAATTAGTCGGATCCGTCTTCTGACAGGCTATTCCTTATCAGAAGAATTCCATTATACCGATATTAATCAGTGCCAATAAATGAGTGCATTAACAATCTGATGGAACGTCTGCCGTTACAGACTTGAATTCTCCCCGGACCACTCTTTTAAAGTAACCTATAATATATTAAAAGTACAATTTTAACTTATTATAGTATTCTATGGTCCGTAATATATATGATTGTTAATTCATTACGTTCTCTATTCCAAACTTACATCAAAAAAAATTACGAGTCAATACCAATGAGCTAGTATTTGATGGATGAATATTAATTTATTGTAAATTAAATTCAACGGATTTTTAATATGTAAATATAAAACAGAGGAAAACAGATGCATTAAAAATGCAAAGACTGATATGCGCTTTTTAATAATATACGTAAAATAATCAAATTTTAGCAGGTGATTTTATTGACGTTAATTTTTGTATTGATAATTTTATATATTTTATTAATTATATTATAGTCTTGATTGCAGCTCACTTATTTTTTATTAATGGATAAATGCAATTGTCAGTTAAACATAACTCCATGATTGAAAAATAATCGAGTTTAAAACGGTAGAGAAAAGAAATACTCTTACATCTGTTTAAAATTCAAAATCAGCGTACAAACTCAAATTTTGAAATATTTTTTCATTATTACTATTTAAGTATTTGTTAAAATTGTGCAAAAACAAGAATTTTTGAAGAGCTTGGTAGCAGATAAGCGTTAATTAGTTAATTATAATCAAGTAGCCCGTGGTCCAAGCATTTAAGTGAGCATGCGCCGGCACTGATATTAGAGTTGAAACAGTATCCAGAAGATTTTTTCCTCGAACAGGTATGTCAGCAGACCAGAAGTTAATACGCTTACAGCAGAAAAGATGGGTTTTAAAGCAGCGGTAGAGATTCTGGAGCCAGTACCTACAATCTATTCTGGCCCAGAAAAGGCAATTGGTATCCTGGCCCGCCTGTCAAGTCCTATGTTTGAGCTCCACCTTTCTCGTTAAAGTATCCTTTCATTCAACAGCACCGAGAAAAATATCCTTTAGCCATGTTTGCGAGGTGATGCGAGTCTCAAAAAGTAGGGCTTATACTTGGCTCAAATGGCTATAAGGTAAATGCAGTAAATAAAATAAACGGCTGGCCAAGCAGATCCGGAAGATTCACAAGGAAAGTGACGTAACTTACCGCTAAACAAAAATCAAGAAATTGCCTGTATGACTGATTTCAATCATGATTGGACCTTGAGAGAGAATAAGCTTAACTAATCAGTGCGGATGTAAAACTGAATTTCAAGTGAATAATCACAAATTATCAAATACCTTGAAAGGGGAAGATTACGGTGGTTCTCTAAAAAATAATGATTCCTCAAAAACCTCTTCTACCCATAAGACTCCAACTTAAGCCATGGACCGACTCCAGTCCCGGCCTGGACGCCAAATTCTGAGCATAATTTCAATTACTGAGCTTTATTTATTTGTTTTAAATACTCTTCCTTTCTGTTACGAGCCTGCTCAATAATTCGCTTCCCATTTTCAGTATTGGCTTCCCGATTATCGTCTTTCTCATATTGATCAGCGATCCTATCGTGCTCATCCGCTTTGGAAATGCCTAACATAAAGCCAATGATGAATACAACGATAACAAGCAAGATATAAATAATATGAACAATCATATGCTGGTTCTTTTAAAGGATAAACGAAACAATACTATCCATAGTTTATAGAATTTAAAGGAAGGATAGGTTCAACTCTGTATGCTCCGTCCTAAATTTAAAGACAGGATTTAAATTCTACTATCTGGTTTAAATATAGTACTTATGACCAAAAACAAGCGAAAGTTTAGGCCGCCTTCTACGTAAAAGCAGCAATAGAACCCTCAATAAACAATCCCCCTTGCTGAGGTAACCAAAGATCATGCCCTCCATGAAGGCCAAATTTTAGATTGGAAAAAGACTCTATTCAAATGGGAGAGTAATTGCGGTTTTTTCCATTTATTGGTTATCCCACCACTTGTACGCTTTTGTGTTAACAAAGCAGCAAATTCTATTTCTGCCAATACTGCATCCGACCGGTCAGAAAGTCACTTTTATAGGGCAATCCTAAAGTAGTTTTCCTGCCTTGGGAATATTGTATCCGCAATAAGATATTCAGGAATTAGAAATACCATTATGTCTTTTCTAAATAAGTTTTCCTAATCAGCACAAATATTAAAGATTAGTACGGTTAAATTTCTATAGTGGCTGGTTTTTCTTGTTTTAGCGTATTTTCTATGTATTCATTAGCAACGGTACGGCAACCGCCTGGTGTATTCTTGTCCTTGACAGGACTGAAGGCGGAGGAATTTGATCACCTTTTAACGTACTTTTCAGCTGAGTGGCACCGGTATCACCGGCAGTATGATCTGAAAGGGAAAAGAAGAGTAATTCCTAAGTGTAAGGCGGCTAAGAATTGGGGTGGTGCGGTTGCAGGGCAAAGCGTTAGGTTTTATGATCTAAACGGTTTGGGTACTGTTTTATGTAAAGCTGCCTGCAGCGTTTGCTGTACTCTTTTTTGAACGGTTTCCGGTCGTTTTGCCAAGGTAATCCACTGTAAAATATTTCGTTTGGTTGTTCGGCTTAACGAGTGAAAATAACTTGCGGCAGCTGCGTGTGTTGTAAACACTGCTTGCAAAGCATCGGGTAAGATTAAATTTTCCGCCTTATCAAGCGTAGTCCAGGAGCCATTTTGCTTCGCCGTCTCTATGCTCTTAAACCCCGCATCGGTCATGAGCCTCTGCTCAATCAGTGTAGCAACCTTCTCTTTGTTTACCTTTGACCAAACACTCCTGGGCTTGCGGACCGAAAACAATTGTTTATAACTTACTTCATCAATGGGTTGTACCTTACTATCAATCCAACCGAAACACAGCGCCTCTTCTACCGCTTCGCTATAGCGAATGGAAGGAGTACGGCTCTTCAACTTGTAATAAACCAGCCAAACCGATTGACTACTTTGATGATTTTCAAGTAGCCATTTTCGCCACTCCTGCCGATTTTTCGGATAACATGTTGTTACCCCCATACAGACTGTCCGGAAGTAGGCATCAAAGGTTTACTGTACTTAATTGTTCCCGGAAATTGCCCCTCAAAATAACTTTCCCAGTAGGTAATATAGGGCCTGAAGCCTGCTTTCTGGTAGAGTTTTTCGGCCGCCTGGTTACCCATCGTTACCGAAATGCCCATCGTCTGGTGTCCTTTCTGAATTCCTCGGTGGGCCAGTGCTTCCAGCAGCTTTTCTCCTACGCCCTGGCCCCGGTATTCGGGTAGCACGGCAAGGCATTCAACTGTCCAATTTCCGGAGGGTTTAAGCGTAACATCCAGTGGATTAGTCCATACTTGCTCATAGTTTTGGATGAAAGTTTGTAACAGATGATCACTCCAGCCTAATGCCGCTTGTACCTGCTGTAGCTTCTCCAAGCGAAGTGGCCGATAGTCCGTGTGACCCATCACAAATCCGGATGCTCCGCATACCTTCTCACCACTTACCTCTCCCACTATAAAATCCTCAACGGATCCCCAGGCTAAGGCATCGTGTTGAAAAATGGCCCTGATAAATTGCATTGTTTCGGTTTGGGTACCTTCCAGTAGTGGATCCCAATAACAAAAACCAGGTGCTGGCGAGGTAGCGGCATAATTACACCAGGCAATGAAATCCAAATCATGGTGGTGGGCAGTTCTGAATGTAAGTTCCATCGGGAAGGGCTGGATTGGATTGGTTAATTTTAATTATTGTGGTTTAGTCTTTGGCCGAAGGCTTCTGCCTGAGGTTTACTGCCATAGCAACTACCTCTCAGGCAGAAGCCTACACATGAACACTACTCACTAGAAATACGCAAGGATGATGATGGTATGCTGCTTACTTAAATAAGGGATCTGAGTTTTTAACCGCCACGTATACTGAAACGTAAGTGGCCAGCATTAGCCAGACGAAACGGGGCAGAATCCCTAATGCCGCTTTTTTGTGGACTCTGGTAGCTACTGCCAAACTAGCTGTCGTTACTCCTAAACCAGCAGCGGTGTCAATGGCCCCCAATACCGGGCTTTTCAAACCGAAATACAATGGACTAAAAGCAGCAAAGAGTACCCACTGGGTTCCTTCCAGTATCAGAAATGCCTTCCGGCCCGGAGTACCTTTGGGTAGATTGGCTACCGTTAAACCAGCATACAAGGAAGTGACATTATTGAAAAGCCACACGGGAGCAAAAGCCCAGTCAGGAGGCGCAATGTCGGGTTGCTGAAAGTGGTTGTAGAAAGCTTCATTGCCATTATAACCAGCCGGTAAAGCACTGATGGCATTGGCGGCTACTCCTACCAGCGCGGCCTGCCACCATCGGTAAGGGCGCTTGGCTAGGAGGGTTGAAACAGGACTTTCGGAAGAAGCTACCAGTTGATTGGAAATTGCTTGGTTGGGCATAATTAGGGGAAGTTAGGTTGATCGTATATCTAACTAATTTTAGTTAGACAATGTTTCGTTTTCTTTTAAGTTTTAGAAAAAATGCTTATTGCCTCCGCAAACCGTCCAGAAAAATGTCGATCAGTTCGTGGGCCAACTCCCGGGCAGGGCGGGGTAACTGACCAGTATGTGCCAAAGGCAACAGACCATTGATGGATACGATCAGCGCCCCGGCTACCAGATCAGTTGCTACGGGTCGTATTTCACCGCGTTCGATAGCTGATTGCAACACCTGTACGAACGGTTCCATCATAGCCTGGTAGATGCGTTCGGATAATTGGACGGAGGTTTGGCTTTGGGAAGTTTGTAATTGTGAGGTAATTAACGATAGCATATTGACGGGTGGCTGGGAGACCAGCCAATCGGCCATAGTGGTCAATTGAGAACGAAACGCAGGATCAGCCTGCTGGGCAAGCGACACCAGTTGGCTGCGGTGGCGTTTCAAAACCCGGTCAATGACCATTTGCCAGAGCTCTTCCTTACCGCCCGGGGCGTGATAATACAAGGAGGCCGGTTTGATTTTCAACCGGGAGGCCAGTTCCCGTAATTTGGTTCCCGCGTAGCCTTGCTCTAAAAACAGGCGTTCCGCCTCGTCAAGCACGTAGTTGCTGTCTGGCAGAGGAAGAGGCGTATGTTGGGAGTCAGTGGGCACGTTGTTGAATCAAAATTGCTGGCTTTCCGAAGGGATACTACTGCAGCGGTAATGGCTAAATGAGCTTCGCTGGGCGGTTGATCCCCGTAAAGATAGTAAGCAGTAACGGAACCAGGTGGCGGCAATACTGAAATTGCTTGCACAAAAAGTCGGACTGTCCCCAATGGGTTTATTCTACCATTAACAGAAGCAGTTGCGCTGCTAGCCGCTCGATGAGGATTACCCACTGCTGGTTCGCTAGCCAGCAGGTGAGCAGAATGACTAGCAAAGTGAATCCAGCCGTAATACTCAACAGGGCCGACCCGTCAGTTTGGCAAAGCGGGTACCACCGTAGGATGTCAGGGCCCTTGTTTTCGGATAGCAAGCAAAGCGAGAAATAAACCCTCCCCTGAAACGTTTTGCCGTCTATGGAAGGCAGAAAGAACGTACCTCAGTGGTGTCTCCCGAATCGAACCTTTTGGTAGCCCGTTGTTAGTGCAGTTTGTTCTTACCTTTTCGTCCTTTTTATTGAGGGAAGACCAGCCGAAATATCCAGGACCGATGCATTGTGTATTATTTTCCCCATTCCGGGACTCATTCAGCCGGTACTTGGATGCCCTGCCAAGAGCTCATTTTGTCTTTCTACCCTTTATAGCGCTTCTCTGAGAATCAGGGCATAAAATAAAATCAGTAATTGCTTTCCGTACTTGCTTGCTTAAGCCTGGATCTATTCTTGTCTACTCTACTCCGCAGACGTTCTTGCTTGTCCCTTTTCCTGAACCAAGAATGTTCCATACCACAATTTCTTATTAAATAATTTATTCAAACCACTGCTTCTTTAATTTTCGTATGGCTACTCCTTTACAAAATATACAAACGATTCATAACCAGCTTAACGACCTTACCATTACTGATCCTCAGGCCAAGTTGCTGGAGCAGTTTTTTGAGCAATCTATAGCCCTGCTGGAAGGTTTTAAAGATCCGGGAAACGATCTCTTTGAGCCTCGAAAAAGAACGATCCTAAGGAGGCTTGTCAGTGAACAGGTTCAGTACCAGCAAGGCTATTGGGGCAAGACTGACAAAGTGGAGAAGATCAATGGCTTTATGCAGGCCCGGGGCCAACTGCATCTTCTACTGAGTCAGGCGTTATCCAACTGCCAGCCTAGAGAAAAGGTCGGGCTCTCCGGGTTAAGAAAAAACGTTAGAACAATATTCAGTTTTTAACTAAGCAGACGTTCGGGAGAATGGTCCTCATTCCCTGAAGGATGCCTAAGATGGCCTGGATCCGCGGTGTTACCCGAAAACAAGAAGTACCTCTTTAGTTACAATAACCACGTTTAATTTATTACCAACCTATGAACTCGCCCCTGATTTCCAAAAGAGAATATTTTTTACAAACGTTCAGTGCCGCCATAGAAAGGCTCAACGAAGCCATCCAGGAATGCGATGAGCAGTCCTATACCCAGCAGGTGAACTCACCATTCAACTGGAGGCTTTTCCTGAGTTTAAGCACGAAAACATTCATACGTATCTGGCCAAAATTCTTAAGGAAGGCGGATGGGAAGTAGCTTTTTCAAAATCACCTGAGGAACAAGATCAGATATTGCTGTATTAGCGTGCAGTCATTATTGAATCAGCAAAAAATACAAACCATCCAAAGCCGGCTCAATTTCATTTCCTATTTATAACTCCCAATGGCAATAATGCCTTAACCTCCCCCAATATGTCAAAAGATAACAGCGATTATAAAAAGTCTTTACAGCAAGACTCGCATAAGATTCAGGTCGTAGATGATACTAAGCAAAAGAATCTGGGCGGAAATGCTCCTGGTTCCCGCGAGGATTCAATGACCAAACAATCATCCTCCAAGAAGAAACATAAAAAGTAGCGATGCCCGTGGTACCAGGAATGCTACTGATCTGATGATAAAGGTCGGTTGAGAGTGACTATAGAAGTACAAAGTCAGAAATTGACTTTAGACTTTGATCAAGTGAAAATAAAACGGAGTCAGTTTCATCAAAGACCATTAGCCTGAAAATAACCAGCGTTCCGGCAGTAATAAGATGGGTTCTTCCGGGGGTGATTTCACGGCAGTCACCCCGGAAGTTCAATCACAAGAGTCGTCTGAATTAACTTTTCTGCTTGGCGCTTCTACGCTATTACAGTAGCAGCGGTACTGGAAGAAGTCTGATCCAGCCACTAAACCCGACTTTAACACGGTAGTAGAAACCGACCTCCCGATATAGGAATTTTTTACGCTCCATTTTTTAATTAATAAACCATGATGACCGATTGTGCAGTGATACTAGGTTCAGATAAGTTGATTGGAACCCATGGGACTCTTTCCGTTGAAAAAGATGGAAAAACGATAGAGTTTCTTAGGGTAAGGGAGGTTTCAAAGCCCAATCGTGAAGGTTCCTTCTTGGCCGTAGATGTTGATATTAAGGATAAGGATGGCCGGCGGGAAATTAAATTAGCCAAAAACAACCCAGTTGTGATGGGTATAGGATTAAAAGTAAGCAGTAGTAAAAAACAAATCTTAATTACCGGGAAGATGGAAGTCTTGTTCTCAAGGTTGAACAAATTGAGCCGGATGGGGCCTTCCATCCAGCTTCGGGACCTCTAAAATCCTTTTTTGAACAACATCCCGTTGAGGCGGTGGTTAGGATTACCGGAGAATTTTATGCAGGGACTCAGTACATACACGTTGATTCAGCTAAAACGCACATTGATGCAGTCCTGCAACTGGAAAATTCACTCCACGATACCGGGAAGCTTGCGTTTAACTCCGTTTGGATTCAGTTTGTAAAATGAAAGTTCTTGCTTGTATTTGACGGGCCAAATGTATTTTCATTAACCGCCGAGAAAAATAAATTCCTACAAACAAATGGCCGGGTGGGCAAGGACATTTCCAGCGGAAAGCTCCCGGAAGTTACCCGCAGTAACCTGTAGATCTACTGTCAGATTCCTGGTGATACAGGATTCTGCTACTTTTTCGGATTATCAAAATCCTTCACGTAACCCTAGCGTAACCCTAGTATAAGGTAGGGTTAAACGCCTCAAAAAAACCTGATCTCCTGAACAGGTCAGGGACAAACCAGGGATAATTTTAATAAACCCTTTACCCGCTATCTGGTGAAAAACAGATTCCTTCAATTGTTTGAGAATTCTCCTTCGGGAATTGCTTTTATTAATGAAAAAGGTATTATTCAGGAGGTTAACCCTAGGTACTGTCAATTATTGGACTATACCCCGGAAGAGCTCTTAAACAAAGAATTAAAAACTATAATCCATCCGGATGATCATGATAAGGTCGCGGAAATGGTGCATTTGATGCAAATTCACGAAACGAAAAAGTATGAGAATGAGAAAAGATACCTCAAAAGGTCGGGTCAGGTGATCTGGGGGCTGCAGAACGTTTCGATCCAGTATGATGAGCGGTTGGCTCTCTATTACGCTATTGAAGTAGTAACCGACCTAAGCGAACAGAAAGCAACGACTCAAGCCCTGGAAACTGCTTTGAGTGAATTAAAAGAACGCAATTTTGAGTTGGATCAGTTTGTTTACCGCACCTCCCATGATCTGCGATCTCCCTTGACTACCATTCTGGGCCTTATTAACCTGATCAAAATTGAAAACATTCCCAAAGCGATTGGAGAATACATTTTTCTGGTAGAGAACCGGGTCCTGAAGCTGGATAATTTCCTGCAACTAATGCTCAATTACTTAAAAAACACCCGCTTGGAGGTGGCTCATAAGCTAATCGATTTTAATTACCTGATTAAAGACTGCCTGGAAGACTTAGAGTATGTAAAGGGTTTTGACAAAGTAAAGGTAACCTGTAACCTGACCGCTAGTGACCAACTCTATAGTGATGAATTAAGACTAAGGATTATTTTCCAAAACCTGATTTCAAATGCCATTAAATACCAAGATGTTTATGAAAAAAATAGTTTTTGAATATTACCATCACCATTACTCAAGAGCAGGGGGAAATAATTTTTCAGGATAATGGAACGGGTATGAAAAAGGATCAGCTACAACAAATTACCAATATGTTTTTCAGGGCTTCCGATCAATCCGATGGTTCAGGACTAGGGAAGTACAGTGTCAAGCAGGCTATTGAACGCCAAAACGCGAGTATCCATGTTGAAAGCCCTAATGAAAAGGGTATGCATACCATTATGATCATCCCCAATAACATTTCGCATATGCTGCCATAAAACTTTGACCGGAAAGGCTTCCGGTTTAATCGTGCAGGACTTTTCGCAAAACACCCTTAAATCCCCTGAAGGGGACTTTACAAACCTGATTTTAAGCCTTCTTCAGGGGGTGGGGTAATAATTGCGAAAGTAGTCCTAAGTAAATACGACGGGTTATTTGACGATCAATAAAACAGGTAATAATCTACACCGTTTTCATTACTCCGGGCTATGTATTATCTGAACTCCTTTCATTCCGGACCAATCTCAAGCCGGAATGGCAAGACGGTTGTCTCCGGCCAAAACTCCTTCATTGATATGATTAAGAAATACACCTGTATCAAAAAGGTTTTTTTCCGTTTTAGATAATTCAACGGTGGAGTAATAGTAATGTCCGGTGGTTGCCTTGCCATTATTGACCCTAAAACCCGTAAAAATAGCATGATTTAACTGCTTGCCGTACCCCTCATATAGGTTGAACTTCACTAGTGGCCAGGAAGTTTGATTGGTTATAGCAACCCAAAAATTAATGCGTTCAATGTCCGATATTAGTTTTTCAAATTGAGAGTAGTCTAACAGTATATATTGATCGGGTTGATTATAACCTATATTCACCGCCATAACCTGGTTGCTTTCCCCTAAAAATAAAGCATAGGTGTCCTCTTCAGCCAAGGTAGCCGTTTTCCCCTGTACCAACCCCAGTAAGGGTAATACGTGCATATTTACTTGCTTAACAAATGATCCGGACTTATAGAGTAAGTTCTGGGTATGCCCTTCCTCTAAAAATTGATTCTTAAGGTCAATCGTTTCAATTCTTACTATTTTAAAATCAGCGCCGGGATGAGACAAGTTGTTACTTACCAATAACCTTTCTTCAATGGTATTTTCAGTTTTATAAATTGCTTTCATAACTATTTGAAAAAGAATGTAGTATAATAGAGTTTAGTAATTTGTCAGAGGAAGCAACCCGTATTAATAAGGTGGGAAAATTTCACCGGACCCATGTGTTTTACTAGTTGGCTAAGGAACGATTAACCCTGAGTTGGCTTACCATTCAGGGTTAATTCAGTAAAAGAAAAAGTGCACGCTTCTCTGTACGGATGCACAGCCGTAGAGTCTACCTTTCCGGGGTCGCTACTAGTCCGTTAGTTATGATCTGATTTTTCCGTAGCTTTCGCTGCCTTACCGGCCTGCTTCCGTGCTCTTTGCGCATTTCTTTCTGCATTTGCCGCTCTCTTAGATTGCCGGGCTGCATCTGAAGCATCGGAATTGACGCGACGGGCTTCTTTGGCTTTGGCCTTATTTTCTTTCTCTAAAGCCTCCATATCGTTGAGTTTATCCTTACCATCCCGGGCTTCAGTTTTCAGCTGGTCTTCACTTTCCTGGGCTAATTCTTTAGCCGCTTGTTTGTTAGCCTTTATTTCATTCTGGCTTATCACCCTGGTTGTATCGGTTTGGGCAAATGCGCCCATCGAAAGCAGTGAAAAAGTACCCACTACAAATGCGAAAATTAAGTTATTACGTTTCATGATAAATTTTGCTGGTTAAAAAGAGTAATGGAGTATAGGTAATAAAATTTAGTTTGTATATAAGATTGCTTAGTCCTGTCAGTTGCTCCCTTCTACGCGAAGCAGTTCATCTCCTAGTTGCCAGTTGGCCGGAGTAGACTTGCCCAGCTTATCACTTAGCTGCAGTGCCTGGACTAACCGAAGAATTTCCTCCGTATTGCGCCCTACCTCCGCTGGATACATGAGCAAAGCCCTTAAGATTTGATGGGTATCAATGATAAAAGTACACCGGATGCTTGCCGCCTGGTTACCATCAGGCATATGCACGCCATACTCGCGGGCAATCCGGCCGTCGTAATCTCCGATAATCGGATACTCAATCCGCTCTCCCAGCCAATCTTCAATAGTTTGCAGCCAAGGGATATGGGAGCCCACACTATCAATACTTAAGGCTACCACCTGGCATCCTATATCCTTAAATTGCTGGTGAAGTTTCCCAAAAGCTACTATTTCGGTGGCACAAACAGCCGTAAAATCGGCCGGATAAGTAAATAATACCAGCCATTGCTCCTGATAGTCTTCCAGTTTAACCCGGCCCAAGGTACTATCCGCCTCAAAACACGGAACCTGCTCTCCGATGGTGAGGCAATGCATTTGCTGGTTGATAACCGGATGCGGTAAGGTTTCCATACTGGTACTGGGAAGGGGTGGTGAACAATTTGTTCAAACGGTAGTAGCGATTGAATAAGAAGGAAGCAATACCGCGCCAGCAATCGGATAAGTTGCCTCTTATTTTGCAATAGTGCCCTGGTTGACCATTAAACCACACCTTATTGTAAGATAAAATAGCCGGGTCTTAACAGGCCTTGTGTAAAGCTGGTACAATGCCCCGAAGTGAGGAAAATAATCTACAATGTAGCCTAAGTGCCGGTAGGGGCGTAGGTCTTCTCATTGCTGTTCTGCCGGAAGGTTTACGCAATGTCAGTTTTTTAAGCACTGTCTTCTTAGCTCCTGGGAGGGGGACAAAAAGTAACGCTACCCAACTGAAGCGGTACTGTAACTTATTTCAATAATTAATTGTTAAACAAGAGCCGCTCATTTATTCCGGTAAAAAATAAAAGGGGTGGTACAAAAAAGCGTATACTCTTACAGATAAAAACCACCATATGAAGGCTAGTTTAATTTTCCGGGCAAGTAATGACAAGTATAGTTTTAAGACGGGAGAAACTTATACCGTCGGGTACTCCATTGACAAAGAATCAGGCCGTGTAACTATGAATGACCCCCAGGGTAACCATATTGTTTACCGTACCTTTATGAATTTCTACGACGATTGGACTGTATTATTTGTAATTGACTGAATACCTGAGAATCGGTTTTCTGTCTATTGTATTACCCTCTCCTGGCGCCGCTGTTACTACTAACCGCTTGCTATTCAGCAGGAGCCTTTCGGAAAATAGCCTCGTTCCGGGAACCTTATCTGAACCCATACTATGAAGAAAAAAGCGGATTTTGGGGATGAAGACGATTTGGAAAGAAAGATTCAATCTCTTAAAACGGCCAATGCCGAACTGCTTGAACTGCTGCAAACTGAAAAACTTGCCTCATCGGGCCGGATTGCTCGTACCATCGCCCACGAAGTGCGTAATCCATTGACTAACATTCATATGGCAGCCGACCAGTTACGCAGTGATCTGGGGGATACCATTCATGAGGAAACCGCCCTGATGCTGGACATGATCCACCGGAATGGCCGACGCATCAATCAACTCATCACCGACCTGCTCAATTCCACTGAACTTTCACCGCTGGAATACCAGCGTATTTCCATTCACGCCCTCCTGGATCAATCATTGGAGGCGGCACTAGACCGCATACAACTAAAGGATTTACAAGTGGTAAAGGCGTACGCCACCGGGATAGATGCGGTATTGGTTGATGCCGAAAAGATGAAAATTGCGCTGCTAAATATTATTATCAATGCAGTAGAAGCCATGGAGCCCGGCCAGGGTACGTTGCTTTTGAAAACGGAAAGGGATGCCAATCAATGCATCGTTAGCATTACCGACAACGGTTCGGGCATCGAACCAGACTCCCTTACCAAGCTATTTGACCCTTTTTTTTCCCTCAAATCGAATGGAGCCGGGTTAGGTCTTACCCACACCTATAATATTATCCTGTCTCATAAAGGATTCATTACGGTAGACAGCCAGGTAGGTACGGGTACTACTTTTCGGGTTACCCTTGACTTTGCCTAATGCTAACAGGCCCGTACTTCACCTACCAGCGCGGTGTTTTCTTGCGCCTCGATTCAATATAAAAATAAAGGGTAAGCTTTTGGGCAATAAAAAACTTCCGACAGTTACTAACTGAAGGAAGTTTGGTGAAGAAAGACTACTTATTGAAGTTACTAGTCTACTAATGTGATTTACTACGCATTCCGTATGGTTGCGGGATTACCGTTAACAGGGTTAAAAACCGACCCCAACAAAGACCTGCGCAACTGAGTTTTTAGCATTTTTAGTGATTTGTCCGGCAACGTCACTCTTCCCAATTTCTCTCAAGCCGTAATTATATCTGGCCCCTAACTGGAACCCTTTTATATCCAGGGCTAAACCTCCTGCCAGTCCATAATCGACTGCATTGAAGTCAGTTTTATCTAAATCTTTTGCCGCACCAGTCGATAAATCCTCTTTTAGATTCTTTACATTGGCATTGATTAAGTACGAAACATAAGGACCAGCCTGAATGCTTACCGGGCCCAGGGTCAGAGAAGCTAATACGGGTAAGTCTACATAATTGAGATTAAATCTCACCTGGCCATCCTGGGTGAAAGGAATGTTTTTATACTCACCGATTTTTGATCCTTTTGAAGACCAGATTAATTCTGGTTGGATGGCGAAAAACTCCCCAATAGGCGCCTTCATCCATAGGCCGGCATGTAACCCTGCTTTTGCTTTTTCATCGGTTACCTCATCAATGTACAGGTTGGCCAGATTAACGCCTCCCTTTACCCCAAAGCGTACCCGCTGGTCATTTTGGGCGTATGCTGAGAATGCACCCGATAGCAAACAAAAAGTAAAGAGACCACCCGTGATCCATTTATTCATTATTGATATTTTTACTGATTTCATGTTTGTAGTTGGTTTAAATTGTATTGACTTGATTTTTACTCCGGTAAGTTTTCTTTTGAATACGATTCAGTCGATCTAACCACTCCTTGCCTTTTACTTCTTCATTTTTTGAATCGGAGCTGGTTGAATCATTATCCTTTTCGGGATCATCCTTTTTACCTCATATGTAGCTAGTAAATCTTAATTGATCCGCTAGTATACCTCTTCATAGAAATACCATGCCAGTAATAAGTGCAGCCGAAAACCGCATTCAATCAAACAGCGTGAGGGATCAGCGGGGAAAATCAGATGGCAAAGGGATCATTCGGGGAATTATTTCTACAATGTGAGACCCCTATTTTCTAACTGTCAGGGCAATATCTTTCGGGAAAGAATCGATGCAATACCTGATAGATATCTTCATGGGTGAATGGTTTTGCCATAAAGTAATCGACTCCTTGTAACAGCGCTTCTTTTCGTTCGGTAACCTCATTATACGCCGTCATCAGGATCACTTTGGTATCCGGAGCAGTATTCTTTATAAATTCAATGAAGTGGAGGCCGGAACCATCCGGCAGGTTAATATCCAGGAAAATGATAAAGGGGGCGTGGTCGAGTAAGGCTGTTCTGGCTTCCGCCAGGGTATTGGCACACTGCGCAAGATAATTCTTCCCCTTTAACATATAACTCAACAAATAACAGGTATCCCTTTCATCATCTACAATTAAAATCTTTTTCATTGCTCGGAATAGATTGCTCTACTTTTTGTTTGGGTTGTACCGGCTGATTTTGATTTATACTTATTCACAGCTTCAATCATACTAAAAATAAGTGCCTGATTTCAAGTTTGTCACTTAATTGCCTTTTGTCAAATGACAAAACAATAAGTGCTTACAGGAAAATAATGGCTAATCCCTTACCCATCAAATTCGTCGCCATAGTATCAATACTTCCCAGAAGCGTTTAAAATGGACGATTCAGCATCATTCCGGGTAGCGTTTCTGGTGAAGGTGTAGAGAATTTACCCCGGTATGAGGCTTCGCGATAAAAAATCTGATCGGAGAAAAGAGGCGGAAGAGGGATTCGCGCTAGTAGGTATTCAGCCCTGGCCGCTAATGCTTTCCTATCAACTTTGCGAGGCCTGTTTCCGATTAAGGAAGTAAAGCGCAGAAGCACATAAAGCATCGTCACCCATATGATGGCCGGGAAAATACCACTAGCCGAAGAATCAATCTCTCAGGAAAAACAGCCCGTATCTTTCTGGCTTAGACTCGGCTCATCGGCAAAAAAAGCCTTCTCAAACGGCAGTTTGCTACGGGCCGGTTGAATCTTTTTTCTTCGCCTGAGCCACCGCGAAAAATTTTAGAATTCTGCCACGTTCATACCCATCAGATTAATGGAAGCAATGTTTTTACGCTGACGCCCAAACAGAAAGGCAGTAATAAACATATCTTATACCTTCATGGAGGAGCCTATGTCGGAGGATTTGTCAAGGTGCATTGGAATTTCTTAGCGTATCTGCTCCAGCATTTACAGTGTTCCATTACGGCCCCTGATTATCCGCTTGCGCCAAAATATACCTATAAAGAGGCGTTTGAGGTAGTAGCAACCACGTATAAATCACTGCTGGAAAGTGTTCATCCCGACAATCTTATCCTTATGGGTGATTCTGCCGGGGGCGGCTTTGCCCTGGCTCTGGCCCAGAAGATGAGAAATGAAACGGTCCCCACGCCCAGCCAGCTCATTCTGCTCTCCCCCTGGCTTGACATCACCTTAACCAATCCCGAAATAGCAAAGATTGATCCGGCTGATCCTTTTATGGGAATGGGTATACGACAAATTGCAGATCAACCATTAAACTTTGTTCGTGTTGTTCCGCATTTGCAATGCGGAACTGAGAAAAAGGGCATTTCAAATGCCCGGCTATACACATCCGCATTGCAACTATTCTCAGCGAAGCTAAATGCGGATGAACGCTCTGCATTTTGTCGTACACCCATGGGAATAGAAGGCCTCCGGATGGCAGGCATGGCTTATGCAGGTGACACCGATCCGGCGTATTATCTGCTTAGTCCCCATCCATGGCCCGCTGGAAGAAGTTGGAAAAATTTCTGTTTTTACCGGGACTAAAGAAATTCTGGTGGCGGATACGAGAAAGCTCCTGGCCCTTGCCAAATCTAAAGGGATACAGATTAATTATTATGAATATCAAGATATGGTGCATGTCTGGATGCTGCTCAATTTTCCCGAATCACGGCAGGCCAGAGACCAAATCATAGAACTGATTAAAGAATAAGTAGCCTGCACAAAAGGACTTAAAATCCCTCCCCCAATGGGGCTGTAATTAGGACAAAACGCTTTCTCCCCAATTCGAATCTTTTTTGGGTACGGATCTTAAACCGGTTTGTGCTTACCTTTTCGTACCTTATATTGGGGAGCCTAGCATCGCAGGTACCCGCTACCGAGGAGGCTTTAGGCAGAATTTTAGACGCATTCGTTTAGGAGAAAGCTTACCACTTGGCTCATTCATTAATGGCTAAAAAGAATTTTACCGGTATTCCGCAGTACACCCTTGAGCAGTTCAGACCGGTACACCGGAACAAGGCCGCTTCGTCGTCATTCGGTTATAATCGTATTGAAAAAGAAAAGATGATTGAAGGTTTCGAGCTGTACTCCAATGAAGGTTTGCTACGTTCGATTGGCCCCTTAAAATCCATTTTTTACCGGATCAGCATTCATATTAAAGGCACTTTGGATATGCAAATAGGTCTGGAGCATTTTAAGCATGTGCCTCAAACCATTGCATTTACCCATATCAACCAGGTATTTGCCAAGAGCAATATCAGTGACGACTTTTTGTGTTACTATATACTGTTCAAACAAGATTTCTTGCAGGAAATAATTGCTCCCTCCAGTATTGACAATGAATTTCCCTTTTATCATATCAATGGTACTCCCGTTTTTCAACTGGCAAAAGATGAATTAAACGCAATGGTTGAGCTGGTTTTGAAAATGGATGATGAACTCAAAAGACAACAAACTGGTAGGACAAAGGCCATTCAAATGTACGTCTATCTGCTGCTGTTGCAGGCAAAAGAAGTTATGAAAGACAAGGCTTACCGGCAAATGCAACTATTGGGAGCACCTACAGCCTTACGGCGCGGTTTCAGAAGCTAGTGGGCGTCCATTATTTGTCGAAACGCAAAGTGAGTGATTATGCCCAAATGCTTTGTGTAAGCGCGAATCATTTAAACCGGGTAGTTAAGGAAAGCACCGGGAAGACGGCGCTGGATAACATCCGGGAAATGCTTGCTCAGGAAGCAAAATCGTTGCTGCAAAACACCGGCAATACGGTAGCAGAAATTGCTTACCAGCTTGGCTTCAACGACCCTGCATCCTTTAATCGCTTCTTCAAATCGGTGGTGAATCAGACCCCGCTTACCTACCGCCAAAAGCACCGGTAATTCTATTGAAATAGGGAAGCCTTTCTATTCCGGGAACTACGATTCTTGCTAGTAGAACAAACTTCAACATGCTCCAGCCAATCAACAAGCATAAATAGGCCAATACAAAGCCGTATTTGGCCAGTAATCTCCTTGTCAAACCGAGGCAATTTTGCATTAACCAATCAGTTGAACAAAAAATGAAAAATGCAAAAGATTTCCTTATTCAAATGGCTGCCCCGGTGTATCCTCATTGGTATGACCTGTCTTGCCGGAAAGGCACAACCGATACCCGCGGGGTATCAGGCAAAAGGAATTGTTCCGGTTGGCTATACGGATATGAACGGCAGACCGGCTTTTAAGATGTCTGTCAAAGAACATAAAGGCCGATGGTATTTATTTACCGGCCAGGTCTGGCATTCGGGTTGGTCGGTGGTGGATGTTACCGATCCCTCAAAACTAAAGTAGTCAAGTTTATCGAAGGTCCGCCAAACACCTGGACCTTGCAGATGGAACTTCACGGAGACATCATGATCACTTCACTGGAAAAGATATTTCCCAATTTTGGCGGCGATACAACTAAACCGTTTACCGAAGGCGTGTATATCTGGGATATTTCAGACCCGCTCAACCCGAAAAAATTGGGGCATTACAAAACGGGCGGAAGCGGTACGCACCGTAATTTTTACAATGGCGGGAAGTATATGCATCTGGCAGCAGGAATGCCCGGTTATAAAGGCAATATCTATGTGATTGTGGATATAAGCAACCCGAAAAAACCAGTGGAAGTTTCCCGTTGGTGGGTTCCCGGACAGAAAGATACTGAAACCGAGCATCACTATGTCGATGAAAAGCATCCGGATGAAAAAGCCACCACTTCCCGTCATCCGAGTCACGTCTTTTGCGGCAGCGATCACGAAGTATCCTTACACGGGCCACCGTATGTATTGGATAACCTGGCGTATCTTCCTTATGGGGCAGCCGGAATGGTAGTTCTGGATATCAGCGATGTTAAAAACCCTAAGCAAGTTTCACGTCTGGATTTTAGTCCGCCATTCCATAATACATTGGGGGTTCACGGAGCCTTGCCGATAGCAGAAAAAGGAATTGCTTTTGTCAATTCCGAAGATGTAACCTATGCAAAGGAAGCGTAACTGTTTAGGTAAGGCAATAGACAGCTAAAATAAGAGAAAGCCGTAGAAGTATCCTAAATAGATAGAAGGCCTTGGAACTACCACAGGACATATCCTCGCTAACGGCTTTGGTCTACCAACTGCTGGCTCGCATCGAAAAGCTAGAGGATGAAAACACGGCCTTGCACAAGGAGAATGCCGAGTTACGGCAGGAAAACGGGGAGTTAAAGGCTCGATTAGCCCAAAACAACAGTAACAGCCATAAACCCTCTTCTCAGGAAGGCTATCAAAAGAAGCCGGCTTTGCCCAAAACCGGCCACAAAAAGCAAGAGGGGCAGAAAGGCCATAAGGGCCGTACTTTGCAGATGGTGGTGCTGGCCGATCAGGTAGTAGAGTGCAAGCCTGAGGTATGTAGTTGTGGAGCAGACCTGGCGACAGCACTGGGTGAGGTGGTAGAATCAAGGCAGGTATTTGATCTGCCCGAGCCTAAACTACTGGTGCGTGAATACCGGCGCCTGCGTTGTAATTGTCCCGGATGCGGGGCAAAGGTGAGTGGCTGTTTTCCTGCCCAAGTGAGCGCACCGGTCCAATACGGACCCGGTGTGCTGGCTTTAGGCGTGCTGCTGAGCAACGCCTGCCAGGTATCGTTTGGGAAAGTAAGCCTTTTGTTTGCTGACTTGTTTGGCTATTCAATCAACCCGGCCAGCCTGCTGAGAGCCAACAGCCAGGTCAGTGAGGGGCTCAAGCAAAGCGAGCAAGTCATCAAAGCAAAGCTTGAAAAGAGTGCTTTGGCTCATTTTGATGAAACGGGTTTAAGAGTGGAGGGCAAGTTGCAGTGGTTGCATGCCTGCTCCAATGAGGAATACAGCTACCTGTTTGTGGACGCTCACCGGGGGCAGAAAGCTTTACGGGAGAGAACAGTATACTGGCTCATTTTACTGGCTGGGCAGTACATGATTGCCTTGGCGCTTACTTTACCTTTACTGATTGTAAGCATGCCATTTGTGGGGCGCATCTGCTGAGAGAACTCCAGGCCTTGATTGAGTCGGATTCCCGCTGGGCTGCTTCCATGAAAGAATTGTTGTTGAGTTTGTATCAACACTCCCGGCAAGGCACTCGCAAAGTCGGCTACTTTGCCTACTGGCAAGAACTCTATGAGCAGTTTTGCCAGCAAGGTCTGGGAAGAACCCCTGCCTGAGCCCACTAACAAAGCAAGACCCAAAAAACCAAAGGTCGAAACCTGCTGGAAAGACTGCTCAAGTATAAAGACGCCGTACTGGCTTTTGCCCAACACGAGATGGTGCCTTTTACCAACAACCAAGCCGAAAGGGATTTAAGACCAGCCAAAACAAAACTCAAAGTGGCCGGCTGTTTCCGTACTTTCAACGGGGCAGCTACTTATGCCCGCATTCAATCCTTTATTGCTACCTGCCGCAAGCAGAAACAAAACCTGTTTGGGCAACTTAAAAACGCTCTTGCTGGATTCACCTTCTTAACTGCCACTCCTTGTAATACCTAAACAGTTACAAGGAAGCGTTGTTTCACGCTTCCATCGTGGATATCAAGGACATTAAAAATCCAAAACTAATCTCGCTATTTCCCCAACCATTAACCTCCAAAGGCACCAGTTACCGGGAGAAAAAGGCTGGTCAGGGCCGCATAATTTCAATCACTTATTGCATAATCCCGATGTGCAAGGGCAAGGCAATTTGTTTTATATGACCTGGTTTAATGCCGGGCTTCGTGTCTATGATGTTTCTGATGTGAATGTTCCTAAGGAAATCGGGTATTTTATCCCTCCCAAACCCTCAAAACGATTTGGCCCGATGCCGGAAGATGACTTGGTCGTTCAAACCGAAGACGTTTTGGTAGACCGTCGTGGCTATATCTACATCACGGATAAGAATATGGGTATCTATATTTTAAAGGTCAAGTAGGAGGTAAAAAATAAGGCCGTATTTCTACCAACATATACCCGCTTGTGTGCAACCAAAAACCACAATTGGTAATAATTAGAAGGAAAAATATAAACAGACAGATTTTAAATAAGACAATTAATGTAAACGGAGTGGAGATTTTTTATAGACAAGCAGGGGATAGGGAAAAACCTGCTTTGCTGCTTCCGCATGGATTTCTAACATCATCGGTGACGTTCAAAAATCTAATGATTGCACTTGCTGATAAATATTATCTTATAGCACCCGATTACCCCGGTTTTGGGTTCAGCGATTTTCCTGATATTGGCGCCTTCGAATATTCTTTTGAGAATATATCAGCATATATCGACAGTTTTACTGAAGCGATCAATTTACAATCATTTACCATCTGCCTTCATGACTATGGATGTCCTGTTGGCCTTCGGATCGATGAAACAATAAATTCCCATGAGTGGTTAAGTGATGTACGGGTTGTGTCCTTACTAGTAGCCCTCGATGGGTGAGGAGTTTAAATCCGCTTCTGAACCGTTTTAAGGCCGGTATGCAACTATATCCCCGCAGTATCCTTCCGTTAATAATCTTTCCGGCCCTGCTTCCCGTTAAAGTATTGGCTGTCCTACCATTTAGTTCAGCCTGAATTCACCTAATGATCCAGGAAAAGAGTCCGATGAAAAGAATTTTAGTGATTGATGACAACGTGGATATGTGTGTGCTCCTGGATAAGTTTTTAACTCGAAAGGGGTTTACCGTTGAAACGGCTCATACTGCCTCTAAAGGCATTGCCAAATTTAAGGAACAGCCGTTTGATCTGGTCTTATGCGACTACCGCTTAGGCAACCAGGACGGACGCACAGTGATACAAGCCGTAAACTCCATTCATCCGGGTACGATTGTTATTATTATCACTGGCTATGCTGATATCCGGGTAGCCGTAGAGGTGATTAAAATGGGGGCGTTTGACTACATTGCTAAACCACTGATTCCGGATGAGGTTTTAAGTGTCATTGAGAAGGCAAGTCAGCAACTTTCCGAATCTGATTCAGGCCTTTTTCCCCCAGCGGTTTCCAAACCAGCTAATACCCTTCGCGAAGAGAGCAGTCAATTCTTTATTGGGACCGATCCGGCAACGCAGGAGCTTTACCGGCAAATCGCTTTAGTGGCTCCGACTAATTATAATGTGATTATTTACGGGGAAAGCGGAACCGGTAAGGAAGTGGTTGCCCGAACGATCCATCAGTTAAGTTTGCGTAAGAATAAGCCGTTTGTGGCGGTGGATTGCGGGACCTTATCCAAAGAGTTAGCCGTGAGCGAGTTGTTTGGCCACGTGAAAGGTGCTTTTACCGGAGCGCAATACGATAAAGAAGGACAATTTGAAGTGGCCAATGGAGGAACTCTTTTCTTAGATGAAATCTCAAATCTTTCCGGCGACATACAGGCATCCTTACTCAGGGTAGTGCAGGAGCGGAAACTCAAACGTGTGGGAAGCACCAAGGATATAAACCTGGATATTCGGGTAATCGTGGCATCTAATGAAGATTTAAAGCAGGCCTATCAGCAGGGAACGTTCCGGGAAGATTTGTATCACCGTTTTAACGAGTTTACCCTTACCATTACGCCATTACGAAACCGGCAGGACGATATCCCGCTTTTTGCCCGTTTTTTTCTGGATCAGGTTAACCAGGAATTGGGAAAAGGAATCAAGAATTTTGATCAGGAAGTCCTGGAAAGCTTTATGGCCTATTCCTGGCCGGGGAATCTTCGTGAAATGCGCAATGTAATCAGAAGAGCTGCTTTACTCACTGCTACGGATACCATTACCCCGCATTCCCTTCCGGCAGAAGTCCTCCATGGCCCTATACTTACTAAAGACTTACAAATCGCTCCGGCTAATAAAGGTGCTTTACCAGGCTCAGCGTTGGATCTGGATCTGAAAGGAGGGGCTTCCCTGGCAGAACACCGGATGATTCTTGAGGTGTTGAAGCAAGTCAATTACAATAAGACCAAAGCAGCCGAACTTCTTAAAATTGACCGGAAAACCCTTTATAATAAACTAAAGGGTTTTATTTAAGCTACTAAGGTGAGTCTTTTAAGGTTGTCAGTATGGCCGCCTAGTATTCGTATTTCCGGACATCAAAAGGAATATCTAGCTGATCCAGGCTTTGGGTAAGGTTCTGATAAGACAATTTGGTTGGACCCTCACTTAACTGATGGATCAGGTACACGCGGTATTTATTTACCCATGGCTTTCTGATGAGCAAGGTATCATCCAGCAGAGATTTTTCCATTGCTTCCGGCTGCATTTGCTGCTCGATACAGGCACCATCATCGGCAACGATCACAATACCCCGCGCCAGAGAAGTCTCTTTTTTTTCGTTTATACACTGCCTGGTTCCGATCAGGTAATTAAAATCCTTCTTGAAGGCCTGCGCTTGTTGTAAGTAGTAACTCATAAATTAGTATTGAAGTAGCATTTAGATGATTCTTAATGGGTAAAAATTGCTGAGCGGCCCGGCAGCTATTGAGCGCTAAAGCGAATAATAAAGCAGTGCTGACTCTTTCCGCTAGAGGAAGCCCTTAGTATAAAAGTTTCCCAATTGCCTGACTTTCCAGTATGGCAACCGGCATGACGTATTACCTAAAAAAGGGATGTTTTGAAAATATACAGGTGCTTGGCATCTGCTCCCGTTTCCTCGGGCACGTCACTAGTCCGCATGCCTCTTCCCCGGAAATAGTTCTGTGCGGACCAGGCAATCAGGTCATTTTCCACTTCCCAGCAATGCCAATTCCGTAACCAGAAGCCAGGCTGGTTTTGATGAGATTTAAGGGCTGCCGCCGGATCGCTGGTAAGGCCTATATACCAACATGAGCACTTTCCCCTTATCAAGGTGTGAATAGTAATGTATTTCCTGATTCTGGCTATCATCTTTTGATAGAGCATACTATTGGTTTCCGGAAGATTAACCATCATAAAATTTACGTCATTTCCAGGCAGCCTTAAGACTACCCTCTGAGTATTTGCTTGCTCTTGTGCAGCAAGCCTTTTCGTATAGAATCCGCAGCAAAATCATGCCAGCCCTGACCAGTTGTATCATTCAGGGTAGAAAGAGGGCTTTAGGTTCAGAATGGCAGTATATGAGGCAAACAGAATCATTTTAATAAAATTTCCTCATCAGGAAAGGCAATCAACTTCCCCAAACTGGGGAAAATTTTCTATGCTCCTGCCGGGAAGAAAACGAAAATGAAGGGTAAGCCGGTAGCCGGGAAGTGGTCCTGCTTGCAACGGGAAAACTAGCGTTTGAAGCAGGCGGTAGTAATGAGGTTAAATTCTATTGAGTAACTGGAGGAATTCTTCTTTCTTGCGGCGGGAAATGTCCACATGGTGATTATCCGTCAGGATCACGTATCCGCCTTCGCCTTTAATGTACTTTTGGATGTGTTTCAGGTTGATGAGCGAAGAATGATGTACCCGGCAGAAACCGGATTCGGTTATTATATTTTCGAAATCGATGAGCTTTTTACACCCCAATTGCTTGGATTTACCCCTGAGAAACAGCGTAGTGTAACTCCCCTCAGCCTGACAATAGATAATCTCATCCGTGAGAAAGAATTCAATTCCGTCGTGGGTAGGGATGGCCAGCTTTTCAATTTTTCCCAGCGTGTACTGGCTGTTGTTGAAGGCAGATTGATAATGATGAGTGTGGTGTTGAGGAAGCGTTTCCTTTGTTGAATAACCTTAACCGCTCTTCGGTAATTTGCAGCTCCATTGATTTGCTGCTAACCACTGATTTTTTCTTAAGCGCCGTTGCCATCTCCCTTCCTATACCGTTGTCCTCAATCACACAAGGTAAAATGTCTTCGGTTTCCTCGATGATAATGTGGATATAGCCCGGTTCATTTTTTTCTTTGTGCATGAGTCCGTGCCAGATGGCATTTTCCACGAATGGCTGCAATACCATGGAAGGCAAAAACGTATTTTCCTGGTCAATTTCCTCATTCACGGTGATCTCATACCGGATTTTCCCTTTAAAACGCAGGTTTTCCAATTGAACGTAGGCCTCCAGCATGGCTAACTCACTGAGTAAAGACACCGTTGCTTTATATAAGGGAAGATAACAACACAAATCCTTGTTGATATAGCTCCTCTGGCCTGAAACCCTAAATCAATTTGCGAACAGATGCCACAATTTTTTCGATTATTGCTCCTATAATCAGTCCTGCTACCGCACAGACCAAAGCTTTCACTAGCCAGGCAAGCGCAGCCACTCCCGCAAAGGTCTGCTCTAACACTTCTAACCCGTGATGTAAAAAAGGGATGCCATGGGCAATGATTTCGGCTCCTACCCATAACATGGCGGCAGTGCCGATATAGCTGAGGATTTTTAAGAAATGGGGCATGAATTGTACTATACCGCGGCCAATTTTTTGCATCTGCACCGAATGCTTTTCCTTTGCCAGGTGCAGGCCGATATCATCTGCTTTGACAATCAAGCCCACAAACCCATACACGGCAGCCGTGATAAACACCGCCACGCACGCCATCACCAGAATCTGCGTGAGTACGGGTTTGGTAGCTACGCTGGCGTACGTAATGGCGATGATTTCAGCCGAAAGAATCAAATCCGTCCGCACAGCGCCTTGGACCCGCTCTTTTTCCAGTTCCTGGGGAGTGATTACTTTTACCTGCTCACTTTCTGAATCAGGAGCATGGTGAGAACTAAACAAGGAATGCACTTTTTCGTAGCCCTCAAAACATAAATACGCCCCACCCAGCATTAGCAGCGGTTGGATTAACCACGGAGCAAAGAAACCTAGTAGCAGCGCAGCCGGCCCTAAAATAAGTATTTTATTGACCAAGGACCTTTTGGCAATCTGATAAATGATTGAGAGTTCGCGCTTGGGATCCAGGCCCACAACGTATTTAGGCGTTACGGCGGTGTCATCAATGACAATGCCGGATACTTTCCCGGTTGTTTTGGCCACTTGCGTGGGAACGTCATCCAGGCTGGCGGCACTGGCTTTCACTAAGGCAGAAATATCATCTAGTAACGCGAACAGTCCTGTACTCATTATGCATTTATCAGGTTAAGAAAAGAACCCATGCCTTGTTCATTTTTTGCTTGACAGCCACTATTGAACAATTGCCATACGCTCAATCCTCAGCTTGAACGTAGAAGTATCCGTCTATGTTCTTTCCTTGAGCAAGGTAACATAGAATAGAGGCCAAGTTGTCTCCTTACGCATCACTTATGGCAAGCTTGTCACCTGCTTAAGTTGCGCGGTCTTAGTACGGGGCCTTACCCGTATTCTTTGCCAGCATTACTACCAGTCTTCCCGTGGCAGTAGCTTTAGTAGCACTGGTTCCTGCCTAAGATTAAGAAGAATTATTGCGAAAATAGAAATCATCTGATTACCGGACATTTCTCTTGAAAATCGTTGGTGATCACACCAATGACGGCAACTACAAACTCACAGTGCAGTACCAAGGGCGGTCCACTGATGTGGTTGCTTCCCAAGCCGGAAAAACAAATTTCTTTGGCGCTATATTTACCTGCTGCTTAATTTTCCTGTTTAGGCCATTGCGTTTCAATGCCCTGTGAACGCACCATCTGCTGGAACTCTTCCAGCAGCGTACTTTTCTCTCGTACTACCCGCGGAATAACTTTCTTACGCAAAGCATAAGCTACCAGCATCCCTACCGATTCGCCGATGCTCCATTCTACTGGATGCAACCGGTAACAACCATTGGTAATATGGGTAGTACCGATGTTTTTGTTGGCAGGAAGCAGGTTTTCCGTGCGCTTTGGCAACAATGCCCCCAAGGGTATCTGAAAAGGCAATGAGCCAAAATCAATATAATTATTTCCACTACTGCTGGGATGCAGGTCGATATGATAGTAACCAATACCTACGCTGTCATAAAAATTAGCAGCTGCATTACCCGTTTCTTTACCGGTTAGTAAAGCTCGGTTAGCGGCCCCTACGTGTTCTTCCAAAATAGTGAAAACAGCTTTGATGCGGCGTGACTCCCGGATATAGGGGTATTTAGCCAAACCATCCTCTGTGCCCATTACGTCTCCACGCAGACGTAAACCAGGCCAACCTTGACCCCCATCGGGGCGGGGCGCTTCGGATTGCAGCCAATAGAAAAGAGATAAACTGAGCTGTTTAGCCCGGTTTACATGCTTGTTAAATGTTGCCTCAGACACATCTGTTACTTTTCCCAGCATATAATCATTCTGTGGCCAGTTTACAATGGTAATATCTCCGGAATACGTGCCCGGTTTGAAATTATTTTTATTAATAATCCGGCGGTAATTCCACAGGTTGAGTGCCTTTCCAGTAGGAATACCTTCCGGATGAAAGCCAAGCGGTTTTGGTGTCAGGGTGGCGGGATTGGAATAATTAAGCTCCAGTAACTTTCCCGACCAGCCAGGCGTCAGCTTGGGAACATGGTTACGCCAAAAATCGTATTCTTTCGGTTTGTCAATAATGTTCTGGGACCCCGGCACATAATCCATAGCAAAGCAAACGGTGAAGGCTTGTTGGTTATCTGGATCCGCTTGGTCAAGTGCGTGCAACTCCCGCGTTTCATGCTTTGACTCCGCTCCGGTAACATATTCAGTTTTAGTCAGCGGAAGTAAATCACCCAGTTCGGTAGCATCTACAAAATAAGGCGCTGAAAGCACAATTTCTTTTCCACTCCGGCTGCTTACCGCTTTTAGTGCCCGTATCCTATCGCCTGTTACATCGGCACTCACCATTTTATGCTCCAGTAATAAGGTGAATTGCTTGGAGCTAATATAAGGATTGAGCATATCCTGCAGCACGGCTACCGCCACCCGTGGTTCATGACATAACCGAGACACGATGCCGTCACCGGGATTTAAGTTTTTGCGGGACTTGGCTTCTTCTAGTAACGGATAATGACGGATATAGTATTCCCGGACGGCAGTGCGGAAATCACGGTAGCCTTTTGTTGCCCCGTGTGTTTCTATCCATTGGTGTTCATCCGGTGGTACGCCTTGCTGAGAAATTTGTCCCCCGATCCAGTCCGTTTCTTCCGTAAGAATCACCCGTAAGCCATTCCGTAAGGCGGCCAGGGCGGCAGCCACTCCGCCTAAGCCACCTCCGGCAATTACTACATCTGCGGCATATTCATTTGTAGGAACCATCACTGCTTGAACAGCAGTTGAAAAGCCAGGTACGGATTCAGAAACAACTGCTCCACTTGCTGCTGTGAATAATCCAATAAAATTCCTTCGGTTCATTAGTATCTATTTATTTTATCAGCAAGTGAATATACCAATGCCTTGGGGATTGGGCAAAAACGTATTGAAACCTTTTTCTTCACGATAGCCGAATGAATTTCTGTCAAGAAAATCAGGAGCGGGAAACAATATGAGCAACCATGTCAGTACCCACTAGCTGTTTGGGCTTAACTTCCCGTCTGTTACAAAGAGAGCAACCCAAACGTTACTTGTGATGGGTATTGATAAAGCTCACCTTAGAAAACAGTGGGGTAAACAAAGAGCCTGATATCACGATTAGAGCATCTGTAAACCCAGTCGTTTCTATTAATCAGGCTGTTTTATTGATAGAGGCAAGTATGATAGAGGTAAGTGTGAAAGAAGTAAGCACTCCATTCCAACTAAAGATAAGAGTGAACCGTACAATAGCATACATGGTTTAGCAGTTAGCCCACCACCTTTACCTGTTTCTCCGTAGTATGCATATGAGCAAAAATTGGATATTATTTGTTTTTATCGCTTTAGTTAGTTTTTTACCTGCCTGTAAAGACGAGGAGGTGTCACGAAATGATTTTACCGGCCGGTATGATTTAACCGAGACCAGCACTACCCAAAACAGTACGCGCACCTATGAAATCAACATTAAAAAATCTTCCCAAGGAGACAATCAGGTGACGATTGAAAACTTTTACGGGGCGGGTATTACGGTAAACGCTACCCTGAGCAATAGCCGGATAATCATTGCCCAGCAGGAATCGGGAAATTTCACCGTAGATGGCATTGGTTCATTGAGTGGCTCAGAGTTAACCCTAACCTACGATGTGCAAAGTAAAGGCACTTCTATTATTGACTACTGTTCAGCTACTGGTAAACGCAAGTAAAAAGCCGTACCTGGAACTTATCGTAAGAAATTCTTAGCTTGACTTTCGCATTTTCTCATAATGCAACCTACCAAAGGGTTGAAATAGGGCTAATTCTTCAAATAGTTTTTGAACATCACGTCTAAAACGCACTATTCAAAAACTAAAAACACCTTTATCTGCGCCGTTTAAGCCTGTTTTTCTGATTTTCACAAATGCGAAAGTCGAGCTTAGAAGCGGTTTTAAAAGGGTGTTTGGACCTCAACCCTCATCCTCCTGCCCCCTTCGACTCTGGCACAACGCTTCCACAGAGGGACTTTTGAACCCAACTGGTCCCCTGGTGCGGCTGGAAAGAGTCTAGCCGAAGGGGGTAGTGAGATGACCGTAGGGGATTTAAAACCGTTTCTAAGACTTTTATACAGGCCACAAGTTGATAACCGGTTTAAAATCAAGGTGATTAAGGGTTAGGTTTTGCAAGTAATCGAGTCCCAAGCGAAAAAGACTCTTCCATTGGTGAGTGGACTGGTCCTTAAAGGTCTTGCGGGGGAGGTCTTTACCATGCGCTAAGAGCCACCGGCCGGTTCTTAGCGCCCATACAGCAGCGATGGACAAAACGAAAATGAGGGTTTTGATCCGCTTTGCTAGGTTGACCCGGCAGCTTTCCAGGTTGAAGCCGCGGGATTTGAAGCCAGCAAACAAAGTTTCAATGCGGATCCCCGCTTCAAGCTGGTGGTCCGCTAGCCATCTTTGCTGATAAATCTGGGCTAGGTGCTTAGTCTCAGTGGTACTGCCGACGATGAAATAATCACCATTGGGTAGCTTTTGCCCGGCTAGATACAGCAGCGAGCCGGAGAGTTTACGGGGTTTGGAAAGGGTTCTCAAAATGGAGCATTCGAATAACTGATGGAGCTTGATTTGCTTATTTTGATGAGTCAGCGTGGCACTTTTTCTCAAGCGGATGCAGAAGCGCATCCGGCGCTGAGAGAGTTCTTGGAACCAGTCTTTACCCAGTAGATCCAAGCTTAAGCTTGTGGTTCACGTACTCCCGGTCAGCTACCCGCCAGACCTTTTGCTGCTGCTTCAGGTCAATCCATTCATCAAAGCATTTGAGCAAGGCTTTGCGCGTAGTATAAGCCGTATTGCCCTGCCCGTTATAGACCTGCCAGAGCGCAGGGATGCTCATACCCTGCTGAACCATACCAATCATGGTCACTTGTAGCCACTTGCCACGCATCTTCCACGCTGAGCGATCTAACGTTAGATACACTACTTTCCCCTGTCCGTACAAGCCCCAGATACTTTACAATACAAGCGGGAGAAAACCGAAAAAAACGGGCAAACCGCTGCAACTGCTTGTATGTGGCTTCCAACTCCTTTTCTCCCGGCAGGGCTTTGCTCCACTTGCTCAAACTGCTCTGGGTGAGTTTCAAAAGACCAATAATCATCTTACTAATCAGACTTATTCTGCGCTTGTCACAAGGAAAATGTCCTTTTATTTGGGCAAATAACGCCCCTTGAATAGCTTTTATCCGGGAGTAGAGTTATGGTAATTCACGGTTTGGTCACCTTAAAATTACCCCCTTTCGGGCTCTACTCCTCTTTTTTGTCCCGTATCAAAGTATGAATACAAAAAATATAAGTAGTCTGAAGAATATTATTTTAACATATTAATTAATTCAATATAAAATTACCATAAATTTATATTTAACAAAAATTTTATTGTAGTGAAAGCCGGTTTTGATTCATAAAAATAATTTTACTTATGGTGGAAAGGATATTAAGAAGGAATGGCAGTTAGAGCGTACATTCCGGAAAACAAACCAGGTAACGGAAGGAAACCCAGCTATAAGTTACCTGTTCACCGCCTTTAATCGATTATCCTCTATACATTTTGTTTTTCGATCTCCATACAAACCTTAAACTTATCTATCAGTATGAGAATGATGTATCACTATTTATGCTTAGTCGCGTTTCTCGCGTCAGTCAGTGGGTATGGCTCAAACCAAAGAACTGGATTGGGCCAAGGTAGAGGAGGAAACTATGCGCCATTTTCAGGCCCTGCTGCGCATGAACACCAGCGACCCGCCCGGAAATGAAGCGCGGCAGTCGAGTATTTGAAATCTGTGCTCGAAAAGGAAGGCGTCGAAGTCAAAATTTTTGCCCTCGATCCGAAACGGCCCCAATCTGGTAGCCCGCCTGCGGGGCAACGGGAGCCAAACGTCCCGTGCTGATCATGGGCCATACCGATGTAGTCAATGTTGACTCCACCAAATGGACGTACCCACCCTTTTCTGCTACGCGCAAAGACGGATATGTTTATGGGCGAGGAGCAGTGGATGACAAAGATAATGTGGTTGCCGGCTTGATGACTATGGTATTGCTTAAGCGAATGAATACCCCACTGGAACGAGACGTAATTTTTTTGGCCGAAGCGGGAGAAGAAGGGAATGTGCGGTACGGAATTGACTTTATGGTGAAACAACACTGGCCGGAAATAGAGGCCGAATATTGCTTTGCGGAAGTGGGGGTGTATCAGAACCGGCGGCAAAATACGCTACGCCTCGGTGGCAACCACGAGAAGGTTCCCCGGGGCGTAAAACTGGTAGCACAGGGGACGTCCGGTCACGGCTCAGTTCCGCTGCGGAGCAATGCCTTAGTTCACCTGTCGCAGGCGGTTGCCAAGGTGGCTGCGTGGCAAACGCCTATGCGTCTGAATGAGACTACTCAAACCTTCTTTAAGCGACTGGCAGAAATTAGTCCGCCGGAAGACGCTGCCCGCTACCAGGCATTACTTAACGGGAAGAACACGGATGCGGTTCAGGAATACCTTGCCGTCAATGAGCCGCGCTATTATTCAACGCTGCGAACTTCGATTTCACCTAACATCATTAAGGGCGGCTATCGTAATGTGATTCCGTCCGAGGCGGAAGCCACGTTAGATATCCGCGCCCTGCCGGATGAAGACATGCCTCAGTTGCTGGAAGCCATGCGCCGGGTCATCAACGATCCTCAGGTGGAAATTGTAAACCCTAACGCTGCGACTCGGCCACCCGGACGTCCTTCGGGGCTAACTACTGAAGCCTTTAAAGTAGTTGAGGCAGCCGTAAAACGTACCTATAATACGATCACATTGCCCACCATGCTTACTGGGGCCACCGACATGGCTTTCCTGCGTGCACGTGGGATGGAGTGTTACGGCATCGGACCAATGATTGATAGTGAAGATGGTCCTAAGGGTTTTGGGGCGCATAGTGATCAGGAAAGAATTTTAGAGGAATCACTCCACAAGTTTGTTCGCTTCCAGTTGGATATTGTATCCACGCTAGCTGTACAGGCGCCCCGTAAATAAATATTGTACTGATTCAACGCAGTTACTGAGTCATTCCCATTCCGCCGGGTCGCACCGAACATTGGCAGGATGCCCCTAATGTTCGGTGCGACCCGGCGGAATTGTCTGAATCTTTCCGCATGCGCTATACAGGCTGATTGCAGTATGGCCCATCTGGCGGCTAATTTCTCAAGACAGGAAACTGACGGATTTATCTTTTTGTCCAATCAGGAATCGGTTCTTGTCTATTAGAAAAGTTAAAAATGCGGGGAAAGCCTTTTACTTGCGCCTGCTCTATAAAAGGATACTGCTTTACGTAACAACCCGACAATGTCCACCTATCGAAATGGGTTTGTTTTAGTTATTATTTTTTTGATACTGATAATGGTATATAATAAAATATTCTGTTAAAACTTTTTAATCAAAATTATATTTCGATTATATAAAAAATATTTATTAAATATTTTGAAATGCATTCGTAATTAGTAATATTTGTTTCACAAAAATATAATGTTCTTTTAGACATACCCCGCGTATCTGTGGTACGGATAGGGAAGTGTCACCTGTTGCTTACCCGCTAAGGGGTACTTCTTCTAAAGCTGCTTTCTGTTGAAATATTTTCGCTTTTTACTTAAAAAGTGCAATAAAATACTAAGCTTATACGATCATCTAAAATCACCAGGTTATTTTTTGGTACCCAGTAGAGCAATGCGGTAAAGCTCCGGTTGTCTTTAATGAATGCGTAGTAATAATAGTTATTAAACGCGCTGCTTGTCAGCTTTCGGGCTCCATCGTCAGATGAACACTTCTTCCGTAGCCGTACCGTGAGCATCTTAGCTATATGGCTGCCAAAACGATGGGCAAAGTCTAAAAACGGGTAATGCCATTGTGCCTGCCTACCGTGCTGCGGGACTGGATGATCCTATTTTCACTCACAATACAGATGAAGTCTTTCTGCTCGAAGGAGGTTTGCTCCGGAAAGTGAGGCAAAGGCACTACCTGCTGGTCATTTACTCAATCCCACTTACAGCCTATGCATTTTTACTACCGTTGCAACCCAAGGTGGTTTCGTAAAACTAAATTTGTCGTCCTCGCCCCGATGGCCCTAATGGCTTGTTTGTCAGGCATGGGTACGGCAGAAGCGGCCGTTGCTGACTCAACCAAGGTAGTCCTCACGGAAGGGACCAACATGGCCATCGATCTGTCACCCGACAAGAAAACCATCGCATTAGATCTGCAAGGTACCATCTGGCTTATGCCGGCAACCGGTGGCGAGGCCAAAGCAGTCACGGATGCTTTAGGGGATAACCGACAGCCCGTTTGGTCTCCGGATGGCAACTGGATTGCTTTTCAGTCCTTTCGGGATGGCACCTACCATATCTGGGCCGTGAAAAAAGATGGTACCGGGCTCAAGCAGCTTACGTTCGGCTCCTTCGATGACCGCGAACCGCACTGGTCACCCGATGGCAAAATGCTGGCGTTCTCTTCTGATCGGGGTGGCAACTACGACATTTGGCAGGTTGACCTGGCATCTGGTCAGATAAAACAATTGACCCAGGACCCAGCGAATGAATATTGTCCGGCTTATGCAGCCGATGGAAAGAACATTGCTTTTGTGTCAGAACGTACCGCTGGCCCGGGAATTTACACCCTTCAGGCAGGTGGAAAAGAGCAATTACTTATGGGAAGTACCGCCAAACTTTCAGCGCCCACGTGGCACCCGAATGGCTCACAAGTGTTATACAATTCCCTGGAACAGGGACAGAGTCTGCTGACCGCCGCTTTGCTGGGCGATGGGGGCAGTAAAGTCCTCTCGGACCCAGCAGAAGATGTGTTTCCCTTCCGGGTAAGCTGGGTTTCTTCCAGTGAATTTCTCTATACATCGGACGGCAAAATCAAACGGCGCAAATTGGGTAAAAAGGGGCCACAAACCATTCCCTTTACGATAACTATTACTTTTGCCCGTCCGGCCTACCCCCGTAAAACCTATGATTTTAACACTACAGCTCCTCAGCTGGTAAAAGGAATCCGGAACCCTAAAGTTTCTCCGGATGGCAGCCGGATTGCTTTTTCAGCCTTGGGAGATGTGTGGATTTTAAAAAAGGGAGAAAAAAAACCTGCCCCGCTTACCAAAGACTCTTTTATCGAAATTGATCCGGCCTGGTCACCGGATGGCAAACAACTGGCATACGCCTCGGACCGGGCGGGCAACATGGATCTTTGGGTCCGGGATTTAAGTACGGGAAAAGAACGTTGTTTACTGGATGCACCGGAACCCATCGTGATGCCGGTCTGGTCACCGGATGGCAGCAAAATTGCCTTTTATCAGTCCGATTCTAAATCATTTGGCAAGGCTATATTAAATACGCTGGAGGTTTCTTCCGGAAAGGTAACGATTGCGCACGAGGCTTTTTTTGATGGGGGGCAACCGTCCTGGTCACCGGATGGCAAGCAATTAGTTCTGTCCGCTTTGCAACCTTATTCCTCCCGGTATCGGGAGGGCATAAGCGAATTTCTCCTGGTTTCGCTGGAGAAACAGTCAGACCGTTTTGTGACCCCCTTGCCCGAACGTTCCCTCAGCGCCAGAGGCCCCAATGGCCCCGCCTGGTCCCCGGATGGTTCCAAGATGGCCTATATCATGGACGGTGTACTGTGGGTCGTGCCCGTAGATGCGCAAGGTAATTTAACGGGACCGGCGAAGCGGCTGACCAACGAATTGGCAGAGTCCGTTAGTTGGACGAATGATTCCCAAAGCATTGTTTTCCTGGCTACGGATGTCTTTAAGCAGGTTTATCTGTCCGATGGGCAAATCGAAACCATTCCGATGGATTTTACCTGGCAGCCGGATATACCCAAAGATCATTTCGTAATTCATGCGGGAAAGGTATTTGATGGCCGCTCCGCTACGTACCGTCAGAATGTAGATATTATCATAGCCGGAAACCGGATTCGGGAAATTGTACCCCACCAGCCGGGACGTACGGGTACGGTGATCGATGCCACCAACAAGACCGTGATTCCGGGGTTGTTTGAGATGCATACGCATCAGAATGCCGCTGCCGGAGAACGGTCGGGCCGACTTTGGCTGGCTTATGGCATTACCTCGATCCGCGAACCGGGGGGCAATCCGTATGATGCGCTGGAGCGCAAAGAATCGTGGGCAAGCGGCCAGCGAAAAGGGCCCCGGTCATTTTTTACGGGTGGCCTCATGGATGGCAGCCGGATCTACTACGGAATGGCGATCAGTAATCAGACTGACGCCCAACTGGAAATGGAGCTGGATCGTGCGGTACGGCTGGGCTACGACATGATTAAAACGTACGTACGGGCCCCGGATTTGATGCAGCAGCGAATCACAGCTTTTGCCCACGCCAACGGAATTCCGGTATCTTCTCACGAAATTTACCCCGCCATTGCCTACGGAGTGGATGCCGTTGAACACATGGGGGCTACCAGCCGCCGTGGGTACTCCCCCAAACTATCGGCCCTGAACTACTCCTATCAGGATGTGGTGCAGTTGCTGGTCAAATCAGGTATGAATATCACGCCTACGGCTTCCTTGCACGGTGGGCTTTTTACCATGATACAGAAAGACCCTGCCTTTTTTGATAACCAACAATTCAAGACGTTTTACTCTGAGCAGATGATCACTGATATGAAAAGCCGGGCAGCGCAGATGAACAAAATAAATCCGGCGTACCTCTCTAAGTTCAACAATGTGCAGCGTACGGTAAAAGCCTTGATTGATGCAGGCGGCCGGGTGACACCGGGAACGGATTCACCGATAATACCACCGGGAGTGAGTTTACACGCCGAGTTACAATGCTGGGTGGATGGGGGAGTCTCTCCTTATGAGGCGTTGCGGTCAGCAACCTTATGGTCTGCCCAGGCGGTAGGCGTAAGTAAAGACCTGGGCACGATTGAAGCCGGCAAACTGGCGGACCTGGTAATTGTGGAAGGAGACCCCTTGAAGAATATAAAGGATGTGCTCAATGTGCAGACGGTGGTCAAAAATGGGGTGGTATATCCTGTCGCTGATTTACTCCGGATACCTAAGTAAAACGTATCCCTCCATGCAAGTGCTTTATAAGACCTATAGAGGTATAATCATAATATATAAAGTATTTGTCATTCTTGTACCAATAGAATATATTAAGAATTAAATGAGTATAAATCTTAATAATTCAAAAATATATTTTGTATATTAATGAATTATAAAAATTTTATTTTGATAATAAAAAAATAATTAGTCAATTTGAATTCAGGTTTACCTGCTTAGATAAAATTGTTAAATCCTATTGCTTTAAAACTCCTGGTCAATATATAAGGAGTAATTATGGAGCGCTGAGTAAGCGTTACCCTTCACGAACCAGTTTGATAAAAATAAGTCCTAAGCACTGCTATACAAGTGCTGCCAGCTTTCCTATTGCCATAAAAATCCAGCTTTCCGGTTCACGAAAATTGCAGATAAGACCGTAAGAATGCCGTTTCTTAAACTTCTTATTAAATCCTGAAATGTTCTGCTCTTTCTTAAATCTGCTGCCTATGAGAAATGAACACCACTCCTGAATTTTTATTTTGTGGGTAAAAGCGCCAATCAACCACCAGTTAACCGAAGTGCGGCTCTATAGGCCCGGTTAGCCAAAAGTAAAACACTGCCGGCATTCTTTGACCTGGGTAAGTAAATCAACCCAAGCAGCTCCTCTTTGTGCTTTTTCAATAGCAAATGCTTCTTTTAAGGGAGCGGCTTTTCGAGTCTGATACTTTCAAATCAAACCAACGCTTAGTAATATGAAGAGACTTTTAACGATCAGTACAGTTCTATGGATCGCATGGATAGGTGACATAAATGCCCAAGACCGGTCTATATCGGGGAAAGTAAGCGCACAGGACGACGGGGTCTCGCTGCCGGGCGTAACTGTTATGCTTAAAGGGTCAGTAACCGGTACCTCCACAAATTCGGATGGAGAATATACCCTGAGCGTACCCGCCGCGGGAGGAACTTTGGTTTTCTCGTTTATTGGCTTTCTGACCCAGGAAGTTCCCATTGGAAATCTGTCGAGGGTTGACGTCAAGATGGGCGCCGACACCAAGCAACTCGCCGAATTGGTGGTAACGGCATTAGGGTTCAAAGAAGATGCCGACAAATTGGGTTCCACTGCTTCCAAAATAGCAGCAGCGGACATCACCCGATCCGGGGAAACGGGGGTGCTTAATGGGATAGCCGGGCGGGCAGCCGGCGTTCGCATTACCCGTTCATCCGGTGATCCTGGCGCTGGCTCCACCATTCAGATTCGGGGGCAAAACACCATCACTGGTTCAAATCAGCCCCTGGTCATTGTGGACGGCATTCCCGTGAGTAACTCTACTTTCCAAGCTAATTCTACTCTGCGAGATGCGTCTGCCGGTGGTCAAAATGCGGGGGTTACCCAACAGTCACGCTTAAACGACATTAATCCGGAAGATATAGCCAGTATGCAAATACTGAAAGGCGCCTCTGCCGCGGCATTATGGGGGTCCCGGGCGGCTAATGGGGTAATTGTAATCACTACCAAAAAAGGAGCCGATAATAATAAACTCAATGTTTCATTTAACTCCAGCTTGTCCTTAGACCGCCCTAACCGCTACCATCCTCTGCAGGACACCTACGGGCAGGGTTCAGGCGGGGTGTATAATCCGGCAGCTGCCAACTCCTGGGGAGATAAAATCGCCGACCGTTCCGGAGAAGCGGATGTGGTGAATAGGGACGGGCAGCGTTTTGAAGCCTATAATGGACAGGTATTTTATCCTATTATTCAAAAAAACGCCACAGAAACGTACCGGGATGAAGTTAAAAAGGAAATATTCCGGACGGGTACTTACTTCGATAACAACCTGAGCGTAAGCGGTGGCAACGACAAAGGTAACTTTTACCTCAGCCTGGGCGACTTGCGGCAGAAGGGTATTTTGAGAGGAACGAGTGATTACAACCGGACTTCTGTTCGCTTTAATAGTCAAAGGCAGTTTAATGACATCATCCGCGCCTCCACCAATGCTACCTACGTACGAAGCACCTCTAACCGGGTGCAGCGAAGTAATAGCGTAAATGGGCTTTACATTGGCATGCTTCGTACACCCGCTGATTTCGACAGCCGGGCCTACATCGGTGACTATTATGCCAGCGCTACTGCCAGTCCCATCCCGAACCGGCAACGGTCTTACCGCAATTACCTGGGTGCGTCGGCGAATCCCATCTACAACAATCCCCTGTTTGCCATTAAAGAACAAACCAACTTTTCGGAAGTGGACCGGTTTATAGTCAGCTCTGAAGTGGTGGTCTCACCCATGAAGTGGCTGGACATCACCACCCGCGGAGGAATTGACAGCTATACGGACCGGCGGGTTACCAACTTCCCGATGTGGACGGCAACCGCCAGTGGGCTAGGCAGCTTTGAAGAAGAAATGCTGAAAGAAACCGAATTAAACTTTGATGCAATCGGCCGGGCTTCCAAAAATTTCGGCACCAATTTAACCAGTACTCTAATTGTAGGCTTTAACGTAAACGACCGCAAATACTACCGGTTGGGAGGCACCATGACCAACTTCACCATCCCGGATGGCCCCCTGAACTTCACCAACTCGATCCGGGCTAATAATGAACCGTACAATGAACGTTCTACCCGCCGGATGGCCCGGTTATATTCCACGCTCAGCCTGGGTTTCGATGATCAGCTATTTGTAAATCTATCCGGGGCCGGTGAAGCCGGTTCTACTTTCGGCAGTGAATCACAGTCTACCTTCTACTACCCATCTGCCGATGTTGCCTGGCAGTTTACCCAGCTTCCGGCCTTGATCAACAACCGTATTCTTTCCTTTGGGAAGTTCCGTGCTTCCTACGGGGTAGTAGGGATACAGCCAACCGCTTACCAGAACGCCACCACTTTTGTAAATGCTACTTTCAGCGATTGGGCCAGCGGCCTGAGCGGTACCGGGTACGGAGGCGCTTTCGTGCAAAGCAACCGCCAGGGTGATCCGGAACTGCGTCCTGAACGAAAAACCGAATGGGAATTAGGTACTGATCTGCGGTTCTTCAACAGTAAGCTTTCGGCAGGCTTTACCTATTACCAGAATAAAATTGCGGACTTGTTACTAAACGTTTCTACCGCGGGGTCTACCGGTTTCACCCAGAAGTATACCAATGTCGGTACTATGGAGAATAAGGGAATAGAGATAGACCTGAATTACAAACTGCTGGATCGAAAAGACTTGAGCTGGAACGTATTTGCTAACTGGAGCCGTAATGTCAACCGCGTAACGGATCTGGGCGGAACGGACAATATCACCTGGGTGGCTTTAGCAGCACCGCCAGCACCGTGGCTAAAGTAGGCTACGCTATTTCTTCTCATTACGGAGGGGCTTATTTACGATCTGAGGATGGTTCGCTGGCACTTAATGCCAACGGTTTCCCGCAAGTGGCACCCGCTTTCCAGGTTATTGGGGATGCCAATCCTGACTGGCGGGCCGGTTTCGGTACCAATCTATCTTTGAAAAATTTTTTCCCTGAACGTGCTCTTTGAAACCTTCCAGGAGGCGACTTTTACGCGGGTACGCAAGGAGTTCTCTACAACTTTGGTACCCATCAGGATGTAGCCAATGAGGTAACGCTAGCTCAGGATCTAAAGAATTACGCGGGTAAAATTATTCCCGCGGGCAGCACCGTACGGGGTAATATCACCGATTTTGGGGCAGGACCCGTGTTACTGGACGAATCGTACTACACCTCCATTGGGGGCGGATTCAGCACTCTGGTAGAACAGTTTATCAAAGATGGCAGCTGGACTCGCCTGCGGGAAGTTACCCTAGGCTACAGCTTTAACTCGGAAGCGTTCCGCAAAAAAGAAAGCTCAATCCATTGATTTGTCGGTAACCGGCCGGAATCCGGTCTTATGGACCAACGGTAGTGGGCATTGATCCCGAGACCAATCTGGGGGGCGTAGGCAACTCCCAAGGGCAGGACTATTTCAACAGCCCCAACACCAAATCCTTGGTTTTCAGTGTCCGATTCAATTATTAATCCCTAACCTAAAAACCATGAAGCGATTTTATAAACCTGTTGTAACAGGTCTGTTAAGTTTGTGCCTCGTCGCCTGCAAGTCCATGGTAGATGATCTGAACGTGGACCCCAACAACCCGACCGATGCACCGGGAAGCTTGACCCTGACGGGTGCCCAGTTGGCTAACGTAGTCGTACAGGAAGGCATTGCCAGCCTCCTGGTTTCTATTTGGACGGGCTATGCTACCGGGCACGACCGGCAATGGCGGGACTACTACCTGTACAACGTAACTGCCGGGGTGTATGACACGGAGTGGAATAATGTATTCCGGGGAACGGTAAACAATAGCCGGATTACAATCAATAAAGCTTCGGCCCTCAATAACCGGAAGATGACGGGCATCGCCAAGATTGTAATGGTTAATTCACTGGCCACCGCCACTGAATTGTGGGGCAATATTCCCTATGATCAGGCCGCCCAGATTCAGGAGTTTCCCAATCCGGCCTTTGAAAGCCAGCTCGAAGTATACCCCAAGCTCATTGCCCTGCTTGAGGAAGCCATTGGAGAGTTGGAATCCGGAGTGGGTACCGTAGGAGCAGAGGACATTCACTTTAGCGGGGACGCGGCTAAATGGATACCGGTTGCCTATACCCTTAAAGCCCGTCTGCTGGTAGACATGAAGCAGTATGCGGCAGCCTTTGCGGCGGCTGAAAAAGGAATTGGTACGTTTGCTAATTCCTTGTATGCACCGCACGGTACCATTCCCAGCGTAAACCAAAATCAGTTCTACGCCTTTCTGACGCAGTCCCGTCCCGGTGATATCTCTGCCGTAGGGGCCTACAACGTCAGTTTGTTAAATCCGGCTGGTGCAACGTACCGGGGCAATGCCAAGACGGACGAAACGGCCCGGTTCCGGTTTTACTACCAGCCGAATGGGGTAAATACCCGGGGGGTAATGGAGCCGAATACCTCCAGTACCGTTACCGCCAAAGGCTTTTTTGCCATAGATGCTAAATTTCCCCTGGTTACCTACCAGGAGAATATCCTGACGTTAGCTGAAACGGCGTTACGGGCCGGAAAAGGATTTGAGGCTGCCCTCGGGTATCTAAACACCTACCGAAATTTCCTCAGTAAAGGGGGATACATCGACCCCACCTACCAGGCCAGTGCTCCCTCGACATATCAGCCCTATGAGGCTCGGGACTTCACTGCGGGTGGTATGGAAAATTCGGATGGTATTGCTCCGGAAAATGCCTTATTGCGGGAAATTTTGCAGGAACGCTATGTTACCTTTTATGGTACCCACCTCGGCTGGAACGACGAACGGCGCACCCGTAATGAACCATATGGCATAAAGCTGCCTCCCAATTCGGGAGGCCAACTGCCGTGGCGTTTCATCTATTCGCAAAATGAAATTAACTCCAACCGGAACGCCCCCAGCCCGGTACCCGGCATCTTTGAGCCCCTGCCCATTTATGAGTAAGTAGCTATACCAAATTAGCGGCCGGCTACTAGTACTGTGTAACCTTAGTTCTTGAGAAGAAGTACTTAGCTAAGTACCAATGTAAAAAGGAAATGGACCGGGTTATCAAGTCAGTATCACTGAAGGCAGCAGCAGTAGCACAGTTAGAGAGTATGTTAGGGAAAGGCACTCACCAAGTGCGAATGCTCAAACGGGCCCAGGTATTACTGAGGCTTCATCAAGGATTAAAGCCGCAAGAGGTAGCTCAGCAAGCAGGAGTAAGTCTGGCCACGGTCTATAATATCACGGGGCGCTATAATGAGAGCCGGCAGCTAGTGGATGCTCTAGAGGAGAAGCCCCGGAGTGGTCAGCCGACTAAGTTTAGTAAAGCGGCTCAGGCTCAACTTACGGCTTTAGCTTGTAGTGAGGCCCCAGAAGGACACAGTAAGTGGACATTAAGAATGCTGGCCGATAAACTGGTGGAACTACAGGTAGTAGCGTCCGTATCGCATCAGGCGGTAGGGGAACAATTAAAAAAAATGAGCTTAAGCCTTGGCTGAAAAAGCAGTGGTGCATCGGTAAAATAGACGGGGAGTACTTAGCCAGGATGGAGGATGTCTTAGACGTATATAGTAAACCAGGGGATGAAAAACAAGCCCGGATCGTATTGGGAGCCGATGCTGCGCGTAGCAGGTCCATGAAAGACCTTGTCAGTTGATCGGAGAAGTAATCACCCACATACCCATGCAGAGTGGTAAGTCTCAAAAGCAGGATTATGAGTATGAGCGGAAAGGAACGGCTTGTGTGCTGCTGGCTTATGACTTAGATACTCACCAGCGGTACATTGAGGTAAGAGCGCAGCGGACCAAAAAAGATTACGCTCAATTCATGGATAAACTGCTCAAGGAGCATTATCCATACACCGAAAAAATTCACTTACCTGATACGTTGCGTAACATCGGCTCGGTGCAGGATAATCTCAACACTCACCAAGCGGGCAGTTTTTACCAACACTTACCTGTGGAGAGAGCCTATGAACTCAAACACAAATTTATCTTCCATTATACGCCTAAACATGCTTCCTGGCTGAACATAGCCGAAATTGAGTTTTCCGCCCTTTCCAAGCAGTGTCTGGATCGAAGAATTGCTACGATTGATACCTTACGGCAAGAGGTAATGGCTTGGATGAAGGAACGTAACGAAAAGAAAGTCAAAATCAATTGGCTCTTTGATACCCCTAAAGCTCGAACCAAACTCAAAAGGCATTACATTAAAGTCAATCCCGAAAATGAACTAAGCCTGGATTCTGGTAATAATACCAATTCCACTTCTAATAACTAAGGTTACAGAGTACTACTACCCCGCCAATTTAGTCTTTAGGAGTTGTTCCGCATTGAAAATGCGGAACTTCGGAAAGGCGTATTTAAAATGCGCTTCTCTGTGCATCCGCACTTGGAATGCGGATGCACGATTTTATAACAACTAAATTGGCCCATTCAGCGATTTGAAGAGAACACAGTCTAAACCCGTCCGATTTTATCCTTCTGCTATGTACAAAAAGCTTTCTTTTTTCTTTGTAGCCATAGGGCTAAGTTGGAGCGGTGTCTTGGCCCAACCGGTACCTACTGCCGGGTTTAAGCAGATGAAGGCCCGTAGTATTGGACCTGCGGTAATGGGTGGCCGTATTACCGCCATTGATGCCTTAGTCAATAATCCAGACATCATTTACGTTGGAGCAGCTTCCGGTGGCGTTTGGAAAAGCGTGAATGGGGGCGATACCTGGACCCCCGTTTTTGACGAGCAGCCAACGATTAATATTGGCTCCCTCGCCATTCAGCAGAGTAACCCGAATGTGGTGTGGGTAGGTACGGGAGAAGGCAATCCGCGCAATTCGGTAAATATGGGCGGGGGCATCTACAAAAGTATTGACGGTGGCAAAACCTGGACCTGCATGGGGTTGGAGAAAACCTTTAACATTCACCGCGTCCTGATTGATCCGCTGAACCCCGAAGTGGTGTACGCCGGAGTCATCGGGTATCCTTTCGGAGAGCATCCGGAGCGAGGGGTGTATAAAACCACCAACGGCGGCAAGTCCTGGGAGCAGGTATTGTATACGAACGAAAAATCAGGGGTGGCTGAAATGGTTATGGACCCCGCTAACCCCAGTAAGCTAGTGGTTGCTATGTGGCAGCACCGCCGTACACCCTGGGATTTTACCTCGGGCGGTCCCGGTTCCGGATTATACATTACTTATGATGGCGGTAAGACTTGGAAAAAGAAAGGCGAAGCCGACGGGCTGCCCAAAGGAGATTTTGGCCGGCTGGGCTTAGCCATCAGCCGTAGTACTCCAAACCGGATCTATGCCTTGGTAGAAGCGGCGAAAAATGGATTGTATCGTTCGGACGACGGGGGCGAGAAGTGGACTTTAGTAACCAATGATCCGGCCATTGCTACTGACCGGCCTTTTTACTATAACGAGATATACGTCGATCCGAAAAACGAAAACCGCATTTACAAACTGAGTGCCCCATTGTCGTTTAGTGAAGACGGGGGTAAGTCGTTTAAAGTACTGGCTAGTCCCGACCAAGTCCATTCTGACCACCATGCTTTCTGGATTCACCCGGAAAACCCCGGCCTGATCATTGAAGGCAACGACGGCGGGCTGGCCATTAGCCGTGACCACGGGAAAAGCTGGACCAACCCGGAAGCAATTCCGGTAGGACAATATTACCACGTGAATGTAGACAACGAAATACCTTATAACATCTACGGAGGCTTGCAGGACAACGGCTCCTGGATGGGGCCCGCTTATACGTTTTTTGCGGGAGGCATCCGGAACAGCTACTGGCAGGCATTGATTCTGGCCGACGGGTTTGATGTGGTGCCCGATCCGGAGAATTCCCGCTACGGTTATGCCATGTCGCAAGGGGGCAATATCGTCCGTTACGACAAACAGATTGGCGGAGCTGCTTTTGTGAAACCGATAGGCGCCGACCTCAAGACACGGTTGCGTTTTAACTGGAATACGGGTATTGCCCTTGACCCCTTTGAGAAGTCCACCGTGTACGCCGGCAGCCAGTTTCTGCACAAGTCTACCGACAAAGGAATGACCTGGACCGTCATTTCCCCCGACCTGACCCTCAATGATCCGGCACATCAGAAACAGGATGACAGCGGTGGTCTCACCGTGGATGCAACCCAGGCCGAAAATCATAATACCATTCTGACCATTGCCCCCAGTACCCTGCAGCAGGGTGTCCTTTGGGTGGGTACCGATGATGGAACGGTACAGCTCACGCGGGACGGCGGCAAATCCTGGGCTAACGTGAGCAGCCGTCTTCCGGGCTTGCCTAAAGAAGCCTGGATTGCGCAGATTACTGCTTCACGGCACAAGGCAGGCGAAGCTTTCGTAGTAGCGAATGCCTACCGCATGGGCATTGATTTAGCTCCCTACCTCTATCGTACTACCGATTTTGGAAAAACCTGGACCCGCCTGCTGGACGGGAAAAAAGCAAAAGGCTATGCCCTCTGTTTCCTGCAAGACCCTGCCGAACCACGCCTGATGTTTGCGGGTACGGAACACGGCTTGTGGGTGAGTATAGATGAAGGCAAAACCTGGACGCAGTGGGACAATGGCCTGCCTGCCGCTACCCCGGTCACGGACCTGGCCCTGCAGGAGCGGGAAGCCGATCTGGTGATTGGTACTTTTGGCCGGTCCATTTACGTGCTGGATAATATCCGTCCCTTACGTAAACTGGCGGCTACGGGAGCGAAAGTACTGGACGAGCCGCTGGTAGCCTTTGAAAGCGCCGAGGCCTACCAGGCCACTTATCGTGGTCCGCAGGGATACGGAAAAGATGCCGAGGGTATTTACCAGGCTAAGAACCGTCCGGCAGGTGCTAACCTGACCTACTACATCAAGCCGAAGCCAAAAGCGTCTACGCCCTCAGTAGCATCTGTTGCCCGGGCGGGAAAGAAGCCTCAAAATACAGTAACGGTAAATACCGGAAACAAGACAGACGAGCCGAACTCCAATGTGATGCCTCCCATGCCAGCCGGAGCCAGTACCGTTTCCGCACCGGGTATGCCCGTACCAGATCCAGCCAGCACCAAAGCAGATTCCGTTCAGATACGGATTTATGACGAAACCGGAAGGATGGTCCGGACCCTGAAGCAGGCCCCCGATACCGCCCTGGGAGTGCAACGAATCAGCTGGGATTTGACCGAAACAGCTGTGATTATGCCAGGCATACCCGGAGCCAGGAGATTTGGCGGAGAGCCGACGGGTGATCCGGTGATGCCGGGCCGTTATAAATTAGTAGTAGCCTATGACGGAGCTCAGGATTCAACGTTTGTTACGATACTGCCGGACCCACGGGTTCCATTTGATAAGAAAGCAATGATGGCCCGCCGTGCCCTGCAAGACCGCATCAATAAAAATGTGCATCAGCTAACGGCCGCCACCAACCGGATTCAGGAAGCCACTACTGCTACCGAACTGCTGCTGGCTCAATTGCAGACCAAGGGAGGCAAAGAAATCGAAGACTTGCGTCAGGCTACTAAGGCCATACAAGATTCACTGAAATCGGTTCGGGAAACACTCGTTGGCAAGCGGAGCGAACGGCAGGGATTCGCAAGGGTGTATACGGTGACACCCGTGCTGAAGCTGCAAGAAGCCGGCCAGTATGTAAGCCGCCGGACCGAAGCTCCCACCCAAACCGAAACGCAACTGGTTGAGCAGGCAGAAGCATTGAGTCGGGAGGCGCTTAGCAAGGTAAATACCTTCTTCAGTTCTCAATGGGGGGCGTATTATAAAAAAGTACAAGCCATGCCATTGGATATTATCAAGGAATATGAACCTATTGGGCAACCCGGTGGTAGTTCCGGAAAATAAAATGCGGGAACGAACTTACGTTTCCAACGGCGACTGACGCAAATTCTGTAACTACGGGAAAAGAGGTCTATTCTAAATAGGCCTCTTTTCCCATTATTTCATTGTATTTTACTGTAATACGCAAACCCGGTAAAGGGATAGTTACCGCTTACTAACACAGGCAGCTTACTAATTTCCCCCGAAATGATCATAAAAATACTACTTACCTTCTCCTTCGGATTGCTCTCCCTGCCAGGAGCCGCTCAAATGCTTCAGGTAGTAGATAAAATTACCCGTCAACCTCTTGCCAACAGCACCATATTCAGCAAGTCAATCCCAGCCTTTACCACTACCGATGCCAAAG
>JAUJNL010000198.1 GCA_030448185.1 Cytophagales bacterium | reverse complement strand
TGGCTTTTTTGAAAACCGAATCAGTGGCAGTGTGGATGTTTACCGGAAAAACATCACCGACCTATTGGATAAGAGAGAGCTGGGTTACCTGTACCCGGTAGACGAGGTAGCCGACAACCTGGGCGAAACCCAGAGCAAAGGCCTGGAAATTTTTATCAGTACCAGTAACGTGAGAAAAAATGATTTCAAGTGGACGACCAATTTTGTGTTCAACACCTTTAGCGACCGCTGGAAAAGGCGCAATCCGTACACGATTTTAGCGGTGTATCATACCGATACCGATCCGCTCCACCGGACCTGGGGGTATAAATCAGACGGCTTGATTCAGTCCGGCGAAACGGTGGAACACATGCCCGGAACACCCGCTGGTTCGGTTAAACTCCTCGATCTGAACGGATGGCAGAAGGACGAAAACGGCACCTTTATCCTGGATGAAAAAGGGCGGAAGCAGATCCAACCCGGTTCCGATGGCGCCCTGGATGATGCCGATAAAGTAATGATCGCCAAGTATGTACCGGATTTTACGTTTGGCATTGGCAACACGCTATCCTACAAAAATGTGGAACTGAGCTTCTTCTTTAACAGTTCCTTCGGGCAAACCCGGTCCAACAACACCATCTCCGGCGGCATTGCGGCCGATAAGTTCAAATACGGTGACAACGTGTCTACTTACGCCCGTGACCTCTGGCGGGAAGACAATCCGGGTGGAAAGTATCCTTCCGGCCTGCACACTACCTACGGCACCGGCGACTTCTGGGTGGAGAAAACCGATTACATCCGCCTGAAAAACCTGTCCCTATCTTATACCGTTCCGAAAGCTTTTATGGAAAGAACCAAAGTATTCAAAGGATTCCGGATCTACGCGGAAGGCCAGAACTTATGGTTCTGGACCCGCTACACCGGCGGTGATCCGGAGACTGATAGTGAGCCGGATAAAGCAGGCTTCCTGCCTTACTTTAACCAGCGCACTTTCACGATGGGCCTTGATATTTCATTATAAACCCCGGGCCTTCTCCTCCAGAGAGGGGAGAATATCAATCCATAGGATTCGTAGGGCAGGGTTAATAGGACGCTATGGAGAAAAATAAAAAACAAAAGTCCACGTGCGTGGGCCCGGCAGAAAAGCGGGGTGCGCGGAGGCTCTGAGGGGGGAAGCGTTTTTATGCCTAGACCTTTTTTGGGGCAATGCCAAAAAAAGTAAGCCCCTCCTGAGAAGCATCTTTGTGGCATAGGGAGAGGTTGGTTAGGGAATTAATCATCATTCCCTAACTCTATCTTCAGAGATATGAAGCCTTAGGAAGGTTCTAAATCTAAATAGTATTGAAAGATTTAATCCATTAAAGAATAACCCTGTTATGAACAACTATATAACTAAGCTATTATCCACATTCGGGATTGTGGCCTGTTCGTTGGCAATCATCAGTTGCAATGAGCTTACCGATTTAGAGTTTGAAAGTTACGGCACCTTGTCGCCCACCACGTTTCCCCGCACCGAGGAGGAACTGAAAGCGGCCATTACAACCGTTTACTATGCTATTCCGGAGGCATACGTGGATGCATACCTCAATAACCGGCCGGGTTACGTACTCAATGAACTCCCAACGGACGAAATGAACACCGGATTTGCCAATCCCTGGCAGCAGTGGGACCGCTTTCAGTGGGAAGCCAACCATACCAACAGCTTTCAGATCGTATTTTATAATTATGCCAAAGGCGTGACCAATGCGACTATTGCGTTGCAGTACGCTAACAATTCCACGGTGGCCACCAAGGACAAATACATTGCGGAACTGCGGGCTTTGCGGGCTTTCTTGGCCTTTTCGCTGTACGATTATTTCGGGCCGGTGCCCTTGATTACCAGACCCGAAGAAATTCAACCTAACCCTAATTTTAAACCGGCCCGGCCTACCAAAGAAGAATACCTGTCCTTTATTGAAACGGAGCTGAAAGAAAGCATTCCGCTCCTGCCTACTAAAGCCCAGACGTTGCCCGCCGAATGGGGGCGGATGGACCAGGGAGCCGCCCTGACGGTGTTGCTTAAGTTTTACCTGATGGAAAAACGGTGGGAGGACGTGATTGCTACGGCTGATAAGATCGAAGCCCAGGGATACAGTCTTTGGGATAACTACCTGGACATCTTTAAAATTGAAAATGAAGGCAAGACGAACAAAGAGGTAATCTTTGCCATTCCGCGCATTCCCAATCAGCGCTGGTCCATCGGGTGGAATGCGTATTTCCTGCCGGCTGATCCCAAAATAGCCAAATTTGAAAACGGCACGCCAGTTCCAGCCAATGCGTTAGTAGCCGTGTACGGCGGATTGCGCATGCCCTGGGATGCCTACGATAAATTTGGGGATACTGATGCACGGAAGGCGGGGCTGATCCGGTACTATTATGACAGTAAAAATGTACTGATTGACTACAAAGCCGTCAAAAATGCGAAAGCCACCGGAGCGGCGGCCATTAAATTCGGCCTGGACCCGGCCCAAACCGGTGAACGTCAGGGCAATGACGTAATCTGTTACCGTTTTGCCGACGTGCTGCTGGCCAAAGCGGAAGCCTTGAACGAGAAGAATGGACTCAACCAAGCCTCCATTGACTTAGTGAACCGTATCAATAAGAGAGCATTCGGCACCGACAAAAAATATAGTCTAACTGATTTTGCGTCCAAGGAGAGCTTTAGAAATTTCATTTTGGATGAACGCTTACGGGAATTGTATTTTGAAGGCCACCGCCGGCAGGACCTAATCCGGCACGACAAGTTTGTGGCCAATGGGGTACAGGAAGGCTGGCCCGTCACCGAGAAGCATAAATTATTCCCCATCCCACAGGCAGCTATGAACGATAACCCCAATCTGATTCAAAATCCCGGTTACGAAAATTAACCGGAATCCATTTCATCGGACACGCAGACATATATCCAAAATCCCATAAAAGCACGAGAGTCTTTTGTGGGATCTTTTAAGCCAGGAGGGAGTAGCTAGCTCACTGGCTGAGGAAATGCTATGTCTAACTCCCTCTCACCTACCTTTTAAAAAAATATTTTACCGAAACAGATCAATTATTTGAGTTATGAGAAAAGAACTACTGATTAACACAATGAAAATGAAGTTTTTAGGCCTGATAATCTGGCTGGGTTTTACCTTCAACTCGTTCGCCCAGACCAATCCGGCCCTCGTGGATGAC
>JAUJNL010000197.1 GCA_030448185.1 Cytophagales bacterium | reverse complement strand
CTCTAAATCCCTCTCAGCGGGAGAAACCCGAAGGGATCAACGAAGATAATTCCGAAGGGTAGGAGGCGAGAGCTGAACAACTGTACGTCGTACTGCGAATCTAACGGGGCGGGGATGAAGTACTAAAACACCCTTAGGCTGTCCCTGGTCATGCCAATTCCGGGAGGCGAAGCGCCGTAGAAAAAAGGCAGCCCCCGTGAAAGAAGGCTGCCTTTAGCAAGTAAATTACCTGAGTGTCAGACGGATCCTTTAAGAAGCGGTTTTAAAAGGGTAATTGGACCTCAACCATCATCCCCCTACCCCCTTCGGCTCTGGCACAACGCTTCCCGCAAGGGGGAATTTTGAACCCAACTGGTCCCCCTGGTGCGGCTGGAAAGAGTCTAGCCGAAGGGGATAGGGGGATGATCGTAGGGGTTTTAAAACCGTTTCTAAGGCAGGAAAAGGGCAGCAATCGCCGTTACCTCAGCCCGGCTTAAGGGCTCGTCGAAGGCTTCGGAAATATACACCTTATCCACCGAAGTGATCGTGGTCAGGTCAATTCCCCCCTGCACGACGTTCCCTTCGCCTTTATACACGAGCATTGCTTCGGGAGGAAGTCCGCCCGACTCTTCCAGCGGAATCCAGCTCTGCTGGGCCCGGAGCCGGCGAATCCGGGCGGCGTGACGAGCTTCCACGGAGTGAATCCGGAGGGCAGCCGTCAGGATGGCGTCGTAGCCGATCAGGTTCGGTGCCTGGCCTTTGTAAGCCCGTACGCCGGTATCTTCGAAGGCCTGGGATAGGGCCAGGAATTCACCGTAATTTTCAAAAGGCGTAAACCGGCCTTTGGCTGTGTAGTCAAACTGAGGCTTTTCGATGGGCATTCCGCCCAAGGAACGGATGGTACCTTGCAGGAACTTAACCTGGTTATTTTCGTTCTTGCTGATCTGCCGGAAAATCTCCCGCTGGAAGCCAGCCTCCGGAATTACCCCTGCTTCTAATCCTAAAGTGTAAAAAGTACTATCCAGATACTCAAGCAGGAGGGCAAAGTTCAGAATGTCCACTACCTCTTCATTGGCGGCCATAGCTTTCTGACCGGTAGCCAGGGTAGCGGTTCCCAATGGGATGGCACCCACTGCCAGTTTTTTGCCGAAGTCACCCAGTTGACGAAATAACTCCCGGCGGCCAGTATTCGCGATTTGTTCCTGGGAAATAGGGTTGCTGGAGTCGGCAGACCCGATAAGATTAAATATGTTCATGGTTTATTTCAGATTAGGGGAGTGGGAATTACATGAGTGAGGTTCCGTCAAGTTGGTAGGCAAGGTAAGGCGCAATTTTAGGCAGTACCTGAGCAGGTGATAAGGCAACATCCAGTCCGTTCATATCAATGATGTCGTCCCCGGCAAAAGCAGTAGGATACGGATTGTACTTCGTGTAATCAACCGCCTCCCGAAGCAGCGAGGCATGCCGGGCTTCCACGGAAACAATTTTACCGGCAAGGGCCAGATATACTGGATTTTCAATCAGTTTGCCCGCTCCATTATAGGCCGCTACCCCTAAATCTTCAAAAGTGCTGGCAGTACTAAAGATGCTGAGCCGGTCGTTAAAATTCACCGATTTGAAATTAAACATCAGCTCCGGAATCGCATTTTTCCCCAGCGCAGCTTTGAAAAACTCCCGGTGCACTACTTCGTGGTACATAATATCGGTGAGAAAGTCCTGCTCGTATTCATCGAACAGCGAGCCGAAAGAGGGGCTTTTCACGACCATGGTGTAAAAAGCCGCTTCGAGTTGTTCCAACGCATACGCGTAATTAAGTACGCCAATGTCGCCGCCGCCTAATTTGATAATTTTGTTTACGGCTTCTTCCGAATCACCGTCAAGCAACTCATCCACATACTGCTGGCAACCGGAAAGTAAGACCAGGCCGGAAGCGGAAGCTAAACCAGCAGTGCGCATAAAAGCACGACGTTCAGAAAAGGACTGATTCTCGCCTGAATCCGCGCCTTTCTTCTTGAATAGAAATTGGGACATAAGAGATAGTGGTTGAAAAGTGGTAAAAGAAAAGTTAAAAGGGCAATTTGATTTTAAATATTCGGTAAGGGTCTTTGGGATTACGGATGTGAATCTGGGAAGTGGTCACGTACAGGTAGCCATCGGGTCCCACGGAGAACGTATCGGGCCACTGGAGTCTGGGGTCCTGCACCAGCACGCGGGCCAGGCCCTCAAGCGGCTGAAATTGTTTGATGGCTTTGCCGGGTATATCCGTCAGGTAGAGGTAGTTATCCGGTCCGAAGATAATGCCGTCCGCTACGGATAGTTGTCCTACTTTTTCTACTTTCTGTTCCCGTTCCGTTTCCGGCAAGGTAGTATCCCGTAAGTACTGGGTTCCAATGCGGTAGAGGGTTTTTCCCGTCAGGGCCTGATAGTAGAGGTAGGCACCAGCCCGATCCAGCGCAATGCCATCAGAATCAACCGTAGGCAGCGTGCCATCGGGATTGCGCCAGACAATACTGTCAATCTTAATCACCAGATTCTCGGATTTAGTCGAATAATGATTGGCCAGGCGGCGGTAGGATTCTCCCGTAGCCAGGTTCAATACTACAATGGCCCCTTCATTAGAATCGGTCAGGTAAGCGTACTGACGGGTAAAGTCAAAGCGGACATCATTCAGGTAGCTGTTAGGCGTAATCACCGGCTCCTGGAAAATATACTTTTTGACTTCTCTTCCCGAGGAAAGATCAAAGGCCACGAGTTTAGCCCCACCTTTCACCACGCCTAAATACTTACCTTCCCGCTGCGGATTGGCAGGGTCAAGTACCCACAATAGGTTGTTTCCATCAGCCCATACGGATTGCACACACACGAAATGCCCGGCGGGATCAAGTGTAGCATTCCAGGTATTCCATTCCGCATCCGGAAAAGGTTGTACCTGAGTCGTGTCCGTCACTTCGGCTACGGATATGGTGTGGGTGGGCGACCAGTTAGGGTAATTGACGAAAATCTGGCTTTGCTTGGTTACAGTCACTCCGGTCCACTGCTTATCCGATCGGGCCACTTCCAGCAGCGCAGCATTGGGTTGTTGCGGCGTTGGGGGTTCGGGAAGATACTTTTCCAGCCATTGGCAGCCATTGAGGACTGTCAGCAATGATAACAGGAATACGACGAAGAAGGATCGTTTTTTCATAATGCGAAAATGCGAAGAGAGATTGGCAAATGGTATAGTTAGGTGGCCAATAGCAAAGCACT
>JAUJNL010000035.1 GCA_030448185.1 Cytophagales bacterium | reverse complement strand
GTAGGGTATAATCGATTAATTTAATCGTTAAGTAGTTACTTTGAGGGGTTTCACTACCCGTAATTTTTACTGGAAAAGCTTTATCAGGAATGTTTATAGGGCTGCTTTTTTCGTTTCCCTTCGGATTAACCAGCGTCTTTTCTTCGACACCCCGCTTTGCTGTATTGGTTCGGGTTTTAGCTTCTCCCCAAAATTGCTCAATCCAGCTCTCAACGGTTGGCCAGTTAGTAAACCAATCTTTAATGTGATCGCGCCAAGAAGTGTGTATCTTATGGTATAGAGCCAGGTTATAAGAGGCCAGATAGGCATCATTTTTGGCGGCATTGTCAAAATCAGGTCTGGCTTTGGCTACTTGACCGCTCTTCACCCAGGCAATGCCCCTGATAAGATGCGCGTTACCCGGCAGGGAAATATGAGTTGCCGTACAAACTCTTTCCAGTTCTTTAATTTTACCAATTGCCGCCTCCTGATTGTTCTGCAACGAGTACACACAGGCTAAATTAACGTACCCAGCCGTATAAGATTCATCCATTAAAATGGCTCTCTCAAAATCGTGCTGCGCTTGTGACAATAGGTGGTCAATCTTCTGCTGCCTGATTTCTTGGTCTCCCAGAGCGCGCACCTGGGTACTGCTTCTGCGCAGACGGGTACTGGCATCCAGCTCAAAAGGATAGGCAAAGTATAACTGTTCCGCGTCAATCAACTGGACCACTTGGGCCAGTTTTGCTACGCCAGCATTATTATACACTTCCCGCCCGGGATAGTTAGCCAGTAAATAATTAAAGCAAACCGTGGCTTCCTCGTAATGCTTCCTTAAATAAAGCAATTGCCCCGTTTGAAAGACTTGGACCAGCGGCATCACTGCTTGTCTTTGTTGCTCAGCTATCTTTAATCGTTCTTCTTTAGCAGGATAACCCGGCAATTGCGCCGGTACGTCATAATGCTGATAGACCGCAGCCAGTATCTGGGGTAGTAAGCGGAAAGTATCATAACCAGCTAAAAAGCCGTAAAACAAGCCGAACCGATCAGCTTCGGCTTCCAAGCGTACTTTTTCGGCTTGGGTTATTCCCGTATGGGCCCAAGCTACTCCTGCTAAATTGGCAAAGCTGCTGGTTGAACCGTGGTTTTCGTAATAATGGGCTAGTTCGTGGCCCACTATGCAGGCCAGGGCATTTACGGAATCGCTGCCAAAAGTTTGGCACAAATCGTACAGCTGCTCATCCACGTAAATCTTGGGTACGGGTAGCCATTTGAACATGGCTATTCTGCTTGAACCAGCATTTTTACTTACTACCTCTAATTCTGGCATTTTGCGAACATCTCCCCTAGCCGCCGCGATCTTCTGGCATACGGATAAGATTACCCGATACTTATAATGCGTGGCAGGCAATAGCTGCTCGGCGTAACTTCGTACAGTAAGGATTATCAGGAGTAAGTTCACCAGGATTACATGTCGATTATAAACCTTCATACTGGTCTGGTTTAGCTACTTTGTTACTGCTATTGTAAGTTACTCGGGCTTTAACTCATTAATGTCATTAAATCCCCGGTCGAGCGGGTACCGGCGTCCACTTATACTGATGGTGTAGGTATTTAAACTATCATTATATTCTATTCTCCATTGGTCTATCCTGCTAATATCCAATGATTGGGAAAAAATCTGCAGGGTATCCTTGAAACGATAGTGATTGGCGTACCGCTTGTCGGAAAGGAGTTGTACTACTACCGAATCCATTTCCGTTCCCGTACCAGCGTACCCCATTCCATCTGCTTGCATGAGGGGAACCTGAAAAATTTTACCGGAAATGGCTTCTGTCCGGCTGCTATTCAATAAAGGATTATGATTAAACCAAAGTATACTTCCCGCTACCAGTAGTATGGTAAAAGAAGCAGCAATGGCTAATACATTGGTTTTACGCCACATGCTGCGAACGTTGGTAGTTGTCGCAGATGATACTTCATCATCTGCTTTTAGTAACACAGCCTTATCTTCAGCCTGCAGTCGGGCATGAAATTGTTTAAATTTAGCCCTTAATTCGTCTTCACCGCGTGCTTGCAGCATTTTTCGAACTGACTTTTGTGCCTCTACCTCCAATCTAAGCTCAGCGTTCTGTTGTAGTTGCTGCTCGAATTCTGCTTGTTCACTACCAACTAACTGCCCATCCAAATACCGGTCAATCCGTTCCGTTATATCTTCTTGGCTACTCATAATTCTTTGTTTTGAAATGCGCTCAGGATAGCTTTGGCTTTATCCCTCATTCGATCCATACACTTGTTTTTTTTGGATTTGGCCGTATTAGCTTGGTTATACCCAAGGAGAGCGGCAATTTCATCCATTGATTTTTTTTCAAAATAAAAGACCATTAGCAAGCGACGGCATACCTCGTCTAATTCCTCCAAAGCTTGTCGCATCGCCTGATGGTACGGCGCGGGATCTTCTGCTTCCGCGTTTAAATCTATTTCTACGAACTCGTGACTTTCTACCAGTTTTTCAGGGTGCCGCTTACGGAATCGGAGCCGCTCCAGCCACTTCAACCGGCACACAGAATAAATATACGTTTTTAGGTGCTGAATGTCTTCCCCTCTTTGATCCGGCGAAAAACCACCAGTAATCCTTCCTGGTACAAATCCTCCGCATCACTCTCATTCCCATTATTGTTTCTCACAAAATGCGCTACCATGGGTAATACTTCCGGTACACAATTTCCATTATCGCTTCCTCTCCCGACCTGATTCCGGCCAATAACGACTCATCCGAGTAGGCAATTCTCGCGTTCATAAAGTAAGTGTCCGCCTTTGGCAAAGGTCACCGGCTGGATTAAATTATTTTTTGGGTAGATACTTTAATCAATTCTTGGTTGGTAGTCACTTAAAATTATTGACGTAAAGTAACCTACTTAGCCGTAACCCAAGTTAGCACTTTTGGGCAAACAATTCATTTACAGGGACTATTTCAAATAAATTGTTTAGCTCCAGCTATCGGTTTCCCCGCTATTTTTTAAAAAAATTTTCCTTTGCCCCGGTGACCTTCCACCTAACCGGCAACTCTGTAGTACACTTTTATTTATTCAATCTCACCTAAATTCTTTTATTTGTTATGAAGAAAACACTTCTGACTATCGCATTTACGGTTGCCTCTAGCTGGGCCTCATTCGCTCAGTACACCCTCATCCCCAAAGCCGGGATTGCACTGGGATCTTACTCCTACGATGGAGAAGCAGAAAAATCTAACCTGGGTCTTACTCAAACAGGTTGATTAAATATGGGGAAAGCGAAAACTCACAAAATAAAGTTTGGCGATAACAATAAAGAGAGTGTCGATGATGAACTTTACTTGGACAGCGACGAGGTAAACCGGCTGGACGTGGGCCTACAATTGGGCGGTGGCGTGGAACTGCGGGCTGGCCGGGGCTTTGCTGCTGGACGTATGCTAGAGCTTAAGGCTTACCAACTTTGAGAAATCATCCGCCATTTTCGAAACAAGTATAAAAATGGATGCCGACTGGTAAAAGCCGTACAGTAGCTCTTACAATTGGATATGCCTTCAGTTGGCAATAGACCGGCATGAAACGTTGAGCCTTAGCTACTGCGATGCTAGTGAGTACTCCTTCTCCAATAATGACCTGGACATATCTTTGTTAATAGTAGGCCTGGCCGCTAAATTCTAGCCGACCCGTAACCTTCTAACCTGCCCCCTTTTTGAGCAGCTATCATTCTGCGTAAGATAGAGGCTAGATCTATCTTGCAAAGGGCAAGATTTATAAATTATTGGTTCACAGTCTTGTATGTTTGTTAATCCCTATAATTAGCCTGGCTTTTTCTTACCTGCCTACAACACCTACCAATGGTGAAAGCAGCCATTCTCACCCGATCAAATTTTCGCCGGTAGTAATAGGAGCAGTCTGACATGCAGGCAAATCCTTAATATCTCATTCTCTACGCCATGAAAAAACTACTTTTTACCTGCCTGCTTGGTGTTGGCTCTTGCATAAGTGCAACAAGTCAGCAAATGCTCGGTGTCGCCAACAGCAATTACGCTGGCACTGGTGGTATTTACATCAATCCTGCTTCCATTGCTGCTTCACCATATGTTTTCTACTTTCAGCTTTCCAGCCCTCATCTTCACCTTACCAATAATTACGTTCATTACAAAGGGTCTTTATCTAAAGCCATAAAGAGGGTATTACCAGCGGAGATTTTTACCACAATCCAATCAAACCTGCAGGAACGGCTGAATGGCAAACCTAAAATGGCTTCCCTTGGCTCTGAATTGCGTGGCCCTTCATTTATGCTTGCATTAAGCCCCAAACATAGTGTTGCGCTTACTACCCGCGGCCGGGGAGTTCTTCAGTTAAATAATGTATCGGAGCCTATTCTCCGGCTAATTAAGAACGGGACTGATAAACTTTCCTTACAGAATACACCTTATCAAACTACTTTTGCCACCAATGCAAACGCTTATGCCGAAATAGGTCTGACTTACGCCAGAACGATCTTTGACCAGAATGCGCATTCTTTGAAAGGTGGCATTACCGTTAAACGGCTCTACGGATTGTTCAGCGCCTATGCAATTTCTCCCCAATTCAACTACTTGGTGCGTCAGAACGGCGACAGCACTTATCTGGATGTAAAAAGCCTGGATTTGCAATACGGGTCTTCGGGCGGTGCTCTCGGCAAGGGCTGGGGGCTCGACCTGGGTAATTACTTACGAGTATCGCCCTCATTCGGAGCAGTACCAGTTGAACAGCAAGAATAAATACCGCTACCGAATAGGAGTTGCTTTGCTGGATCTGGGCCGTCTATCATAGCGACCCAGCCCAAGTGACCAGTTATCACCTGGTCCGGCAAAACCTTACCATCAATATTAGCGATTTGGAAGAAGCCAATGTAGATAATACCGAAGAGGTATCAAATGATGTGCTGGACGAACAACCTAACGAGCAAAGTACTGCGTTCCGGGCTGGCTTACCGACTGCTTTGAACGTGAATGTAGACTATAGAATTACCGGCAATCTTTACGCCAATCTTACCTGGATACAGGGAATGCGGAACCGGAATGCAATAGCCATGCGGCAAAATGCCCTCGTTGCCCTAACACCGCGTCTGGAAACAAAACTTCTGGAAGTGTCTCTGCCCCTGTCTTTTCAAGACAACTACAGCAACTTTGCTGCCGGATTTGCCTTCCGCTTCGGAGCTTTTTCATAGGGTCTGATAACCTAACCGGCCTACTGGGACTGGGCAAACTCCACGGAATTAATGCATATGGTGGCATCTATCTGCCTATAATTAAAGCAAAAAAGAAGGAGGCAACCACCCGTAAGGCAGGGCACCCCAAGCAGCCTGAATAGCAAAAGGACATCCACTGATCAGTTAATTCTACTTGTTTATCTACTTCTACGAAGGAATACTAAGACTGCGCTGCTGAGCCAGGGCGGAAGGTAAGCTACTCCTTGAGTCAGCCGGGCAACTGAATACTCATCTGCTTGGGTTAATTCAAAAAAACCTGCCCGCTCAGTGACCTTCCGCCCAGCTGGCAACCAAGTGATTGATACAGAACTGAACCTGAACCTGGTTAACTCCTTACAGCCATGCTAACTACTGCTGTCAGCTACTTAGTGCTTAGACCACCACGCTGGGTAATGGCTGCTGTTATGATCATAGTAGGATTGTTTTTTATGCATTGTTCTGCTTGGAGCCAGTCTCTTAATTATCACGTCAAAGTGAACAACAAAACAATTGGTCTGCTGAATGTCCAACGTATCCGGCAAAATGATATAATTTATTACCTGATAAAAGGCTCAGCTCAGTACCATTGCATTTTCCGCTTTGATATGGAAGTAGTGTTGGAGAATGTGTACCAGAATGGAAGACTGGTAAAGGCCATGAGTCAGGAATCCCTCAATACCAAGGAACGGAATTACGTCTGTATCCATGCAGAGGGCCACCATTACTTTATGACAACGCGCAATGATAAGAAAGTCTTGTCAGCCGAAGACATTCACCACAGCCTGGCTTTGCTCTTCTTTACTGAGCCGGCGAACCTCACAAAAGTCTTTTCTGAGCGGCTGGGACAATTCGTACCAGTACGTCAAGTCACGTCCCAAACCTACGAGTTGCTTATGCCTGATGGTAAGAAACACTATTATACCTACCAGCATGGACGCTGTGTAAAGGTGGATATAAATTATTCATTAACTAGCTTCAGCTTTGTCATTCATCCCCAATCGTAGAGTTTTAATCCTCAATATCAGAACATAGACCACTTCTAGTGGAGGATGATTTCAATAGTGAGAATCGGGGTGACTCCCTGATTTGCTTCCCTACCAGCCTACTAGTATGAAAGGGCCCCAGTAGAAAGGATGGTCGTAGGCTGGTTGCTTTCCCAGCCAACGCTTGGCTATCTGCAAAGCTTCGGGCTTAGACTTACCTTGGAGCAAGTGTTTGTAGAACCGCCTCATAAGCAAAGCTGTAGACTGGTCGGGCACTTTCCACAGGGAGACATTCACACTACCAGCCCCCGCAAAGAGTAAGGCCCTGGTCAGTCCAATCAGCCCTTCGCCCCGGGCTAGCTTGCCCAAGCCCGTCTCACAAGCCGAGAGAGTTACTAGCTGGGCGTTCAGCTGCAGGTTGTAGATTTCGCCGCTATAGAGCACACCGTCCTCCTGACTGGTCGAATCCTGGGCTAGCAGTAAGCCGGACAACTCCGGCGCTTGCTCGTTGACAAAGCCGTGGGTGGCTAGATGCAGGTAGGAGTATTTTGACAAATCCTGCGTTTTTACCTGCTCCTCCCTAGCTTCCCGATGAGTATAGACTTGCGCTTGTCCGCCTTTGGCCCTGAACAACCCAGCAATGGCCTGCACTTCCGCTTCGGTGGCCGGCAGGGGGACTACATGCTCGCCTTCCAGTACGCTGCCTCGCAGCGATCCGGCTGCTGAAGGCAAGCTAGCTTCCCTTCTTACGGCAACAGATGTAGTCTTGGCCGGAGTAGCACTACGGGAAGCGTCGACCCGGTTCCCCAACGCGGCTGAGGCTGCTGGGGCAAGGAGCCGGGGCTCAGGGCCGGGTTGATTACGAAGGAGTACTGCCCGGGTAGATACGGCTGGCCGACGGATGTGCGAGTTAGTAAACACGGGGGCTAAGGCCAGGAGATGTGGTTTCTTAGCCACGGCCTGGGGTTGGGTTAACTGCTCATAGAGCAAGCTGGCCGAGTAGGCGTAGCTTACTGAGTAGTGGTTTAATAAGTAATCAGGCTTGCTCCTGATTTGTTCCGGGGTACTGGTGAGCAAAGCCTCGAAGGGCAAGGTAGTCAGTTCTCCATCAGGGATAATGACAACTTGTTGGATGGCTTTGGGTAAGGTTTTGGGCCAGAGTTGGGCAAAGAGCCGGTAAGCCGTAGCCCGGTAGAGTCCTTGGTCCTGAGTGAGTATACTCTTGCGAAAAGCCGCTAGCTGCCGGCGAAAGCTGCTATCGATGCGAGTAGTGGTAACATCAACTGTTGTACGGGTCAGGGTGAGCACATGCAAAATAGTATCGCCCAGTACGTACTCGACTAGGGCAATCTGCTTGTCTAACTGCTGCTGCAGTTGCCGGTAGCTGACGGGAGTGGACTTGTACTTGAGTTGATAATAATCCGGGTAGTGCTGCTCAAAGTAAGCCATCAAGCTGTCCTGCTGGCGGTGAGCCGTAAAGAGTTTACTTTGGTAGTGGAAGAGCTTAGCGCTGTCTAATGCTTGGCCTTTGGCAAGTTCTGCGGCTAGCTTTTGCTGGTAGCGAGTCTGCTGGACTTTCAATTGCTGGTCCTGGGTGAGTAGGGAATCAGGGATACCGGCAAAGGTTTTAGCCTTCGATTCAGCCAGCGAGGCTGACAGTACGCTGGCCTTGCTCCGGCTGGCAAAGTAAAAGGCTTGGTCTAAGTACGGCTGCTGCCGGGTGCGTTGGTGCAGCTGGAGACTGGTCGACAGGGCTTGTTGGTAGACCTGCCCGGCTTGCGTAAGAAAGGTAATTTTGTCCGGCTCACTGGAGTGACTGTGGAACACTTGCTGGGCTACCGTGTCGGCCACCAGGAGCGTTTGGTAAGCTAGCGTTAGGTTGTGAAGGGAATTGGTGGTAGCAGCTTGTTGACTTAGAACCCGGGCTTTACCTTGCAAAGAAGTAAGCAAGAGGCTGCCATTCAAGTAATAATTGGCTCGAACAGCCAGGGTAGGGTTACGGGCCACTAACGTGTCCTGGAAGGTGGGCACATTGGCAATAATCGCTTGGTGGTAGTTTACTAACGCCTTAGCATACTCGCCTTTAGCAAGGTATACACTCCCTACATTATTGTAGGAGGCGGCTACATCCGGATGCAGGGCGCCTAAGGCTGTAATTCTTACCTGTAAGGCTTTCTGTAAGTACTCTAGTGCCTGGTCATACCGGCCTTTGTTCTGATAGGCAACGCCTATATTATTAAGTGCATAGGCTACATTTGGATTGGTTTCACCCAAGGCTTTAGTGGCAATAAGCAAGGCTTTCTGTAAGTACTCCAGTGCCTGGTCATGTTCGCCTTCATCCCCGTGCACACTGCTTATATTCAAATACGTTTCCCCTACTGTTGGATGCAACTCACCTAGTACTTTACGTTTTATCTGCAATGCTTTCTGGAGGTATTTCAGGGCTTGGCCGGGTTCGCCTTTATTACGGTAGGCCGCCCCTATGTTATTGAGTGTATAGGCTGACATGAGATTGGTTTCATCCCCTGATTTGAGGTGTATCTCCGAGGCCTGTTGATAATACTCCAGGGCTTTATCGTATTCGCCTTGCTCGTCGTATACAATCCCTAAATTATTGTAAGTGTTAGCTACATCAGGATGAGCGTCGCCGAGTGTATTGAGTCTGATCCGGAGGGCTTTCTGGTGATACTCCAAGGCTTTGCTGTACTTGCCCTGATGGAAATACAGGTTGCCTGCATTTTCATGCGTATCCGCTACGTAAGGATGAGCTTCACCGTGCGTTTTAGTATCAATTAACAGGGCTTTCTGGTAGTATGCTATGGCTTGCTCGTACTCACCTTTTGCATCCGACAGGATGCCCATATTGTTGTAGGAACTGGCTACTTCTGGATGGGCGTCGCCGAGTCGCTTACGTTTTATCCGCAGCGCTTTGTGGTAGTATTCCAAGGCTTGACCATACTCGCCCTGGTAATGGTATGCGATGCCTATAGAATGGTAAGCACCCGCTTCTATCACATTATCTTCCCCCAGCCGGGCCACGCTTGCTGTTAAGATCCGGTGGGCCTGCTGCAATGCCTGCTCATGTTGGCCTAACTGAATGAGGTTAAAAGTGATCCTGTTTTCGCAATTCAATTGCTGGGCCCATTGCTGATGCTGCCCATACAGGACGAGGGCTTTCCTCAGCAACGCATTAGAACTGTCGAACTTCCCGCTCTTCTGCAAGGTCAATGCCTGGTGGTACCACTTACGGGCCAGGGTAGTGTCGGCGACAAGGCTACTTTCCTGAGCTGGCACTGTGGCATTAACCACCGTAATGAGTAAGGCAGCGAGAAGGAGTTTCATCGTTTTTAGGGGAATGAGTAAGGACGATTATCCATCAACTATTAGACTCGTTCTTATTTGTCTATCAATTAGTTAATAAGTCAACCACCTCTGGCCCTCTTTCTTTAAGGAGGGGAATTACAAATCTGTAGTCCACCCCCTAAGATCAGGCGGGATTAGGGGGTAGATGTTTGAAATACGTAAGTATTTGAAAAACAAACCCAAACAAGTCTATTAATGACCCGGAAAGCTTCGAGCAAAAAGTCTCTCCTCACCGGGAACACGGTAGAAGAAACCCATCTGACTTAGCCAAAATCTAAATTAGAAAACTTGTAACGGCCAAAAAATACCCATTCTTAGGTATTTTCCTAAAAGAGGCCTTTTTTATCATGTTGTAGGCGGATTATTGGTGTTTATCTGAAAAATTTATTTTGTCTGTTTGCCCTGGCTGCTTCAAAAATTTTTCTATCCCGCCGGTGACATTCTTCCTGGCCGGCAACCAAGAGGTGTAAATCAACACTTAACCCAATTACAACCTCTAATCACTATTACGCATGAACACTATTAAAAAGTCCTTCAGACCCGCTTTGCTGATTGCAACTGTTTGCTGCACGCTCTTCCTCAACGGTTGCGGCTTATTTGACAAGGATAAGGACGAAAAAGTTGATCCGGATGTAGCTTCCAGTATCGCAGGTACCTACAATGTCACTTACATAAAAGTAGACGGTGCCCAGGCCATAACCCTGCCCCAAAATGGCATTTCCGCCACCTTTCAGGTAAACAAGGTGAATCCAACCACCGTAAGCATCGCACTCACACTAAGTATTAGCGGACAACGGGAAACGGAGAGCCTTGGAGAATTTACGGTAGCACGTCAGCAAGACGGTACCGTTGTATTGTCCGAAAGGGGGCAGCAGATAGGTACGGTCAAGAACAATCAATTAGAGATAGATGCAGACGATACTATCTGGCGGGCTTCCAAATAAGTTATTGATTATGGTCAGTCATTTGAGGTAGCTTTGTTTCCGGTTCTAGTATGTTCGAAGTGGAAGGAATGGACGCTTGCAGCATCATTGTCAGGCTGGACGAAACTGGATGAACCTTACAAGAACGCACCCGCCAGACCGGCTATCTTACTTATTCTGGTAAAATGTTTTCCTCCTGAATAAAGGTAACTGCCCGGTAGTGACGAAAGGATGGGATTGGTAACAACGGCTGACGGCTACTGCTCAGCCGTTGTCTTCCCCTGAAACCAGTCCGGGAGCAAGCAGGCTTGGGTACGCATACCAATAGCATACCCTCGAAAGCTACGAATCTACTCCCGGTGAACCCGGACTGCCCCTTCCGAATCCTGCCATTTTCATCCTATTACTTCAACGAAGCGGCTTGGCCCGGCAGGTAGGCTAAACAGCCGGGCGTGACAGGGATGGCTCCACAGTAGCAGGACTACTTATACGACAACCCATTTACATTGGGATATTTAATACTACTTTAACACTTTAGATCATACGTATAACCTTTGGTTGTCTGGTTGTTCCGCATTTGCAATGCGGAACCCTTTAACAACATTTAAATGCTGAACTCCGCCATCCGCATTACAACTATCTCAGCGAAGCTAAATGCGGATGAACATCTGCAATTTGTCATACACCTATCTAAAGTGTTAAAGTAGTATTAAGTAGCCGAGCAAAAGTACTTTGGCATTCCACAAATAGACAAATAGTAAGCTGATAATCATCAAATACTTATCAGCTTACTTCATACCTCCTACTTCATACCTCCTGCTTAGTATCGCCCTTTTAACAGGGAGGAAAAATAAAATTGCTGCTGGATAACAGGCCAGCGGTTTCCCAAAAGAAAAACAGCCAACAACAGCGTACTCTTTAGTAAGTGACGCAGGAACGCTAGAATTCAGTGAATTCTATTGTACAGCCGGGCAATGCCGGCGTATTTTTTCAATATCGCTTCTCCATGCGGGTTTATTCTCAATTATAAACGCTGCAAGCCGGTTATTTTTTCAATGCCCGCCAGACTTTTGAGGTTATCTAAACTGTACAGCTCCAGGCTGGTAAGCTGCGGCAAGCCTTTAAGGCCGGATACATCCCGGAGGCTATCTAAATCTAAATCGGACAGCGTCAAGGAAGTAAGCTGCGGCAAGCCTTTAAGGACGGATACATCCGAGACAGGTAAATTGTACTGCTCCAGGCTGGTAAGCTGCGGCAAGCCTTTAAGGCCGGATACATCCCGGAGGTTATCTAAATAGGACAGCTCCAGGCTGATAAGCTGCGGCAAGTCTTTAAGGACGGATACATCCCGGAGGGGTTATCTAAATAGGACAGCTCAGGCTGGTAAGCTGCGACAAGTCTTTAAGGACGGATACATCCGTAAATTACCACAAGATGCTATCGACAAATTATTCAGTTCCTTTAGGTTACCCAACTGGTTAAGATCTGAAACAGTTAGCGCTTTAAGCCGGAGCGAGTCCAACTGCTGAAAACAGTGTAGACTCTCCAGATCCGAATCATGGTTAATCTCGATAAAACGTACGTCCGCCCGCTTCAGGCCCTTGGCCCGGTATTTTTTAGCAAGGGCGCAGGTTTCGCACTTGAGGTAATCGCCTAGTTGCCAACCTGCTATACCCAGCACGGCCATTATCCCCGCCGCAAGCAGGATCTTGTTTCTCCTTTTCTGTAGCCGGTTTTGCCGTTTCCCGGAAAAACGTCTCCATCGCCCCGTTAGCAAATCGGGGTTGTCGCGCATCCATTTTTCGGCGTCCCGCTGTTTTTTTGCCCGTGTAGAAATAGGCGGGATGCTTTCCGTTGTCTTTCCATTCGGCTACGTCCCGCTCCAGCGCGGATTTGTAGCGCAGGGCTTCCGCCGGTCTTTTACCCAGCCCTGCAACTGCCCCCACCGGCGGATCAGTACTTCGTGCACCACTTCCACCCACACTTGCTGCTGTTCGTCGCGCCGCACCCGCAGCAGCCGGGCTTCTTCGCTGGCCAGAAAGTCCAGGGCCCCGTTTACCGCCTCCCCAGGGTAGCGGCCGGCCAGTTCCCCAGCCAGGTCTTCCTTCTTCACGGTTTTCCGCACGTCTTCCTGCGCCTCGGTCACCTCCACCAGGCGAAGGAAAATAGCTTTGAGCAGGGTCGCTTTCTGGTCGTCGGTGTCATGGGCCGTGTAGGCGTTGTACACCGCTTCGGCCTTCTTTTCAATGATGCCCGCAATGCCTTTATTGCCCGAAAGCTGTTCGTAGTCACGCAGGGTCAGGGCAGCCAGGGTCAGTCAGTCCTTCCACAGACCAGTCAGCGTCATTTGCAAAACCGGCAGCAGCCCCTTTACCACTTTCAGCTCGTCGGTGATGCGTTCGGTAAGCTGCTTCTCCACCGTCACGCCGGCCAGCTGCGCCGGCTTGTGGATCATGTCTTTCAGGTAGCGTTCCCAGTCGGCATTACCCTCGGCGTAATTGAGGCCGGAGAGGGTGTAGTTGTTGCTCTCCAGCGTGTCGGCAAAGGTTTTGTAGCGGGCAAAAGAGGCGTAAAAATCCGAACGCAGCGTCAGCAGCAGCAGCACCCGCCCCGATTTGGCCGCCGCAGTCAGGTTGTCGAGGTAGGCCTGCCGTTCGCTTTCGTCCCTGCACTGCGTCAGCACTTCTTCAAATTGGTCAACAAACAGCACAAATTGCTCGTGGTAAATTTCCGCTGCCCGCCGCAGATGGTCTTTGTCTTTCCAGGCCTTTTCATCAGAAGCCGCCGAATCCGGGATAATGCCTTCCCGCGCCAGGGCAGTGGATAGTTTGAGCAGCGGCTGGTCAGCAGGGTGGTAATGACTTGTTTCCAGGTCTCACTACCCGCGTATTTGCCGGCCACAGGGCAGCCAGGATACCCGCCCGCACAAAGGAAGATTTGCGCTGCCCGAGTCGCCTACCACGGCCAGGAAGCGGTCGGTGAAGGTACGGGCACTCAAGCGCAGCTTCTTATAAAAAACCCAGTTGAGGTCGTAGGTGCGGCCGAAGAAGAAAGTGCGTCCTGCACCTCAAAATAACTCAGGCCTTTATAGGGGATTCTCCCCGGTTTGAGGACGATGGTGCCGTTTTCGCTTTTCCGGATGCCGTCAAACAGTTGGCCGAAACCGACCATGTCGGCTGGGTCAGTAAACTCCACCCACTGGTAATCGGCCAGAAACCAGGGTAGGCTTTTGACCAGGCTCCGGTTTTCGTGCGGCAGCATCACGGGGATGATCCGGTACGCGCCCTTGGAGCCGACGCACTGGTTGACCGCTTTCAGCACTTCCTTGTGCTGCCAGCCCCCGATGCCCTGCGGACCGATAAAAACCAGGCAAGCCCGGCTTTGGCTCAGGGCTCGTTCAATCTCCTTCACCCATTCGTCTCCGGGTGTAAGGTTGTCCACGTCAAAAAAAGCTGACGCGAGGTATCGAACCCAGCTTCACGTAACCGCTGGGCAATGCGTTGGACTTCCGGCTGGTTTTGGTGGTTATAGGAAAGAAATAGATTGAAGCGTTGTTCCATAACGGTTATGGGCAATCATGGGCACGGAGAGTGGATTTTAGCGGGTACGGGTGTATGGCTTGACTGCATTTTGGCGGCAATGATACTAAAATACAGCCTTCTCAGCCAGTCATTAAAGCTGTCGTACTTACTGGCTCAGGGATTGGTTGGTAATACGGGTCAGCCGGGGTAAGCTCAGTGGTAAGGCTTCGCTTTTGAGCTCGCACGGCAGGCGTACCCGTAACTGCGGTAATAAGCAGCGCTGTGAGGAGTAGTTTCATCGGTTGTAAGGCATAGGGCTAACAATCGGATTTGGAATTAGTGCATTAGCGAAGGTCAAGCAAAAGCCAGTGCATTGGATTCCAGCAAAGTCACACCCTACTGGTTATTAATATAAGTAAGTCGTAACAGCCGAAAAATACCTATAACTAGGTAATTTTTCAGCTAAACCTTGCTAATCCTGATCTATCCAGCTTAGTAGTGAACCTGCGAAGTGTAGTACATGGATCTGCTCCAATTATTGCAAAAATTTTCCCTCCCCCCAGTGACCTTCCACCTAACCGGCAACTCTGTAGTACACTTTTATTTATTCAATCTCACCTAAATTCTTTTATTTGTTATGAAGAAAACACTTCTGACTATCGCATTTACGGTTGCCTCTAGCTGGGCCTCATTCGCTCAGTACACCCTCATCCCCAAAGCCGGGATTGCACTGGGATCTTACTCCTACGATGGAGAAGCAGAAAAATCTAACCTGGGTCTTACTCTCGGGGTGGGACTGAACCTTCCCCTGGTTGAAAACGGTTTATTTTCCGTGCAGCCCGAACTGAACTTTATCCAGAAGGGAGCAAGTACAAAGAGGACGGGTACGTTGAAAAGTTTTGGCTTAATTATCTGGAAGTGCCCATACTGGCAAAAGTGAATTTCGGTACGGAAACAATCCGTGCCTACGTCAATGCCGGGCCATCAGTTGGTTTCGCCCTGAACGGAGGGTAAATCAAAAGATGGGAGAGATACGCAAACCTATAAAATAAAGTTTGGCGATAAAGAGAGTACCGATGATACATTTTACATGGACAGCAACGAGGTAAACCGGGTGGACGTGGGCCTACAATTGGGCGTCGGCGTGGGGCTACAGACCGGACCAGGAGCTTTGCTGCTGGACGTGCGGAGCGTCTTGGGGCTAACCAATTTTGAGAAGTCAGCCGGTGGGAAAAGCCGTACAGTGGCGCTTACCCTTGGGTACGCCCTGCCAATTGGTAATTAAAGCAGAATGAAATACCACGCCTCCGGTCACTGCGGTGACTAGCTGAGGCGTGGTGCTTATTACATTAAAGACTCTGCCGCGCAGAAGGTTACTGGGTTAATCATACAGATTCGATGTCTTAGTACATTGTTTGATATTGGTAACTATTTGGCTTTTTGTATACCACGTAACACCAGATGCCTGACACTAATTCGATGTTAGTTGTTCGTTATTCGATGTTCGCAATTGCTTCTTATACAGGTAGATATTAAGAAGCAAATACGCGTTGCCCAATTCATTTTAGTATAATACCTATTTTATTCCAGTATAAGTACTCCCCCTCCCTTGGTAATAATTCTTCATTAACTTTACGAGGGCGCTTGGGTGGCGAAGGTTTAGAATGTGATGTTGGAATTCCATTAACCGGCCGAGGCGTCACAAGAACTGTGAGTTCCCCGTGCATTATTCCATTGACGATCAAAATGACTTTTTTGGTGCCCGGTGTGGTATACACATAGCTTGCCTTCCGGGTAGTAGCGTCCACGCGGTTGGTTTCTCCAAACCGCCATTCCCATTGGTGCGCGTTGGGCGTAGCATCCTGAAAGGTAGCCGGCAGTCCTACGATTGCAGTCTGGGGGCCCTTGAAGTGAGGCTTGGAAGGATTATCTATTCTTGGGGGAGCTTCTCTAACATAAATGGTTTTGGCATCATAGCATCCTTGGTCGGTGGTTAAAGTAACCTCGTACCTGCCGGGTAATTCGAACGTGTGGTTGACTATCAATCCGGGCTGATATTGCCCGTTCTTATCACTAAAAACCCAGTTTGCGGCGTTAATTTGGTCATAGGTTACGGCCTTGAATTGAATTAATTCTCCCGCGTAGACAGGACCTGGTTTGACCGCAATGGTTATGGCCGTACAAGGAGCATAGTTTTTATACCGAAAGGCTAAGACTACTGAAGCCACAGTTGCCCAAACAGCCATGGTTAGGATAACGCTTTGGTCAATATGCTGGGAAAAGGACGAGTTGTTTTTCATTCATTGCCTGCTTATTGTCCTTATATCAAACAAGTCTAAAATTGTTACCAGGTTTACGATGGTAAAGCCTCTGAAATTGGGACAGGGGATAAACTGAAAAGTGTATGGATTTAGAAAAAATACCTAAAAGTAGGTATTGAGAATGACTTTGTGTTTCATTACTTTCGGTAGCGGATACGCAATAACTAAATCTCGTTATTCCTTCTTCGTTAGTAGCGAGGGGTAAAGTGTAGTTCCCCGTGTAAAAGTGGAAGTATGGAAGAGAGTATATTTAATCACTCGAATTACCCTTGACACGTCTACCCCAAAGAAGAATTACAAAGAATGGGTGTATTTCAAAATTTCGCTTCAGGGTATTAGAACTCCTTCTTTCTCAATGAAGAATATAGGGGCATTATAAAGGTAAAAGCAAATTTTTGCACTCCTTCAATAATCATAGTTTTTCCTAGTATCCCTCTCCTCAAATAAAAAGAGTCATTACCAAAAATGGAGTTTACTTTCATCTTAATCATAATTCTAATATCCATTACCCCGCTTTTCCTTGCAAGGGAGAGTAATAATGGAACAGGTCTAAAACCATTTGAATTTTCAAGAAATTATTCGAGCCCTTCTCCACAGCTTTCTGAAATGTCTAATGAAAAAGCAATAATCATTTTGCTCTTTGCATGGACTGTTCCTTCAATTACTTCATTTGCAATCAATTTATATCAAAATCAGATCGAATTTGATTATGAATACAGTTCCGAATTTTTCGGACCTATTTATAAGATCATCTATGGAGTTCAAAACCTAATTCTTTTATGGGTTGGGTTTTCGGTAAGATTAAGAAGGTGGAGGGTTGTAATAATTTCTCTTGTGCTCCTGCAAATGTTCATCTACATATACTGGAATTTTTTAAGCAATTAATAAAAAGCTAAATTAAAATATTATGCAAACAGATATTACTCGCCAAGCATCCGCAAGTGCCTACATGAATTCTTCTTTTCGAGAAAAAATTTTTGCATTTGTTAAAGAGCCTTATCTCGCTGTAGTGGATTCTTATGGAATCAACACCTCTGAATTACTGAAACATATATTTAATGCTCGAAGAATTGATCGAAGTTATTATCAGATTCTATTCTTACCTTCACTCTTCCTGTGGGGAGTGATTATTTTCGCATTTATTTCAGAGGGTGAAATTTCAGTAGAAGGACTTTTAGTTGGATTGGTTGCTTTTATTATAGCGTATGCTATTGCTCTAACGAAAGATTTAAACCAAAAGTCATTTTTGAGAAATAATCTTTACAAGAATACTTATAATCCGGATTTTGAATATAAAAAAACAAATAGCCATCTTATAAAAAAATTTCAAAACCGTGTTAGTGGTAACTTAACTGTTTATAGTGGTTATTCGCCTTTTGTAGGTAGTGGTATTGATGTTGGAGGTTGGTCTTTTGTTATAGATATAGATAAAGGCAAAAGAGTAATGGATAAAAGACTTACTCCTTTAGATTTTGATCTAAGTGAGATTTATTCAGAACTCGATGATGAGATCGAAAGTTTAAATATTCCCAACATAACCGTAACAGACAAGGTATTCATTAACGGGAAAAAAGTTAGAGGCAATCCTAATTTGCTTCCTAATATATTAGAACATCCTGTAAATAATGTCTCACAAGAGTTTATAAAGGAAGTAATGAATGAAAATACCAAAGAGGCAAGATTTTACAGAGTGATTCAGGTTACTGATTGGGGAGGAGATTTAGTTCTAACAGCCTTCCTTAGATTTCAAAAAAGTTGCAAAAGCCTTTTTGTTGAAAATAACTATTATATACTGCCACCAATTAGTGAAGAATTTAAAACAGTTGATTCAATTAAAGAAACATCCGGCTTTAGACATTTTGTTAGCAGGCTTATAGAAATGTTATTAGTGACTTTAGGGCACTCACTGCTATCTATTTTTAAAGTATTAGGCTATGTTAATGAAGTTTTTAGTGAGACTTTTGGTGGTCAGGAAAAAGCTACGAAAAAAGTCGTAATAACTTCCCCGGATTACGATTACGGTGCAACAACTTCAATCCGAGAATCAATAAGTCAAACCCTTTATTCTCAGCATTTTCAAAAATTGGATAAGGAGCGATACATGAAAATAATTGAAAAGAGAATTTTTAATCTTATTTGTGAGTTTTTGGATAGTAAAAATATTGATACTTCCGAATTTAAAGAAAGGGAAACAAATATATTAAACCAAGGAGTAATTGTAACAGGAGGAAATCTAAGTGGAGAAAATATAGCTGTAGGCAAAAGTTCAAAAATTGACTTTAGCAAGAAAAGCAAGTAGTTATGAAAAAGAATCAAGGAATAATAGTAATAGATGGCAATATCAAAGCAAATAATATTGCTGTCGGTAAAAATGCATTAATAAGGGCAGATGAAATTCAGGAGAAAAATTTTAATAATGAAAAGGGTGAAAAAACAATTTATTTTTCTTACGCATGGAGCGATACAAACGACAGGAGTAGAGAGGAATTTATCGATAAGCTTTACGTAGCATTGAGTTCTAAGCAGTACATTCTTATGCGCGATAAGATGGACTTAGGTTATAGGGGATTGATTAGCGAGTTTATAAGTCAAATTGGCAAAGGAAACTTAATTGTAGTGGCAATAAGTGATAAATATTTAAAATCGCGATACTGTATGTTTGAATTATATGAAATATATAGAAACAGCAAATTTGAAAAGATTAACTTTGCCAATAAAATTTTTCCAATTCATGTAGAATATATTAACCTTCAAGACCCTTTAATTATTGACCAGTACTTTACATTTTGGGAAAAAGAGGAGAAATTGTGGTTTGATCTTATTTATAATAGAGTGAACAAGGTTAGCAAAGAACAGTTTGCAGAATATGACAAAGTAAAACGTATATCATCAACATTTGGGGATTTAGTATCCTTCATAATGGATATGAATGCCTTATCGCCAAAAATATTATCAGAAAATAATTTTAAAAGATTGCTTGATGAGATTGATAAAAAGTTTAATGATAATAAGAACTAATTGTGTAGATAGCTTCTCTAGCAGGAGCTAACTGGGTGCAGAGTGGATACGCTGGTAGAAAACATATACCACTTTGACAAGTTTAAATGGTATGGCCTTTACCACAACCCATCTCATCTATCAATACTGGAGTTATCGGAAAAGGTTATTGGCTTCGTTGGCTTTGGTCACGTATTTCCCCTCAACACGCGGTTGTGTCTTAACCATATTAGCAGTGCCATCAACCTTTGGAATCTGGCTGTTTTCTACTAAAATGTCGTTGATACCATTGTTGGCAGAAGTACTACCTGCGGAAGACCGGTGGGATGCGTTGCCGGAGGGTTTGGAATTATAGTCTTGATACTCAAGATTATTTGGGCGTAATAACTGATGAGTAAGAAGCCATTGCTCTGCATCATTCCTGCCAGTTTTGGATGAGTCAATCCAGGGACTTTTGGTCTGCATGTTACTACCGCAATTCAGGTAATCACCTCTAAAGCTTACCCAGGCTTTATCCCGATGAAATCCACTATTGGTTCGAATGAAAGAATAGTCGCGCAGGCGTTTTCCCAAGTAACCTGAGCGGTTAAAGGTAAGTTTTGCGCTGATATGGTCAGGATAGCTCCTTCCTCATAAATAGTTTGCCAGTCTAACCACCGAGATTGAGCAGACAAGTTCACTGATAGGCTTAGGAGAAGCAGTGTTACAATTTGTTTCATCAAAAGTAGTATTTAAGCGAACGAAAGGTTGTTGAGTGATTCGTCAAGACAAGGCGATAGGGCCCACAGCTCTGCTGGCAAAGGTGGTCTTGTGCAACAGGATGATTTTGCTGGTATGAAAAAGAAAATAGAGACTAATGAAAGGGGGAAGCTTCTGGGTAGGAGCCTGAGAAAACCATCTCCTATCTCGTAGGATAGACGCTGATTAGCTTAGGAAGAAATATCTGATCCGGCTGAGCTAGCCTAGGGAATGGAGTAGTATTTACAGCATCCCTTGATTATTGGCGTACTGAATCGCGGCCCCGTAATTCCGGCTGCGCGTTTTGCCAATGATTCTTTTTCGGTGGGTGTTCACCGTGTGAATGCTAATTGATAACTGATTAGCAATCTGCTTACTGCTGAAGCCTTTGCTAACAGTTTAATAATCTCATGCTCACGTTTGCTCAGTATCGTCCGGGAGGCCATGCTTTCCTGGACTGAGGTACGGATCGTGCATTTTTTCAACTCTTTTGATTCCAGTGCGGCTACCAGTACATTCCCCTTCGTCCATTGGGTAATGTCAGCGCATATACCGAGCAGCTGGGTAATATTTCCCCGGTGGTCGGTTTGCAGCACCGAATTCTGTTCCAGCAGGCGTACGTACTGTCCGTTGGTCCGCTGCACCCGGTAATCATAGCTAAATTGATACGTTTTCCGGTCGTGGAGCGGTTGCGAAAGCAACTGTTTCCATACCCAGTATATCAACCGCCAAGGTGTGGTGCGTCATCGGGGTGGATCAAACTTTTGGTGTAGGCAATGCCGCCAGTCTGGAACTCATTGGGCGACCGTCCTAAAATCGGCTCCACGTTCTTGCTTACGAAGGAGTATTGCCTGGTACGGATATCCAGCGTCCAGAATATGCAGGGACTCGTGTTGAGTATCTGTTGCAGGGCTGGGTTGTTCTGGAGCAGTTGAGCAGGATTCTCCTCAGATTCTGCAGCATACGGCTGGCTTTGCCAAAGACGCAGGAGTTTGTTAAAATAATTCGTTTCAATTCCTGGCAATGGGTTCTTGAAGACAGGTATCATGGTTCTGTAAATTGGCGAAGTGGTTGAACTGATCAGCTTGGTTTTACCCGCACCGAACGATACAAAACTCGCTTTTTGTCTACCTGCCATCAAGGAGTAAGCTCCCTTCAGTAGATGGGGATTTTATAAGCTAGCGATGGGGGAGCATCCTGGGCAACAACCGTGATTTATAGCGAAGAAGAAGGAAAAATCCCATTTATAGTAATACAAATTACTGATAATCAGTAATTTGTATTATATCCTGTTTTTGTCCGTATCCGCACTGCTAAGAAAGTGTGCATTTTTATTATAATTTAACCATAGCAATGCCAATCCCTTGATCGTCTTTCGCAGGTTGCATTTCGCAAAGGACGAAAGTTGAGCGTACGGTTTAGTAAAAAGTAGCAGTAGGTTGTGCGAACTACCACTTGCCGGATGGTGGGCGAAGACTGGAAGCGCGTATTATACCGCAAGTAAAATGAATTTTTGAATATGAACGATCTGAAGAGTCTATATGAGCAAGAGGAACTAAAGGTCCAGTTGGAGGTCCAGGAGCAGGCTGCCCTTTTCATTTCCGAGGAAATTTACAATAACATCGGCCAGGTACTATCGTTAGTCCGCTTAAACATCAGTACAATAGAGCCGATTCATTGCCAATCCACTCAAAAGAAAATTTCGATCAGTAAGCTTTTATTAGATCAAGCCATTGAAGACTTACGGGTAGTATCCAGAGGGCTCAATATCGAATACGTCAGCCAGCAAAGCCTGTTGGACACCCTTCGGTTTCAAACGGATTTACTTAACAAAGCACGCTTATCCCACATCCGTTTACAGGTTCATGGGCAGGAGACTTCCCTGGATGGGCGAAAGAAACTCTTCCTTTTTCGCATTATTCAGGAGACAATTATGAATACTATTCATTTTTCACGGGCAGAAAGCATTGGAATTAACGTAGTTTTCTCACCGAATCAGGTTTTATTGGAGGTTCGGAGCCATGGGGTGAAACCTAGATGGACCCAGGAATCGGATGAGAACCTGGATGAGCAGGAAATTAGTATCCGGCGAATGAGCTACCGGGCTCACCTGATTGGTGCTCATTTTAACATAGTACATACCTCTAAGAAAGCGACTGTCATCCATCTTTTATTACCACTTACCCTCTGAAAGCCTATGTCAGCACAACCCACTGCCGTTGTCCAGGTAGCTCTAGTAGACGACCACCGCATGTTCCGAAAAGGGATGTTAGAATTAATTAACGATTTTACCGGTTATTCCGTCGTTTGGGAAGCCGACCATGGTAAGGAATGCACCCAGAAGCTAACTCAGCAAAAGCCGCCGGATATTATCATTTTGGATATCTCCATGCCCATAATGGATGGGTACGAAACGGCGCAGTGGATCGAACAGCGTTATCCGGAGGTAAAAATCTTAGCTCTCTCCATGCACAATGATGATGAAACCATTACAAAAATGCTAAAAGCCGGGGTTAATGGGTATATTTTAAAAAACGCTGATCCGTCAGAACTTAAGACTGCACTTAAAAAACTACAGGAAGAGGAGTTCTATTATTCTCATCGGGTGACCGAAATACTCGTGAAAACCTTCCACCGGAAGAAAGAGGTAGTAGTAGAGTTGAGTGAAAGGGAAATTGAATTTTTAAAATTGGCGTGCACTGAATTACCCTATAAGTCATTTGCCCCGATCCTGAATGAGCAAAAAAAATTCAAAGTAAATGCCCGCGTAATTGAAGACATTCGGGAGAAGTTATTCAAAAAACTACAGGTAACCAGCCGCATGGGACTGATGCGCTACGCAATTAAACACGGTATTTACAAAATTGAATAAATCGAGTCCTCCCCCAATGAAAAAGACGAAAAGCTCATTATCGCTGTTTTTTAGCTTAGCTAGTGGTCCTAATTTGGGGGGAACTCCATGCCCGAACTCACGTTGTTTATGAAGAAGATTGGGACTCGCCTTTCATCAGCGTTTCAAGCTTCTCAAGCACTTCAGTTTTATAAACCCGGCTTTTGCAGTTTGGACAGAAGCCTTGGGGAACATCTTTGAGTACTACGTTTTGATTACCAAAACGCACCTCCACCTGGCGGTTTTCATAAACACCGCCACAGGGGCACTCGCCATAATCAATTTTCATTGTCAAATCCGTGATCAAGAGTTATAGAAAACAAATTATATCGTACGAAATACTATTATGCCGGCAGGGAAATTCTAGCATGAGGCTGAATGTTCAAGTCTGGTAAAGTCTCTTGACCTGCAATAACCGGGATACGGGGAAGTTCATACTGAAGAATACGGCGTAAAACGGGGCGGGCTTCAATCGTGGTCCAGATCGCCGGCGCCATTGCCATCGGAGGCAAATGTTTAATCTCCGTTCGTATTGCTGCTATGATCTTATCCGCCTCATCTGAAAAGCTCCTATCAAAACCATCTCCGTCTAAATCTTCATTATTCCATTTGGAGACTATTTGTTCAATTTCTACATCAATCAAGTACACGACCAGGGTATTGGTTCCTCGCGCATATTTGTTGCTGATCTGGCTTTTCAAACCGGCACGCACAAAAGCCACCAGTCTGTCAATATTTTTCGCAGGGATCTTTTCCAGGGATCCAATGGAATTGGGACGATCATCAAGTACAAGATAACGGGTACGATCATCCGGTGCATAAGGGTAGTCCAGCAGCCGCTCCAGAATTAGGCGCAGGTTGCGTAAGGACAACTGTTCTGAGACAAGGGTACGCAGGAGGCGAGTGATCTGTTCTTTAGCGTATAGTGGTCTGACAGAGGATACGAGTTCGGGGAAAGCAATTTGTAATTGCTCCAGAGACTTTTGAACCGAATGCAGATCAACGAAACACCGGCTATTATTGCGCAGTTCCGCTGCTATGCATAAGATCAGGTACCCGAAGGCTTTCCAGGTTGTCAATTCTGCTTTTTCCAACTGCCCGATGGCATGAATTGGTGCAATGCTGCCCGGTTGCTGGGTGGCTGGATTCCTTGTTTCAACCGCCTTCACTGAATTATTTAATTTTAGCCGTTCTTGCGTATCGTTTACCAAGCATTGGTCCGGCTGAAGCCCTATTTGAGGTAGTCTGAGCAAGTTATTAATCTTGAGCGCAAAGCAACCCGGTTTGAGGCTTTCATCAATAACAAAACGGAAACGCGGATAAACAAGACCCAATTCAACGAAAAGACCATCTCGCATGAATGGGAACATCGTTGCATTTTTTTCAGGATCGGCCAACGTCAGCGTTCTTAAGTATTCCTCAGGAAGGTGTACTTCAAGTACGTCCGGGCGTAAAGCTGCTATCAACCATTCGGCAGCATCTTCCGGACTGTGCCCTATGGTTTCGCGCAGTATATCGGAGACCTTCGGAATGTCCGCTAGGGAAATCCCCAGGTTTACCACTATTTTGATCACCTGGAGTAACCATTCCGCTGCGGGAGGCCAATTTACTACACCGGCGAGTTCATTTTCCTGGGACGGAGTTAAGCGCGTACGGTAGGCTTCTGCTTGTGAAAATCCCAACAGGCTCTCCGGTTGAGTGCGGATCGCCTCCAGACAGGTTAAGCTGAAGAATTCAACCAGCAGCGGGTAGCCCGGAGCTTCTTGGCCTTCCTGACCAATTGCTTGCAGCCATAGTAATATGCCGGGAAGGTCCGTTGCCGAATTTGCCAGGTTTTGGGTTGAATAAGCATATACCCATTTTGGCAGTTCGTCGGGATAATGAATCCGTCGGCCGTTTACGATAACCCGGAAAAACTGTTTGCCTGGCATCCGAGAACTTTTCGGAACGCCCATTTCTACCTGCGTTTTGCCCGGAATACCCAAAATACCGAGCAGCTGATCAATTTGCAAACCAATGGCCTGGCTGAGTATATCCTTTTCTGACCCGGCCGCTTCACAGAGCTGCGCCAGCGAGGATGCGAACTCCAACTTTACCTGTAACACAGGCATTTGTTCTAACGGATGAATATTTAACATTTCACCTCCTTTTCTTTAATCTTTGCATTTGTTGTCGGAAACGGCCGTCATGTCGAGTTCTACGGCAACCATCACCATTAAGTCGTGGTACCGATTCTCAAGCAACCGGCCCCAAAAAGGCCGGATTTGATAATTCTGCACAACCAGCACGCTGATCCGATGTGGTGCTGGTACGAGACAGTCCCTCTCCAGACGGAGCGCGGGCGCGTCAGCCGGAGGCGGCGTAAACTTCGTTTTTCCACTAAGTATACTCACCCACCCATTAAGCATTTCTTCCCAATTGCCTGGTAGTTCAAATCGCTGCACGCCTGGTTGATTACCCGGCAACACAGCTTTATTTCTTAAGCGGACTTGACGAACGATTTCGTCTATATTTCCTCTATTAATGTGTAGTTCCTGAGCGGTCTGGAGAATTTCCCCAATATTGGTGATCATGATATTCTCCTTCACCAAGGTACGGAGCAGGCGGGCGAAGTGCAATCGGGATGGGCGGTCCGCAAGCGCGGTGGCAATTTGTTGTTCACCTCCTGGGGTATTGGCATGGTTTTTCAGAATTGTTTCCACTTCGTAGATGCCAAGAAAATTGGCCAGGTTGCGTCGCAGAATCACTTCAATCTGATAAATGATGAACAATGTTTCTTCCCACAGTTCCAGATTTGCCTCCTGAGTTTATCCTGGTAGTCAAAGGAAACCCAACATCCCTTTTCACCGGTCCAGGGATTGGTTGCGGTTGCTTCGATGGGGACACCTAATAGAATTACTTCATATAATGCCGGGCAATAGCCTTTGCCGACTTTTACCGAACCCCTGAATACAGGAACTTCATCCAATTGAATAATAAATTGGCCAGAATTTTCTGTGCTGCCCATCCCTCTGGCACGAACCCCGGGTACCTTTACACCGGTGTCTTTTTCAATCCGTTCACGCATGGATGGAATGTCTTCGTAAAGGAATTTACCGCCATCGGCTTTTGAATCTACCTTCGGAACAATGTCATTCCCAACTTCTAATACCACCGGTATCACAATTGGTATAGTTGATTCATTATTCGAGGTATCTAAACTGTATAGTTTATCTAGGCTGCCGGTCAGGGTATTACGTGTATCTGCCAGCGTGGTGAGAGAATCGTGATTTATATCTGACGATGTTTCCAGGGAGCGCAACCCATCCTGGAGCGTCCAGAATTGACGGGAGCTAGGCACAAGGGGGTACCAGGTTTCTCCAATAGTTTTACCTGGCGAGGGTGTGTTTTGAGATTGAAGCAAATTGATGCTATTTTGATAATATTTCTGCGCCGAGGAAATATCTTCAAGCAGAAAGTACACCATAGTCAGCAGGCTCTGCAGTTCGGCTTTAAGCTTTTCCTTCTGAGCGATGGATTCAATCGCAATAGTCGTTGTTAACTGTGCCAAGGCCTCTTCCAATCGGTCTTCTTTCAGTAATGCATTAACCAGCTGCCGGTTGAGCGCTACGAAATTATCAGGGCGGCTTAACTCTCTTTCAAACCGAAGCGCCTGCTGAAACAGACCTATGGCTTCTAACGCCTTTTCTCCGTTCAACTTTTCCTGGGCTTCTGCTTGAAGCTGCTTAATAACATTTTCTAATGCGATGCGGGCTTTAGGAAAATGATCTAATCCAAGTAATAAACGCTTTCCCCAAATTATCAATGCTTCGGTCCAGCTCAGTTTGTTTCCTTCTACATATAGTTCCGTCAAATCTCCTAAGTCGTATAATGCGTCCGGAAGCGATTCCAGTTGGTTGGTATTCAAATCCAGTTTCTGCAATTTTGAAAGATTGCCAATGGATCCGGAAATTTCTCTTAGCTGGTTGTTCCATAAATACAGCTCAGTCAGTTCACTAAGCCCCCAGAATGAATCCGGCAAACTGGATAATTTATTTCCGCCCAAACCCAGAATTTTTAATTTCACAAGTTTGGCAATTGATTCCTTAATCCAACTTAGTTGGTTTTCTTTTAGATATAGTTCGGTTAAATTTTTCAAGTCGTATAATGCGTCCGGAAGCGATTCCAGTTGGTTGGTATTCAAATCCAGTTTCTGCAATTTTGAAAGATTGCCAAATCCGGAAATTTTCAGCTGGTTGTTCCATAAATACAGCTCAGTCAGTTCAAAGCCCCCAGAATGAATCCGGCAAACTGGATAATTTATTTCCGCCCAAACCCAGAATTTTTAATTTCACAAGTTTGGCAATTGATTCCTTAATCCAACTTAGTTGGTTTTCTTTTAGATATAGTTCGGTTAAATTTTTCAAGTCGTATAATGCGTCCGGAAATTCCAGTTGGTTGGTATTTGTATTTGTAACTTTAAACAATTGTCGATATGTATAGGAATTGCCTTGATTTTATTACCTGATAACCCAAGCTCGGTCAATTGGTATAATTCACACAACGCTTCCGGTATAGACTCCAGTTGGTTCTGATCAAAAGACAGTGTCCGCAATTTTGAAAGTTTGCCAATGGATTCGGAAATCTCTTTTAACTGGTTGCTCCATAAATACAGTTCAGTCAGTTCCTGTAATTCGTATAAAGATTCTGGTATAGACTCCAGTTGGTTTTGTTCCAGGTACAGTTTCTGCAATTTGGACAGGTTGCCAATAGACTCGGAAATTTCACTTAGCTGGTTACTCCATAAATACACTTCCTTGAGTTCCCTTAATTTATAGAATCCTTCCGGTATAGACTTCAGTTGGTTTTCAGATAAGCTTAATACCTGTAATTTGGACAGATTACCTATGGATTCTGGAATTTCCTTGAGCTGAGTGCTTGATAAGCTAAGTTCGGTCAATTCAGTTAACTCATACAATGCTTCCGGTATAGACTCCAACGGGTTCTGTTCCAGGTACAGTTTCTGCAATTTGGACAGGTTGCCAATAGACTCGGAAATTTCACTTAGCTGGTTGCCCCATAGACCGATCTGCCTAATTTCACGAAGTTCCCAAAATGAATTAGGAAGTTTGGCTAATTTATTTCCACTCAAACTCAAAATTTCTAGTTCCTTGAGATTGGCAATTTTACCAGAAATTTCATTGAGTTTGTTCTCTGTTAAATGTAATTCATTCAGTTCCCTCAGCTTGTATAATGCTTCCGGGAGGAGCTCCAGTTGGTTCTTGTCTAAGTACAGCTTTTGCAATTTGGACAGATTACTAATGGATTCAGGAATTTCCTTGAGCTGATTGCTTGATAAACTAAGTTCGGTCAATTCAGTTAACTCACACAATGCTTCTGGTATAAACTCCAATTGATTGTTTCCTAAAAGTAATTTTTGCAATTTTTTCAATCCTCCTAGTACATCCGGAAATTTATTGATCTCACAAAATTGAAAGGAGAGATAGATAAGATTTTTTAATTTAGCAAGACCAGGGGGTATGGCATTAAACCTGTTTTTTTTATCGTTTTGGCCATCAATAATGAGTATCTGAAGTTGAGGATATTCTAGGATTTTACTAGGAAATATTTCAGAAAAATGTTTCCCTCTTAAATCTACTGCCGTTATCTCTTTGTCAAGGTCACTAAGTTCATAACAAACCCTGTAAGAATTACCATGCACGTCTAGGAGGTAGTCCCGGTATGAGCGTTCCTTACTTTTAATACTTTCTTTTTTTTGCTTAACCGAACCTTTCTCTTCCGGCTTTACAGAATTATTGTTATCCCCCTCTTCGCCGCCTTCATTCTTTTTATTATTATATTCAAATTTGGAAGTACCAAAATCATTTCCTTTTTTTGAGTTATCTGAGTCATTCTCTTCCGGTTTTCCAGTACTATTAAAGCTGCTTAGGCGGTCTTCATTCTTTATGCTAACTTTTGCAAATCCGGAATCTTCATCAAACTGTTCAGCTTTATCCCATCGTCCAAGATGGGTCCATTCATTGCCTTCTTTATCAATGAAGTAAAACTTTTTATCTTTTAAGGAATTTGATATTGATGAAAAACTATTGATTGCCAGAGCAAATTTATCCTCGTGAAAATAAAAGGCATCGATTAATTTCTGTTTTTCCTTCAGCGCTTCATCGCGTTCACGCACACGATCTTTTTCTTTTTGAATTTGCCTTTCAAGCTCTGCTTTTTCCTCCTCCTCCTCTTTTTTCAACCTTAATTCTGCAACCTTTTGAACAGGCTCCACAAGTGTATCATGACTTACTTCATATAATAACCTGCCTGACGCATCTCTTTCTTTTCGCAGCAAGGAACTTGTTTCCAATGTTTTCAATAGTTTATCATCAATATCAAATTCCTTTTTTATAAAAGCTTCAGAAAGTGCATTGCGCTGGTTACCCGTTATTAATTTTTCTTCAATCAGCCGCTGTGCTTTCTGTCGGTCCTCTGGCGGCAACCGGTTGAGCACCCCTTCGTAATACTGACGAAAAATGTCGGTAATGTCACCCAACATTTCCCGAGTGACCTCGCTGTCGGCTTGGTCTTTTGCCAGCGTTTCTTCCACATACCTACAGATAATCTGCAAGGTAGCGGTTTCAATTTTTCCATCCTGCGGGTTGGCTACTCCCTTCAGTATCGCTTCCAGCACCTCTTTGGAATAACTGAAACGGGGACTACCAAACCCTAATTCCTTTGGCAGGCGGGCGGGTTGAATAATGGCTTTCCGGGCCTCATGGGGCGAAAGAGCATCCAGTTCATAACAATGTTGCAGGATGGTCGGATGCTGAGCGGTGAGCATGTTCAGCAGCGAAAGGCGATCTGAACGTACAGAAAAAACAACTTTTACGTCAGGCTTTTGGTAAAGGAATTCGTGAAAATCGTCGCTAAGCTCCCCGCGTTCATCTAATTCGTTCAAGGGCTTTCGAAACTGAACCGGAATGGTAGTGTAAAGTAATTGGCTGAGTTGCTCGGAAAACGCTTTGATCTGCTCTTTGGGGTAGGAAAACAACTCTTCGAACTGATCGAAGATCAACACTACTTGAGAGGTCTCTTGGAGCCACTGGCGGGTTTTGATCAGGTACCAGAATGAATCCTCCCGCACTAGCAACTGGTCTAAGGGCGAAGACTGGTCAGGCAATTCAGCGCTTAGTCTTCCCCGGACAGTATCAGTGGGCGAGGGCGTGTTTTCCTTATCAATATAGTTGGTGAACCGGATGGTGAATGGTTTAAACTTTGTCTCGGCTTGTAACTTAGGAATGATGCCAGCATTAATAAGGGAGCTTTTTCCGTAACCGCTCTTCCCATAGAGCACCACAATCTGCCGAACGAAAATGAGGGTAAACAGGTCAGCAATGTCTTTTTCTCTGCCGAAAAATAGGTCTTGCTCCTCCGGGGTGAACGGCTTCACCCCTGGATACCTGAACTTACCGGACGAGGTTGACGTATGCATAAGCTACTATTTATTCTGTAGGATATATGTAGCAATTAAGCTTTTGTTCCGTTCCAGATTGTCTGGTTGACAGGAAATGCATTTGATGTTTTGGAGCTTAGCAATAATGGTCGGTAGGTTATATCGCAAGTCAGTCAGCAGCCGGTACTTTCGGTATAAATCATCAATGTGTAGCTCTCTCTCCTTTCTTTCGGTCATTTCTTGTTTAATGCCGTCCAATGATTGTTGAATAACGACTAAACTTTTTGAAATAAAATCCGGCTGTTCGAAGCTGTAGTCCAAGCAACAAGGCAGTAAATATTTCCCGGCGCGTTCAATAGTAATCATCAGTTCTTTGCTTACCCAACCCGAACGCAGGCTGTTTTCAGAAATGATGGCTAGTACACAATCTACCTGATTTATATTGCTGGCAATAAATGTTTCTATGTCTTGTCCGCCGTACATGTTATCAATATCCCGTATCACCTCAATGCGTTCCTGGGTTAGATACTCCCCTAGTTGATCTGCTGTCTCTTTATCCCGGTGACTATACGAAAGGAACACCCTAGCTTTCGAAGGCCTGCCTTGTTGGGATCTTAGAATACCTTCCTTGGCACATTGCTGATAAAGCTCATTGAGAAAGTCAAGCGGTTCAACCTCCAGAAACTGCAACTCCAACCGGCGGGCAATAAAGGTGTTAACTTCGTTGATATACCCGTTTTTCAGAAGTGAAAACTTTTCCGGGTGCTTTTTGCCAATGAGGAGTTTGAGCAGCACTTGCATATACCACTTCTCAAAATGCACCCCCAGAAATAAAAAGGTTCGCGCTTTATCCAGTGCCTCCCGCAGAGCCTGCGGTAAAGGGCGTGTGCCTAGAATACCCTCCAAGTAGGTAAACAGATGGTCGAATGTAAGGATGCCGTCATCTTCATCGGCCAAACCCAATATATTGTAAATCAGTGGCCGGAGCGGCGTAGGCTTATCCACTGCCTCTGGGTTCTTTTCCCGTGGATAATGTTTGAACTGAAAGTCCAATTGCTTTTCTTCAAATACGGAAGCCAGCCGTTGATCGGGTAAGAGTGACACCATCAGCGGGAAGGGAATACCGGCTATCTTAGCGAAGGGCGCATCAAATTCAGTCCGGTTGTTGTAAAACTTGTTCACACGACGATACAGCGGTGTGACTTTGGCAGGGTTTTTTAATTGAATTAATTCCTCGTGGGTAAAAATATACTGGGGGCCCACGTCTATCTCACCATTAAGTCTGATATCGGTTTGGAGTTCCTGGCACATTACCTCAAAAAAGGATTGGTTGTTGGGGTAACTCACCAGGTCAGGCCCTAGGATGAGTATACAACAGCCCTTCTTAATATCTTCTAGAATATCCTCTAAGTCTAATTCCGTAGGCATAAAACAAGAAACTACTAATTGGATTTACTAAAGGGGCACTTCCTTATACTTTAGTACAGCTCTACCGCTGTCGTCATTTTCATTTAGCAAAAAGGTATGCGTCAACCATTACACTGAGTAACTTATATTTACTATTTACGGCAGCTTAAATGACACAGAGCTAGTACGAAGAGAAAACTTATGACGATTAATTCGTTAAGTTTAATGGTGAGGTAAAAAATTATACTATGTAGCTTCAATCAAAGAGCCTTACTATTAAGTACTTGGGAAGGCTGGCTTATGCCTCATTTTATATATTTTTCTCAAATTATCAAAGTTACAATTAGGATATTTTATCAATCTTTGGACGCAATATCTGCTCTATGTCTTGTGTTTCTCCTTTAGAGGCTATCCGAAAAGTGGCTTATTTGTAGACTTAACAGATTGACTTTCAGCAAGTAATATAGACTTTTCGGATAAGTACTTAGCCGCATTGACGCCGGCCAAATTACAACTGTTCTTGATAAAAAGTGTGGTTCCCCTTTTTGGTTCTTCTGAGCTTTTGATCTTAATTGTATTCTGAGGAAAGTAATAACCGTCTGGATAGAACTTTTCTTTTTTCTGAGCATTTAGACCTAATACAGGGGATAGCGAAAGTAAAAAAAGGAATTTTCTCATGTCTATAGGTTGCAGCTAACGAAAACGGCTTTGTGCAGGTGGGGAAACAGCGTTCCATCTGCCCGTAACCGCAGCTCAATTTATAGATAAAAGTTCATTGTTTATTCTGTTGCTAATGTTGTTCGTCACGCCGGAACTACAGTTGATGCCTGCACATAGCTGATGTTTCAACGTCATTTCCCACTTGCACAAAACCGCATGTTGGGCGCTGCTTTAATCTGCCTTGATGATGATTGGCCCAGCAGGTAAGGGTCCTTGCTGTAAATAGGCATTCACCTGTGGCGAAAGCTCCGTCAGCAGAACATACCTGTTTATCGGTGCATTTAGCACAAAAACGGTCAAGGTGTACTTGGTGAAATTTTGCTGATGTTGCAGGTTCTTGTCAAAGGTCAGCAACGCATGGAAACCTTCTTCAAGCATGAGTTCAAGCAGCGGCCCGTTTTTGATACTGCTCCATCCTTTTTCTCTGACGGTGAATACTTCATGTTCGGGAAAGTCCTGCTTCAGTCGCTTGGGTAGGTTTTCGTCAAGCAACAGCCGCATAGAGTTGCTCTACGTTTTTTGAGGTCAAAAGTTTGCTGGCTGCCTCCAGCAGGGCAACTGCCTGTTCTCTGTTAACTGAAGGAAAATCGTCCAAGAACTCGTCCAAAGGAACACCCGCTTCCAAGTGGTCGAATAAGCTCTCCACCGGTACACGCGTCCCGGTAAAAACAGGTGTGCCGCCCAAAATATCAGGGTCAATAGTTATAAGCGTCTTAATGTCCATACACTAAAGTTACCAAGATTTTCTATTCTGGTGGTGCTGGAAAAGTTGCGCCCAACTCCTAAATAGACGCACGCTTGATACGGATGTATGAATATAAATGAACTACTGTATATGTCAGAAATATACCACAAAATAAATTTTATTTCCTTTATTTTCAGATAGTTGTATACGTATCTGCTTTTCAACTGCCTCCAATAGGCCGATCAAAGCCCAAATATCCTTTTGCCATCAGCATTTTGCCGTTCTGGTACACAAGTTTTAGGTAGCGGGCCATTTTGCGGATAACTACCGTTTTAGCAATCCGGTCCGGAGAGGCCAGGTAGTCAGTAGGCCAAGCCCAGAAGTTGGGCATATGCGGAATGGTAAACTCACCCTCCCAATCCATAAAAGATTGTTTTTGCTCCGGGGTGCACAAGCCGGTATGGATTAACTTATCCAAAAAGTCCTCTAACATTCGGTTTGGCCTTTCCGCTCGAAACCAAAGTTCGACCCCAATCTTAGGTTGTAGAGTAGGTCCTATATCAACCAGTAAGCCGTAAAGGGGGCAATCGAGGGCGAATGAATCAAGGGAATGACGCAAATCCTCCACGCTGTCCGGCCAGTGGAATTGAACCAGAAAACGGAATACTTCTTCGTAGTCCGTCATAACCAGGTATACCCGCAAAGAATGAACGGATCGGTTTTGTTGGATACCAATGGATTTAACCAGAATAGCAGGCGAAAGAGAACTAAAAAATGAATAAAGCTGCTCTTTCAATCCGTCATTGAAGCATTCCGGAAAGTAACCCAACGTACGCGCTACCACTGTCGCTTTAAAGCTTGGAATCTGGTTCAGCGGTACGGAGGTAAAGGAGATATAATACCAGGGGTGTATCGATTCCTGATCCGGATTACATATATCGTAAGCCAGCCAAAATTCATCAATGAAGGGCTTTAGGTGGAAATCATCCCTAATCCAGTCCCTAAAGAAGGGCTCCACCTCTTTAAAAGTAGCCCGTGATACTGGGTCGGAAATCAACCCTTCATTGGTAAACCAATTATACACCTGCTTGTGTTCATTGTATATCCCGGTAATGCTGACGTTAAAATCAACTCTCTCACAGTCCTTACCGAAAAAACATTCAAAATATCCGTAGGATAACACGGGGAGCTGACGAGCTATTTTTCTAATGCGTTCTACGTAAATATTGCCCGTAAAAGTTGGGGGAAAATACGGCTGCAGGAGGGCCAGGTATTCTTCCAGTGAATGTTCCATCGGCGCAGGCGGGAGAAGGTGATTTCAGCAAGGTAAAATTGTCAGGCAATGGAACATAGCCAAGTTGTAAAGCGGCATTGTCAACCTCGGAATCAGACAAAAAAGTTGAAAAAAGAACGTTCTGAAAGAAGAAAGCTTAGGGTATGTAGGCTGTTGGCAATTGTAACACTCCATTTACATACCCGCATAACCCATCCGAATCCCAACCACCCATCCAGAAATGGAGCGTCCAAGGCTCATTAGGGACGTAAACGGATTTAATTGAATTGGCTATGTTACCCTTTAAACAAAGGTTCCAGTGCATTCGCGCGGAGAATTCCCTCAATACCTGAACAGTTGTACGGGCCTTTAGAAAGTCGATACGAGTCCTGGTATTATACTTCAGTTGCGGGTCAGTAGCGCTGGCGAAGTCCTGCTCTAACCGTTCAATTCGCTCCTGCCTGACCTGATCCATATTGAATATACCCGTTTGTTCGCAAATATCGCTGGACTCAAAAACAAATCCCCCGCCCGGTTTGGTATAACCCCGGCCCGCAATGCTGTTGGGCCGGTGTTCCGCAAACGGATATTCCGGAGTTTTGTCAGAAAGCGGTCTTTGCAATAGCTCATCTCCCTGGCGGATGGAAATAATCAGCGGAACAATGGGTTCTTCCCCATCATCGGCAATGACCCCATTATTGCCATAAAATATTGGATTTCCTTCTAAATTAAACTTTGCCCCTATCAAAGGATGTGCCTGCAAGACTTCATTATCCGCTATAACCTTGGTGATAAACACCCCAATTTCCGGTGTATGACTTCGGATCACCGTAGGGTTGTGGAAGCGAATGACCCGGTCAAAATCAGGTTCACCCAGTAAACACCGCATGTAGCCGCTAATGCCCCTGGGCTCATCAGCAGGATCCGGATCGGTGGCCAAGCGACACTGAAACCAGCCCTGGAATTTAAAAGTAATCATCGTACGTTCGTTATCGCTACATCTAGATTCTGCAGAATCCACCCAATGTTCTGGGCAGTCATGGTAATCCTGGGTTGCAGTGCCTCCAATTCGGGAGGAATGACCAAACTATTTATTTGCGTTGCTGCATGCGAGAAACGCTCTTTGAGGATGGTCCACCGGTTTTCCGGGTAGGGCGAAAGTCTAAGATCCGAATAGATTTCAAAACCGGGTCCGGCAAAACCATCCTCCTTTCTATCACTTAATGGCAATTCAGTTAGCATTTCACCCAGTGGCCGGAGGACCCCGCTCATCAATTGACTAAGTGTGTTTCTTAAAAAGGTTCTTTGTTCGGATGATTCGCCGTTGTAGGCGTAATACTGCATGAGTATAAGCAACATGGTACTGTATATGCTGTTGAACAACTCGGCTACCTGGAGGGTCAACGGGTTTTTAATCAGATTCACCCGCTTCGAAGCATCACTGTCCCGATGCCTTCTCGTGAAAGGATTGTCTACTACGTTTCGGGCGGGTTCGAATTCCTTTTTTGCTTCTATTTCCTGCAGGGTTTTCCAGATAATTTTAAATTTTATGTAATGAGAATCTTTACCGGCGGAAGTAACGCCTTCGCCCTCGAAAATGATATCAGAAATAGCTTTTCGGGCGGATTGTTGATTCGTTATCAATTGCAGATTTAATTTTTCTGACCAACCTCCCGTATCCTGGGCATACCGGGGGCCAATGAATAAATCTTTTTCCGGAATTATTGTAAAGGCGGTAGCAATTTGACTGTATAAATCCCCCACTCGGTTATAGGACAGTGGGTCCGGAGCCGCTGAATCCGGAACCGTTGAATTTGGCGCAGCCGCTGAACAACGGGATGAAGTAGAAGACAAACCGAGTTCTGCACATTCTTCGTCCGTAAGTTCAGTCGGTAATTCAAAGCTTACAAACCGGCGGAGTGTTTGAGACGATAATTTGCTGAGGGTAAAATCTGCTTCTAAAGAATAGTACTTTTGGGCGCTTTGAGGAAAGTTTGGACGGCCAAATCTTGGGGCACCACCTATGGCGGAAAGCAGGTTACACACTAAGCCCAGATGCCCCATTTCTTGCCGGGCAACTTCCAGAATGGTTCTTTGCCAGGAGTTAACCTCAGCTTGTTGCAGCGGGTTTAGGCCTTCGTCGAGCCTCTTTTTAGCGGAAAAAGCCGCGAAGAGGTATTGAATTAAAAGCGTATGTTCCAGTTCGGCAGCTTCCGTGAGCGCATGGATAAGTTCTTCGCGGGTATCAATGGATTGGTTCAGAGGCATTTTTATTCAAAAGTTTCGCCATTCGAGATTTATCCAGCATAGTGAGAAGGGGTAGACCAGTTGCTTATTGCAAAGCACTACGCAGGCAAATCGATTTACAATTTCAAGCCGCAACCCTCCCGTACAAGAATGATCGCAGGGCAGTAAAGGGCGGAAGACTAAAGGAGCTGCCTTCCACCGGCTATTTATTACTATGAGGTACACTTTACCATCCACGGGTGGTTTTATGATACCTAACATCGTCCTCGCGCAACCCCGTTACTGCTCCTAATCCCTGAGGAAAAGCCGTTTGGCCTTGTTGCAGCCTTCGCTGAGCAAAGTCTACTAAACTTTTTCCTTCTGCAGTGCTTAGTTTTTTCTGGTCAGCTAATATTGCGTCCAGATCAGTGTTGGTTAACTTTAGCAGGTCGGGAGGCAATCCGGGGGCTAGTGAAGGGCCTCTATGCGGTTGTGAAGCTGCTTCCTGATTCAGAGCATCCTCTAAAGTTGTTGGTTGTGACATGGTGTAGGAAAAATTTATTGTGTGACAGCATTGAAATATCTAACTAACGCAAATTAATATTTAGCATCAAGCGAAGTAAAATTAATTTTTCAAGCTTTTCGGGCAACCATGAAACTACTGTGTATCCCTTTTCTATTACTGGTTTTTAATGTTACCGATGAACAACCCATACTACCCAGCGAAACAACTGGAAGGGAGATTACGACCGAGTTTACCTATCTGCCTGATTCCTCAAAACGGCTCCGTATACGGGACGTACTCCGGGCTTACCGGCAAGGACAATTCCAACGTCCCAGTCACGGCGCCATCACTCCCAGAGTTACTGTTTACTGGCTACATTTCTCTTTACGAAACCAAACCGTTTTTGACCAGCACTGGATAGCAGATTTTCAAAACTGGTCATACGTGGATGCTTATACGGTTAAAATGAAAGAATAGTAAATAATCAAAAAACGGGTCATTTATATCCCTACCGAAAAAGAGAGATTACAGCGTAGCTAATAAATCGTACCTGTTGATACCCATTAAGGTTAATGAAACAAAAGACTTTTTTGTGAGACTGGAGTCAAGATTTAATAACGAATTAATACCTGAAAAGCTAGGTTTCGAAGTTACCCCCAGGCTTCACAGTTGACTAACAAATGCCCAGACAGAAAAAATTATTTATTCTTTTTCCTGTCTATTTTCCTGATTACGTTTTTGTATAACTGTTTTATTTTCTTGTCAACCCGCCTGAATAAAAGTTATGGATTGTATCTAATTGTTGTCTTATTCGCATTTTATCATACCGCTTATAATTCAGGGTACCTGATTGAAATATTTGGAGTGTTTAATTCTTTTCCAGTTTGGTTAACCCATTTTGAGAAGCTATCGTCCATCCTGCTGGGTATATCGGTTACGCTTTTTGTGAGCGAATACTTATTGTCAAAGAAAGGTATCCTATTTGGTATAAAGTAATCCAAGCTATCTTAATTTCCTTTGTAGTAAGTGCGATTATAGCGCTGATTAACATCTCGCTAGGCTCAGCTATTTCTATTTTCATCGGCTTGAGTTTGATTGTGACCATCATCACGCTTGCTATTAAAAGTATTGTAGATAAGTATCCTTTGTCCGTATACTTTCTAGTTGGGTATTCAGCGTTTCTCAGCAGTACGCTGATAATTATGCTAACGGACCTCAAAGTACTACCAAATAATGATTGGACGCGCTCATTTTCATATGCAATCGGAAGCACCGTCGAAATTTGTTTTCTTTTTCTTTTGCTCTGGCAAATTTGATCAATATTACTGCGTCAGGAGAATGAAGAAAACCAGATAAGGCAGCAAAAATATATTCAGGAAAAGGAAGCTATGCAATTGGCTTTTTCAAGGAACTTCTCCGGACGCAGCTGGAATCAGGGAGCAAACATTGGGAGACGTTAGCAAAATTCAATGATAATATTGGTCAACTTCTTTCCCTTATCCGCTACTATCAGTACAATAAATCCTTCAGATTACAGCACCACGGAACGAAAAGTTTCCGCAGGTAAGTTGATTGACAAGGTAATTCAGGATTTACGCGACTTAACTAAACTATTAAATACCGATTTTATCAGTGATGTAGGGTTAACCCATGCCATTGAACGTCAGGTACAGATACTGCAAACAACGAGTATGCGCAACCACTTTTTCGGTAACCGGTGCTGTATTTAACTATCCATCGCCTTTGAACTATTTATATTTCGCATCGTCCAGGAACTGCTTAACAATATTATCAAACATGCGGAAGCAACCAGTATTCATATTGCCATGGCGTATCAAACCCATGCATTGAAGATTACGGTGCAGGATAATGAAGGGACTCGACAACCAAGAAATGTCATACCAGGATAACCAAGGATTGGGTTTTCGCAATATCAAAAACAGAGTAGCACTGCTGAAGGGATCAATACAGTTAAAGTTATCCCAAGCAGGCACTACCGTTATTATTGAAATACTTTCTACTACTTTAACACTTTAGATAGGTGTATGACAAATTGCAGGTGTTCATCCGCATTTAGCTTCGCTGAGATAGTTGTAAATGCGGATGGCGGATAGGCATTTTAAATGCCTTTTTAAAGGGTTCCGCATTGCAAATGCGAACAACCAGACAACCAGGTTATACGTATGATCTAAAGTGTTAAAGTAGTACTAATTACAATGTATCAGGAGTGTCTTTCAAAGCACTAGCAATTGCTTTGCTAACACCAGACCAACTTAAAAAAGTTTCATTTCTGTCTCACTTAAAGTATGCATTTATAAACTACTCGCTCTGCATTATAATTTTCCTAGCTCTTGGGTTCTAATATCATGATCCAAAGAATCAGATATTAGATCATCTTCTTTTCCAGCTCAGCTTTCAATTGATTAATCATCTTTTCAAGTTAGATTTACCTTTTCATCAAAGCGCCAATAAACGTCGATGAGCAACTCCAGATGTTCGATCTCGGCCCTTTTTTCCCTTTTGAACCGGCTTTAGTCCAGAGTTTCCGGTAAATTCCCAGCCGCTTCCTCCCAAGCTTTGCTGTCTTCAGAAACGAATTGGATTTAGGATTAGTAACATAACTGATATTAGCCAAGCTACCAGTATCCCAATAATCCATCACATCGGGAGAAGCGTTCAGCGATTCTTTTACTTTGTTTAAACGTCTGCTGACTTCTTCAGCTAAAGGATAAAGGTAGGATTCAGGCACATTAGTCCCTCCCCGCCCCATTGACGCCGGGACGCTAACACCAGTATACTTTCTATTTCAAGCCAGTTGGTTAGCTTACATAAAATACGTACAGGCTGCTCTGCATAGAATAAGCCTTCCGGTAATAAAAGCCGCTTCTGCTAGAGCTTGTATTTTGCGGTCCGTCGGTACTTAAAATAGCTTTCCGTTTAAAAGTGCTCCTAATAAACTATAACGTTCGGAGGTGGGGCTTAAGCTACAAACTCTCCAAGTCTTTAATAACCTTGTTAATCTTAGTTACTAATCCTTTTTGCGTCTTTGGCGATTGTAAAAAATCAGCTACGTACTTTTAGCCCTTATATTGCAATACTTTCTAAAAATGGTGATGAGAAAGACGCTTTTTCCATTCTTAGTAAGCTCTCAAACTTTGCACTGCCGTATCGTATTCATACAATTCAGCATAAATGAAAGCTTTCCTGAATAATGGCTGCATTCACAAGCCGGCTTTCTCAATGGCTTGGCCCGGATAACATACAATTGAGTAAGATAGTCACTGGTAGAATACTTGCCCTTGGTATCCAATGCATTAAGCAGATTGTCCAGTTCCATTTCGCCTGCTCGGCAATGACAAACTCGTACGCACCGGGCTGTTTGTCGTCCGGGTTATTGATAAGCTTGTAATGGGGTCTCCATAGCATTGGTAAAGCCCCCAAGTGTTTGCTGATATTTTTATATTTCGTATAAACAGCTCTGGCTTCCTTCACCGCATCCCCGAATATATACCCTTTAAACATAAATTCGTAGTAATACCTCCGTAAAGTGGAGGGCTGCGGCATCACTCACTGCCCATCCGGCAACAACTACAGCCTTTACGCCGTTTTCAATCAACTGCGTACCGATATTGGCAGCCATCTTGTACAAGTAGCGGTAATACGCTTCTGCAGCGTCCTGTTCTACCCAGGTGGCAGCAGTTCACAAATACCAGTTCGGGTACGGTGCTCATCTGACTAATTTCCCGGGTAGATAGATACACGTTTTTGCCAATCACCATCCCCCGAATTTTCCGGCACTGCGGCATCAAATATTCCGTGACCGGCCAGGTGAATAATCTTGTAATCATCCTGAAAAAGTGCCTGAATAATGGCTGGCGCAGTGTCATTAAAGCTAGCCGTGGTAGCATAGCCATTGCTGATAACATCTTTGAAACCAATTTCCCCTCTTCTAAGGCTCCGGGTAACGGGTTAAGGAAACCGTTCAACTCAGGCTCCCCTATCACCAGAGCATTGTTCCTGACAACCGCGTTTATTTTCAACCGGTAATCATGCTGCGTAGTTGCCGTATCATCCCGGCATTCACACATAGTGGTTTTGCGTCCTGAGTATTATCCTGCAGCAGTTCCCAAGGGTAGGCAGCCGTGTATTTGTCGAGTATCCAGCTGATGTTGCCGTGCCTTTTGAGTTGTTCCTTAAAGTCATTAGGAATTATTAATTCAAACACCGTTCTTGCCAAATCAGGCGACCAATAATTGTTGCTGGAAATGTCAGCCACCAATTGTTCTACTATAGCTGTGCTGCTATACAGTTTTCTTTGCTCCTCCCGGGCTGCTCCCGTAGAAGCGCTAAAAAGCAAACAAGGAGCATTAAGAGAGACCCGATTTTTCATCCAGCTTCACAGTAATCCGATTCCACCATTCTTCGGTGGCATTAGCGGGAGGCCTTTTTCTTGGCACCTAATAAGCTTCTGATTTTTTTCTGGCAACCACTGCATTTAAAGAATTATTTTCGTCTTTCTCCATTCTGGAAATAGCGTAGAAACAGTGTAATGCCCGGTCCTCGTACTGCTCAATAAATTCAATGTGTTGTATGGTTCTTGCTTCGCCATCACGTAGCTTCTTTACTTTCTTATTCGCCTGCTGTACTCCCTGGATGATCGCTCTCACTGAGCTATCCACGGATAATCCGCCGTATCCGCAACCAATAATGAGTGAGGAGATTCCCAAGGTGTCTGCGTGAGCAACCCGGTACCCCTGATGCGTGGTTTTACTGTTGAGGTTCAGCAGGTATTTGGCAACGCCCTGCTCCACCGTTTGGCTTAATTGGAAAGCCGTTAATGAATCATAAGCACCCAATCCCACAATGATCGCCCCTTGAAAATCTTCTTCCGTGGATACAAGTATCTCGCTGGTGCCAATTTCCCCGGGATACAGCCCCAGCCGATGCCTTTCGGAAAGAGCTCCTTGTAAGTAGTAATCAATCACCTCTTCCGTGTACAAAACCCCGTCACCCAGAAAATGTCCCGCTAGAACTGGATAGGAAGCATAGCGTAGATCTCCATGGCTAACCCAAACGTCAATTGGTGTTTCGCTTGCAGGTATAGTTTCTTCCGTCCCCAGGCCTAAAAGGGTCCGCTCAATGCCCTCGGGTGATAAGTCAAAATCGTGCAGCTCAGGCATTTTAAATACCTTTTCGTCGCTGCGTACTACCGGTCTTGTCCTACTTAGGAGATTGGTAAAGCCACTGGCCAGTATTTCGGCAATGCCTCTGAATATTCCTGGTTCATTGGCCAGTGACCCGTGGGTGACATTGACGTAGTACACCGAATTGTTCTGAATCATGGGTTTCGGGATACCGGTTTCCCAGGTTACACTCTGGTCGCCCTCGGCAGTACTCAAAAAAACCAATTCCTGGCCAGTAGCCGTGTCATCAATCCGGTACCCGCAGGGAGTAGCTTTGTCCCTGCCGGCGATGTACACCATATTGGAATAATCTATACTACTCAAGTTCTCGATAACGTGATCCCGGTAGCTTCTAAAGTCATCCAGGTCTTTGTTAATGGGCAAAGGCCAGCCATTCCTGCCAAATGCCTCTTTCATCCGCTGCCAAGTAGCCGTATTGGAAAAATCATTCGCCTGATCAGTAGAAAAAGGAAGCAGGCTTACTAAACCGGGCAACTTTGAGAATTTCTCCAGTAACTCTTCTTTGGTGTGAAAAATGTCAATCTTACTTAGTTTGTCGATAACAGCATCCTCCCCGAACAGAACAGCCGGAATGCGGAACGAGCCGCCCAAAGGAGAACCCAGAAATAGCAAACGGAAGCCAAGGGAACGGTTCAGTTTCGCCCACGTTTCTGGGTGCTTGACAATAAAATCCCTCACCAAAACGCCGCCCATGGAATGCCCGATAATTTTGATGGGTTGCTTGTAGGCTAAAAGCTCAATGATTTTGTTATTAAACAGGGCAGCTGATTCGTTTAATGGCAGACGCCAATCGAAGGGAAAGGTAACAACGTCGTAGGTGGAGGAGAGGTAGTCTACCAGTCGTTTGTAGGAAGTCCTGATTAAGGAGGGGGCCTTAATGCCGGGGGAATTAATATCCAAATCAGTCAAGCCACCGGCAATAAACTTTAGGTAGTTGATCCACAGCAATCGATCATGCTGCGTGAGGTTAGAACCCATAATGCCGGGCAGCAGCACCACGATGGGTTTGGTTCCCGTAACCGTATGGGTAAACACCTGGCCACCATCCAGATTCAGCAGGGCATTCCGCTCGTTTTCCAGAATGATGCTCTGCTGCAGGCGAATAAAACCGGCAATTTGTCCGTCTCCCGTTGCTTGTAAAGCCCGCAAGAGCGCATTGCCCGTTCCTTTGTTGCGGAAGTAATGAAAATGATCCGTATCCGCGGCCTCATCAAAAAAATACTGCACGGGAGCTAACCGCTTAGTACCCTGGTACATAGACCGGGTATTTACCACCAGGTCATTGTCTTTGAGGTAAAACAACTTACTGGCAATAATGACCAGCGCCTTTAGGTCGGGCTTCATTTTGCAATTACCCGAAATAACTACTAACGGGCTATCCAATGCTACCTGGGTTACGGGGCTATTGAGCACTTTAATAAAGGCTGAATCCGGGTTCATCGCTTCCAGGCCGGGCAGCGCGTCGAGATCGTTTCTAGCGTCAATGACGGCAGCAATCAGGTTTTTAAAGGCCACGTATACCGGGCTGGCGGCAATACCCGTTCCGTAGCCGATCAGGTTGAAGGCCATGTTGAAAAAATAATCCGGCCGCTTGGAGGTCAGGGTGGTTCCCCCAGCCGGGCAGGCCACCCGGATAAATTTGTCAACCGTAATCTTCCGGTTTTGCAATTCTTTATGTATACTCTCAATTTTTTCCCAGTCATTAGTCCGGTTTTCTTTCTTCAAGTAATTGATTTCGTTTTCGTCAAAGCCCCGGCTGTGTTCATTGCTGCTGCTCCAGCGGCAGAGTATGTCACCGATCAGACCTCCCCGGGAGTGGCTGATGATATGCAGCGAAGCGTTTGGGGGTAATTGTTTGACCAGATCCAGCACGTTCTCCAACGGACTTTTGGTCAAGGTTTCGTGCTGGAAAGCCAGTACCCGGGAGCCGTAGGTTTGCTGAATATATTGCCACGCTTCCGTGTGGAGCAACCCGCCGAACGAGCCTTTGGTGGAAGAGGGCATACCATGCAGCAAAAGCAGGTAGGGAGTAGCCGTGAGCTCAGGTACAAACGGCCGAAACCCGAAAGCAGCGTCAAGCCGGTACAAGCCGGTGGTGTTTTCCAGTTGTTTTATTTCCAGCTCTGCCGCCAGCTTTCTTACTTCCCAGCCAACGGTATTTTTAGTAAAAATATGTATGGCTTTCAACGCAACATCGCCGAGAAGACTCCGCTCCGCATTCGTGCTGCGTACCGTAAGCGGGACCTCGAAAGCACCACTGGCCAAGCGGTTTTGTTGGGTTGATTCCGGAAAAACATCTTCTAACGTATCTCCGTTGCAGAACCACTGCGTGTTGTCTTCAAACACCAACTCAATCAGGTCGTCCCTGGTCAGGGCAACGGTATGCGTTTCCGTAAAGGCCCTTACGGAACCACTGAGCACGAAAGAGGCGCGTAGCGCAGTGAGATCATCAGTGGACGCACCGGTTGCCACAGGCGTTTGCTTTACGCCCCTGACAGTGATTTCATTAATTTTCATGAGCTGATATAGCTATGCGGTTATAGAGGGGAGGTCAAAATAAGTCCAGAGCGTACTAAACTTCTTTCTGATCATGCTGATACTTCGAATTTAAAGATACGCCTTTAGAAGGACGGTCAGTTCCTGCGCTTCGGGCGCAATAAGGTCAATATTTACGGTGTTACCAATACCCATTTTTAGGTATTTTGCCGTTTGATCGTCTCTTCTCCCGTAGTATTTCTCCTGCTTCCTTGCCAGCTATAAAATACCATTTCTGGTTTTCAAATTATTCGGGGGCTGCTATTGCCGATTCGTAATCGAACGTTTACTTTTCGGGCTGCTTCGTGTAGAACTACCGCAGGTAATTTTGCCCCGCTGAAGCCTTTTTGGCTATCTTGAGCCTGCAAAGCAGCTTCCCCGACGAACCATTACCCTACGTACTGCCATGCCAATCTCACTTGATGTATTAAAAATCATTGAAAAAGCGAAAGCCGAACGGGCTACTTTTATTGACCTCGGTAACTGCGGACTGACCGAATTACCCGAAAAATTGTTTGGACTGACCGGACTGGAAGGAATTAACTTGGGCAGGTATTATTGGAATGGAACGGAATGGAAAGAAACCGCTAATAAAGGCCGTGCTAACCGGCTGACCAGCGAAAGCTTGTACCCATTAAAAAGGTATAAAATTCGCTGCAAACCTTAAACCTGAGCAACAACCAGCTCACCGACGTGAGTTTCCTCAGAGAACTCTCCGGCCTGCAAACCTTATACCTGAGCCGCAACCCGATTACTAACTACAGCTTCCTCAAGGAACTCTCCGGCCTGCAAACCTTATACCTGAGCAACAATCAGCTCACCGACGTGAGTTTCCTCAGGGAACTCTCCGGCCTGCAAACCTTAGACCTGAGCAACAACCAGCTCACCGACGTGAGTTCTCTCAGGGAACTCTCTCCGGCCTGCAAACCTTAGACCTGAGCAACAACCAGCTCACCGACGTGAGTTTCCTCAGGGAACTCTCCGGCCTGCAAACCTTATACCTGAGTTTTAATCAGCTCACCGACGTGAGTTTCCTCAGGGAACTCTCCGGCCTGCAAACCTTAGACCTGAGCAACAACCAGCTCACCGACGTGAGTTTCCTCAGGGAACTCTCCGGCCTGCAAACCTTATACCTGAGCAACAACCAGCTCACCGACGTGAGTTTCCTCGGGGAACTCTCCGGCCTGCAAACCTTATACCTGAGCGGCAACCCGATTACTAACTACAGCTTCCTCGGCGGAACTCTCCGGCCTGCAAACCTTAAACCTGAGCAACAACCAGCTCACCGACGTGAGTTTCCTCAGGGAACTCTCCGGCCTGCAAACCTTATACCTGAGCCGCAACCCGATTACTAACTACAGCTTCCTCAAGGAACTCTCCGGCCTGCAAACCTTAGACCTGAGCAACAACCAGCTCACCGACGTGAGTTTCCTCAGGGAACTCTCCGGCCTGCAAACCTTATACCTGAGCAACAACCAGATTGCAGAAGCTTCTTCCGTAGCGGTTATCTTATTCAAGAATCCTCGACTTTATAGTATTTGGTTAGACAAAGGCATTGCGGGCATCCCCGAGGGTTTAGAGATGGACGCCAAAGGGCTAAGGGCTTATTTCGAAAAACAAGGCCAAGAAGCCCAACCCCAACCTAACCGCTCCCTCAAACTCATTCTGCTGGGCAATACCCGGGCGGGCAAAAGCCAGTTGCTCAACTATTTGAGCAAAGGGCAATACACAAAAGAATCCCAGAGTACCCACGGGATCAAAATAAAATCGTGGCAAGCGCAGATTCAAGGCAATAAGTACCGACTGACCTGTTTTGATTTCGGTGGACAAGATTTCTACCACGCCACCCACAACCTGTACCTGGACAGCCGGGCCTTATACCTGACGCTTTGGCAGCCCCTCCCCAAAGAAAAAGGAGGAGAGGGGGACCAGCACTTCCCGCTGGGCTACTGGCTGGGAAACGTTGACTATTTTACGGGGGAGGATACCAACCGCGAGGTGACGGCGAATGACCCTAGCCGTAACATGGCCGTCTGGGCCATTCAGAGCCGCGCCGATGAGTGTGAAAGACAGGGCATCGACAAAGAATGGACTGACCTGTACAAGGTAGAGCCGGAAGGGCAGTTTTACCTCAGCGTACAGGGCGCCTACGGCAAAGATGCCCGTTGGCAAGCCGAATGGAGCTATTTTAAGCAACACCTTGACCGGAAAATTGAGGCACTTACCCAAAAAGCCGAACTTTTCACCCACGAAATGATCCAGGTGCGCGACGAGGTGCTGCCGGCCCTCCGCCACGAGCAACACCTGGTGATGGAGCGGACCGCTTTCGTGAAGTACTGCGACCAGCGGCTGGGCAAACCAACCGGAAAAAGTGATTATTACGATACGCTGCTGGTGATGAAGGCCGCCGGCGAACTGCTCTGGTACAAAGAGTTACCCGCCGCAGAGGCGTACCTGATCGTGGACCCCGCCGGATGGTCGAACTTCGTCTTCAAGGTGCTGGCTAACGAGGCCATGGCAAAGAACAACGGGGAGTTTAGCCGGGCAGACGTAAACAAAACCATCCGTAGGAGCAAGGTGCGCGAGGAAGAAAAAACGCTGCTTCCCAGGCTATTCGTGGCCTTGCTTAAACACTACCAGATCATCTTCGAGCGGCCCGACGCACCGGGACAGTTTGTAGTGCCGCAGTACCTGCCCGAGCAAAAACTAGCCAGACACCTCCAAAAACTCATTCCGCTTACCTTCGTGGTGCGTTACGAGCACTACATGCCCTTCTGGCGCATCTCCAATTTTATTGCCCGGAAAGGGGCCCAGGTTCAAGTCCGGGAACCCCACTACTGGCGATACGGCATGATCTACGAAGAGAATGGTTGTTCGGTGATGGTACGCGTGCAACGCTCCTTCGCCGAAAGCCAGGGCCGTGAACAGAGACTGTTCGTCCATATTGAGGGGCAAGCTGCGCAGCGGAGTAAGCTGCTGGAGGAAATATTTGATTTTTTTACCCGGGTGCACCGCTTTGGGGAAACGAAATCTTCCGCCGCCGGGAATACGCGGCTTATCCCGCCATCAGCCTCCTCCCAGCCCGTAGAAGAAGCGCACACGCAGCAGGCAACGCGCCGACACGAAAAGCTTCCCTTCATCAAAAAGATCCAGTTTTCCACCAACGACCGGGACTTTTTCGGCGCCGAGGAGCTGCAAGAAAGTTTATCCGGCTCGGAAAAATTTATGAAAACCACCACGGGGAAGGTGCTACCCATTCCGGCCCTGTTCTACTCCCTGCTGGGCCGGCAAAATCTAATGCCCAAACGTATCTTCTTTTCCTACTCCCACGTGGATGCCACGTACCGGCGGGAATTAGAAACGCACTTTGCCGCCCTGAAACGGGGGCAATACGTAGAGACGTGGCACGACCTGGAAATCGCACCGGGCGAAGACTGGGATGAACGCATCATGGCCGAAATGGAAAAAGCCGACCTGGTGCTGGCCCTTATCAGTCCCGACTTTATGAATTCCTCCTACATCTGGGAGAGGGAAATTCCGAAGATGACGGATAAATTCGTACCGATTTTCCTGCGTCCCTGCGACATTGACGAAACCATTATTGCCCAGGTGGATGGATTACCCAAAGACTTCGAGACTAAAAATAAAGAAGCACTCAAAGGAATCCAATGGATTGTAAGCAGCCATTGGCAGTACCGGGATCAAGCCTACCTGTCCGTAGTGGAAGGCTTGAAGAAGAAAATGAAAGCCATCGGTTAGCCGTACTTGCCCCGTTTCCAACATACCCCTTCCGGCCGGCTCCTGGCTTAGCAAGAATCGAATGCTTCTGGATAGCTAATATATTTGGAAACCCAAAATATACCTAAAAGTAGGTATTGCGAGGTGTTTTCAGTTTCGTGACTTTTGATAGGAAATGCGTGGCGAGTAAGGGAAGCGCAGCGGATAATGCGTTGGTAATCGTATCGTTCGGACTGACAAATTCTCCGATCTACTAACCCACCTATTCAGTATATGGTACGCGTATTCGTTATTCGTCCCTTTGGCAGGAAAAAAGATTCCTCCGGCAAGGAGTTGGATTTTGAACGGGTGCACACGGACCTGCTCGAACCAGCATTAAGAGCCGCTAATTTAGCTGGTTCGACCACCGGGGAAATCGTGGATGCCGGCAACATCCGGGAGGATATGTTCTCGTTGATTCTGGAAGCCGACCTGGTCATCTGCGACATTACCATTCACAATGCCAACGTTTTCTACGAACTGGGAATCCGGCACGCCCTCCGCAAGAAAGGAACCATCCTGATTAAAGGCGTACCCGTGTCGGACGGCACCCCGTTTGACCTGCTCACGGACCGTTATTTCGCCTACTCAATAGATAATCCCGCCGCGGACCGGGATAAACTCATCCAGACAATTAAAGCTACGCTGGCCAGCGACCGGACTACCGACAGTCCCATTTTTCAGATGCTGCCCACCCTTCCGGAAGCGGACCCGGCTTCCGTGCAAGCAGTTCCCCTGGACTTTATCGAAGAGATTGACCGCGCCCGGGCTGCGCAATCAAAGGGATGGCTGCGACTGCTGGCGCAGGACATACGCGGTTTGCGCTTCCAGTGGATCGGACTTCAGCTCATTGCCAAGGCCTTATGGGACTTGGAGGACTACGAAGGAGCAAGAGACATGCTGGAACAAATCTTGGGTACTAAACAGTACAATGTAACGGCCAACCTGTCCTTGGCCAACGTATATGAACGCTTATACCGAAACACCCGGAAGTCGGAACTGCTGCAAGCCTCGGAGCAGGCCATCAGCCGGGTGTTAGAAAGCCGAAGCATTACAGCTAAAAACCGCGTAGAAGCCCTAACGCTGAAAGGCAGAAATCAAAAAACCCGGTGGCGGCAAAAATTTGAGCAGCTCCTTACCCTGGAAGAACGCCGGGAAGCTGCCATGAGCCAAGCCTTACGGGATTCTTACCAAGCTTACCGCGATGCTTTCTACCAAGATTTGAACCATTTTTACGCGGGGCTAACGGCGCTGCAAATGGGCACTATTTTTCTGGACTTGTCGGAGGAGCCAGATGACAAGTGGAAAATTACGTTTAACACGGATGGTGAGGCAGATACGTACCGGGGAAAATTAATTCAGGATATCAAAATCCTCCATTTACTGGTTCCAGCTTCCGTGGAAGCTGCCAGGAGCCAGTTGAAACCAACTGATTCGGAATGGATCTGGGCTAACATCAGTAACGCCGATTTGCTTTTCCTTACTGAACCGAATGCCCGCCGGGTTATTAAACGGTACCAGGACGAACTGCCCGAGAACAATTTATTCGCCTGGAACGCAGTGAAGGGACAATTGCAATTGTTTGCGGCCCTCGGTGTGAAAGCCGACCTAGCACACCAGGTCATTGGAGCAATCGATAAACAATTTGCGTCACCGGCTCCTGCAAATGAGAAAGATCGCTGCATAGTCATATTCGCCGGACACCGCGTCGACGCGGATGACCGTAAAATGCCTCGTTTTCCTAAACTGGCTGAAAGCAAAGCAAGGGAACTGATTCGTACTCATCTGGAAACAATTGCAAGGGATGGTAAAGTTGAAGGCTTGGCCTCCGCTGCTCCTGGCTCCGATATCCTGTTCCACGAAGTGTGTGCCGAGCTAAACATTCTTAGCATGGTCTGTCTGCCCATGCCAAAATCAGATTACGCCCGACAAGTTTTTAATGACCTGGATACGTGGCGAACGCGGTTTCTGAATCTTACCAAAACCAAACAAGTGCTCGAACTGAGTGATCGGAGCGAAAAGAATGGATTACCCCGGTGGCTGGAGGGCACTAATACGAATCCTTGGGAGCGAGGCAACCATTGGGTATTGCAGATGGCCCTGACGTCGGGAGCCGAGAAGATTATCCTCCTGGCAGTATGGGATGGTAAAAATGAAGGGGATGATCTGGGAGGTACTGCTCACATGGTTCAGCTTGCCCGGAATACCGGCCGGGTAGAGGTAGAGATTATCGATGTAAAAGCATTAACGCCAATGGAATCACCGGAGCAACCGGCTCCGGGAGTAGCGCAATCCTCCTAATGAATGACATTTCGAATAATCAGGCTAATGTCTAAGTCCTGCTACTCGATCACAACTTAAATGTTTTTTTCGTGTCAATGATGGCTAACTCGGCACCTTTTTCCCGGGCTACCCGTACTAAGTGGGCGGTACCACCGGGGGCATCGCCGCCCTGCCCATCCCAAAGGGCAATTAAGGACAGATGAGTGCCGCCTGGAGCCAGCGCCTGGTCCAGCATCCAGAGGTTAGTCCGTTCCCAGATGGAGTAATCGCCTTTTTCCGGGAGCCAATCCGGTAATGGGGTTGCCGGGTCAAGTACATGGGTAGGTAATTGCTGGTATAGGTGATCAAAACGCCTTACCCAATCCGGACCGGCCGACTCGACGGATTCAACCAGGTAAGATTCGCGGGGAAGGGCCAGGTATAACTCCGAGGGAATGCCCAGCGCCTGACAAACCTCGTGGAAGAGGATATCCCCGCCGCAAGCCCCCCCAGCAAGCCCCAGGAGTGAACCTTGGGCAGTCTTTTGGAGAGATTCGACGAGTTGGAAAATTGCTGACCGGGCTATGCCTTCCATCCGGGCGGGAAAACGAGGTTCGGAGCGGTCAGGCTGATCAATCATGTGTCCGGTAAATAACAGTGCGTGCTTTGCCGGGAGAGTGGGTGCATTAGGAGCCATCGTTTCGGTGGTTGAGCGGTGGGAACTTTAGGATTCCAAATTACAACATAAACGGTGAATTTTCCTGAAGTTACTTCAAAACCAGGTTGATTGCATTTAAAAGTACAATAAATTGACCTGTTTTTCCTTGAATAATTCTAATTACGAAAAGGTATTCCCTCAAATGCTACTTTTGGCTGGCAGATTAGGGGTGTTCCTGGACTTTTTTCAGAAACTATCCTTTACAATATATTTGACAGCTTTTCGTTCAAAATAAAATTCTGTTTAGAAAGCTGAAACTACTGAATTGCCAAATTTTATTTGAAATTTAAATGCGTTCAACCTGTATAATTAATAACAAAACTGTTTTTAATCAGAGGATAACTTATAATGATACGCAGATGAGCCAGCATTATCAGCTAACCGGGGAAAGAAAAGTACTTTTGGGTAAATAGTGTCAGGCTGTCTCCTAAGTAAAAGGAAACGTTCCTAAAACTACTAGTGCATTAAGTATGAGTTATCTGACAGTTTTATTTTTCACCAATTCATTGAATATCAAAAACTTAAAAGTTGCGAGATCTATCATTTAACTCGTTCTTGCTGCACTAGTCCCTAACTTTGCCGGATACAGCTAGAATCAAGATCAGCGGTTAGTTGTAGCCACCAATGCAGCGCCAGCCGGCTTTGCAATAGCCTCATAGAGTACGTTCTGTATTTTCTGCCGCACTTTGTACTGGGCCAGTTTAGTATTATTTACTTCCGGATAAACCCGGTTTGACAGGAATACATACACCATTTCTTCATCGGGGTCTACCCAAACGCAGGTTCCCGTGAAACCAGTGTGCCCGAACGAATTACGGGAGGCAAGATCAGCTACATTTCCGCCCGTAGGCAAGGGACGGTCCCAGCCCAGCCCGCGGGGATTGGTGCTTTCATACGTCCGGGTAAAGGCGGGAAGCGTCTGTTCGTCAAAAAACTGTTTTCCTCCGTAATAGCCTTTCTGCAAGTTCATCTGCATCAATACCGCCAAATCATTGGCCGTGCTAAATAGTCCCGCGTGGCCGGCCACACCTCCCATGAGCGCGGCTTCCTGGTCATGCACCGTTCCCTGTAAAAGTACGCCTCTGAAGGCATTGTCCTGCTCGGTAGGCGCAATCCGGGACTGGGTAAATCTCTGCAGAGGTTGAAAAGTAAGTTCGTCTAACCCTAAGGGCTGGTAGAATGTCTGGTTCAGGTAAGCATCCAGCGGCTGGTTTACGATCCGTTCCACCACCATTTGCAAAAGATCAAATCCTACATCGCTGTATTTATAAGCATACTTTTTCTGTATCAGCCGCTTTTTCAATAACCTTGACTGGATGGTCCAACGCACCAGCGAATCCCTTAACGCCGCAATGCCATAGAGATTGGGGGCAACCATCAGCGGATGCTCCGCATCGGGTGCTGCACTGAAAAAAGCAGTATCCAGGCCGGAAGCCGTTTTGGTCCGGGTCCAGTGATCCTGAAACGCAATTAAACCGGCCTGGTGCAACAGCAGATCGCGGATAACGATGTGTTCTTTATTGCTGCCTTTCAGCTCGGGCAAATAATGGGAAGCTTTGCGGTTTATGTCGAGTGCACCCTGTGACTGCAGCGCCATTACTCCCTGCAGGGTTCCGGCTACTTTCGTTATCGAGGCTAAGTCGTAAAGCGTACGGGGAGGAAACCGGCGTTTTTTTATCGTAGGTCAAATACCCGTAAGCTTTTCTCAAACACTACTTTTCCTTTTCTGGCCACCAGTACCTGACAGCCGGGCATGACCTTTTTCCGAAATATATCCTTTTACCAACTGGTCTATCCCGTTGCCAAAGTAGCCGATTCCAGCCCTACGCGTTCGGGTACGGTATACCCCAGGCGTTTGATGGAAGGAGTAGAAATTCCGCTTCCGGCTCGTAAAGTAGCCGTTACATCAACCGGCAACCGTCCGGATGCCGCCACCGCCCCGAACAGCAGCTGAGGAACCAGTTTTTGGGTCACGCTATTATCCTCATAGGCACATACCAGGTAATCGAGCCGGTCGAAATACTTAAGACTATACGGAGTACCGAAAACGACTACCGCCACATTGGTTTTGGTCCGGAGCCGTTCAATAAAGGTACGAGCCGACTGGGGAATGCCATAGGCATACAAGGGAGATTCATTAAGTTGGTGCAGGCTGACCACTACCACTTCAAAAGCACTCAGCTTATCCACCAAAGCTTCAAATGCATGGGCACTGGTGTCCTTACGGGCAATCGTATAGTGCCGAAAAGGAGCATATTTAGTCAGGTATTCCTGAAAATAATTTCCCCTCCGGCTGGCCAATGGCTACCGAGGCAAAAGTCAGGTCCTCCAGATTCCGGAAAGGCAAGAGTGATTCTTTATTTTTCAGAACCGTAATGGTTTCTTCGTAGTGCGCATACGCCAGGCCAAGGCCTGCGGATTGGTTTCTTCCCTAACAATAGTCGGTATAGAACGGGTCCTGGCAGATGTGCCAGTCTTGGCCCCTAAGCGGTTGGCAGCCAGCAAGTCCTGCCCAATCGGGAAAGGAACTCGAATAGCTGCGTCAGGAGCATCAATACCAAGGAGTTGTAAAATAGTATAACCGTCGGTGAAGATGATCGGCTCATCCGAAGACAGATGCGTCAGTCACGGGAATTAGGAAGCCCGGACGGTTTGTTACTAGACTTCTGGCTGACAAGCAATGAGTTAAATACTAGCACATCCACTTTCCTCCCGTAAGATAAGCCGGAGCGGAGGAAGAAATGAGGAGTTGGCAGGAAATAATACCTAATAACAGAGCAGCGGAAGGAAGTAACCAGAAAAGGTTTTTTCTCATAGTCTGTCGAAGAATAATTTTGCGTGTCAGAGACGTTAACGAGTAGTAAAAGCCGGATGTTCGTAAAACAGGTATAGTTTACATAAGTACAGGCAGATAATATGTCAGGAATTAACATTCAATAAACATAGTCAACCAGTTGTCTGTATTATTTATATATTTTGCTCTTTTTAAACAATCAGGCATAGAAATAAGTTCGAAGAAGAGCTAAAGCGGCTCATTGTCCGGTGGAGAGGAAAAGGCTGAATGCTGAGAGAACTTTATCTGAATAACCTAAAATAAGTAAATGAGGGGCGGTGCTAAATAAAAAGGTCTACAAGTAAGCTACTGTAAGTCCTTTGAGCGGATTGCAAATCCGCCATTTCCTAAGTTCGGCATTGCAACTATCTCAGCGAAGCTAAATGCCGAACAACCATCCGGTTTGTCGGGTTGGTCCACATTTAGCTTAGCTGAGATAGTTGCCATGCGCACACCAGGTGAGCCCGGATTTGCAATCCGATTTATCTCCTCCCCTCAAAAAAGTTAAATAAGAAGGAGGTTCTTCCTATCTCCCAATATGAGTGAACTATTTGAAGAAATAAAAAAACAGGATAACGCAATACACCAAACTCCGGTAAAGAAACAAAATTATAGTTATTTCCTCACTGGAGTTCGGTATGATACACCAGCAGTAGTTTACTTATAAAACTGATTTTTTTACTCAGCCTTTATCACCGCTTACTCCCACTTCGGTCCCCAGGCAGGATTGATCAGCCGCTGATTACGGGCCAAGCCGAAAATCAGGGTCATTTCCTCCTGGGTAAGGGTGAAATCAAAAATATTCAGGTTATTTTGTCGATTAACCTGAGAAGCCGCCTTAGGAATAGCAGCCACCTTTTCCTGTTGCAGGAGCCAGCGCAGCGTGACTTGTACGGGGCTTTTGCCGTATTTACGGGCAATTTCCAGGAGCAAAGGCTCTTGCATGACCGCCCCGTGGGCAATGGGCGAATAGGCAGTCAGCAATACATCACGTTCCCGGCAGATTTCAGCAAGCCGTTGCTGGGATAAAAAGGGATGATACTCTACCTGGTTACAGAAAACAGGGGCGTGCCGTAAAGCTTCTTCCAGCAGGTCCGGCGGAAAATTACTTACGCCAATTTGCCGGACTTTCCCTTCTTCCCGCAGGTGCATCATGGCGGCCAGCGTTTCGGCTACGAGTACTTTTGGGTTAGGCCAGTGGATCAGGAGCAGATCTACGTAGGCGGTTTGCAGTTTCTGCAAACTTTCTTCTAAGTACCCTTTCACTTTTGGCCCCTCTAGTTCTGTGGACCAAAGTTTAGTTGTCAGGAAAATTTCTTCCCGGGGAATCCCGCTGTCTTTCAGCCCCTGCCCTACTTCCCATTCATTGTTATACATGCGGGCTGTGTCAATGTGCCGGTACCCAAGACCAAGCGCATCGACTACGGCTTCGCGGCATTCGGATCCTTTCAGGGGCCAGGTGCCAAATCCTAAAGCCGGTACGGGGGCACCCTGAATGGTTTTACTGATTGGTCGAGTGGTTGAAACAGGTTTTCCTTGCATGTATGGTAAGTGGTTAGCTGGTTTATATTCGATTGACGATGTTCGATTGGCGATGTTCGAAGAAAGAGACGAATATCGAATAGGGATTCGAACCGATCCAACATCTGAAATACTTCTTCCGAACATCGAACATCGCCAATCGAACATCGTTTTATTTCGTCCACTCGCCATTGACCAGGCGCCAGATCTTGAGCGGATTCTCCGTCTTTAACGCATCCGGCAGCAAGTCGTTGGGAAAATTCTGATAACACACCGGACGGGCAAACCGGCCGATGGCCGCAGAACCTACCGAAGTGCTGCGGGAATCGGTGGTAGCGGGGAAAGGGCCGCCGTGCTGCATGGCATGGCTTACTTCCACCCCCGTTGGGTAGCCGTTGATTAAAATCCGGCCCACCTTCTGGGTGAGTATATCCAGCAGAGAAGCGTATTCCTTCAAATCGGCTTCCGTCCCGTGGACAGTAGCCGTCAGGTGGCCCCTTAGTTGGGCGGCTAATTGCAGTAATTCTTCCTTCGAATCAGCCGTAACCGCTACTGAGGACGGTCCAAAAACCTCTTCGGCCAATTCAGGATGAACAAGAAGGTTTTTAGCTGAGGTTTGCAGCAAGGTTGCGTAGGCCTTTTGCCCGTCTCCGTTAGACTGCGTGATGCGCTGGGTTCCCGGTATGGCGGCCAGTTTCTTGATTCCTTCCTGATACGCTTTAAAAATGCCACTGGTAAGCATACTTCCGCAGGCCGACTTTGTTAGTAGTTCACCGGTTTGGGCGATAAAAGTATCCGAATCGGGGCCATGTAAGGTAACAAACAAACCCGGGTTGGTACAGAACTGCCCTACGCCCAGGGTGACCGAACCAGCCAATCCTTCCGCAACCGCGGCTCCTTTTTCCTTCAGAATACCCGGCAGGATAAATACGGGGTTGGTACTACCCATCTCAGCATAAACCGGAATGGGTTCGTCCCGGCGCATAGCCGCATCAAAAATAGCCTTGCCCCCGCGGTAAGAGCCCGTGAACCCGATAGCTTTAATTAGAGGATGTTCCACAATGGCCATTCCCACCGCAATAGAAGCTCCCTGCACCAGCGAAAATACGCCTTCGGGCATACCCGTCGCTTTGGCAGCCCGGATTATAGCCTGACCCACCAGTTCGGAGGTACCCGGATGGGCCGGATGTCCTTTAAATACCACCGGGCACCCAGCAGCCAGGGCGGAGGCAGTATCCCCACCGGCTACGGAAAATGCCAGCGGAAAATTACTGGCTCCGAATACGCCTACCGGGCCCAGCGGAACCAACATCCGGCGGAGATCAGGGCGGGGAGGTTGACGGTCGGGCAGCGCCGTATCAATGCGAGCCTCTACCCAGGAGCCTTCCCGCAACAGCTGCGCAAATAATTTCAACTGGTTCACCGTCCGCATCCGTTCACCGGTCAGCCGGGCCTCGGGCAGGGCGGTCTCCTGCATGCAAAGCTGGATCAATTCATCGCCGGCCTTCAAAATTTCCTCCCCGATGGTATCCAGGAAGGTGGCCCGCCTTTCGGGAGTAGTCTGGCGATACCGGCCGAACGCCTGGTCTGCCAGCTTAATAGCCTGGTCGATTTCGGCCGCACTTGCTTCGTAAAAAGCAGGTTCCAGGGTCTGGCCCGTAGCCGCATTAATGCCGGTAAATGATTTTTGAGGGTCGACAGAAGTGGCAAAGCCGATTAGCTGTTGTCCGGTGAGAGTCATAGTTTATAGGATATGTTGATTAGTGGATTGCGAATAGGATGGATTGCCAATTGTTTTGGAACTATAAATCAATGATACTATACTGTTTCCGCTTTTTCTGCGATTTTTATTTTGTTGTCTGCACCCCTATAAGCCAATGACGCTCAGCGACTTTTGGTAATCCAGATCATCAGGAACGCCCCCGCAAGGGCGCTTAACAACATATAGACTACAAAAGCCATTGAATACGCAAATATTGCTTTGAGTACACCGACTGGTCCCCGTTTGGGGAAAAACTGGTAAATAGCCCAGCAATAATACCCGCTATATACGAAAGTCAGGACCATAAACAGCATATTTCGGAACGAAGGCGACAAGTCAAAGTAAAACATTCCGGTAAGGACAGTGGAAAGAAGAAACGTAATGCCGTAGGTATAGAGGGTGAATACGACAAGTTCCGTAAACGTGTAAGCACTGCGACGGTAAACTATTTTCAACACCCAGGCGGTTAAAAACACGAGTATTGAAAAGATGATTTTAATATTCTGGAAGAAAAAAGCATTGAAATCTTTCAGCAATTTATCCGAAGAGGCTTTCCGGGCGCCATCCGTCAGCACGACATCCTTATTGAAATCCTGAACCAATTTAGCCAGATCAATTCCCAGCAATTCCGTGATCAGGAAATAAAGCGTGAGCATGATCAGATAAAACTGAACGGGCTTGACGAAAGGCTTGCGACGACCCGCCAGAAATTCATTGGTAGCCAGGCCGGGTCGCAGCAGCATTTCCCGGGTAGTGAACAAAAATCCCCGATCTACTTCAAAATAATTATGGATGAAATCTACGGCCAGTTGCCGGAGCTGCAGCCGTCCGGTAATCCGTTTTTGACCGCAGGCGGGGCAGTATTCCTGGCTCAGGGGGGCGCCGCAGTTGAGACAGGTTACGCTAGCCGTCGTAGTTGGGGCGGCTGCCGCCCCGGTGGATGGTTCTACTTCAAGCATTGGGCGTGTTTTTTCCCAAATTAACGGAATTTCGGGTAGACCCGCCACCAGGTGAGTATTGAAGCTTTCCCTGGTTCTGTAATCCATACTAGCTCAAGTAGAGTCTTATGCGGGGCGACAGAAAAGGAATTTTTCCTTAACTATCTCCGGAAATCACCTTAATTTCACCTTTTATTGCGACTCGATTCTTAATTTTCACCCTGATTTACGCGCTTCTTGTCCATTGGGTCTCGTCTGCTTTCTATCCACTACAAGCTTTTACTCCTGATGCCACTATTGAATAAGGTACTTACTGCCTGCTTATGGTTATTAACCCTCAGCCTACCCGTTTTTGCGCAACGCGTTGACAAGCGTCCCAATGTAGTCCTAATCCTGACGGATGACCAGGGCTGGGGAGATCTAAGCTCCAATGGAAACAAGAAAGTCCGGACGCCAGTACTTGATGGGCTAGCCAAAGAGGGAGCTAGTTTCAGCCGGTTTTACGTGAGTCCGCTCTGTGCTCCTACCCGGGCCAGTTTGCTCACGGGCCGGTATCACCTGCGAACGGGAGCCTACTACGTAACCAAAGGCACCGAAACCGTACGGGAAGAAGAAGTCACCCTGGCGGAAGTGTTTAAAGGAGCCGGCTACGCAACGGGCTGTTACGGGAAATGGCACAACGGAGCCCACTTTCCCAACCATCCCAATGGGCAGGGATTCGAGCAGTTTTTCGGTTTCTGCGCCGGACACCTGACCAATTACTTCGATGCTACCCTGGAGCACAATGGAAAACCAGTAAAGACCAAGGGCTTTGTGACCGATGTGCTTACCGACTCAGCCTTAGCTTTTATCGAGCAGAATAAAAACCGGCCCTTCTTCT
>JAUJNL010000196.1 GCA_030448185.1 Cytophagales bacterium | reverse complement strand
TGCGGAAACCCTATCGAGAGATCTGATGCCTGGGTTGTATACGTTCAGACTTCTGCCTTTACAGTTTGCTTTACCGAAAAAGTATTGTCTAGCATGATCAGTAAGGCTTATAAAAGATCAGCTACCTACTTCTGCAAGTAACCTGGGAACGGATGAGCCAGACATGATTACTATAAACAACTATAGAAATAATACATAGGTGTTACAATTTATGGGGCGATGACGCAATTGCCGGCTCAAGAAAATCGGCAAGCCTCTCGTGTTTATAAGAAAAATACAGTTTTTTATCAACATAATAATCATTTCAAAAAACAAAAGTATTTAAATCCAGTTAAATAACAGAGAATCAAGGTTTTGACATTTTTTTACAGCAAGAGAAATTGCCTATTGTAATTATGATACAATTTTATTTGATTTACGAAAAAGTGAATTCGCATAATAGTCACCCTTTTTTAATATTATCTATTCATGTTAGAGGCTAAAAAGATACCCTATCGGTCTGTCAATCCTATTGATTCTGGCAAAGCTTTAACTCACCCTATTCTAGCCACTAATAAATCCGTAATTCCGGTCATATTTATCCATAAAGGATATAGTCCCTACCTGGAGTATACCTTGCGTCAGGTGCAGCTTAGCAATCCACAGACGCCAATATTTCTGTTCGGCGATGACAGTAACCGGGATTTAACTGCCTCGCTGAATGTCAATCATGTAGATATTGCTCAATTTGAGCGTACCGCCTTTCCTTTTGAGAAAATATACAAACATTTTTCTCATAAAGGCCATGATTTCGAAATGTACTGCATCAAAAGATACTACGTAGTGCAGGAGATCATGCGGGAGTTTGACTTTGACAATGTGTTTATTTGCGATTCGGATCTAATGATCTATTGCAACCTGACGGAAGAGGCAAAGCGGCTGAATTTGGATGGGTATAATGTTGCCTTCCATGTACATCCGGCAGAGTGGTTTGGCGAGGTCGTAGCTCACTCTTCGTACTGGACCCGCCAAGGCCTTGATCAGCTCTGCATGTATATTACAGAATTGTACACGAACCAATTGCCACGTCTGGAGAGAGATTATCTTGACCGCCTGAGCCGGAGTATGGGAACCTTGATCTCGGATAATTATATACTATACCGCTTCTATCAGGAATTTAAGGATCAACTCAGCATTCTGGACCTTACTCCGATCCGCGACGGTATTGCCCTGGACCTGATTATGAATGACTGGTTGATGGGAACCAACTACGAAATGGTGGAAGATATCTGGTTTTCCATTAAAAAAGTGTATAAGGAAAACGGAGCTTTTTACTGTTTCGACAAGGCAAAGAAGCAAAAAATAAAGTTTCACACCTTTCATTTCAATGACAGCTCAAAAGGAGTACTGCATCGATACTATCAGGGAAACGACCTGAAATCCAGGCAACTAAAAGATGAGATTCGCTATAAGCGGCAACAGATCAAAAAAATGCTCCGGCTCCGGACAAGGATCAATATGCTGAAAGAAACGCTGGGAAAATTCCGCAGGAAAGACTTAGTGATCAGCTAATAAGTAGGATTCGGATACAAATAACACCGCCCGACGTAATTACGTCGGGCGGTGTTATTTGTAAAAAAGCACGTTACAACGCTGGTATGTAGGCAAAAATCAACAACCCTTTCTGGCCGTTAGCCCTTTTTCCCTCCAACCGAGGCTATATGCTATCAAAAACCAATGCCGGCGAAGATTTACCCCGCCGGCATTGGTTATAAAATATCACTAAACCGAATTTTTAACTCAGGCAATACTTAACTTAAGCATATTAGTCCGGTGATTGCGGCTGATAGGCATGCTGCCCGTATTGATAAAGACATCTCCCGATTGCAGCAATCCTTCCTGCAGCAGGACCTTCTTGATATCCTGGAAGGTTTCGTCGGTGGAGTTAAACTTTTCTTTGTCGTAATAAAACGCTCTGACTCCCCAAAGCAGGCTGAACGTATTAAGCAGCGATTTATCAAACGTAAACACGAAAATATTGGCTTTGGGCCGGTGACTGGAAATCCGGAAAGCGGTATAGCCCGAGCTCGTCATTCCGATCACTGCTTTAGCATCCGTATCTCTGGCCAGACGGCAAGCATTGGCTACCACATTATTGCTGTAGAAGTTTTCGTCCCGGTTGATCAGCACTTGCGTATGATTCTTATAGTAGATGGCATCCGTAGTTTCTTCTACCTTCCGGATGATATCATTCATGGCTTTGACCGCCTCAATAGGATACATACCCGAAGCTGATTCGGCACTAAGCATTACCACATCAGCCCCATCTAATACGGAGTTTGCCACGTCACTGGTTTCGGCCCGGGTAGGCCGCGGACTGGTAATCATGCTTTCCAGCATCTGGGTAGCAATAATTACGGGTTTAGCCAACTGGTTACACTTCTCCACAATCATTTTCTGGATCATGGGTACGTCTTCCATCGGAATCTCAACGCCCAAGTCGCCACGGGCCACCATCACCGCATCCGAGGCTTCAATGATCGCATCAATATTGGCAATAGCTTCGGGCTTTTCGATCTTGGAAATAACCCTACATTTTTTGCCCTGCGACTTGATTATTTCCTTTAATTCAATCACTTCATCGGCTTTGCGGACAAATGACAGTGCGATCCACTCGACATCATGTTGCAACCCAAAAATAAGGTCTTCCCGGTCCTTCTCAGTCAATGCCGGAATTGATACAGCCGTATTAGGCAGGTTAATTCCCTTTTTTGACTTTAATACACCGCCATACACTACTTCGGTAATCACATCACGATCCTCTTTGCTGGTTACCTTAAGTTCCAGTTTGCCATCATCCAGCAGGATCCGGTCGCCTACCTTTACATCATCGGCCATTTCAAGATAGGTAGTACTGATCCGTTCGGTGTTACCGACCAGCTTTTCATTGGTCAGCACCAGGCGGCTGCCAGGACTCAGATTTACGCCGTTGTTTTCCACCTCGCGGGTACGGATTTTTGGTCCTTGCAAATCCTGAAGCAAACCAATATTAAGATTGTGCTCCTGATTTAATTCACGTACGAAGCGGACTACTTTCAGGTGGTCTTCGTGACTTCCGTGCGAGAAGTTGAGACGGAATACGTCTGCTCCGGCTTTTACCAATTCCAGCAACATTTCCTTGGTATTACTAGCAGGACCACCCGTTGCGATGATCTTGGTGCGGTTAAAGTGAATTTTCATCTTATAGCTCAGAGAAATAGGAGCGTTTAAAAAATGAGTCGGTCTGGGTGGTTGAGGTTGTGGTT
>JAUJNL010000034.1 GCA_030448185.1 Cytophagales bacterium | reverse complement strand
CAAAGCTAATCCCCCCGTCAACCCAAGTAAAGATGCGCTGGCTCGGACGCTTACGTTTCTTTAAGTGATCTGCTCTACTATACCGTTTCCTTAAGTGACAACAATGGGTGTGATATTTTGTTTCGGCTGTTAGGGGGAACAAAAGTCGTAGAAAGTTATATTCCTAGCCTAGGAGTAAAGAGCATAGCCATTGTTGCTACCGAAGAACAAATGCATCAGGCCTGGCCGGTGCAATACACTAACTGGAGTGAACCAGTAGCCATGCTAGCTTTACTTGCTAAGTTCTACCGGGGGAAGTACTTACCAAAACCAGCCAGGATTTCTTATGGAAGATTATGGCAGAAACCCCGACTAAACCCAACCGCATCAAAGGAATGCTGCCAAGCAGTACTATAGTAGCTCATAAGCCTGGTACCTCTAGCACTAATTCCCAAGGCATTACTGCCGCTACCAATGATATCGGTATTGTACGCCTGCCCAATGGAAAGCATTTTGCCATTGTAGTCTTTGTGGCTGACTCCCCCGAAAAAGAACCTGTACGCGAAGGCTTAATTGCCCAAATTTCAAAAACAGCTTGGGATTACTACTTGAATAAGGCTAACTAAAGGCTTGCCCTCAAGCGATTTGACACTACTCCTCCTAATGGATAGTCGTAATTAAATTAAAAACCGTAATCCTAAAGGTTTATTTATTGATTCGAGTAAAGAAAAAGGAAACAGAAAATGAAAAGCAGTCTGATCCGGTTTGCTTCAAGGTACATAAATTTAACGGAAGCGGAAGAGCTGGCTTTAAATAAATCGATACCAGTAATAACTTATCCCAAAGGGACGGTTTTGCTGGAAGCAGGAAAAGCACTGAACGTCTGTTATTTTATACTGGAGGGACTGGTGCGGCAGTACTATATGGTGGATGGGGAAGAATTAACCACATCATTCTACTGGGAAGAACAACCAGTTAGTTCAAGCGACGGTTTTATGCATAACAAACCATCAAACTACTATTTATCCTGCATGGAAGATTGTACAATGGCTATTGCTGATTTTGAATCAGAATCTGATCTTTATGCAAGATTTCCTAAGTTTGAAATGCTTACCCGGATTCTGTCAGAAAAAATACTCAGCGAAAATCAGAATTCTTTTTCAAGATTTAAATTACAAAGCCCAACGGAGCGTTATCAAACTCTTCTCAGAGAGAAGCCGGATCTGGTGCAGCGGGTCCCTCAATATCAACTGGCTGGTTATCTGGGAATCAAGCCGGAGACGCTAAGCAGGATAAGAAGAAGAATGATGTCCGGCAATCCATAACTAACATTTTAGTCTCTGTTCTGACTTTCTCAAAAACGTAGTACCTGACCAGATAAACCAGACAGCCTGGGTAATACCAAATATACCTGTAAGAGTGTTTAAATCCGGGAACGTAGAGGCAATCCCTAAGGTGCCAACCATCAAACCAAAGTAGTGAAGAAACTTACTGAAATAAACAGTTTGACGGGCAGCTAAGCTTACCAGAATGGTGAAGACTCCTCCTGCTACTTCCCCATGCGCTCCTCCCAAACCATTGGAGACTGTTTCAATGGTACTCCAGAAACGCTTTGCATCTGCTGGATCCTGACGCAACAACTCCATCGCCGGAGCTATTCCCGCATTTGCAATCATTCCGCTTGCGATCAACAACCCTGCCCAGATAATACCGGTACTGACAGAAGATCTCACTAAAAGCCTATTCCCTTCCTTGAAATTTTCATAAAGCGAAAGTGAAAACAGGACCAGAGAAAACCCGAATACTACATATAAAAATAAATTGGTAAAGTAATGCAGGGAAGTATATTCAGACAACAGGTTAATTCTTTTGTCAGGTTCTATATCAGGATAATCAAGTATGAAAATAAAAATAAACATTCCGGCTACATAGCTGATTGCCATGTAAAGTGAAGTGATAAATGCTAACCTGTCTGTGCTTATTTTCATTGCTCTTTTACTTTTCAAACATCGTTTTGAACTACATGTCCAAAAATAGCTTCCTTGTCCCTGAAAACCCGTTGACTAAAGTCAACAAATTGCAGTTATTCCAAAATCGGAAGGCTTTGTTGTATGAACTGGATATAATTGAAAAATGAGCCGACCTAAGGTAATTTTGGGACTACCACATGTAAAACATACGGCTGCATTTCCAGAAAACGGATCGGATTCGTGTCTTAAATCGAGTACTATTCTCCTCTTATTGCCAAGTCCCATGAGGGCTAAGCAAATTTTTTAGCTCTTTCCTTCTCCTTGCGCCCGGCCGGGATGCGTCTCAGAAAAGGCTGTTTTTTTAAGAAACATGATGTTTAATCAGTGGGCCTTACATTCGTTTGGCGGAATCTGCCGGTCGGGTCTTTCTGACAGTCAAATCTCCTTTTCCTGCCGGTAAAGCCCGCCGGTAAGGGACTTGTACCTGCTGATAAATTCTTCTATATTCCTTCCAGAATGTTCTGTTGGCCGGGCACACTCCGTCTGGCCTGTTCCGGTCAGGGGCATCTTTACGGCAGACCCGGCACCGGAATAAACGGTACGGGGTACCCGGTAACGGACACGTTCAGCAAACAGACAGAAGATGAAGGAAACGGAAAACTACCTTTTTGATTTCATTTCAAGGTACATGCCGCTTGGGGAAGCCGAAAAAATAGCCATCCGGGAGTCAGCTGTATTCAGAAACTACCAAAAAGGGGAGCTCTTGCTCAAACAGGGACAACACTCAAAGGACGGGTATTTTGTCATCAAAGGGTGTATCCGATGCTATTACGTGATTGAGGGGGAAGAGAAAACCACGGCTTTTTATACCGAATCGGAAACCCTCTCCCCGCTGTGCAGCATTAATCAGCTCCCCTCGGAGTATTACGTATCCTGCGTGGAAGACTCCCTTCTTTTGGTTTCCAATCCCCAAATGGAAAAAATCATGTTTGAAAAATTTCCCAGGTTTGAATCCCTATGCCGTATTTTATCGGAAGCACTGCTGGCTAAGAACCAGACTTCCTTTGCTAATTTCAAGACTTCCACTCCCGAGCAACGCTATGTGAACCTGCTCCACACAAGGCCCGATCTACTCCAGCGGGTACCGCAATACCAACTGGCCAGCTATTTAGGAATCACCCCCGAATCACTGAGCCGGATGCGAACCAGACTGGCCAGACGAAACAAATGAATTGTTTAGCCGCCAGAGCGCAAGGAAATAAACGCGATCCTTGCCGCAAAGTCGCCCCTTTCTTAACTTAAGTCAATCAAATCAGCAGGGCTGCCCCGTAACATTGCATTCGTGGATACTCTTCCCCCATTGCACTGTTATGAAATCAAAGCGCTTAGTTTCCCTGCTGGTCCTCAGCCTGACTGTTACCTGGGCAAACAGCCAGACACCCTCCCAGGATACTACTTACAAAAAGTTTTTTGCTGGAAGCACCCTTTTCGTGCTGGCAAATTTCATTCCCGGTGATCCCAATCCCCCTGATTTTGTGCAGCTCAACTTTGGGTGGCGGATTAGGCCGAAAGATGCAGTTTCCCTAGAAGCCAAAACCTGGAAATATGGGGTTTTCCTAGCATGAAGGTAAATGAATTACGCTAAGTAACTAATTTTTTAGTTGTCTACTTAACATAATGAAACTTATATAACATTTATAAAACCTTAATTATCAATATATAACGACGTTATTGTAAGCTTCTGCTTAACATAATGCTTTATCCGTAAGCTTTTAGTGTTGAAGGTCCGGATTGAGTTGATGGGGACATGATAACCGTTTGATATGGTACAAACCAAGAGAATTAACACGCATGATCAAAAGTTATTTTCCGCTAGCCGAAAAGATCCTTAGCTAGAGACCAAATAAAACTATTCTAATCCGCGTTTTAAGGCGTATTTAGCCAAAGCAACCGCATTATTTACCCGCATTGGTACAGATTGCGCTATGAAAATTACCGTACGGGAGGAAATAAACAATTTACCGGCTATTTAGCACTGCTATACCCTGCCAGCATTAATTTTAATATTTCGACTTCTCGTTTACCTAATTGCACTGGAGGGCTATCACTTTTAGCGTTGCCACAACCTTACGCATAGATTTTACTATCAGTTCCGAGATATAAGTAATTGCTCACTACCGCCTGGAGCGCAGTTTTTAATTCAGGCTGGTTCTGCCGTTTTTAAGATAATCAATTTACGCCGACATTTAACATTTGAGTGATAATTTGATTATCGGCCCAAGAAGTCATTACCAGGATTTTTATCGATGGTTTGTAATTGCTGAGCCACTAGCCGTTTGGTACCCGTCCATTACTGGTATGTTCACGTCAAGCAGCGACATCGGGCATTGCCTCCGAAGCCATTTTCTCCGTGAACACTTGCCCATTATTTGCTTCCCAAAGCACCACAAAGCCGGTAAAATTATTGATCATACTCACTAGTGCCTTCTAATTAAGGTATGATCATCCACCCCACCACTACTGGATGAGGTCCCTACCGGGTTGGGACTTAACAATTGGTTCCCTAAATAATTCAGCCAGCGACTGGGCTTCTTCCTGCAGGGTCTCTATCTGGGCTAAGTCCCGCACGAGCGTAAAACTGCGCAACTGACCCCAAACTGCGTGTTGCGGATGGTTTCAAAGAGACGCTGCTCCTCCCACTTAACTCATTGCGCAAATGCTTCCGGATTAGTTCGGTATACTCATCATTCGACATGGCGATCTCCTTTTCAAATGACTTGTGTTCAGGTACGGTTTTCTTGCCCTTTGAAAAGCGTGTTATTCCTTCCTGGTAAATATCGCTCAGTTCACGCTTCAAGTTATCGTCATCTAATTTAGCGATAAAATCTTTCGAGCATTACTACCCTGGTCGTATGTGGCCCCTACTGATTGGTATCCCTTCAACGGTCCGGGTGTTGAGTATTTCCTCGTAGGACATTAACCGGAAAAGTAATACCGCAAATACTTTGCTGCAATTAAGTCCTTTGCACCCGTGGAAGACTTTTGAGAACGGGATAACGGCGTAAGTCTTTTCTAGTCTCTGTCCTCTAAATTCAGTCCATTCCAGTAGTTTTACCGGACCTCGTCCTCGAGGGAAACTGTTTTACCCGATTTGCGGATTTCATCAATCCATTTGTAGGTTACTGCCCGGCACAGGTAAGTTTTAAGGGAAGCTCCGCTCCAACTGAATAGGGCGCATCCGGGCCAGAATGTAAAATCCAGTAAAGACGGTTCGCACGATGTTTTCGACTTTACCGGCCTCACATCCACTTGCTTTCGCCCAATCGAGCAGGTGTTGCCGGTAGCGAAGAAATAGGAAGGTAAAGGCTACATCGGAAGTAGCTTTCCCGCGGTGCATCATCTCGAGTAGAGTGGCGTCGAGGCATTTAGTGAGCTGACACCCGCTAGGCACCGGAGCGTATCCTTCCTGCTGGCAGTAAAGCCTGTTTTGGGCCAATTGCTTCTGCCACTCCGCATTTGACATGTCGGGTCGGTGAATCATGGCAGCGGGAATGAACGAGCAATTTTTGGGATGGGACATAACAGGCAAGGTAGAAACTAAGCTAGCAAAAATTTTCCATCCGGATAATGAACCAAGTAGCTTCCTGACAAAAATCAAGCTCATTTCCAGTTTCTTCGCCCGGTTTTTCCCTCCTCCCCGTACTAGCGTATTCTCTGCCTCCGCCCGAGGAGCCGTAAGTCAATGCCCTTGCCGCTAATGAGTAGAAGAAGAATAAAAATTTTTTCCAATTCCCATGATGTTCGGGGTGGGGAATCCGACCATTAGGTATAGTTATCCTTATTACCCCCAAACCACTATTGCCATGCTTTGTCCGTATCAACAACTCCTTCAGCTTTGGGCCTCTCAGCCGTATGATCACGCGACTAATGAAATAAATTTTCGGGAATTGCCGCCCGTTCCGGCGGCCTTTGCGGAAGTCTCTTCCCGGAGCCCCCACGTTACCTGGGTGTTTAATGTACGTACGCTTCGCTACGATTACGTGAGCGAGAATGCAACTGAACGGCTCGGGATGAGACCTGAGCAACTTCAAAAGGAAGGCATTGCGCTTTACAAGAAGTCAATCCACCCCGAAGATGATCCGGTCCTGTGGCACCTTACCTATAAAGCCTGGCGGCAGCTACTCGCTATGCCCGCTCCCGAGCGAGCGGCCTGCGGCTATAACCGGGAATACCGCTTTCTAAAAACCGGAGGTACTTACCAGTGGTTGCTGGAACAAAACCGGGTTCTCCAAACCGACCGGCGAGGCAACATTACGCACTTGCTCGGTACGTGCACCGAGATCATCCCTTTCAGCGAAGACAACCTGTTACGGGTTTCGCTACTTGAGGAGCAGTCAGGGACGGTGATGGATATGTCTGCTGAAGTACAAGAAACAGATAAATTCCGGCTGAGCAAACGCGAACGGGAGGTTCTCAAATTGGTCGCTTCGGGCCTGACTAGCATCCAGATAGCAAGGAAACTCTACCTGAGTTTTCATACGGTCAATAAACACCGGTCCAACATTAACCGCAAAATCAAAAGCCGCCCTGCGGCCCAATTAGTGCAATTCCCCGTGCGCCCCCATTTGATTAAAGTCAAATGGTAAGATTTTCTACTGAGTAGCTGGCCTATTCATTACCAATGCAATTCACCATACCAACGTTTCAACCATTTCTAACCGTACCACTATGAATACCCTTGATGTAAAAAGCCAACTGGCTGATTATATTTCTTCCTGTGCATTTGCTCCCTTGGCACTTCCCCCTATGCCTACCCCCGTAAGGGCTTACACCATCCGGGTTCCCCAACCTTTTTCTAAACCCGTCCTTGAACTCTCTCAGGCCTTGCTTGAAGGAAACGTCCTGGTGACGGAGGTAGACCAGGGTGGCTCCGTGCAGGAGTTACTAGTAGATAACCCTACTTTAAGTTACTTGCTCATCTACGAAGGGAGCTTGCTTAAAGGGGCCAAACAAAACCGGGTCGTGAATGCTACTTTGCTCTTACCACCCCAATCCAAAAAGATCATTCCCGCCAGTTGCGTCGAGCAGGGCCGGTGGCGGCATTCATCCCCCAGCTTCTCTAGCTCCGCTTACAGTTCCCCGCAGTTTCTGCGTAAATCCATTCGGAATCAGATCCATTCGAAGTCAAATTTCTTGGGTTGCCAAAGCCGCGTGTGGGAGGATATTCACGCTTACGCGGAACGGAAGCAGACTTTCAATAGTTCAAGTGATTTTGAGGACATCTACCACCGGAGCAACAAAACCGAGCAGCTTTTTCCCAATGGCTTGTCTGTGCCTCCCACCGAGGGAATCTTGGTGGAAACAAAGGGGGAATGCTCCCTGGATTTGGTCGCTAACCAGGAACTATTTGCGCATCTGCTTCCCCAGCTGGTAGCTGGGTATGAGTTCCCTTACCAGGAGAGTCCCCCATTGCAATGGGAAGAACCGGCTAAAGAGGTAGCCCGCTGGATCACCGGGGGCGAAGTAGTTACGCTTCCCTCCCCGGGGGTGGGCATTGATATTCGATTTAAAACCGACCAGTACCTGATGAGTGCCTTAATGGTAGAAGACGAAGTAGTCGCCTTTGGACTAACATTACGCGGAACCTAATAATAGGTAAACTTTATGCTTTAGAAGCACTCTCTATAAAAAGAGGGGAGGCTCTCCTCCCCTCTTTACTACTAAATTTAAAAATACGGTTCTGGATGAAAGCAGAAACCAGATTACTGTATGATAATCAGTCAGTTACATAATTTACTGATTGTGTGGATTTGGAAAACAAGGGGCAGGTTTTTAAGCGTGTTTTTTCTTACTACCCTTGCTTACCTCAAAAATGAGCCCTTTTCCGATTTCTGCCCTCTTTACCCCAGAAGGCCAATTACTAACCCTTCCCCGCAATCGGTAATGTGGGCCACTGAAGAGGAGAAAACTTTAGGCTTTCCTTTTTCAATCAGGAGATAAAGTTCTTGAAAACCTGAATCGATAAATCCAATGAACCTATACCAACCACACCCTTCTCCCGTTAAACCTGGTTACTGCCCCTCGCTCTGGTTACTGACCCTAAACATGGGTTCAGTCAACTTATCACGAAATAAAAAAAATACACTCAGATATTTATATAATATACGCCGATCTCCTTGATGGCCCTATTGGCCTTACCCCCTTTATGCTCCGCCTTCCCGGCAGCGAATGGCTGGTAGCCGGGCTGATAATTGGAACAATTAGTTTGATTTTATTCTGCTTCTGGCAGCGCAAAGCCATTACCCCTAAACTAATGGTTGGCTATCTGATCCTCCAGCTCCTCTCACGCTATTAGCCAATAGTAGATTGTGGGCAGGCAGTAATGCATCCATACCATTTATTTCCTTCCAGCGAATATGCACTGGGTGCTAAGAAGGAGCCTCTCAGGCAATACAGGTAGCCGACCGTTTTCCTTACTGCAGGACTTAGTAGATACTGGATCAGATATTGACCAGTAGGTACCAGCAATTACGGCCCATTATGGAAGCCTATAGCGCTAAGACACACCAACCTACGTTTTACTGTCTAGTATCCGTGATAGCTCAATTCATGAAAAGGCCGTTAGTCAAGCTAGCGGGAACGTCGACTGGAGACTTATCAACAAATTAAGGAACTGCAGATCGGCAGAGGCGGAGATTAGCCAGATCGCCCGAAGACTCGATATAAATCCTACTACAGTGCGTAAGTACTTCTATGCAAAAGAATTTCGGAAAGAAACCGACACCCTAGCGGAAATCTTAATCCTACTTGGCTTATTTGGAATCCCGTTTTCAGGAAGGCTGCCAAGAATGCTAGCTTATTGTGGCGAGAAATTAAACAAAAGGCTATCCTGGTTCCTGTACACAGGTATTCAAAGTGGACCCTTGACGTGTTCTACAAGAATCCATTGCTGGGGAAAGCAATGCAGAGATGGTGTATACTCAAAACAGTACTCCATCTGCCCTGCCGCCTCCTGTTATGGACCACTTTCTGCCCGCAGTTAGCTTGGCTGATGATACGCCAACCGGAACAATTGGAGCCAGAAGAACGTGATGTACTACTCCGTCTACAGCAGTGATATTCACATCAAGTGAGTATACCGCAGGAAAATGAACCACCCTCGATTTTTGCTGGGCAGGGGGTACCGGTAATAAAAGTGAGCCACAAAGTGGATGCAAAAAAAAAAAAAAGAATAGTTTGAAGGGGGATTTGACTGTTGAACATTCCAGTCGGATTCTTCCAAGCTTGGCTAACCTAGGCAAACCCATGTTCCAAATCCGCCGCGAGCTAGAGTTAAAAGTCCAGGACAAGAGCAAACAGAAGATTGCCAAGATATTGAAATGGCCCGTAATACAATCAAAAGTTACCTGAGCAGCTTTGAGCAGCATTTCTCAGACCTTTCCGAGTTGCTTAGTTGGAGTGATGAAGCCATAGATCAGTTTATTAAATTGCCTACAACTCCTCGCTTCTGATTCCCGATAAAGGCCATGCTGAGTTATACCAACGTTTTGAAGGGTATGAAGGAGTTAGCCAAAGCAGGGGGTAAGCCGTTATACGTTGTGGATGGAGTGCTGCAAGGAGCATCCTCAAGGGCTAAAATACTCTCACTTTTGCACGCGATTCCGCAACTGGCAACCAGCCCAAAAGACGGTGATGCACCTAGAGCATAAAGCTGGAGAAAAGGTATTTGTGGATTTCGCCGGTAAGAAACTCTATCTGACGGATGTAGTGACTGGAGAAGTTACGTCAGTGAATTCTTTGTGGCTATTCCTGCCTGCTCTCAGCTATGTTTTGCCCTGGCAGTGGCCAGCCAACAAAAGGCTGATTTCATTTCCCCCCTCCAAAAGACATTTGAATACATGGGCGGTATTCTCATTCCATTGTTCCGGATAATTTAAAGACGGCAGTAAACAAAGCTGACCGCTATGAGCCAGAGATAAATGAGACCATGGAGGACTTTGCCGCTCATTACAAGACCTACTTTCACTCACCCGTGAAGCCGGAAATGGGAGGATAAGGCATTAGTGGAGTCAGCAGTGAATATTTTGCCGTCAGTTTATGCTCTCTTTTGGAATAGAGCCTTCCAGCGATGCCGACAGCTTAATCAGGCGATTAAAGAACTACCGATGAACATAACAAGTTGTTGTTTCAAGGGCAAGGACTACTCCCGTCGTTATACTTTGGAAACAGTTGAAAAACAAGCTTTACTCCCCTTCCCAGTCAGCATATCAGTTGCTTCTTCTTAGGAAAGTACACCCTAATTGTCATGTCTCACGAAGACCAAACATCATTATTCTGTGCCTTACTCCTTGATTGGTAATCAGGTCAAGCTGATTTATACTGCTGAAACGGTAAAAATCTACCACCAACACAAACAGAGTGGCCACATGGCCGGAATTGCGCAAGTACGGTTATTCTACCCAGAAGCAACATCTACCAGCCAATCAACAATGGGTATCACAATTGGGTCAGTGAATACTTTACTGAAAGAGCTGCGCCGGATTGAAGCCATTGCCGAATTAGCCAGTAGAAGAGCTTCTCACCGCACGGCCCTACCCGGAGCAAGCCTACAAAAGCTGCGCCGGTGTACTCTCGCTCGAAAAGAAATACGGCAAGGAACGCTTGGAAAAAGCTTGTGGGCGGGCCTTGTTATACCAGGCTACTTCTTATCGCTTGATCTGTACGATTCTGGAAAAAGAACTCGACCGGCTGCAACCTGATACTGCGTCAAGAAACCAAAGGGAAGAAAAAATCATCCAGCACGAAAATATCCGGGGTGCCCATGCCTATCAGTAATCAAAAGGAGAAAGAGCCGCACGAACGGCAGCGTAATCTTAATCAATACGAGTGGCGGACCTAAACGTCGTTTATCGACGGGTCCAAGCTTTGTAGTATGGCGATACCGGTAGCTTTGCAGTCCTTGAGCCACTGGTCCAGTTTACTTGCCTGACGCTTGTTACCCATCTCAATAAACTGCTGGGCCAATCCGTAAACTTGTTTTACCTGCGTGTGCCGGCCAATACCAGAGAGCACCCTTGTTTCTTCTTGAGTTGCTGTTGTGGCCGCATCCTCATCCAAGATCACTGTCGGGGAGAAGGTGCTACATCAACTAAAGGCGGTGGAGCAGCCCAGGTAGTAGTTTTGTCGATCATTTCGCTGGTAGCAGTAAGCTCGATAGCCTGCTCTTGCTGACGGCGTTTGCTCATCCACTTGGAGACCTGACGAGTCGTCCCCCGATAGCCGCGCTCTGGGAAGCCCATGTTCCACAGCTATCAGGTAGATTTCCCGCCACAACTGCAAGCCATTCCGGCAATCTTGGCCAAAACGTTCTTCCATATAAGCCAAGTACGGATTGAGGATGCTTCCCCCGGCAGGCCTTCTGGTTCTTTCCGGGAAGGATTCTGCGTAGAAGTACTTGCCAACAGTTGTAGGGTTAATATCAAGACTTCTTGCAATTTGTCCGATCTTCCAACCAGCCGATTGTAGCTGCTTTATCTGCTCATACGTCTCCAAGCGCCGCTCTCGACTGGCAGTAGACCTGACGATGGCTCGACATCGGGTCTATCTGGTTGTTTTTCGTTTGCGGATGTGTCACGAATACTGGATACCAAACGGATAGCAGTTGGTGCTACTGTTTGACTCCTTTTCATTACTTCAAGTAACGGCTTGATCTGTTTATACCTATTGGTTAGATATCGATCCAGCATCTGCTTTAAGTTCTGCAGTAAGTGGACCTGAGATAAAATCACATCGTACGTTTGTAGTCAAGCTACTAAGAGGCTATTTTACCCCAATATCTTACATTATTTTTGTTCCCTTTGGATCATGAACAAGGCAGAGAATCTCATGGTAGCAAACACCGTCTAAAATGTTGAGCCCCATGCTCCATCTTTTGTACTCTGACTAGAACGGACAGTTCGTTGGGTCCTAGAACCTGTGTTAGCGATGCTGCTCAGCAGAGAACTATTGTTTTCACTTAACCTCTTTTTTTCATGCGTTACATTGGAATTGATGTGAGTAAAAATGAATTAGTCGTTGCTTACCTGGATGAGCAGAATAAGTATAGGCTGGTTAGTTTTGAGAATACCACGACTGGTATTGAAAAGCTGATTAAAACCCTTCAATTAGAAACGGATCATTGTATCTTAGAAGCAACCGGAACCTATAGCTACTTACTCACTTATCATCTTTATACTCGTCAATACCGACTTTCCGTAGTCAATCCTGCTCGCATTAAGCATTTTGCCAACCTGATGCTTTCGGTGACTAAAACTGATGCAAAAGATGCCAAACTCATTGCTTTATTTGGTCAGCGAATGCAACCTGAACTATATCAATTGCCTAAGCAAAGTCTTTTGGAATTGAAGCATAAACGTTCTTTATACCGGCAATTAAAGAAACAATATGTGGCTTTAGTCAATACTCAACACGCGTATGATCAAAGTCCTTATGTAGATAAGAATACCCAAACTATCCTCCAGCAATGCATTCAAAACCTAGAAAAACAACTCAAAAAGCTGAAAGAAGAAATGATTGGGGTAGTAGAAGCCGAGTATGAGCGTTTATTGAAGAAAGTAACCTCGGTGGCTGGAATTGGTAAGCAAGTAGGAGCAGCCTTAATTGAAGTGACCTGCGGACCACCGGCTTTAGCCGGGATCCGCTTGGATTTACCGATTTCACTTCGGCTAAGAAATTTGCCCGTTTTATTGGTTTATGTCCTACCGTGTATCAATCAGGTAAAAGTCTAAATATAAAAGGAAGTATTGCTCGTAGTGGAGATCCAGACCTGAGAGCACTACTTTATATGTGTGCCGTGACGGCTACTCGCTGTAATGGAACCTGTAAAGACTTCTATCGACATTTAAAACAAAAAGGAAAAGCTTCTAAACTAGCCTTAGTAGCGGTAGCTAACAAACTACTTCGTCAGGTATTTGCTGTTGTCAAGCAAGACAAGGACTATATTGATGGCTATGTCTCTAGTCTAAAATGAATAGTAAAACTCTACTAAATCTTACATCATTATTTGCATTGTTTTACTTGACTTTTAACACAGTTCATTTTAGGTCCGAAACCGATCTGCTACTTGCACTGCCTGAGGAGCTCCTTCCTTGGACCCTAGGGCATACTCACCGGATCTATCTCTGGCAATAACTTCTATTCCTTTCTGCTCTAGAAGCCAGTTTTTTAGAGTTGCTGAAGTGCGGTCTTCCAGCAGTTCAACAGGCTTTTTCGTTTCTGGACCCGAGGATAAACCTCGTTTAGGTCCGTCTACCAGGATAGTACCGTAAGTAACTCGTTTACGAAGGGCCCCTGGACCGATGAAGCAAGCTTCAGGTCCATTTCATCTACTCCTACTACCCTAGGAGTAGGGAGCTGTGGAGGAGACCACTGGCGGATTAATCTTAAAAGCGTATCAGGACTAATAGGCATTTGTAATTGAGCCGCTAAGCGGCAGCCGGCTTCCCCTCCCAGGCTGAAAGCTATTGCTTGCAGCACTGCTGAGCCTTGCTGTACGCTGTGCCCTAAGAGGCAAACAAGCCAGTCGTTCAACGAACGTACGCTTAGGGCACTGCTCATTCAGGCAGCGAAACCGTCTGGCTTCCAGTTGAAGGCTGGCTGGATGTCCTCCTATTGGTAAATCCTTCCCTTGGACCGCAGACCAAGGCCAGCATTGGGGTCCTCTCCAGTAGTAGCTGTGAATACGCTGTGAAACCACTCCACACTGCGGACAAGGGGCAGTGGCCGCTTTAGATTGAGCCATAATACTTACTGCACTGTCAGTAGCTGAAAGGGCTTGAATAGGTAACTCCGGTAAATTGATAAGGACTTTGTTCATCATTTATTGCGCCTCCATGAGAACAAAGTCCTGCTTCGTTAAAATCCAAATCTGGCAGCACGTAACTTGCGGGAGAACCGTATAAATGGAGGATGAGAAGAGAGTATATTACACTACTCTAACTCTCATCCTCCATTTATACGGGGGAACTCCAACAAAGAGTTGCTTCTTATGCGCGTAGTTGGACAAGCCAATTCGTTGCTTAGTCCTTTTTGTTAAAATAGTGACTCAATCAACTATAAATGTGTTCTTAAAAAATCTCTAAACTCAAAATGCTATTTCCTACTCTTTTCTAACCCTGTCGCGTTCATCTTTAGAACCGATGCCTCGCTGTTTTTGGCCTCTTATTTTAGTATTGCCAAAAGACTTAGCGTAAGTAAGCTTGATAATACGGGTTCTTCTGGACTCGGTATTATAGCTAAGATGACTTCTCAAAGAAAATGCTTCTTCCGTGAGATACCCAAAATATGTGTGGATATTCATGGACCTGAAAAGATCGGACACGGATAATTGAATACTTCCTTTATTGCTAGCTAATTCTTTTTTAATACCTGCATTTAACGTTCCAAATCCACCTACTTTTTTCGAACCGTCATATTGCAAAGAGTTATACCACCCTGAAATTTCTAAGGAAAAGTTTTTTAGAAACAAAAATGTTTGACTGCCGTACACAGAATACGCAAAATACGTCTTTTCAAGCTGCTCTTTCGTATGGGCTAACTTAAATTGCCGCCACCCCCCCACGAATCCTGCGTTCATGCTCCACCAGTTATTTACTTTCCAAGGCAGGTTGGTTTGGAAAGTCAGATTGTTCTGGTATCTGACATTTTGGGGAGCAATATAAAGCAGATCTCCTGCCGGATTAGCGGCTGCTTGAAATCGGGAAATAGGATAGTCGTCCCTGCTCAAAAGCACGGAGAATGAATACCCTTGGTAATTGTAACCTATCTTTACATTATTGGTAATCACGGGTCTTAATGAGGGATTCCCCGTAAAAACGGCTATTGGATCGTTATACGTGATAAAGGAGGCAAGATCATTATAAGAAGGTCGGCTAATTCGTTTAGTATAGGATAGTTGCAATTCAGACTTATCATTAAGCTTTTTGGAAACGAACACGCTAGGAAAAAGTTTTCCGAATCTTCGGTCAATTTTGTTTTCTTCTTTTTCGGCATCCATGCGAGTGTCAGAATATTCGTACCTGGCCCCCGCAACCAGGTTAGTCGACGGGTTGATCTGTAAATAAAAGGAGGAATAAGCGGCTCCTATACCTTCCCGCAAATCACTGTTGTTAGAAGTTCTGGGACTGCTTACCCACTGATCATCCACTAGGCTTTCTATTTTTGACAGACCTGAACTTCTCGTGTAAGTCCCTTTTATACCCGCTTCGAATTTCAAACTCTTATTCATCTGTTTTACATAGTCAAGCTTAACCACACCCACTTGGATAGGTGTATTGGCCGAGCCCCGCTGACGAGTAGAAAAGATACTGCCATTCGTTTCTAATTCATTTGATTCTCCGTCTATGAAAGGAGGAATAAACCTCCGTAGGACTGTCATTTTTATAATAAAGGTAGTCTACATCAAGATTTATTTTTTCCCTCCTTTAACTCTTTTCTCTACGTAAAAGTTGGTTATTACGTTATTCCAGTGATTAATACCCGCTATGTCGACTTTCATTAGCAAAAATGAATCTGGTTTAATAGTATATTCTCCACGATTGGAAATCTTAGAAGATGTAAGGCTGCTATTATAAGTAATACTACTACCGACAGTGAGTTTTTGAAATTAACATCTAGGCCGATGGTGACATTATGGTTGTTCTGTACAGGTTTGGTGGTATTCCAAAATCAACATCCGAGGCTCCCCCATAACAGGTACATTCTGAGAGTCTCTTGCAACCAATCGCTGTAAGATCGATCATGCGAGAATGAATAAGAACCAGACGTTGACTTTCCCCGTACTATGAGTCATATCAATACTGCCCATTCCTTTTTCTCCCCAACCATACCCACCCGTAAGCGAAAAGACCCTTTCGTCCCTTGTTCTTCATTTTTCTTCTTCAGTACGATGTTGATCATCCCGGCGCTTCCCTCCGCATCGTACTTGGCCGGGGAGTAGTCAATAATTCTATTTTTTCAATATTGTCTGCACTCATTCCATTCAGCATGGTAACTACCTGGTCCACCGGCAGACGCATAAGCTTACCATTCAGCATTACCATCACCCCATTTTTACCATTTAAGTTAATGTTGTTATTCTGACGGTCTATGTATTCCCGCGACCGTTCTAATACCTGCAAGGCAGAGCTGCCTTGGTCAGCACGCTGCTTCCGACATTTACTACCATGCGGTCTATTTCTTGCTGATACAATGGTTTTTTCGGCCGGATTTCTACTGCTTCCAGTTGTTTGGTATCGGCTTCCATCACTTGGGTTCCGAAAGACCTACTCTTTGCGTATTTGTCAGTTCAAACGCCGGAGAATGCCAGGTTTGATACCCTACGCTGCTAAGCCGGAGAATATAACGGCCCTGCGCAACATTGTCCATCTGGTAAACCCTTCTTGATTGGTTAAAGTACCTTTGACCAGGGACGTATCCGCACTGTTTAAAAGGAGTACATTGGCAAAGGGAATGGGTTGACCATCAACGGTGAGCTTGCCGCTAACTTGCCCGAGAGTATTTTGTTGCAGCCACAAAAATAACAGGGTAGAGAGTAAAATTTTCATGTTTTTCGTTTTTGAGCGGTATAAATTACGACAGCGGAATATTTTTCTCCATTGACAGAGCAACTGGCTATTCCTGAAGGGTAGTTAGCCCATACCCGCGGAGACTACCGAATTCTTGCTGTATCCGCGTTTCGCCAGACAAATAAGGCAGAAAGGAGAAAACGAAAAAATCCGGATGACGACTGGTGGAATATATTTGACCAAATGCAGAAATACCATATGATCAACTCGGACAATCTACCGAAGGCAGCAAATAGTGCATTTCGTCCAAGCTACCGTTCATCTTGTCAATTATTTGACGAAATTCGTATAGGATGTGCTCCAAATCAGCAAAATAGGTGTACCTTGAGAGAAGAAGCAGGACTTAACAGGCAATGGAAGCTTTGACATTTAGTAAATCAATCCAGCAGTGGCTATTTAAATATAAGCTGTATCATATTTTTTCTGGGTCTTTATCACTATCTCTGGTGGGTAATTGCGATCGGGAACCCCTTAGCCGCCGCAAGTAACATATTCTTCTCACCCTACTCCGTAAAATTCGCCTTCTACGTTATTTTTCAGGCGGCGGCGGTTTACTTCAATTTATACTTCCTGATTCCCAGGTACCTGGAAAAAAGCCGGTTTACCGAGTACATTCTTTACCTGGCACTTACAATCGTTGGTACGGCATCTCTCATTGTTACCGGGTATCATTTAAGTGTGTGGCTGGCAGACAGCACGCTTGAAAAGCTATACGGCGTTAAATCAAATAGCTTCGCTCATTTTTTTCTGACCTTTTCCTTTCCTTCCACAATGGCGAGTATGACTCTTGCGATGAGCATTAAATTAACCAAGAACTGGGTTCAGACGCAAAGGAGACAACAACTGCTCGAAAAAGAAAAATTAGAGACCGAATTGAAGTTTCTTAAATACCAGTTTAACCCGCACTTTCTTTTTAATACGATTAACTCCATATTTTTTCTGATTCATAAAAATCCGCATATGGCCTCGGCTTCACTGGCTAAATTTTCTGACCTGTTGCGGTACCAGTTATACGAATGCAATGACAAACAAATTCCGCTGGAGAAGGAGATTGCTTACTTAGAGAACTTTATTGAATTAGAGAAACTCCGACAGAACAACAACTTTGAAGTTACGCTTCAAACCCATCAATCGGGCCATGAACCATTGGGTATAGCGCCTTTCATTTTAATGACCTTTGTGGAGAATGCCTTCAAACACGTTTCTAAGCATACGCATACCCTGAACTGGATCAACATACAAGTAACCGTCAACCAGCAGCAGTTATACTTCAGCATTGCTAATAGCCGGTCGTATGATGCTCCTGCCGATGTGGTCGCCTATGGGGGTATTGGCCTGCAAAACGTGCAAAGAAGGCTCGATTTACTCTACTCGGGACAGTACGCATTGGATATCCAAAGTGATCCTGCCAGCTTTGCGGTAAAACTCCGGTTGAATCTTTCGGAGCTGGCCGTGCCGGAGGTCCTGCAGAAGACGGCCTAAAATTCATCCGGGGACTCATGTACTGCGCCGTTCCGGGAGAAATCCGCCGGAGCTGCCATTTGTTTGCTAAACCTGCTTTTACGAAAATCTATGATGAACTGCGTAATTATTGACGATGAGCCTTTGGCCAGGGAAGGAATTGCCAATTATGTGAGGGAGATTGACTTTTTACGGCTTATCGCGACCTGCGAAAATCCGGTTGAGCTCATTACCGTGTTGGATGCGCACCCGGTAGACCTGATCTTTCTGGATATTCAGATGCCTAAAATGAGCGGGATTAACTTTTTAAAAATAACCCAAAATCCTCCTATTGTCATTATTACTACGGCCTTTCCCAGTTACGCTCTGGAAAGTTTCCAGCTAAACGTACTGGACTACCTGCTGAAACCTATTACGTTTGAGCGTTTTCTTAAGGCCGTAACCAAAGCCAAAGAGTATCACCAGCTCATCACAAAGCCAGCTTTTCCCCATGCTGCCAAGGATACGCAACGAGTCGACTATTTCTTTATAAAATGCGGGAGTAAGTACGAAAAAATCTATTTCCAGCATATTCTGTACGTGCAGGGCATGCAAAATTACGTTACCATCTGCACCAGCCAAGGCAAGTATCTGGCGGCACTCTACTTGAAAAACCTGGAGCAGAACTTAGACGGTCAGTCCTTTATCCGGGTGCATAAATCTTATATTGTTTCCATTGATAAGATCGAAAGCATTCAGGGCAACGAAATTTTTATTCAATCTCATCGCATTCCTATTAGCCGGAATTACTATGAGCACGTCATTGACCAGGTGGTTAAGAACCAATTATGGGATAAGATAAGATTTTCTTAGACGCCAATGGTCGGAACGACAGATGGGAGAATCGTCCGAACCAATTGGCGTTGAGTACTTAACTTTGGAATATGAGTTGAAGCCTCAGTTTAAAAAGCCTTAACAAGAACTTAAATTTTGAAGGAGCGGGGGATTGATCAAGATTAAATTTAGCTATTAGTTCTGAGTAAGTGGATTCTACTGCATTAAGCTGCTCAAAAGCATTGAAAATTTTAGTGTAGACCTGTCGGTTGTTTGTCATCGTGATCCTTTTAGCTTTACTACCATTTACCATTTTTTTCAAACTGATTCTATTTTTAGAATTAGCCATTCTTACGGAAAGGGCAACTCTCGCAGAATCGGCTATCTGCGTGCTGTGTATCAAATCACCCCGTAACAATAGCAAATCACCCGCGTTCAATTGCGGCGTTTCGGCAAGCGTACCGATGTCGTAAGGTAAAGTTCCAATCTTCTTTCCGGTCTCATCGGAAATAATGCGGGTTTCGTTATTGTGAACTTCATACCGGATGGCGCCTCCTCCCACTACTCTTTCGAAGTATTCGGGGCTCTTCGCTTTGAATTTGTCAAATGGAATCACGTGTAAATTTGCCTCCTCTGGCTTCTCCTTTAAAATAATCGTGTAGAAGTTAAGGTAATCGGTGTGATTTTGATTCATGAAAAAACTCTCATGATCCTGGTGCCAGTCAAACTTGATGCCTTTTTTGACCGAGAAATAAATGCCTCCCTGATCGGAATCTACGCAGGTAGAGGTAACTTTTCCCACCGCTTCGCTGAGTTCCATGATCTTTTCACGCAGGAGCGGGAACACCTCAGGGCCCAGATAGGTGATTGGATAATTGGCGTTTTGTGCTCGGTTCTTCGATTCATTGTAATCATTTAGCAGGATATTGAGCTCTTCCTGGTTGAGGAAGTTCCTGATCACTGCAAATCCCCTGGTTTCAATGGCCTTTAAGTCTACAGTAGGGCGTACGGCGGTGGCGGTTGGATTCATAATACGATGAGATTTAGGTTGTTTACAGATTGTAATAATTTACCTTGCCCGGGATGCCAGTGCGGCAAAGGTCTTCGCGCAGGGCCGGGAAACTCAATACACTGAATTAGGATAAGTCCAGTGCACGAGTTGATCAGAGGTTCTTCACCAGACTTGAAACCTACTATGAGGCTATCCGGAAAGTCGAGAAAAAGTTGTTGGAGAGAATACCAACAATGGCAATCTTTTACATTGAGGATGCGCACTATGCCGCAGCCGGGCTTGTTCGGGTTAATTTTCAACCTATCCCGTTCCTCTTTGGATCCGATGCTTCTTTGTCTTTGGCCTTTTACTTTACTGTTACCAAGCGATTTGAAGTACGTCAGCCTTACGATAGGTGATTTTCTTGATTCGTAATTACGTCAATATTACTACGGAGCGAATAGGGAGCTTCCTGTGGATCTATACTTACCCGGTAGTGCGTAGTGCTCAACAGGTCGGTAACCGATAACTGAACTGTCCCTATATTATTTTTTAATTCTTTCTTCACTCCTACATTTAAAGTCATAAAGGGTTTTTGCTTGTACATTCCGTTACGATCCATCGAATGATAATAGCCTGAAGCCTCTAATAAAAACCCCATCGGCAGCGTAAAATTATGACTACTATATACATTATATAAAAAGAACAATTCCGTAAAATTATTGGCCAGGTGCTGTGTTTCAAACTGTTTCCATCCTGCTGAAACATTATTTTGTATTGTCCACCAGGCATTGACTTGAATGGGTAAAGTCGCCTGAAAAATCAGGTTATTTTGATACTTAAGATTGTGCGGCATAATATAAGTAATGCTATCAGAAGGAGACTCCGTTTGCTGAGAGTGAATAAACTGATTCTGGTCCTTGCTTGCCTGCACAGAAAACAAATATTGTTTATGCTGAAACCGAGCCTGCACTCCTTGGGTAATTACAGGCCTGAGTGTATGATTACCCAAAGACATGGAGTATATATCATTAAAGCTAACGTTTGAAGCAATATCCGTATAGGCAGGTCGGGAAATCCTTTTATTATAGGAAAGCTGAAAATTATTTTCCTCCGAAATTTTTTTTCTTATGAAAACGGTTGGGAAGAACTTACCGTACCTGCGGTGAATAGCTTCTTTCGCATATTCGCTATACTCAATATTCGTATTGGTAAACTCGTATCGTAATCCTACATTAATGGTGACACGGTTGATATACAGGTCAAGTGCCGAATAAGCTGCTTTAATTGTTTCCTTCATAATCATTCGATTGGCAGTATTAGGGTCATTACTGCTTCTCCATTCGCCATTTTCCAAATTCCTTAATTCTATAGAATTGACAATTTTTGAATCTGATGCCTTGATTCCAGCTTCCATTCTAATAGCAGGCGTGAACCTTTTTTCGTAGTCAGCCTTATACACAAAGATGTGAACGGGTGTTTCATTCGTTACGCTTTGTTCCGGGAAAGAACGGGGCTCCGGGGAAACTGCATCTTCACCTTTTGCATTCAAGAAGTAGTTTTTAAAATAAGAAGGATTACTGTTTTTATAATAGAGGTAGTCCACATCAACACTTATTTTTTCATCTTTGCTCAGGGTTCTTTCTAGGTTTATATTGTTTATGGCGCTTGTCCAGCGGTTCCTCTCATCCATATCTACTTTAAGCAATAAAATAGAGTCACCGCCTATTGTGATTTTATTTAGAGTGTATCCTTTCGATTCATAAACGTTATCAGAAATAATGGAACTTGCCCCGACAATGGTTTTTGCATTGATCTTGGAATCAAATCCAATGGTTGCATTATGCATACTTCTAACGGGCATCTTTTCATGTAAAAAATCAAAGGCTCTTTCCTCTTGGTGAAAAGGGAACTGAAAAGCCCCCTTAGCCGTCATGCCGAAGTACGTCTTATCGTAAGTGAATGAATAATTTCCGTAAATATTAAAGCGTCCACTTCTATGATTAATGTTGGTACTTACGACTGCCTTTTCTCTAAGTCCGTAACCGCCTGTTAGGGAAAAAGAACCATTGGTCCCTTGTTCTTCACTCTTATTTACTACTATATTAATCATACCGGCAACCCCTTCTGCGTCATATTTTGACGACGGGGTGTGAAGTATCTCTATCTTCTCAATATTATTGGCACTCATTCCGGTTAACATATTTGCGATTTCTGCTGGGGGCAACCGAACAAGCTTGCCGTTTATCATTACTCCCACGCCGTTTTTTCCGTTCAGAACAATAGTATTATTTCGGCGGTCTATTACTACCCCTGGCGATCTTTCCAGTACATCCAGCACTGAACTCCCTTTGGTAAGTACACTACTCTGGACATTTACTACCATACGATCCATTTCTTGTTGATATAATGGTTTTTCAGCCTGGACTGTTACTTCATCTAACTGATTGACGTCCTCATCCATAACTTGCGTTCCAAGTTCCTTGGTATTCTGAGTTCCTAACTCGAATATTGGAGAAGTATAGGTTCGAACCTATAGCACTATATTTAAGGAAGTATTTACCCGTTTGCAGCTGGTTAAGTTCATACTTTCCCATTTCGTCACTTACCGTACCTTTTATCAGAGAAGTATCACTAAGACTCAGTAAGAGTACATTGGCAAAGGGAATGGGCTGACCAGCATTGGTGGTAAGTTTGCCGCTAACTTTAATCTGACTAAATGTTACCGTTGATAAAAGAAACAAGAACGAATAAAAAATAATGATTTTCATAGTACAATTATTTAGGTTTTAAGATTTAGGCATATACTTACAACAGATTGGCGGTAGGGAGAAAATAGATATTCAGAGGCTATCCGGAAAGTCGAGAAAAAGCTGTTGGTGAGAACACTAACCACGGCAAGCTTTTACGTTGAGGATGAACACTATGCCTTATTTGAAGTTAAACAACCCCTGCTGGTGTTTGCGCATCCTGAAGGCAACAAACATAGTGCTCTCCTTTAAATGAAAGTATATATTCTGGGTTAACAACTGGCGAAAGGTTACTCGGCTCAGTACCAAAAGAATGACCAGGATAAATCCTTGCTTCCGGTTCAATACTCATTCGTAGCTTTTGTAAGCTGTTGTACATTTCGTTGGGGTCGGCCCCTTTCTGGCAAACACATACCACACCCCTCAATAAACAGGGTGTCACCGGTAAAAAGAGATCCTCTATCCGGAAACAAACACTCCCTTTAGTATGACTTGGGAGTTAGGTAAGGAAAAATCGCAAAGCTGCCGGCGAAAAATAACCGATCCGGGGAGATGGGTTGTAAGTTGCAACAATTGAAGTCGTAAAACTCTTTTTCAAGCTTGGCTCATATACACCGGCACCTTGAACGTGCTGGCAAAATAAGCGGCCAACTGCGTATGATCGGGATGGTGGTGCGTAAGCAGTATACCCCGTAAGGTACATTCGGTCTTAAGCAAGCAGTGCATAATTGTATCAGGCTCCCAGCCCGGATCGATTAAGAGGGCTTCCTGACTACTTTTATTGACTACTACGTAGGTGTAGTTAATGAATGAATCTTTACGAACTCTTAGCGGATAGACTTGTACCATTGTCAGAAAACGTTAGATACAAACTGTCATCACGCTGCCTTGCGTGATAACTGGCAGAACTACCTCTTCTGCTATCGGTAGTTTGGTTGAAAAGGTTATTCCTGCAATGATTATCCAGCCACTGTCTTTGCCGCCAACTTATAACTCAGCACTGATTCTTTAACAGCCAGAAAGCAACTATAGTAGTTACAATATCTACAACGGGAAAAGTGTGAGAGAATCCCGTAATAGCCGAAAAAGTAGGGAACTATATACAATAGCGGAATCAGTAAAACAATGTTTCTTGTATGGATAAGTAAAAAGCAACTTGAGGTTTACCAATGGATTGAAAATAAGCGTTAGTAATCGTCTGGATCATAATTAGAGGAAAAAATGAGAATACTACCCTCATGGCTAGTGGGGTTTGGGCAATGAGATGAGCGTTGTCGGTAAAGAGATGAATGAAATAGTCGGCCGATAAAGACACTATCCCTAGCAACCCATAGCAGACAATCAGTCCGTACTTCATGGCCGTATTAATTGCCTCTCTGATCCGCTCCATCCGCTGACTCCCGAAGTTATAACCGATTGTGGGCCTTATCGCCCCGTCAATACCGATAATTGGAATCAGCAAGAGCATATTGACACGGTTAATAATTCCGTATAATACTACGCCGGACTCTTGCTCGTAGGTAAAAAGCACCTGATTCAATACGATGATAAACAGATTCGAGGTAATCATATTGACCAACGTACTTCCGCCTATTTCCCCTATTTCACGGACTAATGCGGGCTTAAATTTTATAAACGTGTAGTTAAAATTGATTTCACTCATACCGCTTATAAAGAAGCGGATTGATAATAAAAACCCCAGTATATAGGCGACCAACGTGGCCCAGGCCGATCCTTCAATCCCCAGGTCAAATACTTTGATAAACAGCGGATTCAGGAGCATATTGATGATGGTGGGCACCAGGTTATTGAACATAGCTACTTTTGCCTTCCCCTCCGTATGAATGACGCTGTTGCCAATGCTGCTCCAAGAGGTAAAAGGAATGCCAAAAAGCAGGATCCGGTAGTAAGCACTGGCATAAGGAAAAATAGCTCCATTGGCCCCGAACAGTCTTAGAATAAAGTCTTCACCGATCCACCCTATCAGAACGATTAGAAAGCTGGACAGCAGCACGAGTAGATTCTGATTACCAAAGGCATAAGCGGCTTTGTTTTTATCTTTTTCTCCTAATGCGCGGGCAATGATCGAAGAGCCGCCGACGCCTATGACTAGCCCAAACGCCGAGAACAGAAAATATACGGTGCCCACTACTACCACGGCGGCTATTTGCATCGGTCCCAGCCACTTGCCTACAAAAATGGCATCTGTCAGATTGTAAACGGTTACTACCAAAAAATTCATGGCTGCCGGCCAGCCCATGCTAAAAAGTAGTTTCTTTACCTTTTCGGTTCCTAGCGAATCTGAACTCATCATAAAGTAGCAGGTTTAAGTGAATAGAGTGGATTGTTACTGATGGTTATTTTTAAAAGAATACTTGCGTAAACGGAAGACTTCAGCGCATCATTCTTCGGTACTGCAGCACGACTTCGGTAATGAAAAAAGGGATTGCCCAGCACGCCCAAGCCATAAGCACTTTCCGGTCAACGAAAGTGCCCAAGTCCATCCGGGCCAGCAGGTCTTCCACAAACCGGAAACTCACAAATGACGCCGTCAGCACGTAGCTTTTAATCATCCATTCTTTGTGCATCCGCAGGTTTCCTTTTCGGATGGAGAAGTAGGCCATTCCCGAAGTTCCCGACCATACGATCCCCAGCATAGCTAAACCCACTGCGTAGACCATTCCTAACTGGGCCGTTGTCACCAGGTAGAATGAGGCTAACGTTGCCACCGCAATACTTCCCAGGTATACTTTACCCAAATTCCGGTGCAGTGCGGGATTTCTGGCCCTGATGGCGGGTATAAATTGAATGGGGCCCGTTAGGGTAGCGACTAAGCCGCCAAGCACGTGTACCAGTAGCCACGGGGCGCGGTACCAGAAATAATCCGTATACACCTCCCGGGAAAAATTCAGGTAGGCAAATCCGCGGGTCCACGTGTAATACAAGATGACGGGAGCCACTAATGCAACCAGCAGCCAACTCACTACTCTGTTGTAGTTGACGGTGATATTTTCTCTTTTCTTCGTCAGTGTTTTATTTACCATTGTATTTCCGTTTTTTCAGTCTTTAAGAAGTACTGGGTCAAATCACGAACCGTGGGGTATTCATAAAACAAGTTGGCTGGTAACTCGCCAAAGGATTTTTCTAGCTGGTTCTTGAGTTGCATCGTTACGATTGAATCAATCCCATACTGTTCTAGTTGTATATCCGCTTCTATTTTTTCCGGTGATAGGTTAATGATTGAGGATACTACGGATTTAAGAAAATCAGCCATTGTTACGTGTTGCGGATGATTCTCAAAAAGCGCCTCACGGGCCAACTCTTCCCGTGGATTCGTTTGGGGGCTTACTTCTGGCGTAAACAGATGCTGCGGTGAAGCGGTATTCAACAGACTATCTGCGTCCTTCTGATTCGCCGGTAGGTGGCCTTGCTGCCGGAGGGTGTCGGGGAGCTTTTCAGGATGGGTATTGATAAAATACTGCGCTAATTCTTCCACGGTAGGATACTCGAAGAATACGTTAGCGGGTAATTCTCCAAAAATCACTTCCAACTGATTTTTCAATTGTATCATCAGGATAGAGTCCAAACCGTAATGCTCCAGTTGCACGCCGGCTTCTATCTTATCCGGCTGCAGGTTAATCGTGGAGGCAATAAACATCTTGACGTAGTTCCGTACTTTCTCCTCGAAATCATCCGCTGCTTTTTGATCCTTGAGACTAATCCCGGTTTCATTGCTATACACTTTCCCCACCAGCGTATTTTCCGAACTAGCACCTGGCTCAGGAACGGCACGATCTGGTACGTTATCGTATGTTGGAACCTTCACATCGGTATGTCCGTTTCCATTGACCCATTCAGCAGCTGGACCTGGCCCTTGCAGCTTGATCACTTCAGCAGCGGATACCAAATGATCCGCCGTTGCTTTTACCCAATACTCTTCCCGGGCAAACGGATAGGTGGGCAAATGAATTCGCCGGGAGCCAGATGCGCCGTATAACATTTCGGCAGGCAGTTCGTATCCCTGGCAGTACAGTTCAGCCAAAGTTGTTAATACTTCTTGGTACTTTTGCCGGTTCTGGTAAAGCGCCGGTGTTTGTTGGGCAAGGTCAGCAATGTATTCTTTGATCATACTTTGTCCCTTGAATTCAGGGGGAACCTCTCCCCCAAACACGTTGGGACGTTTCTGCTTTTTCTCAAACTGCTTCAGCGCGTATAGTCCATCTTCCCGGTTCTGCACTACCACGGCACAACGGTACCGGAAGTGGTGACGGCCCGTCAGCAGCGTATACCCTATATCACTCATGCGAGTCTCGGATGGCTCTTCATTTTCCATCACGGCAACCAAATCCCATACCTTCTCGGCTAAAGCTTCCGGGGTTTTAGCGGATAGTACGAGTAAATGAACCGGAGCTTCCTCCCGGGGATTTGGCGCTTTTTCATCCGAGTAGCTTTTGCAGGACTAGGTGGGCGTTGGTACCGCTCATGCCAAAGGCACTCACGGCGCCGAGGCGTTCTTTCCGGTTGGGCTACCCAAGCCTTGTTTTGTTTATTCACGTAGAAGGGGCTTTCCGGCCAGTGGATGTAATCACTCTCTTCGGTGCAATGCAGGCTGGCCGGAATGGTTTGGTACCGGAAAGCTTGCACCAAACTGATTAAACTTTACTAGCCCGGAAGCCGCCAGGTGTGCCCGAAGTTCGTTTTCGTGGAGGTCATGCACAGTACTTTTGTTGGCTGGTGTAACCTTTGAAAGCATCCGACAAGGCATTGATTTCAATGGGATCGCCGAGCCGGGCACCCGTACCGTGCGTGACGATGTACTCGATCTGTTCCGGGTTGATCCCAAATTGATCGTAAGTTGAGCGGAGTAAAGCGGCTTGCGATACCCCACTCGGAGCCGTAATGCCATTGGTTTTCCCGTCGTAGTTAAGCCCATTCGCCTGAATAGTGGCGTAGATAGGATCACCATCCGCAACGGCTTGCGACAACCGTTTCAATACGACCACAGCTACTGCTTCGCCGGGCACCATACCGTTAGCCCGTTTATCGAAGCTGTAACACTTTCCGTCGGCGGATAACATCCCAGCTTTGGCTCATGCCTACGTAGGGTTCGGGGGTAAACAGCAGGTTTACCCCCGCCGCCAGGGCCGTATCACACTCGAAGCTCCGCAAGCTTAGGCAAGCTTGGTGCACGGCAACCAAACCCGAAGAACAGGCGGTATTGATGGCCATGTTAGGTCCCGACAGGTTCAAAAAGTAAGAAAGCCGGGCGGCTAATATCGCCGTATTGTTGGAAGTAATGCTTCCGCTTTCTTGGGTCAGCGCCGAATAGCTGCTCTCCTCCGCCCCGACGTACAAGGCAATTTTATTCTTTTTGATATGGCTTGCCCCGTAGCCAGCGTCTTCTAACGCTTTCCAGGCTTCCTGCAACAGCAGTCGCTGCCGGGGGTCCATCAACTCGGCCTCTTTGGGGGATATTTCGAAAAATAACGGATCAAACTCCCGCAGGCCCGGAACCACGCCAGTCCATTTGCAATTAGTTTTGCCTTTTTGCACGCCCTCCGAGGCGTAGTATTGTTTCCAGTCAAACCGGTCGCCGGGAATTTCGCGTACTGCGTCTTTGCCTTCGGCCAGAATTTGCCACATTTCTGCAATGTTTCTCGATTCCGGGAACCGGCCACTCATGCCGATAATGGCAATAGGCTCCGCAACAGGGGAAGCTAGCCGGGGTGACCGGACAGCCGCTGATTCATTCTGCTTCACAACAGGAACTTCCGGTTTTGGCGGCGCGGCATTTTCTGTTAATTCACCAGAAATAAAACCTGGCTCAAGCGGCTCTGCTTCCGCTTCCCGGTAGAACGCTTCCATCCACGGCTTGTACTCCTCCAGGAAGTAGGCGGTGAGTTTTTCAATGGTCGGATACCCGAAAAACAGAGCCGGCACCAGTACAATCCCGAAGTGTTTTCCCAGCGCAGTGGAAAGCTTGGTTAAACTGATGGAGTCAAACCCGAAATCCGTCAGGTTTTCCTGAATGTCCAATTTTTCGCGGGCTATTTTGGATAGGATGCTAATGTGTTCCTTCAAATCCCACTCCAGACATTCTTCCAGGCTGAACCCCTGCATCTCCGGCCTCCGGCTGCTCTTTTGAACGGCAGCGGTCTGCTTGGGCTTTTTGGGCAGAATGTTTTCGTTGATTTTATCCTCATCCCCGTGAATGACCATTACTTGGTTAGCGTCCAATGCCAGGGAATTGTAAAAAGCCCGTACCGCAGAATCTGAATCGAGTAGTGCCATGCCGATGGCTTCCAGTTTTTCTTCCACCGCTTCATTCACCTTCATTCCGCCCGCCTGCCAGAGGGGCCAGTTGATTGATAAGGCACGGCCACTCCGTTTGCCAAGCAACGACAAAGCATTACGATACCCGGCAAAAGCATCCATAAACGCATTCGCTGCCGCGTAGTCGGCCTGCCCCGGATTACCCAGTACCCCGGCCAGGGAAGAAAAGAATACGAAGAAATCAAGTGGACTATCCTTGCTGGCCTCGTCCAGGTTGCGTAAGCCGGTGACCTTCGAGGATAAGACCCTTTCGCACTCCGATGTGGTTTTGTTCCGTAAAAAGTTGTCGTGAATTACGCCGGCACCGTGAATAATCCCGTGCAGTCCCCCAAACTCTTTCTGGATCGCCGGAATCAGGTGATCCACCGCTTCCTTCCGGGAGACGTCAAGTGGGCGGTATTCAATCCGGATTCCGGATGTTGCAATGGCTTGGAGCTGCGCCTGCTTTTTTGCATCCAGGGGCGACCGGCCGGTAAGTATGATCGTGCTCCCCTTGGCGTTACGGGCAATTTCTCGGGCAAAAATCAACCCGATGCCCCCGGAGCCTCCGGTAATCAAGTATACGCCTCCGTTACGCCAAGCCGGTTTTACGGCATCATTCGCAGTGACTGTAGGAGGTACCGGTTTCCACTGCAACACCTGCCGCTTCGCTTCGCGGTATTGAATTTGGACCGCTTCGGGGGCAAAACGGTTTTCTTTGATTTTTCCGGCTATTTCTCCTGCCGTTACTTCCGCCGCTAACGCAATTAACTGTCCGGTGATATGAGGCGTTTCCAGGCGCACCGTTTTCAGCAGGCCCGCAATGCCGGACAGTAACTGCGACTCACCGGATGACGGGATTACCACCTGGAATAGCACCTTTCCTTTCGGTGGCTCCCTGAGCAGGGCCTGTACCCGCTCAAAAATACGGATGGTATACTCCCCGAACCGCCCGGCTATGTCTTCCGCGGATGACTGTAAAGGCAATACTTCGGCATCTCCCAGTTCAGCTTGAATACGAGTTTGGGTAGCTGCGTCTAGCTCACAAAGCATCACCAGATGCCGGGCAAACTCCGGACGGTTCCCTTCGACTACTGCCGCTTCGTGCCAATAGGGTTCAAATAACAACGTTTTTGGGGGTTTACCTGGCTTTTCCGCTACTGGTTGAACCGCCGAAGCCGAATGCGGATGACCTCCCACTTGATCTACTGCGGCTTTTGCCTTTTCGGTAAGTGCGGTTTCCGGGCTGATCCAGTAATGCTCCCGGGCAAACGGATAGGTTGGTAAATGGATTCGACGGGGCTGGAAGTGGGCAGACAGGTGTTCAGCGGGAATTTCGTACCCCTGGCAGTAGAAATTGGCCAGCGCCAGCAGGTCTTCCCGAAAATCAGATGGCTGATCGAATGGCTGCTCATTGAGCCGGGCTAAATTACTGATGCAGCGACTGATGGAATGCAAGCCGGTAAAATCACGGGGCACTTCTCCCTGAAAGAGGTGGGGATTTTTTTCTTTTCCCCCGAATTTTCTCAGTACATACACGGCATCTTCCCAGTCCTGCACCACTGCGGCCGCCCGGTATTTAAAATGATGCCGGCCGGCTAACAGGGTATAGGCTATATCCGTCATCCGGCGGCCCTCCACCGGATTGTTTTCCAGCGCATCCGCTAAATCACTTATTTTCGCTTGCAAGGCTTCCGGCGTTTTGGCCGATAGCACCAGTAGGTGGAAAGGCGCTTCTGCCGGAACACCGCTTACCCCTTCCGTATAGCTTTGCAGGACTAGGTGGGCGTTGGTACCGCTCATGCCAAAGGCACTCACGGCGCCGAGGCGTTCTTTCCCGGGTTGGGCTACCCAAGCCTTGTTTTGTTTATTCACGTAGAAGGGGCTTTCCGGCCAGTGGATGTAATCACTCTCTTCGGTGCAATGCAGGCTGGCCGGAATGGTTTGGTACCGGAAAGCTTGCACCAAACTGATTAAACTTACTAGCCCGGAAGCCGCCAGGGTGTGCCCGAAGTTCGTTTTCGTGGAGGTCAATGCACAGTACTTTTGTTGGCTGGTGTAACCTTTGAAAGCATCCGACAAGGCATTGATTTCAATGGGATCGCCGAGCCGGGTACCCGTACCGTGCGTGACGATGTACTCGATCTGTTCCGGGTTGATCCCAAATTGATCGTAAGTTGAGCGGAGTAAAGCGGCTTGCGATACCCCACTCGGAGCCGTAATGCCATTGGTTTTCCCGTCGTAGTTAAGCCCATTCGCCTGAATAGTGGCGTAGATAGGATCACCATCCGCAACGGCTTGCGACAACCGTTTCAATACGACCACAGCTACTGCTTCGCCGGGCACCATACCGTTAGCCCGTTTATCGAAGCTGTAACACTTTCCGTCGGCGGATAACATCCCAGCTTGGCTCATGCCTACGTAGGGTTCGGGGGTAAACAGCAGGTTTACCCCCGCCAAGGCCGTATCGCAGTCTTCCGTTTGCAAGCTCTGAAACGCCTGATGCACGGCAACCAGCCCGAAGAACAGGCGGTGTTAATGGCCATGTTGGGGCCCGACAAATCCAGGAAATAAGAAAAGCCGGGCGGCCAGAATGGCGTTGTGATTGGCCGTAAGACCGGGTTGTTTGGTAACCTCCGCGTACCCTTCTTCCGCTCCTACGTACAATCCGATTTTGTTCTTTGCTAACTGAGAAGGTCCATATCCGGCATCTTCTAGCGCTTTCCAGGCTTCCTGCAGCAGCAGGCGCTGCCGGGGGTCCATCAGCTCGGCCTCTCTGGGGAGATATTTCGAAAAAATCGTGGATCAAACTCCCCAATACCGGGAATCAGTCCACTCCACTTGCAATGAGTCTTTTCGGAATCGGTTTCATCGGCACTGTAATAGGGGCGCCAATCGAAGCGTTCCACGGGAATTTCGCGTACTGCATCCCGGCCTTCGGCCAGAATTTGCCACATTTCTTCCGTATTCCGGGCTTCGGGAAACCACTCATGCCGATGATGGCAACGGGTTCAGTAAGCGGCTGCGGTGATGCTGGTGGTCTGGGCGTCACTACAGTTGCATCCGTTTTCTGAGTGACGGTCGGCATTGGAACCAAAACAGGTTTTTCCGGCGGTCCTGCAGGTCCATCGGTCACCTGCTCCTGCCGTTCCCGGTAGCGTTGCGTTACGGCTTGGTTATGCTCTTTGAGAAAATATTCTTTGAGCTTTCCAAGGGTAGAATAACCAAAAAATACGGCGGGAGCTATTTCGACTCCGTAATGCGGCCAAATTGCGAGCCAGTTCGGTCAGACTAATGGAATCAAAACCCAAATCGGCCAGGTTTTCATCCAGTGCCAGGTCGTCTTTCGGAATTTGCTGCGCCTGGCTAACTAGGTCAAACAAGTCCCACTCCAGACATTGCTCCACGCGCAATCCGCGCATTTCCGGTCGTCGTCCCCCGACCACCCACGGAAGAGTGCAGGCGGTACTTTTGGTTTTCCGGCTGGGGCTGCTGTAAGCCCAGAAAACGTTTTACTTTGTTCTCCTGACCGGCTACTACCAAGTGCTGCACGGCTTCCTGCGCGAGTAATTGTTCAAAGATTGCCAAGCCTTCATTCGTCAGCAGGTAGCGTTGCCCGCTGGATTTAAGGTACATTTTGGTGCTTTCCTCCTCGCTCAAATCCATACCTCCTTCTTTCCAAAGCGGCCAGTTGATTGCAATGGTTTTGCCCTTCCGGCGGCCCTGCCGCTCCAGTTCGCTTCGGTAGCCAGCAAAGGCCATCTGGAAGCGGTTGGCGATGGAATAGTCACACGCGCCGAAATCACCGAGAATCGCCGCGGAAGAGGGTGAAACAACAAACGAAATCCAGGGATTCCGCTTGTAGTAACTCATCCAGCACAACTGTTCCTTGTACCTTGGGAGCCAGTACCCGCCCGAAGCTTTGGGGGGTCTTGTCCGGCAGCATCTCCGCACCAATCACGCCGGCCGCGTGGATCACCCCGTTGATGCGGCCAAACCGTTCTTTGGCTCGGTGCAGTCCCGCCCGCATGGCCGCTTCGTCGCATACGTCGGCTTGTAAATAGAATATCCGGCCTCCGGAACGTTCCAAGTGCCTGATGGCTTCCTGTTTGCCGGCATCAATGGATGACCGGCCCGTTAGAATAAGATTGGCGGAATAATGGTCCGCCAGGTACCCGGCAAATAACAATCCCAGGCTGCCCAATCCACCCGTAATCAAATACGTGCCTCCTTTTTGGAGCTGGTTAGTTCCGGACTGGAGGGCCGTAGGCTGGACTTGGTAAAGGTATCTTTTCCCTGCTTTATGCAGCGCAGATCGCGTTTCCGGGCTGTATAACTCCGTCCAGAGGACACCCATCCAAGCTTTCAGGTCTACCTGGTCATCCGGTGTTTCCCGGTAGACGGCTTTTAACCCTACTCCGGGCAGTATCAGTCGCAGGGAACGTTCAAAGCCTATCCATGACTCGAGGTAACAACGGTTCAAGCCGGATTCCTCGCCTGGTTGTTCCCACTGCCCGGCTAACAAAAAGTGTTTGGTTTGTACCTTTGCGGTCCCCATTCCTTGCAGTACCGCCACGAGAACATTGTAATTATGTATGAATGACAAATCCTCCAAGGCCCACAGGTACACTACGGCATCCATTTCTCCGTGCGTTGCCGTAATCTCCCCGAATACTGCTTTGTACGACTCAGCATCCTCCTTCTTGCGGATCACGTATTGTTTGTCGTCAGCACCCGTACTATCATTGCGGTGGGAGATAAATACTACGTTCGTAGCTGGGCTTAGTTCCGCAACCGCCGCCCGCACGGCCTGCTGGCTCTTTGGTTCCGAGGCAAAACAAACTAGGGTCTTAACCGGCTGATTGATACCCGTCCGGATGGATTCTTCCACTCCTTTTTCCTGCCAGACTTCCTCGAACGTCATCAGGGTAGAAGCTTCTTCCTTCTGGGTTACCGGTCTTTTTGCATTGGTACTAACTGCTTGCGGAGTGCTGCCGGGTGCGTCTGTTTTCTGGCCGCTTGGCGCTTCAGCTGGTTCCAGATGGGAACGGGCCGGTGCTTCGGAGTTTGCTGGTGCAACAACCGCTGGTATCGGATCCAGCCCGGTATTGGTTTCAGTAATCCAGTAGCGTTTCCGGTCGAATGGATACGTGGGCAAACTCATGCGGCCCGGCACCGGGTGCTGATCAGGGCTGTTCCCGTATAGCTGGTTCCAATCCACGGGCAATCCTTTTACCCATAACCCCATGAGTTTACTGTATTTCTTACCGGTTATCCAGGTATTTACGGTAGCTGCCATTTCCTTATCGGCAGTCAGCAGGGAGATGGTTTCTTTGTGGTCTTTTATTTTTCCCTCAAAAACACCTTCGGGTAATGGCTTGTCGCCGGTGAATGCTTCCAGTTTGTTCACCAACTCGTCCAGTGAGCTTGCTTCCAGGGCCAGCCTTTCCTCCATTGCCTCCCGGCCGGTATGCAGGGTATAGGCCATAGCGGGTAGCTGGTACTCCTGGTATTCGCCCCGCCGGATGGCCGCTGCCAGTTGCTGCGCATATACTTTTAATCGTTCTTCACTTCTGGCAGACAGCAGCACAATCACTGGGTCTTGGGTAGTAATTTTTAGAGAAACCCCAGTAACGGGGCGGCTATCGTTTTCGGGCACGTATTCTTCGAGGATCACGTGGGCGTTGGCACCCCCGGCCCCGAACGAAGAGATACCGGCGATTCTGGTCAATTCTCTTTTCTCCCCGTTTACCGCTACGACCGGCCTTTTCCATTCAGACAAGGTCTGCTGGACGAAAAACGGCGATTTCTCGAAGTGGATATTGGGGTTCAACGCTGTGGCGTGCAAGCTGGGAGCCAGCATTCCATGCTTCATCTGCAGGATGATTTTAGTCAGTCCGGCAATACCCGCCGCTGCCTCCAGGTGACCGATATTTGATTTGGCCGAACCAATGGCACAGTATTGCGTGTCGGAGGTGTCGGCGCCGAATGCCTGTTTAAGCCCGGCTATTTCGATGGGGTCGCCCAGTGGGGTACCCGTTCCGTGGGCTTCGATGTAACTTACTTCCCGGGCATTGATGCCGGCCCGGTCGAGGGCGCTGCGCACCAGTTCGCCCTGGGCAACCGGATTAGGTACGGTATACCCATTGGTCTTACCGCCGTGGTTAATGCTGCTGCCCCTGATGACGGCGTAAATCTGGTCTTGGTCTTCAATGGCCCTGGACAGCGGTTTCAGCAGCACCGTTCCTACCCCTTCGCCGGGTACATACCCGTCGCCCCCGGCCCCAAAGCTCCGGCACCGGCCATCGGTGGAAAGGAAGTTGTTCGCACTGAGCATGACATATTCGGCGGGGTGCATCAACAGATTGACCCCACCCGCAATGGCCATCTCACATTCGCCCTTGGTTAAACTTTCACAAGCCTGGTGGATAGCCGTCAGGGAAGAAGAACACATGGTATCCACCGGTACGCTGGGGCCCTTCAGATTGAGCAGGTAGGATGCCCGGTTGGCCACGGCGCTCATGGTATTTAAGGGGTACTGCCCATTCTTCCCCAGTTCCGGGGCGTAAAGCGAAAACCCGGCCCGGGTTACCCCGGCGAAAACGCCTACGTTGCCATTGTACCACTTCATCAGTTGCTCCTTGGTATAGCCCGCGTCTTCCAATACCTGCCAGCAAGATTCCAGGAAAAGCCTTATTTGCGGGTCCATTGCCCTGACCTCTTTCGGGGATAGAGAAAAAAAGCGGGGATCAAAATCGGCGAAACCCTCAATAAAACTGCCCCACTTCCCGTAACTTTTACCCAATGAGGCGGCGGTGGCACTATCAGCATGAAAAAAATCAGGCATGTTCCACCGGTCACCCGGAACTTCCGTGATGCAATCCTTGCCGGATTGCAAGTTTGCCCAGTACTCCCGCAAATTAGCCGCCTGCGGATAACGTCCACTCACGCCAATGATCGCCACCGGCTCTTGTTTCTCAGCCGTAGAGTGCTGCACCGGATTGGCACTTTTCCGGCTGTTTTCCCGGTGTATGGCCGGAACCGGGAAAGCATCTTTGGTACGTACGGAGGCATTTTGCTTGGACAGCTGATCATCCGCTGCTACACGCCTGATTCCGGTCCACGCTATGCTTCTCTCGCGGTACTCCCCGCACAAACAGCCCGCTAACGCTTCTAATGTTTGATACTCATAAAACAAGGTAGCCGGCAACTCTCCATACACTTCCGCCAGTTGCTTGTTAAGCTCAACAATCATAATCGAATCAATCCCGTAACTCTCCAAGCGTTCTTTTTCATCAATGGTATCCGCGCTGAATTTTACGATACCCGCAAAGAGCATTTTTAGCTTGTTTACGATCTTTTCGAGTAATAATTCGCTATCCGGTTCTTCTGCTTCGGAGGCAGATTGTGCCCGTGCGGGGGTCACAAATCTTCCCTCCGGTGGGGTAGCCATATTTGAAGCTGTCCCGGCCTCTTTCGGGGCCAAGGCTTCTTCCACCTTGGCCGTCTGTGGAATCCAATAGTACTCTTTGGCGAAAGAATAGGTGGGCAAACTGATTCTGCGGGGTTTTCGGCCGTAATAGTTGTGGCCTCTTTCGTAGAGCTGACTCCAGGGTAGGTCCACTCCATTCACCCAAGCTTCCCCCAACTGATCAAAGTTATGGCTGCGCTTCCCCTCTTCCAGGAGTTGCTGGCTATTGAGGTACTTCAGCAAGGCTGAATGAGTTGCGTTCCGCTTAGCATTCCCCTGAAAAAATGGTCCGGTTCCATCGTCTTTCAGATAAGCGCCTATTTGTTCAGCTAATGATTCAACTCCTTTGGCGATAAAGAGTACCCGTTCGTCCATTGCTACCCGGCCTACCTGTAACGTATAAGCCAGGTTCAGTAGGTCTTTTTGCGATTCTTTACCTGTTAGCGGTTGCCGCTTTTCTGCGAGGAGCCTGCTTACGTAATGGAATAAAGTAGCCGCGCCAGCCTTCAGTGATTCCTTGCTTTTGGCGGAAAGGGGGATCATAAAGGCATGTTCCACAGTGTCTATATCGGCGATTTCCGGCGATTCTACCTCGATGGGTATATACTCTTCCAGGATGATGTGGGCGTTGGTTCCACTCGCCCCGAAAGAACTAATCCCGGCTCTTCGGGGGTAACTGACTACTTCTCCCGCTTTTCTAATCTCGGGCCTTTTCCATACCCCTACGTTGCGTTGCACAAAAAAGGGCGAATGCTGCAGATCAATGTACGGATTCGGCTCCTCGGCGTGCAGGGAAGGCACCAGCGTTTTATGTTTAAATTGGAGGGCCAGTTTGGTCAGCCCGCTGATCCCCGCAGCAGCTTCAGCGTGTCCGATATTTGACTTTACCGAACCAATCGAGCAAAACTGCTTATCGTCAGTATAAGCGGAGAAAGCTTTAACCAACCCTTGCATTTCAATAGGATCACCTAAGGAGGTACCCGTACCGTGCGCCTCTATGTAACTCAATGTACGGGCATCTATACCCGTTTTGGCTAAACACTCTTCGATCATAGCCGCCTGGGCAACCGGGCTAGGTACGGTCATGCCACTTACACTTCCTACGTGGTTGATGCTACTGCCCTTAATAACGGCGTAAATATGATCCCCGTCCCGGATTGCCTGGGGCAAAGGTTTTAACAATACGGCTCCTACCCCTTCTGCCGATACATACCCGTCCCCACCCTTCCCAAAGGCCTTACAATAGCCATCACTAGAGTGCATATCAACCAAGCCGTAGGTCAGGTACTTGCCGGAGTGGAGGGAAAGGTTTACGCCACCAGCTAGTGCCACTTCACTTTCGCCCAACCGGATGCTTTGCAATGCCAGGTGAACCGCTACCAAAGAAGACGAACAGGCCGTGTCAACCACCATACTGGGCCCGTGGAAGTCACAGAAATAGGATACCCGGTTGGCAATCGAGGCATTGTTCAGGGATAAGGGTACCAGCCCTCCTTTGGCAATGGCATCGTTCCCTACCAGTGAGTAGTCCTTGTGCATTACTCCGGTAAAAACGCCCACCTTTTTTTTCCCTTTTTTATCCGGATGGGTTACGAGGGAGTCCGGCGTATAGCCGGCGTCTTCAATCGTTTGCCAACAGGTTTCTAAAAACAGCCGCTCTTGCGGGTCCATCACTTCCGCTTCCCGGGCTGAGATTCTAAAAAACCGGGGATCAAACCGGTCCGGCTCGCTGATAAACCCGCCCCATTGGGATATACTCTTTCCGGATGGAGACTTAATTCCTTCGTACTGCGTTACCTGCCAGCGAGAATCCGGAACCGGCGTGATACAGTCCCGGCCGGCCTTCAGGTTTTCCCAGAATTCCTCCAGGTTGCGGGCCTGCGGATAACGGCCCGCCATTCCGATGATGGCTACGTCCTCATTAGGTTTAGTTACACCATTGCTAGGAGGAGTACCTGCTTCGTAGAATGGTTTTACTACGTTCTTGTCCTTATAAGAGTGATTGGCCGAACCGTTGGAATGCAAACCGTTTTGCCCGGAGGGGCTCGCTTTGTCGTTTTGGTGCGCGGCCGGCGATGTAAATTTCTGGGCGTACTCGTTAGCAAGATAGTCGGCCAATGCGGCAATATTCGGAAACTCAAACAGCAAAGTGGGCGGTAAGTCGGCTTCTACGGCCGTACTGACGGCCCCGGCTAATTGCAGTAAATTGACCGACTGCAAACCCAGGTCGTAATACCCCACCTGAGTCTCTACCTGGTGCACATCCACGTTCAATTGACTGCCGATCAATTGCTTCAGCAAAGCGACTGCTCCCTCACTGGGGTAGTGTACTTCATTTTTGGGAAAAGAAACGGTCATTTGTCTTGGTGGCTCGGCGGAACCGTTTCCCAGTCCTTTTCTGACCATTTTGGTAGTAAGATTGGTCAGCTCGCCGATTTTTTTCCCGGCCTCATCAAAGAAATGGATGGAAAGTGAAGTAATTTCATTTTTTCGGCTGATGGATGAGACGGGTATATAGGCGTAACAGCGTTGGTTGATGAGAGTAGTGGCCCGGAAGGACTCGTAATACAAAGGCAAGAACAGGTTCTCTCCTTCCGCGACTAAAGCAGTAAACAGCTGCCTGCTAGCTACCGCACTGGCATCCATTAAAGCCGGATGAAACATAAAATGATCCGCCGTAAGCATTGCTTCTTTACCGAGTGAAGCCTCAAACAGTACGCCCTCTTCAAGCGCATATATAGTTCCGGTCGCCTGCATAAATCCCTCGTGCACCAGTCCCTCAGTTCTATAGGTGTCGTATATATCAGCTATCAAATTGGCCGTTTTGGCCGACTGCTTGGCGGAGCCAATATCCAGTGTCTCCGGGGAGAAAAAGGCTTCGTTTTGCAGTACGTCCGCGGTGACGTACAACAGTGAGTTGGGTAATACAGCCGGATTTTTCAACTCACTTCCTTCGATTCTGACTTTCCATTGGCCTTCACCGGCTTCCGTACACGCCAGCGAGACCACTATTTTACTTTCTTCCCCCACCAGTAAGGGATTATGAATGGTCAGGTTTTTTACTTCTAATGCCTGGTACGGGTAACCTTGTTTTCGAAAAAACTGAAATAGTATGTCAATGTAGGCCAGACCCGGTAAGATAGCCTGGTTATAGACCTTATGACTGGCAATGACCGGATTCCGGAGGGAAAATGTAAGCTGATGCTTTTTCATTATTTCGAAGGCTAAGGTTATTCAAAAGTTTCCCAGACTGATTGGAGAACTGCGTTATCCGGCACTACGCTTGAGTAATCATTCCCATCGTGGAAGGTGAGCCGTATTTCATCGCTTCTCAGGTTTTGACGGTGTAGCGCCGGGACGATGAGCGGCTCTCGGCGTAACTTTTCGCCACTGTCACCCGTCCAGGCCTCCAAAATGACGTGCGCATTGGTTCCGCCATCGGCAAAGCAATTGACGGCAGCTACCTTCGGAGCTGCGGGCCACGCCCGTAAAGCGTCCGTGAAATGAAAAGGAGAGGCGACGATGTCGAAGTACTTCATGGGTTGCTGTCCCGACAAAAAGGGAACGATTTGCCGGTGGTGAAGCATTAGCACTACTTTGATAAAACTGGCGATTCCTTCGGCGCACAACGGATGTCCGATGTTGGGCTTGACCGAACCCAGCCCGCAGGGTGCGGAACTGGATGACCGGTAGACGGCGTTGATTGCTTTTATTTCGATCAGATCGGTTACTTCGGACCCGGACCCGTTTACTTCGATGTAGCCAATTTCTTCCGGCTTTTTACCCGCCTTAGCCAAAGCCCTCCGCATGACTTCTTTTTGCGCCTCTATATTCGGCGTGGCCGGACCGGCAGTTCTTCCATCATTATTGACAGCAACTGATTGAATGGTAGCATAGATGCGGTCGCCGTCTTTCATGGCCTGATCCACGGTTTTGAGCAGTACCATCCCTACTCCCTCCCCCAAGACAATTCCCCCGGCCCGCCGGTCAAAAATGTGGAACTGGTTCCCCGAATTCAGGAGTCCCCGCTGTTGGAACAATTCGTGGGTTTCGACGGAGTTGAGTAAACTTACCCCGCCTACCACCGCTGACTCAATCTCGCCGTTCTGTAAAGCCTGAATCGCCATATTCATCCCGACCAGGGCCGATGAGCAGGCTGTGTCTACGACCACTCCCGGCCCCCTTAGATCAAAAAACTGGGAGACATTGGCCGATAAGTAATTTTGTCCGACTGCCACAATGGGATTTCTCGCGGACTTTAACTGATCCGTGCCGGGTGCGTGTTTGCTCCGTCCGCCCAAATAAACCCCTATGGGTTTGCCTTTAATCTCTTCCAAAGTATAGCCGGCTTGGTAAAATAGCTTAAGGGTTTCCTCTAACACGATCAAGGCCTGCGGGTCCATAGCCCTTGCATCATTTTCGGGCAATAAAAAGAACTTCGGATCAAAATAGTAGGGGTCCTCGAGCAGCCCGGCCGCGTAACAGGTGACAGAATTCCAGCGTTCCGGCGGAACCGTCCGGATCGCCGAACGCCCTTCCGTGAGTAACTTCCAGTAAGCATCTAGATCGGGTGCCCCCGGAAACCGGCACGTCATTCCCACTACGGCGATGTCCACCCCGATCGTATGCCGTGATGGAGCCTTTTCAATAGCCAGGGAAGTTTGGGGTGAAGGGCGTACTATTTCTTCGCTTCGATTTTCTGTCGCCAGCGCAAGATGAATCTCCTTGGCCGGGGAAAAAATCCGTGAGAGATGATATGGGAAAGTTTCCACTAACCAATGGGCAAAAGATTGGATCGTTGCGTATTCGTACAGGATCGACGGATCAATGTCTCGTTGGATTGTCTGCTGGATGGGGTGCAATAACTGAGTGATCAGGATGGAATCAATTCCGTAGTCTTGAAAAGGCTTATCCGGTTTCAGGTCGGCCGATTCCAACTTCAGTTCTTGGGTAAACAATTCCGTCAGCCATTGCCGAACTGTATCATCTAGTAATTCCGAACTGGTGTCGCTGGTAGCAGTACGCACCTTTTCAATCGTATCCCGGCGAGCCGTAACGGATTTTGCGGGCCGGGCGTAGCGTAACAGTTTCTCCGGTTCCCAAACGGCTCGGTCAACCCAAGCGGGCAAAATTACCGGACCGATCTTTTCACGCAGGATCAGGTCTAACGATTGCAAGCCTTCTGCATCGGTGAGGCTCAGCAGGCCCGTTTGATGATACGCTTTTGTTTTTACTTCGCCCATCCCGGTTTCTTTCCAGTTGGGCCACTGAATACTGATTACTTTACTACTGTCCCACTTAGCCTCGGCGAAATGATCCATGTACGCGTTGGCCATCGCGTAAGCCGCCTGACCGGCACCCAAGGAAGGAACCAGGGCCGATACGGATGAAAATAACACGAAAAATGCCAAAGGTTCTTCCCGTAAACATTCGTATAGGTTATCTAAGCCTTTGACTTTAGGGTTTAGTACGCTTTGAATTCCCGCGATGGACTTTTTGATAAAAGCAGGATTTTCACGGTCTCCGATGCCGGCACAATGAATCACCCCGGTAATGGGGCCCCATATATCTTTTATTCGGGCGACGTTTTTCGCTAAGGTGTTTTTATCCGCCAGAGGAACGGCCAGCACTTCTACCGCTGCTCCCTGGGCTTCCAAAGCGAGTACATTCTTTATTTTTTGGGCAAGGCCAGTGTCTTGTGGCAAGTACGATTCCCAGCTAACCCGGGGGGGCAATTCCTCTTGCCCGGTCAATACCAATCGCTTCACCCCATAGTGCTTCACCAAATGCTGGGCGCATAAATAGCCGAGTCCTCGGGTACCGCCAGTGATCCACACCACCGAATCTCCGGGCAAGGGTGCGCTTTCCCGGGATAATTCCGCGGCAATCTCTTGTAAAACGGGGCGGTAACGCTTTTCGCCCCGGTAGCAGATGGCTGACTCTTCATCCTCAAAGGATAGCTCATCCAATATCTGCTGCACGAGTACCGCTACCTCCGTATCTTCCACGTCTACGTGCCTTGAAACGACGTGGCTGTATTCACTTTGTAACATCCGGTATAAACCGGTCCGGGAAGCGCCGGTCAAGTTAACGGCATTATTCTGGAAGCCCGTAAGCTGCGCAGTAACCCCCAGCAGGCGAATTCCCTCTTTACGTCCGTGTTCAATCAGATGCTGCAGCCACTGGACCCAATCAAGCGATTCCACCGGATTCCGGCCGCACCCGACCAGATCTACGAAACCGTCAAAATTTTTCCATTTGACGCTTTGCAATGGGTCCGGCCCAAATGCATCCGCATCGTGAACATTGATCAGCGCACTGTAGGCCAGTTGTTGGGTAAGCCCGGCGGCGATCTCCTGCGTTTCCGGAGAGTATAATATCGCCACATGCTGACAAGGTGCACTGCGGGAAACTGCGGGAGATTCTTCCCACTGTTCTTGCAACATAATCGCTTGCGGCGGTAAAGCAGCCGTCTGCCGTGAAGCCTCCTTTGCATCCGGTTCCCCGCCTAAGGTTTCTGCTGACTGCTTGAACCAGCATCGCTTTCTGAGAAAGGGATAGGTGGGTAAACTAATCCGGTGGGGGTGGTACGCATTTCCGTTCTCCTTCGGGTACAGTTTGTTCCAATCAAAAGATAACCCTCTTACCCAAAGGTCTAGTAGCTTCCCGTACTTCTGCTTATCCATCCAATCATCCAAGATGGCAGCCAGGTCGTCATCCGTACCCATCACTCCTATTACTCCATTAGGTTCCCTAATCGTACCCCGGTACAGGTTGGCTATGGGTTGCTCTCCATGCGTAAATTTTCTAAGTTTTTCTTCGAGCTGCGGAAAAGAGGATACCTCTATCGCTAACCGTTCCTCCATTGCTTCTCTCCCGGTTTGCAGGGTGTAAGCCAGGTCGGCCAGTTGCGGCGCGGAGAACGGGGCGGCTTCCCGTATCCATCCTAACAACTTCTCGGCTTGCTGCTTTAACTGGATTGAGCCTTTGGCCGACAATACAATCAGGGCGGGTTTTGGAGAGAGTGTTTGAACCGGTAATGACAGCCCGCCGGACCAAGAAGTACTTTCCGAATGAACTCTTCAATCAACACGTGCGCATTGGCTCCACCTGCCCCAAAGGAAGAGATACCCGCCCGGCGGGGTACCTCTACGGTTTCGCCATTCAGGGCTAAAACGGGTCTCTTCCATTCGGCCAGTTCCCGTTGCACCACGAACGGGCTGTTCGCCAAAATCTATGTTGGGGTTTAACGACTCCGCGTGCAGGGGGAGGGGCTGGCCGTATTTCATCTGCAGGAGCACTTTGGTGAGGCCCGCAATACCGGCGGCACTTTCGCAGTGCCCAATGTTGGATTTGACCGACCCAATGGCGCAAAACTGCTTTTGCTCCGTGGCAAAAGCCCGGTTCAGGCCCGTGATTTCGATGGGGTCTCCCAGTAAAGTACCCGTTCCGTGCGCTTCCAGGTAACTGACCGTCCGCGGGTCGAATCCTGCCCGCTTCATTGCTCTTTCTATCACGTGGGCCTGCGCTTTCGGACTGGGTACGGTGTAGCCGTTCGTTTTACCCCCGTGATTAATGGCAGTACCTTTAATAACTCCGTAGATGTGATCACGATCCGCAATGGCTTGCGCCAGCGGCTTTAATAATACGGCTCCTACCCCTTCACCCGGTACATAGCCATCCCCACCCGCCCCAAAGCTCTCGCACAGGCCTCGGCTGGAAAGAAAACTCCCGTAGCTGAGCGCCAGGTATTTATTGGGGTGCACCGTAACGTTGACCCCACCCGCAATGGCCGCTTCACACTCTCCCAACCGCAAGCTCTGACAAGCCAGGTGAATGGTAGTCAATGAAGAGGCGCACATGGTGTTTAAGGTAATGCTGGGGCCATTGAAGTTATAGAAGTAAGAAACCCGGTTGGCGATCGAAGCCGAATTTCCCCCCAGCACCAACGGTCTGCCCAGTGCGGTTTCCTGGGAGCCATAGAGTTGGTATTCCTCATTCATCACACCTACGTACACGCCCACCTGACCCGTAATTCCGGCATCCGGGTTATACCCTACCGTATTCCTGGTATATCCGGCATCTTCTAAGGTTGCATGGACGCACTGTAAGAACAGTCTCTCCTGGGGGTCCATGATCTCGGCTTCCTTGGGGGATATATTGAAGAAAAGCGGATCAAACTCATCCACTCCCTCCAGGAAGCCGCCCCACTTGCCGTACGTCTTTCCCGCTTTGTTTTTTTCTTTCGCGAAGTACTGACTGTGGTCCCAGCGGCCCTTGGGTACTTCCGTAATGCAGTTTTTACCTTCTTTCAGCACCTGCCAAAAAGCGCTTAGATCATTGGCTTGGGGATAACTTCCCGAGAGGCCAATGATGGCAATGTCCAGGGCATCCGCTTCGGTTGTTTTCTTCCGCGGCCGGTGAACCACCGGATCTGTAAACCGGCGGCTGGTACCCGCGGTAACCGGGTCCTTCCTGGTTACAACAACCGGTGGTTCAAACTGTTTCTTACCCGCTTCGGCGGTTGTTTCTTCGTCAGTCATTACCAACGCTTTAAGCTTTTCCGGGAATGCTTGCTCGAAATACTCCGTTAATTCGCGGATGTTTCCGTACTCAAAAAATAAAGTCTTGGATAAACTCCCGAATACTTTTTCCAGTTCATGGGTCATCCGCATTACCATGATCGAATCAATTCCATACTCCTCCAGGGACTTATCGGCGTTGATATGATCCACCGGCAGTTTGGTTACGCCAGATACGATTTGCTTGAAGTAAGCCAGCACTTCGGCTTGGCGGTGGGTTCCCTTCGGCACTTCAAGGGGATCAACCGGGCTGCTTGCCTGATTGGATACTGGCATTGAGCCAGCAGCCGTACTTTCCTCAAGTGTATCGGCTAAGAAGGTAGCCCGGAGTTTTGCCTCCTCTCCTTGTGCCACCATCATTTGGGCCGCGTCCCGCGTCATTGCCTCGTACAGCGCCTGGATTCCCGACATCGTTTCCAGCGGAACCATTCCGATCTGCTCAAATAGCCTTTTTTCGTTCTCCGCCGTAAGGTGCATTCCGCCGTCTTTCCACAAAGGCCAGTTGACCGACAGGGTTTTGCCGCTCCGTTGGCCCGTCAGCACCAGTGAATGCCGGTAGGCAGCGTACCGGTCCAGGTACGCATTAGCCGTAGCATAGTCGGCCTGGCCGGCATTGCCGGTCACGCCGGCACTCGATGAGCAAACGATGAAAAAGTCTAAGGGAATTTCGCGGGTAGCTACGTCCAGATGCGTCACGCCCTGCACTTTCGGCGCCAGTACTTCCGTGATCTCCGCTTCCGGTTTTTTGAGGATAAAATTATCGCGGATTACCCCGGCACTGTGGATAACGCCGTTCAGTTTACCCAATGTACCCATCACATATTCGATCAGTTCTTCAACCGAACGTACATCGGCTACATCGGCCTGCCGATATTCCACCCGTAGGCCCATTGAGCGGATATAGGCCAGTTGCTTTTCACGCTCCTCAGTTAATGACGATCTTCCCGTTAGGATTACAGCAGCACCATTCGTATTTTGGGCAATTTCCCGGGCAAGGATCAGCCCCAATCCACCGGCTCCCCCCGTAATCAGGTAGATGCCGCCGTCCTTCCAGATGGGTCCGGCGGGCTGCTTGCCCGGTCCGTAGGCCCGCCAGCGGAATACTTCGCGCTTCCCCGCCCGGTACCGGATCTGGGTATCAGTGCAGACCTGGGCGTTTTCGGTTAATTGGGCAACAACCCGGTTGGCTTCTTCTCCGCGTTCCATTCCGATGACCTGGCCGGTAACCAGCGGATTTTCAAGGTGAGCTGTTTTCAACAAACCTGCGATGGCGGCGAATACCTGCTTTTCGCCCTCGGCAGGCACTATTACCTGCATCAAGACCGCTTTTTTAGGTTTGGCGCTGAGCAGTTTTTTCACCTCTCCGAAGATTTGCAAGGCGTAGTGCCCGAATCCGGCAGCCAGGGACGGGTAGGAGGCATTCAGTGTTACTACCTGCGCACCGGGTAACTGGTGGGAGATGGATTGAGTCAGTTCGTCACGCTCTATTACTACCACCAGGTGTTGGGCATCGGGCACCGTTTGGGCGGGTAACCCAATTTCCTGCTCCTTCCAATAAGGTTCCATAAGCAGGGTATCCGGCTGCCTGCCCGTTTTTTCTTTCTTGCCGATGGGTCTCGAAGTGAATCCCCGGATTTGCACGCACACATTTCCGGACGGATCGCACACGTCAATGTCAAAAGCCAGGTGCCCGACATCCGGGCCTTTGCCCGTAGCTGCTTGCCCACTGCCGGGGCGGACAAAAGCCCACATAGCAGGCGTGCATGGGCTGAGCACCGTTAGCGATTGGATGGCAAACGGCACGGCCAGAGGAATGTCTTCCCGGTGGGCTAGAAAACCGATCACCGCCTGCAGAGAGGCATCCATCAGGCTGGGGTGCAGGTAATATTGATCGAGGGTATGGGCTACCACCGGGGGCAGACGCAGTTTAGCCAGTACTTGGTTGGTTCCTACGTGGAGGCTTTCAATGCCCCGCTGAGCCGGGCCGTAGTTAATGCCCATGCGGGCAAAAAGGTCATAACAGGCATCGGCAGTAATTACTTTTTGGTTGGTCAGTGCCTGCAGGGCGTGGAGGTCCAGCACCGGATGTTCGGCCTGTTCCACCAACCGGGTTACTCCCTGGCTGTGCGTAACCGGCTCCATTCCGGCAGTACCCGGGAGACTGTAGATTTCAAATTCCACTTCCCCGTTTTCCTGGGGGGACAGGCGGATGTCTATTTTCTCCGGGTGACCATTGACCGTCAGGGGTTGCGCCCACACCATATTTTCTACTTGAATGCCCGTTCGGGCTTGCCCGCTGGCCAAGCCCATTGCTTCGTTGACCATTTCCAGGTAGGCTACGCCCGGCAACAGATTTTCCCCGTTCACCAGGTGGTCTTTCAGGAAAAACTCCTCGCCGCTAAAGGTGGAACTGAATTTCTGTTCGGCGAAAGTAGAGGTGTTCTGATGCACCAGCGGGTGGATTACCGGCATGCTACCCGAATTGCCACCGGACTCGGCTTTGCTTCCTCCCATTGCGGGCCAGCAGCGGTGGCGGGCAAAGGGATACCCCGGCAGGCTGATGCGTTGCGGCGGGCGGTATCCCGGTGCCGGGTCGGCGTATAGTTTCTCCCAATCCAGCTCGAAGCCGTTCACCCATAGCCCCAGCAGTTTGGCGTATTTTTTCTTTTTCAGCCAGCTTTGGAGAGTCTTTTCCATATCCTCATCGGAAGTGAAAAAGGACAGCATCTCTTGGTGGGCTTTTGCTTTTCCGGCGTACAACTTCTCGATTCCCGCCTCGCCCCGGGTAAAAGCGGCCAGTTTTTCGGCCAGTTCTGTAATGGAAGTTACTTCCATCGCCAACCTTTCCTCCGTGGCTTCTCTTCCCACCTGCAATGTATAGGCCATATCGGCCAGGTCCTTATCGCCGTATGACTGGTCCCGGATAACGGTCAGCAGTTGTTGGGCCAATTCCTTGAGGCGGTCCTCGGTTTTGGCCGATAGCACCATGGCAACAGCGTCCGGAACCGGGAGGCTTGCGGGGAAGTTCCGGCCACCTTCAGGCAATGCTTGGGGAATGTATTCCTCGACTACTAAGTGGGCATTAGCGCCCCCGGCACCAAATGAAGAAATACCGGCTCGCCGGGGATATTCCCGGCTTTGTCCGTGCTGCTCCAGCACCGGTCTCTTCCATTGGGCCAGTTCCTGCTGTACTACGAAGGGACTATTCGCAAAGTCGATATGGGGGTTAAGTACTTTCGAATGTAAGGAGGGTACTAGTTGCCCGTACTTCATCTGCAGGAGCACTTTGGTGAGGCCCGCAATACCGGCGGCACTTTCGCAGTGCCCAATGTTGGATTTGACCGAGCCGATGGCGCAAAACTGCTTGTCTTGGCTCTTGAACCCACTGGTTAAACCGGCAATTTCAATGGGATCGCCCAGTGCGGTACCCGTGCCGTGGGCCTCCAGATAGCTTACGGTCCGGGGATTTATGCCGGCTTCCGCCAGTGCCTGGCTGATTACCTTCGCCTGGGCTTTGGGATTCGGAACTGTGTACCCATTCACTTTCCCCCCGTGGTTAATTGCCGAGCCTTTGATTACCCCGTAAATGTGGTCCCGGTCGGCAATGGCCCGGGACAAGGGTTTCAGCAGGACGGCCCCGACTCCTTCCGATGGTACGTAGCCATCTCCATCCATTCCAAAACTTTCACAGAGCCCTTTGGTAGAGGCAATCTTGCCGTAACCGAGAATAAGGTATTTGTTAGGATGGATGGTTACGTTTACGCCGCCTGCGATGGCAACTTCACACTCGCCTTGCCGCAAACTTTGGCAAGCCAGGTGAATGGCCGTCAGTGACGAGGAACACATGGTATCAATGGCTACACTTGGCCCGCTGAAATTGCAGAAATATGATACCCGGTTGGCAATGGAAGCCGGACTGGAAGATAAGGCCATGGCCCGCCCCAAAGCCGTCTCCTGGGCGCCGTAGAGCTGATATTCATTCCACATCACCCCTACGTAAACCCCTACTTTACCCTGCACGGCCGCATTTCCTAGTAATTGCCGCGTATAGCCGGCGTCTTCCAGGGTTTGGAAGGCGCATTCCAGAAACAAGCGTTCCTGCGGATCGAGTAATTCGGCTTCCCCCGGTGAGATATTGAAGAAAAGCGGGTCAAACTGATCCACGCCATCCAGGAAGCCGCCCCACCTCGAATAGGTTTTCCAGGTTTTGTTCTTATCCTCATCAAAATACCGGCTGTGCTCCCAGCGGTCTTTCGGGATCTCAGTAATGCAGTTTCTGCCCTGGCGCAGGTTGTTCCAAAACTCCCGCAGATTCCGGGCCTGCGGATAACGGCCCGACAGCCCGATAATGGCGATGTCCAAGCCTTTCGCCTCCGTTTTCTTTTCTTTTTCGCCAGCTCGAACCGCAATGCCGGTAAAACGGTCTCTTTTTCGTTTTTTTACTCCAATCGGCTGTATATCAAATGGGTCAGCCACTGCCTTGTCGGTGGTATCCGGTTTTTCTTCGGGTGCTTTCTTGCAGCCGGAGCCCAGCAGAGACTTCAGCTTTTTGGCGTGGGACTCAAGAAAATACTCCGTGAGGTCGTTGATATTCTGGTATTCGAAGAATAAGGTTTTGGATAAGTTTCCGAATACTTTTTCCAGTTCATTCGTCATCTGCATGACCATCACCGAATCAATGCCGTACGCTTCCAGGCTGGCGGCGGCATCAATCCGGCCGACGGGCAGTTTGATTACGCCGGATAACAGCTTCTTAAAATATTCCACTGCTTTTTCCGTCAGTCCTCCTCCAGCAAACGCCTCTTTTTCTTTGCTTGGCTCATCGGCAGTAGTTCTTACGGGGGCTGTATTATCCAGCAACTGCGGGGAGGGAGTCAAAAATTCGGTACGCAACCGTCGTTGATCACCCTGCATTATCATCATCTGTCCGTACCCGGAGGCAATGACCTGGTACAGTGCCCGCAACCCGGATGCGGTCTCCAAGGGTGCCATCCCGATCTTTTCGAACATCATCCGTTCCGTTTCCGGATCTACCCGCATACCGCCGTCGTTCCACAGGGGCCAGTTAATGGCTACGGTACGCCCCCGGCGTTCTTGGCGGGCTACCAGGGTGTTGCGGTACTGGGCGTATTCATCCATAAAGGCATTGGCCACCGCGTAATCGGCCTGCCCCACATTCCCCATAACCGCCGAGCTGGAAGAGCATAGGATGAATACTTCTAAGTTCAAGGCTTTGCTGGCCTGATCCAGATTCACCAAACCCCGTACTTTGGGGGCCAGCACCGCAGTGATGCTCTCCGGGTTCTTTTTCAGGATCAAGCTGTCGCTGAGAACGCCTGCGCAGTGAATGATGCCGGTAAGCCCGCCAAACTCCCAGCTGATGTACTCAACCAGTGCATCTACGGCGGCGACTTCGGCTACATCTACCTGCCGGTACACAACTGTACCTCCGGCGGCGGACAAGGTCTGCAAGTGAGCCTGTTTGAGTGGGTCCAGTGCCGAACGGCCCGTCAGGATCAAGGTTGCTCCCGGCGCCTGCCGTACAATTTCCTCGGCAAAAATAAGGCCCAGACCGCCCATTCCTCCGGTGATCAGGTAGATGCCGCCGTTTTTCCAGGGATGCCGGGCCCCGTCGTTTTCCGGAATATATTCCTGCAGGACTTGCTGCAGCCGCTGTCCGTTCCGGTAGCGCACCCGTAGTTCTCCGGACTGCTGTCGGTTTTCTTCCAGTTTCCGGACTGCTTCTTCCGGGGACTCGCCTCCTTCGAGGCTTAGCAGTTGTCCATTGATATAGGGATTCTCCATCCGTGCGGTCTTCAGGAGTCCGTATAATGCTGCCAGGACTTTTTCTTCCCCGGAATCGGGTACGAGTAACTGCACCAGGACAGCTTCTTTCGGCCTGCTTCTCAAAATAGCCTGTACCGCTTCTAAAAGTTGCATCGTGTAGTCGCCCATCCGTTCGGATAGTGGCTGATGGGAAGATTGCAGGACGATGACTTGTACTCCCTCTAATTGTTGTGATAAAGCCTCGGCAGAGAGTCCGGTTTCTCCGCCGAGAATCACGATCCTTTGCCCGTAATCCTTTTTTTCCGGATTTACTGCTATCTCCCCGGCTTCCCAGGCGGGCCGGAAGAGTACCGTTCC
>JAUJNL010000033.1 GCA_030448185.1 Cytophagales bacterium | reverse complement strand
CAGTTGCTTCAAATTCACGTTGCTGCGCTTTGTACCAAGGCGTATTACCATGAGTACGGTAAAACTTACCATACTGTCCGGTAAAATCTTCGTGGTGCAAATGGAGCCAGTCGTACGTAGGAAGTTTGCCATCCATCACTTCATCATCGAAAATAATCTCATAGGGAATTTCTGCGTAACTTAACACTAATGTAACGGCGTCGTCCCAGGGCTGCTTGGACTTTGGTGAATAGACAGCCACCTTTGGTGCCTTATCCAGGCGAACAACATCCATATTGACGTCGGGTTGGTTTACTTCATTTATTATCTGTGCTTGTTGGGCATCTGAGATAACCTGGTAACTTATTCCCCTGACAACTAATTCATTTTCAAATTTCTGATCGTACCTAAACATAAAGCTGCCCCCACGGTAATTGAGCAGCCATTCTGCCTCTGTCCCATTTTTTACTATCCAGTATGTTAGTCCATAAGCTTTTAAATGATTTGTTTGGGTTTCGTCCATGGGCAAGAGAAGGTACGAAGCCCGGGCTGTTATGCTGAAAATAGTAAACAGCACAGGAAGCATAAACCGACGCAGCATATAACAGTAGTTTATTGTTAAAGTGTTTAACGCTAAAGTGTGAATAACAGCTAAAAGCTTTCTGACTTCTAGGTGCGGGAAGTAGGAAGCTGTTTAATTTACCGCTTTTTTATTAAACGAAATAGGTGTCGCTGTTTTTATAATTATGCCCACATTCGTATCATTTTAGTATACTCTAAGTAAAACAGTACTTTTACACAGTAGTCAATGCAACTATTGCCAACCATTTACCTGTATTTCTATCCTGTTGTCCTTTTTTAAAAAAACCTAGTCAATTTTTTTGTAAAATAGTACATAGCTAAACGCCTCTGTTTTCATGAAAATGAATTTAGCCGAAAATATTAAGGAAGCACTGCGGTCCATTCAAGGGAATGCCCTGCGAGCCATCTTAACTGCAGTTATTGTGGCAATCGGTATTACGTCATTGGTTGGTATACTGACAGCCATCGAAGGGATACGTGCATCGGTTAACAGCAGCTTTTCATCTTTAGGAGCTAATTCATTTGATATTCAGAGTACGCGGCCATGGAGAAGATCCCGGGCTGGAGTCAGTGAAAAGGTTTATCCACCCATGGAATATAGGGAAGCCATTAAGTATAAACAACTCTTCAGTTATCCGGCCGATATTACCATCTATACCGGCGTTTCTGGTACTGCAGAGGTTAAATATTTGTCTAAAAAGACCAATCCAAATGTACGGGTAATAGGTGCGGATGAGAATTATTTGCTAATCAAGGATTATAAGCTGGCCAACGGAAGAGGTTTTAGCAATAATGAATTAGAAAATGCTGCTCCCGTAGCCATAATCGGTCAGGAGATAAAGGAGACATTGTTTGACCGGGTTGATCCATTAAATAAGTATATCAGCGTAATGGGCGGCCATTATAAAGTAGTAGGTATATTGGAAAAATCGGGAGCGATGATGGGAGGCGGCGGCCCTGACCGAATGATCTTACTTCCATTGGAAACTGCCAGACGAGTACCCATTGATTATAACCCTACTTATGATATTACCACAGCGGTAAAAAACCCTATGGAATTAGAAAATGCGATGGGTGAGGCCACTGGTCTGATGCGTCTTATCCGCCGGGATAAACCCGGACTGCCGGAATCTTTTGAAATAAAAACAAGCGAATCGTTAGCTTCCCGCTTCGATACTATTGCTGGATATCTGCGAATAGGAGGTGGTATTGTTGGATTTATTACATTACTTGGCGCTTCAATCGGCCTTATGAATATTATGTTGGTTTCAGTGACTGAGCGTACGCGCGAAATAGGCATACGCAAAGCCTTAGGGGCTACTCCACTTCTCATCAGGCAGCAATTTCTCATTGAAGCAATTGTAATTTGTTTGCTAGGTGGGATTACGGGAGTGGTTTTAGGAATTTTAATTGGGAATTTAATGTCAAAACTCCTAGGGTCAGGCGGCTTTATCATCCCGTGGTTATGGATTACGGTTGGTTTATTTGTGTGTATAGTAGTTGGTTTATTATCAGGCTATTATCCAGCGTACCGGGCTTCTCGGCTAGATCCTATTGATTCGCTTCGATTTGAATAATGCCCTTTTTATTTCATGCGTAGGATCGAGCAAAAAACCGTTTACTTGTTATTACGGGGTACTTTTTTATATTTGTGAAACTCCACCCTGGTATCCGTTCTGATGTTTCTTCGCGTTGTTGCCTATTTTTTTTACCGCCTTTCCAACGCAAAAGCAATTCAGCCTTTTCTGATTGCTGCTTTGTTTCTTCCCGCAACTTGTTTTGCTGGGGAAGTAATCCTATCGGGTGTATATCAGGGTAAAAATCTTTTCGTGCAAAATCCATTTGCCCCTGATAAACAAAACTACTGCGCTGATGAGGTGTATGTAAATGATGTAAAACGAATGGCTAACATCCGACAAAGCGCATTCGAAATAGATTTATCCCATCTGGAAATAGATGATGCCGTAATTATCCGGATTACCCATAAAGACGGCTGTGCCCCAAAAGTTATTAATCCTCAAGTCTTACGTCCAAGTACTACTTTTATATTTAATTCAATTAAGGTAGATGAGAATTCAATTGATTGGACGTCTACCGGCGAAACGCCTAAATACATGTATAATGTTGAGCAGTTTGTAAATGGCAACTGGCTAAGCATTAAGAAATTTGAGGCAAAAGGCAATGGAGCTGGTATTTATTCGCTGCCGCTGATGCATAATTTCGGTACGAACAAATATCGCGTTAGAGTACAGAATATCGATAATGATCAGCTCTTTTACAGTAAGGTAGTTACGTTTGAGTCTACTTCGGAGCCAGTCAATTTTTATCCTAAAAGTGTAACCAATAAAATCACTTTATCCCGGGAGGCTGCATACGAAGTGCTTGATATCAAAGGGCAGTTGTTGAAGAAGGGTAAAGGGAAAGAAATAATGTTAGCTGAGCTGAAAACGGGTGTCTATTACCTTAACCTGGATAACCGCACGGAGAAGTTCTTCAAAAAGTAGTTTTTTGCTTTATACGTTCTCGCTTGACCTTTATTGCAACCTATATAACCGGTGTGTAGTAAAGGCCATACTTTTGTCCCTTATACGCTTGCCTGAGTTTAATCATTCAGCTAGATAGCATTTTTCCGTTATGCCTCACAATTGATTACCTTTGCATGCTGCCCGGTCATTAGTAGGGCAACATAGGTAATGGTATACGTAACCCGAAAAGAACATTTCAATGCGGCTCACCGGCTTTACAATCCTGGATGGTCAGCCGAAAAAAACGCCGAAGTATTTGGGCCCTGCGCCAATACCAACTGGCATGGGCATAATTTCGAGTTGATTGTAACCGTGAAGGGAAACCCTGACCCATATACAGGTTTTGTGATCGACTTAAAAAAACTGAGCAATCTTATTAAAGAGCAGGTAATAGACAAAGTAGATCATAAAAATCTGAATGTGGATGTAGACTTTATGGCCGGAAAAATGGCCAGTTGTGAAGTTTTTATTGTGGAAATCTGGAAAATACTACAACCCGCCATTAAAGAGATTGCACCTAAGGCCCGTCTGCACAAACTGCAGCTCTACGAAACGCCTCGCAACTACGTAGAATATTACGGAGAGTAGTCCAAATCCTGATCTTACTAAAGGAATCAATCGGATTACTTTAATGAATAAAATCGAAGCGATTTCATGAAGTACTACCTCATTGCCGGAGAACGCTCCGGAGATTTGCACGCGGCTAATCTGATCAAATCATTGCGTCAGGAAGACCCGCAGGCTACTTTCCGGGCTTGGGGTGGCGATTATATGCAGGAGACAGGGGCGGAATTGGTAAGACATTACCGGGAACTGGCTTTTATGGGGTTTTGGGAGGTAGCCAAAAATATAAGAACCTTACGCCGGCTAATGGCCGAATGCCGGGCTGATATCCTAGAGTACCGCCCGGATGTAATTGTGTTAGTTGACTACGCAGGGTTCAATTTACGCATTGCCCAATTCGCAAAGAAGCAGGGCTTTCAGGTATATTATTATATTTCCCCTAAAGTGTGGGCGTGGAACCGATCGAGGGCGCATAGGATTAAAGCGTTAGTGGACCGGATGTTCGTAATCTTTCCGTTCGAGAAAGCCTTTTACCAGCAATATGCGTATGAAGTAGATTACGTGGGCAATCCGCTGCTGGATGCTATTGAAGCTTTCAAGCCTGATACCAACTTCAGACAGAAACATAAGTTAGATGGTCGTCCGATTATTGCTCTTTTGCCCGGTAGCCGCCGGCAGGAAGTAGAGAAAATGCTGGAGGTCATGCTAAGTGTAAAACTTTCTTTCCAGGACTACCAGTTTGTTATTGCCGGCGTTACCAATCTGTCTAAGGAGTTCTATGAGAATATTTCGCGTCAGTACCAAGTACCTGTAGTGTATGATGAGGCTTATGGCTTACTTTCCCAGGCTACTGCCGCATTGGTGACATCAGGTACGGCTACCCTGGAGACTGCTTTGTTTGAAGTGCCTCAAATTGTATGTTACCGGTTAAGCAGTATTTCCTATGCTATTGCCAAAAGGCTAATCAAAGTAAAATATATCTCACTGGTGAATCTGGTGGCTGACCGGGAGATCGTAGTGGAATTGATTCAGAAGGAATTAAATACGCAACGGCTACAGACCGAACTACAGCGGATATTGCCCGGGTCTTCGGACCGGGAAAAACAGCTAGCCGGATACCGTGCTATAAAAAAACAATTAGGAGAACCAGGCGCTTCTGCGAAAGCTGCCAACTTGATGATTAAATACCTGAAGGAATCACGTACTACCGCATAGCTGACTTAACATTTTTGGCGCTTTTTTCGTAAGCTATTCGAAATCAATGTGATTTAAAGCTATGGGAACAAAAAGCATATTGGGAACTATATTGATTCTAATTGGAATCGTTGGTTTGATTATAGGTGTATTTGGGCTGTTTGGCCCTGATATTGCGCCACGTAGTCCTTGGATATTCGCCATTCTAGGCTTAATCTTTTTCTTTGCCGGAATCAGTATTATGAAAAGTACTGGGCCTAAAGGAGCATAAAGCTTATAAATACAAACGGTAGATGTAAAAGGCTACCGTTATCTTTTGGGATGGGCAGTGGATACGCCAAAGCCAAACAAGACGGGTAAAAATAAACCGGCGCGGATACTACATCCGCGCCTGACCCAAAATAAACTTCCCGTAAAAAGCTGCTTACTTACCAGTCCAACTCCTCTTCTTCCCAAACTTTCTTTTACGGCTGGACTGGGTTTTTCGGGGCCTGCCAATTGTCTTGCCATCCGCTAGTGACACAATGGCTAGATCAATCGTTCGTTTATCGAGATTGGTTTCCTGCACGGTTACCATTACTTTATCACCAAAGGCAATAATGCGACCATTGCGGCGGCCAACAATCCGGTAATTCTTCTCGTCCAGTTCGTAGTAGTCATCGTCAAGGTCACTCATCCGAACCATCCCTTCACAACGGGTTTCAATGATTTCCACGAACACGCCGAATTCAGTTACGCCGGTCACAATACCTTCATATTCCTTATCCTCCGCGTTCTTCATGTACTCAACCTGCTTGTACTTGATCGAGGCCCGTTCGGCATCCGAAGCTACTTTTTCCCGTTCCGAAGAATGCTTGCACTTATCCTCAAACGCTTCTTTTTTCGCTGATTCCTCCTCATCCAGGTAACGCTGTAGCAGCCGGTGCGCCATCATATCCGGGTAACGGCGGATGGGCGAAGTAAAGTGGGTGTAATGATTGAAAGCCAAGCCAAAGTGCCCTACCGGATCGGTGCTGTACCGGGCTTTGGCCATGGTACGGATGGCCAGGTTTTGCAGGGTAAATTGTTCCGGTTTGCCTTCCAGATTTTCAATAAACGCATTCAGCGATTTGGATACTTTCTCCGGTTCAGTTTCCAGCGTATAGCCAAACTTCCGCACGAAAGTGGAGAAGGTCTTGATCTTTTCTTCATCCGGTGCATTGTGAATACGATACACCATAGTCAGTTTATTTTCGCCTTTCTTCTTCTTGTAGACGTACTCGGCTACTTGCTTATTAGCCAGCAGCATAAAATCTTCAATCAGTTTATGGGCATCTTTCCGGATTTTGGGATACACTGCCAGCGGTACGCCTTTCTCGTCCAGCTTAAACTTTACTTCAATGGTCTCAAAGTTGACGGCGCCCTTCTTAAACCGGGTTTCACGCAGCTTATAAGCCAGTTTGTTTAATAATTGCAGTTCTCCCGCAAATTCACCCTCACCCGTTTCCAGGATTTCCTGCACTTCTTCGTAGCTGAACCGGCGGTCTGAATGGATAATGGTCCGGCCAAACCACTGGTCTTTAATTTTGCCTTTGTCGTCCAGCTCAAATACGGCCGAGAAAGTTAATTTATCTTCGTGCGGACGCAAGGAGCAAAGGCCGTTGGAAAGCTTCTCGGGCAGCATCGGAATCGTACGGTCTACCAGATACACGGAAGTGGCCCGGCGGAAAGCTTCGCGTTCCAGTTCGGTATCCTGCGTTACGTAGTGCGTCACGTCAGCGATGTGTACCCCAATTTCCCAATTGCCGTTTTCTAATTGGCGAATGGATAAAGCATCATCAAAATCTTTGGCGTCAACCGGGTCAATGGTAAAGGTGGTAACGTCCCGGAAGTCACGTCGCTTGGCAATTTCAGCGGCTGGTATTTCAGTGGAAATGGCATTGGCTTCGGCTTCCACCTCAGTCGGAAACTCAAAAGGCAGGCCGAATTCGGCCATAATTGAGTGCATTTCTGCCTCGTGTTCACCAGCCTTACCCAGTACCCGGGTCACAGTGCCTTCCGGTTTTTTGCCTTCGGCATCGGGCCATTGGGTTACCTTGACCACAACCTTATCACCTTCCTGCGCCCCGTTCAGGTCTCCTTTATTCACGTAGATGTCGGTGTACATTTTGCGGTTATCCGGAACGACAAAGCCGTATTTTGCCCGCATCTCCATTACGCCCACAAATTCATCGCGTTTCCGCTGCAACACTTCTATCACTTCGCCTTCCGGCCGGCGGCCCAGGGAATGCGTATACACGGCCACTTTTACCGTATCACCGTCCAATGCCCCATGTAAGGCATCCGAACTTACCCAGACATCATCCTCGCCATCACCCGCTACAATAAAGGCAAACCGCGCACTTACGTGGTCAACCGTACCCGTTTTGACAAGGGTTTTGGCGTGGAATTTATAAGCGCCATTGCGGAGGCGCTGGGCTACCCCAGTAGTCACTAAAAAGTCAAGTATTTCGGAGAGGGCTTCCTCATGTTTGCGGGGCAAGCCGAGTTTCTTAGTGATTTGCCGTTCCGTAAAGGCAGTAGTCTTGTTGTCTTGTAGAAATGAAAGTACAATATCTTTTAGGTTGAAAGTCTTATTACCCCTCGGTTCCTTACGGTCTCTTTTCGTTTCGTTATTTTCTTTGCTTCTTCTCATGTAAATCTCAGACTCATCTCTTCGATGACGTGAATTATATATACGGACTTAGGTCCTGAATATATAAGTTTTATTATTGATTTTGTTACGTTAGTATAATAAAAAAGCGCAGAGTTTAGTTCCTGCGCCCATTCAATCCGGTGAACTCCTTCGTTTTACGCCTTTATCTGGGTAGCCTTTCGCCTGGCATTGCGTTGCGCAATAACCAGCACCAAGATGCCGCCCAGTACTGCTGGTATGCTGAGCCATTGACCCATGTTCAGTGCCAGATTATCTTCAAAAGCTACTTGGTTTTCCTTCAGAAATTCGTACAAAAACCGAAGACCGAAGATGTAGATCAGGAAAATACCCAGTAGACTCCCTTCCGGCGTACGCACCTTCAACCGGTTCCAATACCAGAACAAAAAAAAGAACAGGACGAAACAACTCAGTGCCTCGTATAATTGGGAAGGATGGCGGGGTTTGCCCAATACATTGAAGGTTGCGACTAACTGCTTGCCTTCCCGTTGTACGGATGGATTAAGGTAGTTGGGAGCCAGCATGATATGCTCTTTGGATTCTCCCTGACTTTGGTATAAACTAATCGGAAAAGTAGTGGAAGCCAGCTCTTTCGCCGCTTTTTCGTTCATAGCTCCCTTTAAGGGTAGCATTCAGTGCAACGCCGGTGTAAGGCTGATTATTAACGATTGTATCCTTAACAGTGCTTTGGCTGGCCTCTGCACTTTCAACGTAGTTTTCGTTGAATGCCTGTAATTCTTCTTCCGCACTACGGGCAAACACAAATCCCCAGGGAACGTCGCTAGGCTTACCAATAATTTCGGAATTCATTAGATTGCCCATCCGGATCAGGCCACCAGCCAGGGCAACCGTAATGACAATCCGGTCCACTACCCAAAAATAGCTCTGCCCCTGACCTCTTTTCTTACGGGCATAGAGCCATAACGCAAACAGAATCCCGATGGTAGCGCCATGACTGGCCAGACCACCCTCCCAAATCTTCAGAATACGGATCGGATCATTCAGGTATACATCCGGTTCGTAAAACAGGCAGTGCCCTAACCTGGCGCCAACCACCGTAGCCAACACCATATACACTGTCAGTGTTTCGACATCCTGCTCGGGTTTACCTTCCTTCTTGAAGATATAAATCAGGATTTGCTGGCCGATCAGAAAGCCGAGGGCAAACAATAGGCCGTACCAACGGATCGAAAGCGGACCAATAGCGAAGATCTCAGGGGATGGATCCCAGATTACATACAATAAGGAAGCAGGCATACGTAGGATTGATTGGCAGCAAAGTTAGGAAACAGTTTTCGGTTTCTGTTTCGGGTTGTCGGTTTCCGGTTATTAGTTATTGGTTAATTTATATACAGGAACTGTAACTGATATCCCTACTCTACTAAAGAACCATAAACTGACAACTGGAAACCATCACCCGGAAACCCTATTTTACTTCCTCATAATCTACGTATTCGCCGCCATTGTACCCTTTGGCCCGGCGCTGGGCTTCATTCTCAGGAACGTATTCTACATTAATATTGCCTTCCCGTTTGCGCTGCGCAGAGGCCTGCCTTTTTTGTTGCGGCTGGGCCTGTGCTTGCTGCCGCGCATCGCTTCGGTGCCCAGCATCCAGTAAAATGTCCGGAAGACAAAATTACCTACCTTGATGATGACAAAAAGGAGCAGAAAGGTAATAAGGGCGATTTTTAAAAGCAGTCCCAAAGTTTTAATGATTTAATGGTTACAAATAACGGGTAACGGTAAAACGTTTATATGTTATAAGGATAAATGCTCAATACATGTGCTTACTACCAATACGTAATTTACTGCTAACCAGATCTCTTTTATTTATTAACAGAAAAAACTTCCGGAATATTCACTGTCCCGGTCCGGAAATTTATGAAAGGTCGTCTTCCGTGGCCTCCGGCAGAAATTCGCTTTGATAAAGTATGTCCCATAAGATTATAAGCAGACAAATTTCCTCATTTTTTTCAACTTATCGCATTTAACCTATTTTTACAAACTTATCACGGGCTCAATAGTTTTTTTGGGAGAAAACTTGTTTATCTCTTTAAAAGGAATTTCAATAAATGCCCAATAGTTACTGAAATGCATTAGAGAAACTTGTATATATTCGGAAGGAGGATTTAGCAATATGGACACAGTTGATTTTAATAACAACTTGGTAAAGGCTTATTTAGCACTGCTTGAAAATGCCAGTACCGAAAATAAACTCGAATTGATTTCCCGTTTATCCGAATCAATCAGACATTCCCTCCGGGATAAGCGAAATATTGACCGCTTTTACGGGGCGTGGAAGTCAGACGAATCTGCCGAAGAAATAATCGAACAGATCCAAACTTCCCGAACCTCAATTCGTCAAAGAGAAGAATTCTAATGTATCTGCTGGACACTAATATGGTTATATTCCTTTTTAAGGGACGCTATCAAATCAATCAAAAAATAAAGCAGGTTGGCTTGGAGAACTGCTTTATTTCCGAAATTACCTTGGCTGAACTAAAGCTGCTATTGCCAATGGCCTTACATTGGTGACTAACAATTTTTCTCATTTGGCTCGTTTAGAGGGCATCCAGATTGAAGACTGGACTAGATAACCTTCTTTTCGTTTTCCATTCCGCTTACCTAAATAACCTAGACATCAATGCTACAAAAGCATTTTCATTTGCATAAATTGGTTTTTGCTGCCTCTCTAAGCCTTGTACTATGGGGCGCAGAATCCTGTACATCGGCTAAGCAAACGACTGCTGCCGTCTCGGCACCCGACTTAGATACGACCTCCCAGGTATTGGAAAACAAAGGGGAACAGCAGACCTCAGTCCAGCAGGAACCGATTGATTCTATACCAGTATGGGCTCCTAAGAAAGGCCCATACAACCCGGAACGGACCAAAAAGCATGATTTGCTGCACACCAAACTGGAGCTCCGGCCCGACTGGCAGAAGCAATATATGTACGGCGTGGCAACCCTCACCCTAAAGCCCTACTTCTATCCGCAAAACACCCTCCAGCTCGATGCCAAAGGATTTGACATTAAGTCTATTGAGTTGGTTGACGAAAAAACGAAGAAAAGGGCGGCGCTGAAGTATGATTACGACAATTATCGTCTTAACATCCAGCTTGATAAAACCTATACCCGCAATGACAAGTACACCCTGGTCATTGACTACACCGCTAAGCCTAATGAATTACCTACCGGCGGCAGTGAAGCTATTACTTCTGACAAAGGCTTGTATTTCATCAATGCTGATGGCACCGAACCCAATAAGCCGAAGCAAATCTGGACGCAGGGCGAAACTGAATCTAACTCCCGCTGGTTTCCGACCATTGATTCGCCCAATGAACGCTGCACGGAGGAAATTTACCTGACTGTAGAGCAGAAATACGTCACGCTTTCCAATGGTACCCTGCAATATTCAAAGATGAATAAAGACGGTACCCGTACCGATTACTGGAAGCAGGACCAACCCCATGCGCCTTATCTCTTCATGATTGCGGTAGGTGAGCACACTGTGGTGAAGGACAAGTGGCAAAATGTAGAGGTGAATTACTACGTAGAGCCGGCTTATGCTAAGTATGCTAAGGATATATTCGGCCGTACGCCGGAGATGATTGAATTTTTCTCCAATAAACTAAACTATAAATTTCCCTGGGATAAATATTCTCAGATTATCGTGCGCGATTTTGTATCCGGTGCCATGGAAAATACGACGGCCGTCACCTTTTATGAGAAGGTGCAGATGGATGACCGCGAGCTGATCGATGATAATTCTGACGATATTATTGCGCATGAACTGTTCCATCACTGGTTTGGGGACCTGGTTACTACCGAGTCATGGGCCAACCTGCCGCTGAACGAATCGTTCGCTAACTATTCCGAATACCTCTGGTTTGAGCACAAACTGGGAGCCGACGAGGCCGACTACCACGGACAAAACGAAGCGGAACAGTATTTTGCGGAGGCCGAATCCAAGCGGGAGCCGCTGATCCGGTACCAGTACCTGGACCGGGAAGATATGTTCGACAGCCATTCGTACGCCAAAGGAGGCCGCATTTTGCACATGCTGCGCAAATACGTAGGCGACGAGGCCTTTTTTACGGCACTGAACCTGTACCTGAACAAAAATAAGTACTCCGATGTGGAGATACATAACTTACGCCTGGCCTTCGAAGAGGTTACCGGAGAAGACCTGAACTGGTTCTTTAACCAATGGTTTCTGGCTGCCGGCCATCCGGATTTAGCAGTCAGCCACACGTACGAGAACGGGAAAGTATACCTGGACGTGACGCAACGGCAGGACTCTGCGTATACACCGATTTACCGCCTTCCGGTAAAGGTAGACATTTGGACTAACGGGCAGCGCACTTCTCACGACGTAACTATTACCCAGGCTAAGCAAACCATTGAACTGCCCGCCGCAGCCAAGCCAGACTTAGTACTGTTTGACAGCGAAACCCAGCTGTTGGGCAAAGTAGAGCATCCCAAAACGACTGAGGAACAGGTATTCCAATTTTACAATACCAGCAAATACCTGGCCCGCTACGAGGCGTTTAATGGGATTTTTGAAGTCGTGAAAGCGCAGGAAGAAGAGAAGGGCTCGAAAGCAGCTACGGCTGATAACCGGGATAGAATGTTTGCCAATCCGAAACTTAAGCAAATGGCTCAGGATGCACTCAATGATAAGTTCTGGGTAATCCGTCAAATGGCGGTTCGTAACCTGAATGCTTACCAGGGAGAAGCGGCCGCCGAATTTGAAGCGAAACTCAAGCAGATGGCAGCCACTGATCCGCGTTCGTACGTACGGGCTGAGGCCATAAGCACACTGGCTAGCTGGAAAGGCAATTACTCGGACTTATTTGAACAGGCGCTGAAGGATAAGTCTTACAGCGTAGTGGCGGCGGCGCTGAATGCGTACTTAGGCACCAAGCCGGCTGACGCAGCCCAAAAAATTGCTGCTTTCAGCACCTATAAAAATACCGACGTACTGCTGATCATTGGTAATTACTACGCTGAAAAGAGAGAGGCCGGCGCCTATGATTGGTTTGCGAGTCAGATGAATCATAGTGACAGCCCGTTCCTGTACCAGATGGCGCAGCTGTTCGGACAGTATCTGATATCGCAGCCCAAAGAAGTGCAGTTACAAGGAGTAAAAGTATTGGAAAAGATGGCCCGGCAGTCAACCGCTGACTACGTCCGGTTCTCCGCTTTCCAGACTTTAGCCCTATTTGCCGAACTGGAAGGGGTGAAAGAAATGCGGCAGGACATCAAGACTAAGGAAACCAGTCCCCGCTTGAAGGAACTGTATAATATGATGCCGTAATTTAGGTTTCCGGTTTTGAGTTTCTGGTTTCCAGTTAGTCTTGGATTAAAGTTAGTCTTGGATTAAATAGATGACGTTACGCAAAATCTCATAATCCCTTGCGTCTTTGCGTGAAATTCTAAACCGGTTTGCCCATCATTTATTGCAAAGGATTACTGCCAGGGTGAGGCATTTCAAATTAATCAACCGGCAACTCAAAACCATAAACTATAAACCTTTCAGCACTGGTTCCAGCACCTTCCAGACATTATCTGCTACGATCCGGTGCCCCGCCGCCGTGGGATGGATGACTTCCTCATGATTCAGCAGGGCAACTCCGCCCTCAACTTCCATCAGAAAGGTAATCAACTGCAGATTTTTTTCCTTCGCCAGGTCTTGATACATTTCCCGGAATTGCTTGGTATAGGTAGCTCCCATGTTCGGGGGAATTTCCATGCCCGCCAATATAATCTGTGCCTGCGGACTTTTAGCCCGTACGCTGTCGATGATGCCTTGCAGGTTTTGCTTCGTCGCATCCAGCGAAAGTCCCCGTAGGCCATCGTTTGCTCCCAGTTCCAGCACAAATACATCTACCGGCTGGCGGAGTACCCAGCCAATGCGGTTTCTGCCGCCGGCCGAAGTTTCCCCGCTGAGTCCGGCATTGATCACCTGATAGTTAAACTCGGCAGAATCCAGTTTTTGCCCCACCAGCGCCGGAAATGCTTGTGAAGGTTCCAGGCCGTACCCGGCAGTTATGCTGTTGCCGAAGAAAAGTATGGTCTTTTGGGTAGCCTCGGTTTTTGATTGGGTCTGAGACTGTCCCGAAGCGGCGCTTGGTTTTGTTTCCGTACGCCCATTATCAGCTTTTTTTGAATCACAACTATTAAAGCTGATTGCTATACACCAGATAAAGACAATATAATAAGGGAATTTGAGCATAAGGGTTGATGTGCTGATTGGATGATGTGCTAATGTGCCAATTAAGAATGAGTTGCTTCACTTCTAACGCATTTTACGACAAAATCAGTAAAAAACTTCCCCTTCAGCCTGACCCCTGGCCTTCTGTCAAATACTATTTGCCTGGGCTGGGAACAAACCGTAAAATCAATGGTTTATCTATAGTAGAATGCTAAATGTTGAATGCTAAAGGGTAAATGGGTATTTGGTATTGAGGTATCAGGTACTGGTAATGTCTCTGCATTAGCACATTAGCACATCATCCAATCAGCACATTAATTCTCATGAGTATACTACGTGTTCAGGACCTGACCAAAACCTATCAGAGCGGAGGTCGTACGCTTACCGTGTTGGATAAAGTGAATTTTGAATTGCAGCCCGGCGATACGTTTTCCATTGTAGGGCCCTCCGGAAGCGGCAAAACTACGCTGTTAGGCTTATGTGCCGGGCTTGACCGGGCCTCTTCGGGCAGTGTGTACCTGAATGACATCCGGCTGGATCACCTGGGAGAAGACGAACGGGCTGCCGTCCGGAACCAGTACGTAGGATTCATCTTCCAGAATTTCCAATTATTGCCTACGCTGACTGCCCTTGAAAATGTAATGGTGCCTCTCGAACTGCGGGGAGAGAAGGGTGTAAGGCGAACGGCGCAGGAACTGCTGGACCGGGTAGGCTTAGGGCAACGGGGGCACCACTACCCCACGCAGCTATCCGGTGGGGAACAGCAACGGGTCTCACTGGCCCGGGCTTTTGCCAACCGGCCTAAAATTCTTTTTGCGGATGAACCTACTGGTAACCTGGATACTGACACCAGCGCCAAAGTAGTGGATTTGATCTTTGAACTGAACCGGGAAGCCGGTACTACCCTTGTACTCGTCACCCATGATCTGGAACTGGCCTCACGGACGGGGCGCATTATCCGAATTAAAGGCGGGGTTGTGGTGTCAGATACAGTTACTGCCCGGGAAAATGTCTGGCAGGGGAGGGAGTAGAAGCTATTTGGGAAATCGGATGGCAGATATGGACGATTTTCGATCTTCGATGTTGGAAATGTAGGGGCGAACTGCATTCACCCTCGTATGGCATAAGCCCTGTATGGCTGGAAATCCAAAACTAAAAACTGGCAACTTGAAATCGTAAACTACCACTTTTTCAGGCAACTGGCAACTATAAACCAAAAACTGTAAACTACTACCTCCTGCCACTTCTTCTAGTAATTGGAAACCAGAAACAAAAAACTGGAAACTCTCATGGACCGACCCATTCCTAAAATAATTGTTCCCAAAGCCTCTCCGTTTGACCCCTGGCTCTGGACGTTGGCCTGGCGTGACAGCCGGAGAAGCCGCCGCCGGTTATTTCTTTTTATGTCTTCTATTGTACTGGGCATTGCCGCCCTGGTAGCCATAAATTCCTTTGGCGACAATCTGGCTCGTAGTATTGATGAGCAGGCCAAAGAACTGGTGGGCGCTGATCTGGTCGTATCCTCCGGAAAAGAATTTGCTCCGGATATGTACCGATTTTTAAGGGGCGTTGGGCTGGAACGGAGTTACGAAACGGCTTTTCCGTCGATGATTTTCTTTCCCAAGACTCAGGATACCCGGCTGGCTCAAGTGAAAGCTGTGTCCGGGAAATTTCCCTACTACGGTACTTGGGAAGCCAAACCGGCAAACTCAGTGAAGGCGTTCCGGGAAGGGAATCAGGCCAAAAAACCAGTAGCGATGGTGGATGATGCCCTGTTAACGCAATTCAACATTCGTCCGGGAGATTCGGTAAAGGTGGGTAACGTCTCTTTTCTGATTGTGGGCCGTTCCGTTAAAATTCCGGGTGAAACAGCGGTGACTGCCACCGTGGCTCCTTCCGTATATATTCCGCAGCAATTCCTGCCCGAGACGGGTCTGCTGCAAAGGGGTAGCCGGGCTACGTACCGTATTTATTATTTATTCAATAAAGGGGCAAACGTTGATCAGTTCGCCAAGTCGGTTGAGCCGAAGCTGGACAAGGCGGGCATCAACTACGATACCGTCTCCGAACGGAAGCGGGATACGGGCCGGGCATTCGAAGACCTGACTAAATTTCTGAACCTGGTGGCCTTTGTAGCCTTGCTGCTAGGTTGTGTGGGCGTAGCTAGTGCAGTGCACCTGTACGTGAAGGAAAAAATTGCCCCGGTGGCAGTATTACGCTGTATTGGCGTCAGCGGCAAGCAGGCCTTCCTGATTTACCTGATTCAGACGACGCTGATGGGCTTGTTGGGAGCCATATTAGGAGCAATCCTTGGCTCTGCCGTACAACTGCTGCTGCCGGAGGTGTTCGCCGATTTTCTCCCGGTTAAGGTTTCCCTGGCCATTTCATGGATTTCCGTTTTACAAGGCATCGGCATCGGCCTGCTGATTACCATTGCCTTTGCCCTGCTGCCGCTGCTCGTAATCCGGAAAGTTTCTCCCTTGCGTACGTTGCGGACTTCCTACGAAGAAGATGTGACGGGGCCTGATCCGCTGCAATGGGGCATTTATGGATTAATTGGCCTCTTTATTACTGGGTTCGCTTATTTGCAGACCCACGATTGGAAAGTGGCGCTTGGTTTTACGGTTGGCTTGCTGGTGGCTTTTGCCATACTAACGGGCTTGGGACGCCTGCTGATGGTATTGGTGCGGAAGTTCTTCCCGGTCTCCTGGAGCTACGTGTGGCGGCAGGGGCTTTCCAACTTGTATCGTCCCCAGAACCAAACTTTAATTCTGGTCATTTCCATCGGCCTGGGCACGTTCCTGATTGCCACGCTATACCTGACGCAAACCCTGTTGTTGGGAAGAGTGCAATTATCGGCCAGTGGCAGACAGCCTAATATGGTGCTGTTTGACATTCAAACTACGCAGAAAGAAGGCGTAAGCCAATTGGTGCAACAGTACAAAATGCCCATTATTCAAAATGTGCCCGTAGTGACGATGCGCCTGGCTGCTATTAACGGCCGTCCGGTAGAAGCCATTCAGAAAGATACTGCTGCCAAAATACCCGATTGGGCCCTTACCCGCGAGTACCGGGTTACCTACCGGGATACGTTGATCGGTTCGGAGAAAATTGACCAGGGCAAGCTGCAAAAAATGGAATCTCCTACTGATACAGCCCGCATTTCGATTGAAAAAGGGTATCTGCAACGCCTTAAACTCAAAATTGGCGACAAGCTTACCTTTAATGTACAGGGAGCCCTGATTCCTACCATTGTAGGTAGTGCCCGCGAAGTGGATTGGAACCGCGTCCAGACTAATTTTCTCGTTGTCTTTCCGAATGGGGTGCTGGAGCAAGCCCCGCAATTTCACGTCTTGATGACGCGGGTGGATTCTGCCGGACATTCTGCTGCTTTCCAGAGAGCATTGGTGACCCGGTTTCCTAATGTATCGGCCATTGACCTGGGCCTTATCCTACGTACGATTGACGAAATACTTGGCAAAGTGTCCTTTGTGATCCGGTTTATGGCCTTGTTCAGCATTATTACCGGGCTACTGGTATTGGGCAGTTCCGTAGTGATCAGCAAGTACCAGCGAATGCAGGAAAGTGTACTGTTGCGTACGTTAGGAGCAAGCCAGCGGCAGATTCTATACATTAATCTGGTCGAATACTTATTACTTGGCTTATTGGCGGCTTTCTCCGGAATTATTCTTTCTATAGCCGGTTCCTGGGCCCTGGCTCACTTTGTTTTCGAAACTCCATTCACGCCTGATGTTATTCCGCTGCTGGCGGTTGCCGCTACGGTAACGGGCATTACGATTCTGATCGGATTGTTTAACAGCCGTGAGGTGCTGGTAAGGCCGCCGCTGGAGGTGTTGCGGGCAGAAGCGTAAAAAAGTTAAGAGTTAAAAGTTTATAGTTGAAAGTGTAAAACTCTTAACTCTTAACTCTTACAACCTAACGGCCACTATTGCCATTGGTGCCGTTGTTGCGGCTTTCGATGATGTAGCCGTCGGCGAAGAGCTTGTATTTATCGAAAATAGAACGGACAGCCCGTTTCAGGTACCGTTCGCTGCCTAGTGTCTTATCATTAAAAACGCCGGATGCATAGCCTTGCCATACGGTCTGGTGGGTTTTTGCTTCCAGCAATTGCACAATCAGGGTTCCTTTTACCAGGTTATATTTTACGGGGTCATACCCTACTTCATCATCCTCAGTCTGTACCCAGTTCTCTATCTCGGGCTGCACAAATCCTGGAACCGCAGGTCGTCATAGAACACTTTGTAGGAAACCAGCAGGCTAGGCTTGCGTTTGGTCTGACGGTAGCCATGCAGTTCCATTTGATTCTTAATGGCATCCGCAATAATCGGGTTGTTCATGCTGGAATCCTTATCATCAAACGGCATGTTGTCTACAAAAGTGAAAGAAGAATACTTCTTGAAGTTCCTCGGTAGCTGTAGTCGTAGTCCACCAGGAAACGACTCTCATTCATGCAGCTTGTAGCTACGGCAAGCAGCACAATTGCACACATAGAAGTGGTAAATTTTGTACGCATTTTTGTAAAATCAATTGGAGTATAAAATAGTTAAATAATAAAGCGTGTGGATTTGGGCAGCATACGGGTACTTCCAGAATACAGACGGTCTAATATAGCTAATTTTCAATTATATACGCCGCTACTTAATCGGCAGATTTGAATTCGACCTGTTTTTTTTCTGATCAGCTTTGTTCAATGAAAATACTTCATTCTATGCATAAATCCCAGCGTGTATTTTATTTATTCTTTCTTTGCTTACAAGTAGCCTGTGCTCAGTCTAGGGATGCGGCGGTCACTTTTGATCAATCAAACAGCCAGTATGAGTACCGGACCTCGCAAAGTTCGGATGGAACCGGTAAATTCTACCTGGGACGCGAAATTGCCCAGGTAATGGGACATACGGGGGCGCAGTGGCTGGAAAGACCGGAACGGGAACGCGAAGAGCGCACCGATGTATTGCTCAGGGCTTTGTCCCTTCAGAAGGATGATGTGGTGGCGGATATCGGTGCGGGAAGCGGTTACTTTACTTTCCGGATGGCCCCGTTAGTACCCAAAGGGAAAGTACTTGCCGTTGATATACAGCCGGAAATGCTGGAGTTGTTAAATAAAAAGAAACAAAAAATTAATATCTCCAATGTGGAAACCGTATTGGGAGACATTACCGATCCCAAGCTTCCAGCTGGAACTGTAGACCTCGCCCTGCTGGTGGATGCCTACCACGAATTTTCGCACCCCTACGAAATGATGCAGAACTTAGTGCACTCCTTAAAGCCGGGTGGGCGAATCGCCCTGGTGGAATACCGGGCCGAAGATCCTGAGGTTCCAATTCGTCCCCGGCACAAAATGACCGAAACCCAGGCCCGCAAGGAAATGGAAGCCGCCGGATTGCAGTTTGTAGAAAATAAGAAAGTATTACCTCAGCAACATCTGCTTATTTTCCGGAAACCATAGCAGGCTATTTCGGATGCCGGAGTGCAGATTTTGGATATAGGAAGCAGGAGGGAAGAAGTAAGAAGTAAGAAGTATGATGTAGGAGATATTGAATATCTGAGCCCTGCCTCGTACTTCATACCTCCTGCTTTCGACATCCGCATTCCGACCTCCGAAATTCTTCCTACCACCTGTATTCTCACTCCTCGCTTCTCACTTCTCACTCCTTGTTATCTCCCTTTTAAAACTTTTCCGGCTTCACGGGCATCTTCAGATTCATAAACCAATAAGTTGCCTTATGAAATCAGGAATAGAGGTTGTGAGATATGGGGTTGCGGTTGCTTTCACTTTACTACTGACAGTAACTTCGCTGAGTGCGCAATCCGGGCGGGGGCCTAAATTACCAGGATTCCCTGCTGATTCGTTGGATAGGAGTTCTTTCTATGCCTGGAGAAGCGCCAATATCGACCGGATGCCTATACTGAAGCCTGACTTGAGTAAAGTTATTCCGATGCCTCAGCTAAAAATGGAGCGTGTACCGCCGTCAAGGATGCCTGTCTATCCTAAACCCATTCCACGTCTCCGCTTTGAGTTGCTGAATAGTAATAAGGGAAATCCTTAAAAACCAGAAGGGCAGTGTAAAACAGAAAACCCGGCTTTATTACATAGCCGTGGTTTGTCAGTAAGCATCGATTTAAAGAACTGCTTTCTGCTACTTTCAAGTAATACTACAGGCGGTTGATACAGTTCAGGTCTTCGAAAGCCTGCGTAAGCCGCTTCACCATAGTCTTCTCGCCTTCGCGCAGCCACACCCGTGGATCGTAGTATTTCTTGTTCGGACTGTCGGCGCCTTCGGGGTTGCCGAGTTGTCCTTGCAGGTAGGCTTTCTTGCTTTCGTAGTAGTTCCGGATGCCTTCCCAGGTAGCCCATTGAATATCAGTATCAATGTTCATTTTGATAGCGCCGTATTTAATGGCTTCGCGGATCTCTTCGCGGCTGGAACCGGAACCGCCGTGGAATACAAAGTTAACCGGGTTTTCACCTTTATTATATTTCTTCTGGATGTAATCCTGAGAGTTTTTTAGAATGATGGGCTGCAGCTTTACGTTACCGGGCTTATATACACCATGTACGTTGCCGAAAGCAGCGGCAATGGTAAACTTGTCGCTGACCTGGCTTCGAAAGTAGTTCTTCATATGCATACGCTACTTCTTCAGGTTGCGTGTATAATTTGGAGCTGTCTACACCGGTATTGTCTACACCGTCTTCTTCGCCACCAGTAACGCCCAGTTCAATTTCCAGCGTCATACTCATTTTGCTCATCCGTTCGAAGTACTTCTTGCAGATTTCGATGTTTTCGTGCAGCGGCTCTTCGGAAAGATCCAGCATGTGAGAGCTATACAGGGGCTTGCCATGCTGCTTAAAATATTTCTCACCAGCATCCAGCAGACCGTCAATCCAGGGAAGTAGTTTCTTAGCCGCGTGGTCCGTGTGCAGGATTACGGGTATGCCATACAGTTCAGCCATTTGGTGTACGTGCAGGGCACCAGAAATAGCACCGGCAATGGAAGCTTGTTGCTTATCATTGGCAAGACTTTTGCCGGCGTAAAACTGTGCACCACCGTTGGAGAACTGGATAATTACGGGAGAGTTCACCGCTTTGGCCGTTTCCAAGACAGCGTTCACAGAATTGGTTCCTACTACGTTAACGGCGGGCAGAGCGAAATCATTTTCGTTGGCATAACGGAGCAGTTCGCTGACTGCATCGCCGGTTACTACGCCAGGGGCTACTTTGTTCAGAATGGAGGTCATCGGAAATAGTTTTGATGGAGGCTAAACTATTGAGAAATGGCAAACTTACCACGTTTCTATTACGAATAAAAGGAGTTTGGGAAGAAAGAAGCGAGAAGCGGGGAGTGAGAAGCGAGAAGTGAGGAAGTAGAGACGTTATGCATAACGTCTGAAGTAAGAAGATTCCTTGGCTGTTACCTATTCTGATTTAACCAGCGACCATAAACTGTAGACCCGAAACTAAAAACTGTTGCTTCTATCTTCTCACTCCTCGCTTCTAATTTTTATTCCTCCCCATTCCTCTCTAATTTGCCATCCGGATGAAGATTATGTCATTTTTACGCCGAAGCTACTTCTTGCTGGCCTTATTTGCAGGTTTGCTGTATGCCTGCACCGAGCCTGAGTGTACCAATCTGAATGACCCTAAGCTGATTGTACAATTCAAGACCCGGTACCGGTCTACCCGCCAGCAGCCGGAGCGGGATACCCTGATCGAGATTGTAGCGGTATATGGTGAAGGAGCAAAGCTCCCGAAGATTGATACTGTAGCCCGTAGAACCGGTAATCTGGTACTGCCGCTTGATCAGGGCAATGACAAAACCAAAACTACTTTCATAATTGAATGGCGAAGATATACCCGGGGAGTGGGTACCCAGCAGCCCGTCAGGATTGATTCAATCCGGAGTGAAAAGCTAACGGTATATTATACCCTTCAGCCTTTTTTCGTTTCCGATGCTTGTGGCTTCGACCTAAGGTATAACAACCTGAAAAGAGATTCGATCCAGACTACTTTTCCAAACAGTTTCCCCAGTGATTCAATCAAGGTGATTAAAGACGTAGTGGATGAAACCAATGCCCCGAATATTAAAATATATTTTTAGCCTGCTGCTGTCGCTTCCTTTCTACGGGGTACAGGCACAATCCATTTCTCCTAAGGCAGATACCGTCCTCAGCAATGGAGTACGCATTGGATTTGACCTGAGCCGGATCGGCTACTATTATCTGACCAATCAGAAGTTCCGCAGCTTTGAAGTATCCGGGGACGTCGGGTATAAAAAGATGTTATTCGTAGTGGAGGCCGGTAATGCAACCATTAAAAAGGAGGACTCCTTATTTAATTACCGGAGTAATGGGTACTTTGCCCGGGTCGGCATAGAGCGAAATTTGTTAAAGGGGGGAGATGACGTAGTGTTTTACGGTGCGCGGTACGCAATGGCCACCTTTAACTTCGAGTCGGACTTCATTATTCCGGGAGGAGGTATTTGGGAAGATTACCTTGGCGAACTGGATCAACAAAGCTTTACGGCTCATTGGGCGGAACTGGTAGGGGGCTTAAAAGTATTAGTCTGGAAAAATATTTACTTCGGATTCACTACCCGCATTAAGGTCAAAGTGGGCTTTAAGGGCAACAAAGACCTGGGGGCTATTACCATTCCGGGTTTCGGCAACTCGGCTAAAAACAATGCCGTCGGCTTCAATTATTACATTTTCTACCGCATTCCCTTCAAAAAACAGTAAGTTGATGTGCAGATTAGCTGATGTGCCAATATGCTGGTGAAGATGCTATAAAAGCACGGAAGTAAATCCGCGCCAATAAATAAAAGACTTCGGCCTCATCAGCACATAAGCACCTCAATTGATCAACTCTTCTCTTCCATATCGCCCAGCTGAATATTCAGGGCCCGGATAGAGGTATAGATTTCGGCCATGGACAATACCAGCGATAACATCAGGAACACCAGGCTGGCCCCAAACAGGTAAACAGCCGTTAGCATCTGCTTTTCCAGAATAAAAAACATACTGGCTACACTCAGGAACAGACTGATTACCCCTACCGCCTGCATATCTCTGATCAGCCGGACGCGGAGTCGCAGGTTACGCAACTGAGCCAGTATCAGTGGATCGGGGGCTTCCTGGTACTTGGCGTGTAAGCTCCGGATCAGAGAAGCTAGGGCCAGAAACCGGTTGGTGTAAGCCAGCATCAGCAGCGAAATAGTCGGGAATATAAACGCCGGTACGTTAAGGGATAGCTCCATAGGACGATGTTAGATGCAGGAAGAAGTGAGAAGCGAGGAGTGAGGAGTGAGAAGAAAGAAGTGGGCAGTAGCAGTTGGCAGAAATTTTATCATTGCTTGTATCCGAAAGGCAAAATTTCAAAATAGCGAAACGTAGCGTGTCTGCGGTTATCTGCGACAGTATTTGAGTAAAACTGCGAGTAATTTATATTTAATACTTATTTAATCCTTCTCACTCCTCGCTTCTCACTTCTTCCCACATCTAACATCGCCAATTCAGGCAACCTTCCTGCCTGAAATAAGTAAGTAATCGCATAGTCTGATCTATTTACTATTTAAACAAAAGCACTATGCAACGAAGACTGGAAGGCAAAGTTGCCATCATTACGGGTGCCGGCACGGGCATTGGTGAGGCTATTGCCCATAAATTTGCGCTGGAGGGAGCCAGTATGATTCTTAATGGACTACCGGGCGACCCGGTGGAAGACGTAGCAGCGGCCATCCGGAAGGCCGGCGGCAATGCCGTAGCATTCCTCGGGGATATTTCCCAGGAGCTGTATGCCCGCAAGTGCATCGATCTGGCAGTTAATACCTACCGGAAACTGGATATACTGGTAAATAATGCCGGCGTACTGCCCCACTTCGACGAAACGCAGGATTTTCCGGTGGATGCATTCGAGTACATCACGCAGAACAATATCCGTTCGGTATTTATCATGACCAAGTTTGCGCTGCCGCACCTGCAGAAAAGTAAGGGAAATATTGTGTCAGCGGGCTCGGAAGCCGGTGGCCAAGGATTGCCGATGAGCACGGCTTATGGTGGTTCCAAAGCCTGGATTCACGCATTTATGCAAGGAGTGGCCGTAGAGCAGGCTAAGTACGGCGTACGGGCCAACTGCGTGTGTCCAGGTCCGATTGATACAGCCATGACGCATAAGGAACACGGCGCCATCGACCGTAAGACGGAGAAAATGACGGTGCAGGGTACCCCGATGGGCCGTCGTGGCACCCCGGAAGAAGTAGCCAATATATACGCCTTTATCGCTTCCGATGAAGCCAGCTACGTGACCGGAGCCTTGTGGTTTGTGGATGGGGGCAGCATGGTAGCGAAGGGCGCCATTGGTAAGGAGGTACCCAGTTCGGTTAAAGACGCCCCTGCTAGTATATTTGACCTGAAACACCAGCAGGAAGGCGGACGGAAGATTTAGTTTCGGGTTGTTGGTTTCGGGTTTCCAGTTTTAAGTGAGTTACCCGTTTTTTGTTGAATAGATGAGGTGGTTAACTTTGTATAAAACTTGTTAAAAAACAGGAAACTGGCAATCCTAAACCGGAAACCCTTTAACTTTACCTTCGAACAAACCATTCAACACATGACCACTGTACAACAACTGCTTATCGTACAGCGTGATTCGGGCAAGGAACTGTCCAAATCGCAGAAACAGTTTAACCGCTACGTGAAGCAGATCAATGACATGAAGGCCGAACTGGAGTCGGTAAAATCGCAGTTGCAGGCAGTTCAGTCACGAATACACGCCGAAATAGCGCCGCTGGAGAAAAAGCTGATCGGGAAGAAAAAAGAGTTAATCTATTTACTGGACCGCAGTTATAAACTGAAGTTTTTCCGGAAGCGGGAAAAGGAAAACATTGCCGAAATTATTCTAACGCAGAGTTATGATCTGATTCACAGTGCCGGCCTGGAGGAGCTGGAGGAAATCCACCGGAAATACGCAGCCATTATGGGCCTGGACGAAGAAGACCAGGAAGAAGGGGAGGATGAAGAATCTTTACTGAAGGGAATGCTGGAAAATATGTTCGGGGTTGAGATGGATGAAAATCAAAAGTTCGAATCACCGGAGGAATTGTTTGAGCACCTAAAGGGAAAACTGGACGAAAAGCAGGCCCAGCACCAGGAAAAGAAGGGTAAACGCAAGAAAACTCCGGCTCAGCTGGCTAAGGAAGAACGTATACGTGAGGAAGCTAAAAACATTACGCGGGCCAGCCGGACCATTTATACCGAACTGGTCAAAGCCCTGCACCCTGACCGTGAACCCGATGAGGCAGAAAAAAGGCGCAAGACCGAGATTATGCACCGCGTCACGGAAGCTTACGAACAGAATGACTTGTTTGAATTACTCCGCCTCCGGATTGAGTTTCTCACCCGAGGTAAGGGAGAGGGCGACCAACTGGCAGACGACCATTTGAAGTATTTCAATAAGATCCTGAAGGAACAAGTAGATGAGCTTTCCAATGAGTTGTTCCAGGTTAAGGGCGGTTTTGACCTGCTGGGGAACAATCTATACTACCGGTTTTGCGGTAATGCCAAAGAGATGGATGCCAAGTTTAAGCGGGAAACCGGGCGGATTAAAAAAATGATCAAATCCCTCGACGAAGACCTCCAGCTTATGGAAGACCCGGCCTACGTACGCAGCTTTCTAAAAAGTTATTTTGAAGCCCGTAAATCGCCTTTCCCTTTTTAAATGCATCAGTTTGTAATTATTTCAAGAGAACTTTCTGCGGTGAGGCAAGTATAAAGGGTAATGATAAATTCCATTAAAAATTTACCATTATCGAATACAGCTGTGTTGTCCTTTTCCCGTATTGATTAATCTCCGGAGTGAATGTAAAGGGTATGAATAGAGGAAAAAGTATGGTCAATAGTGCAGTGCTGCAACAGGTAGCCGAACAATCAGACCGGGTATATTTCATCTATGCTCCGGAGGATAAAAGACTTTGCTACCTGAATCTGGCTTTTAAGGAAGTATGGGGAGTAGACCAGGAAAAAGCCCTCGATGACTTTTCGGTCCTGTTGTCGATGGTGCACGAAGAAGATACCCAATTCGTACGCCAGCAGTATCAGGATTTTTTGAAAGACCGGCAGCGTAAACAGATTGAGTTTAGAATTACCCTGCCTGATCATACAATCAAATGGATCTCCCTGACCGGATATCCCATTCCGGTTGATATCAGTGAAGGCTTCTTACTGGCGGGACACGCAGAGGACATTACTCAGACGAAAGAATATATGCTGAATGCCTTAAAGTTTGCCGCCAAAAAAAATTCTGTGCTTGAAATCCTTTCCCATGACCTGGCGGCTCCCTTTACCACTATTCAGGGAATGGTCGACTTGATAGAACGGAAATTGAAGAAGGGCGAAGACATCACGGAATACCTGGAATACATTAAGGACAATGCCAAAAGAGGCACTAACTTGATCCGGAGTTTTGTGGACAACGAGTTTCTGGAGTCTTCCCAAGTGAAACTGACTAAAATCCGCGTGGACCTGACGGAGCGGATTGCCTATTTTATGGAGGACTACACGCAAGGGGAGGAGTTAATAGCCAAAAATTTTGAATACATCACTCCGGAACAACCTATCTATGTGGAAGTGGATGAGGTAAAATTTATGCAGGTAATTAACAATTTAATTTCCAATGCGATCAAATTTACCCCGGACCACGGCAAGATTAAAGTTCAGGTGGAGGACAAAGGAGAATCGGTGCTGATTAGCGTATCTGATAACGGTATTGGCATTCCTAAAGAATTGCAACCGAATCTCTTCGATAAATTCACCAAAGCCCGTCGCCCCGGTTTACGGGGAGAGCAGTCAGTAGGCTTAGGCATGTCCATTATTAAAAACATTGTGGAATTGCATAAAGGCCGGATCTGGTTCGAGAGTGAAGAGAACAAAGGCGCTACCTTCTTCATTCACATCCCTAAGTAGGGGCGAAAAATCTTTCGTCCCTACCTACTTTCCTCCTTCCTCAGTCTTCCGGACCATATCGCCGCGGTTGGCGGAAGCTTCTACGGATTGATCCTGCTTCTTCTTGCCAAACAGGAACTTGAATAAGCGGCTCTGGTTAATCCGTTCGGTGGTGCTGTTTAGGCTCTGGGCCGTCATTTTTACCTGGGTTAGTGTTTGTCCCATATTCTCCGCAAAGGTAGTATCGGTGAGAAACTTCCCTACGGCGCCTTCCTGATTGTTCAGTTTGCGGCTGAAGGCTTCCAGTTCTCCGGAAACCCGGGCCGCTTTATTACCCGAAACCTGCAACGTATCCATCAACTGGTTCAGGTTATTAGCCAGAGCGTCATCCATCATCAGTTTACCTAAGGTGCCCTGTCCGTTCCGGATGCGGGTACTGAGCATCGAAAAATCCTGTGACAGACCCGAAGCTGACTGCCCGGTTTTCTCCAGATCAGCCACCATGCGGTCAAACCGGCGGGACAAGGTACTATCGGTCATCAGCCTTCCGGCTACGCCTTTTCCATTGCGGATGCTCTGGCTCAGTGCGGCCAAATTAGCTACCAGTTGCTGGGCTTTTTCGCCGGTTTCGGTAAGGGCCGCCATCATGGTCTCCAATTCTATCGGTTCGGTCGTTAATACCTTATCCCCATCCATTATGGCCGGAGCCTGTGGAGAACCTACCGATATACTGATTAGCTTGTCGCCCATGATCCCTTCAGAACCAATGCTGGCAATGGCGTCTTTCTTGATATACTGCGCTGCCTCATCGTCAATGAGCAAAGTTACGCGTACCGTTGAATCCCCCGAAAGTTCGATTTGTTTTACAGTGCCTACGCTGATGCCCGAGAACCGGACGCTGTTTCCTTCCTGCAGGCCGCCCACGTTGCGGAATACGCCATATACAATGGTACGGCCACCAAACAAGCTCTGCCGGGCTCCGATAAAATAGATAGTTGCCGTAAGTATTGCCAATCCGAGGGTCACGAAAATGCCCAGACGGATGCTATGTTGTGTTTGTTTGTCCATGAGTGATTGTTGCTTAAAAAATTGTGGTGGGATGCATGAAGTAGGAAGTAAGAGATAGGAAGTAGGAGATGCATAGCACTTTGTCCATATCTCACATCTCCTGCTTCCGAAATTCTTCTTACTTCCTACTTCATATATCATACATCGTTATTCAAAAAATGCTCTTACCCATTTCTCGGGTGATCGTTCTAATTCCTCATACGTGCCTTCGGCTTTAAAGGTGCCTTCGTACAAAATCAGCATCCGGTTGGCCGTCAGGCGGGCACAAGCCATATCGTGGGTAATAATGATCGACGAAATCCCGAACGCTTCCTGCATGTGCAGAATTAGTTCGCTGATCTCACGGGACGTAATGGCATCCAGACCGGTAGTAGGCTCGTCGTACAGCACAATTTCGGGTTTGAGAATCAGCGTCCGGGCCAAGGCTATCCTTTTTTTCATCCCACCCGATAACTCGGCCGGCATTTTGTTGATGGCATTGAGCAGGCCTACGTGTTCTAGCACCTCCTCCACGGCGGTCTTCATCTCTCCCTTTGACAGTTTATTGGGTTGCCGTTTCAGCGGAAACTCCAGGTTCTCGCGTACTGTCATCGAGTCGTACAAGGCCCCTCCCTGAAACAGAAAGCCTACTTTACGGCGTATTTCCCGCCATTCATCTTCGCTTTCTATGTTTTTTATATTATTCCCCAGGATGCACAAGTCACCGGAGTCAGGTTTGATCAGACCAACGATACATTTGATCAGGACTGACTTTCCCGTACCAGATTTGCCCAGTACTACCAAGTTTTCTTTCTCATGGAGGGCAAAGGTGACGCCTTTGAGTACCTGATTCCGGTCAAATGATTTGTATAATTGATCCCCCTCAATAGCCTTTGGCGTCTTTAAATCCGTTGGGGGTTGATAGGTTGCGGCAGATTCGTACACGGCGTTGGTTCCTTTCAGATAATTAATTGCGTGAGTTGCACGGCAATCATGTCAATAATAAAAATGAGGAAGGAGGCCGCCACTACTGACGAATTAGCCGCTTGTCCCACGCCTACCGTTCCCCCTTCGGCAGTATAGCCTTTGTAGCAGCCCACAATACCAATGGCAAACCCAAACAGAATGGATTTGGCCGTAGCCGGAATAATGTCAGCATATCCGATTGAGCCGATTACTTTCTGAAAAAATAATTTCAGCGTCATCTCTCCTTCCAGGTTCACTGCGAAGTAAGAGCCCAGCAAGCCAATGGCATCCGCATAAAACACCAGCAGCGGCACCATCAGCGTCGTAGCCAGTACCCGGGTCACTACCGTATAGTTGAAGGCATTGACTCCCGATACGTCCATGGCATCCAGTTGTTCGGATACCTTCATGGAACTTAGCTCGGCCCCGATGCCAGAGCCCAGCTTTCCGGCACAGATCATCGCCGTAAGTACCGGCCCTATTTCGCGGACAATGGAAATGGTTACCATCGTAGGAATGTAAAATTCGGCTCCGAACTCCACCATCGTGGGCCGGGCTTGCAGCGTGAGCACCAGCCCGATAATAAAGCCGGAGATGCCTACCAAAGTCAGAGACCGGTAACCCAGGCGGTAGGCCTGGTGAATCATCTCCTCCCATTCAAAGGGCGGCTTAAACAGGTTGGCGAAAACCGGCCAATAAATTGGACAAGCCCTCCGGTGGTCACCAGAAAGTCTTGTAATGACGGAGTGATCCAGGAAAAAGAGTTTTCCGGTTTGTCGGTAGTTTGGGTGGAAGCGGGCTCCCGTTTATGGGTATTAGATTTTGCCATAGTCAGATTATACTTTGTAGATACACTTAGGTGTTTAACGGAAAATGCAAGAAGAGTTTTCAGGGATTTTGGATGTTCGATTGTCGATGTCCGATATTCGATGTTCAAGAAAAGAGGATGGCAAGGTTTTACTTGATTAGGAATAAATGCTACTCTCCTGCTGCGTATTCTCATCCCGTACTTAAATTCCCGAACAACGAATATCGAGCATCGAACATCGGTAATCGAACACTCCCGTTCGTTGCCGGTCATGGGTGTCCGATTCCGAACGTTTTTGCGTAGCTTTGGCTACCTTGATACGGGTAAATTCCCTTCTCTTTAGTCAGAGAGCTCGTTTATAAGTCTCTTCCGGGAACGGGTACAGAGTTTGCAAGCCGGAAACTAACCTTTGATCCTTAACCAAGCCTGATTTATACACGCAACGCATGGAAAACACTTCCACCAAAACCGGTAAAATTCTCGTAGTGGATGACAACACGGATGTGCTCAGCGCCGCCCGGCTCTTTTTAAAGCGTCATTTTCTGCACGTAGATGTAGAACAAAATCCGAATCATATTCCCTATCTGGTGAACAATGAGCACTACGACGTAATTCTGCTGGATATGAATTTCACCAAAGATTTGTCCAGTGGGAAAGAGGGATTTTACTGGCTGGACCGCATTCTTGAAATCGATCCTTCGGCCGTGGTAGTGCTGATTACCGCTTATGGTGACGTAGATATGGCGGTTCGGGCCATCAAAGAAGGCGCTACGGATTTTGTGCTGAAGCCTTGGGAAAATGAAAAGCTGCTGGCTACCTTGTTATCAGCCATGAAACTGCGGGAATCCCGCACAGAAGCCGAGACCCTTAAAACCAGACAGAAAGGATTAAATATGGCCCAGTCCGGCAATTCCCAGACAATTATCGGTCAAAGTCCGGCGATGCTGAAGGTCTACACTACGCTGGACCGGGTAGCCGAAACGGATGCCAATGTACTGATCCTAGGGGAAAACGGGACTGGAAAGGAACTGGTAGCCCGTGAACTGCATCGTAAGTCACGCCGGTCGGGGGAGGCTTTTGTCAGCGTAGATTTAGGAGCCATTAGTGAGACCTTGTTTGAAAGTGAATTGTTCGGGCACATGAAGGGATCCTTTACGGATGCCAAAGAAGACCGTCCGGGCCGTTTCGAGGCCGCTTCGGGTGGTACTATATTTCTGGATGAAATCGGAAATCTGTCGCTGCCGCTGCAAGCTAAATTGCTGACTGTTCTGCAAAGCCGCACCGTTACCCGGGTTGGTTCCAATAAGCCCAAATCCATTGATGTACGGGTGATCTGCGCCACCAATATGCCTGTGTACGACATGGTTAAGAGCAAAACGTTCCGGCAGGACTTGCTCTACCGGATCAATACCATTGAGCTGGAATTGCCGCCGTTGCGTGACCGCCTGGATGATATTGTGCCGCTGGCTGAACATTACCTGCAATCGTACCGGAAGAAATACAACCGCAACGTCACTTCACTGAGTCCGGCCCTGGTGAAGCGGATGCAGAAGTACAACTGGCCGGGCAATGTCCGGGAATTGCAGCATGCTATTGAACGGGCCGTGATCATGTCACAAAGTCCGGTGCTGCAGCCCGAAGACTTCTTTTTTGGCCCCGTCCGGGAACAACTGGAAGAAGAGACGATTACGGCGGGGACTATGCACATTGATGAGGTAGAGAAAATGCTGATCCGGAAGGCCCTCAAAAAGTATAATGGCAATATTACTGAAGCGGCCCAGGAACTGGGTCTCACCCGGTCTTCCCTGTACCGCCGCCTGGAGAAGTATGGGCTGTAGTTTAGGTATTAGGTAATTGGTAGCAGCTGTTAGAAAATAGTCAGTAGTGATTGATTTCCTCTGAATAGCCATTTCCCTAATACCCATCGTGTTGTTCCGCATTTGCAATGCGGAACTGAGAAAAAGGGCATTTCAAATGCCCGGCTATACACCTCCGCATTGCAACTATTCTCAGCGAAGCTAAATGCGGATGAACGCTCTGCATTTTGTCGTACACCCATACCTTACTACCTAATAGCTATGTTCAAACGTTTCGGTACGGGATTGTGGGTAAGGGTGTTCCTCCTGACGCTTTCGGTATTCGTGTGCGTATACGTGGCGGTCCGCTTAAACAATAGCGTAGCCGCCGCCTTTCTGTTTATTCCCGTGGCGATTCAGATCTATGGTCTGTTCCACTACGTAGAAAATACCAACCGTAAACTGATCCGCTTTCTGGAGGCGGTGCGATTCTCTGATTTTGCTATTGGTTTTTCGGCGGATAATAAGCTAGGTGAAAGCTTTAAAGAACTCAATAAGAACTTCAACGAAGTACTGGATGCTTTCCGGCAGGCCCGGGCTGAAAAAGAAGAACACCTGCAATACCTCAATACGGTGGTGCAGCACGTAAGCGTAGGGTTGGTCGCCTTTGATCCGGAGGGCAACGTAGAGCTGATCAATAATGCCGCCTGCCGCCTGCTGGGCGTATACCGTTTGCGGCACCTCTCCGAATTGCAGAAAAATCACCCTGAATTAATGCTGCTGGTCCAGAAACCCCATTCCCGGGACAATACGCTGTATAACGGCCCTCAAGACCAGCAATTGGCCGTGCACACCACCATTATCCGGATGCGGGGAAAAATCATTAAACTGGTATCGTTGCAGAACATTCAGTCCGAACTACAGCAGAAGGAACTGGAAGCCTGGCAGAACCTGACCCGGGTCCTGCGCCATGAAATCATGAACTCCATTACGCCAATTGCCTCCCTAATTGCTACCATGAACGATATTGTGGAGTATGACCTGAAGCATACCCAGGAAAATGACGAAGCCATCAGCGACATTAAAGAAGCCCTGAAGACCATCGAAAGCCGTAGCATCGGGCTGATCAACTTCGTGAATGGGTACCGGAGTTTTACCAATATTCCGAAGCCAAAACCGGTAGAAATGCCCGTGAAACACCTGATTGCTCCCGTAATCCAGTTGATGCAGCCCGACATCCGGTCCGCTGGTATCCGCCTCGACTGCCGGGTAGATCCCGACCATCTGATGGTAACGGCCGATTCGGAGCTGATTGAAATGGTACTGATTAACCTGATCAAGAACGCAATGGAGGCAGTAACGGAACGGGAAGAGGCGCATATCATGGTCTGTGCTTACGCCGGTACCGATGGACGTATCGCTATCGAAGTTAATGATAACGGCCCAGGCATTATCCCCGAAGCCTTGGAGAAAATTTTTATTCCGTTTTATACCACCAAAAAAACTGGTTCCGGTATCGGACTCAGCCTTTCCCGCCAGATCATGCAAATGCACGGCGGCACCCTCAAAGCCGATTCAGTAGTTAATGAAGGTACCACGTTTACCCTGCGGTTTTAAATTTGATGCTCGATGTTCGACTGGCGATGTTCGATAGAAGATATAATAAAAGTGGCAGAAAATAAGGTAATTCCCGAATATCGGGCATCAAAAATTGAACATCAAAATTAAAATCTTCTCACTAGTTTCCCGCGTCCAGTGATTGTAGAGGTGATCTTCAGGGGTTCATTATAATAAGCTACTGTCCCATTTTCGGTTATCTCAGCCTGCAATTCCTTTATTGGAAAGACCCGTATTTCATTACTGCCGCTGTGCCTGATTTTGCAGTTCTGGGAAATCAGTTTTTCGGCAGATACCCTCCCGATTGCCCGGTTAAGCCATATTTCGGTCTGGTCAGACCGGCCCGTCAGCGAGATATGCGCCGGAGAGTTACTATAAATGCTGATGTATCCTAAATTACCCCGTATATCAATATTGCCGCCCCCATCAAAAGAGGCAATGATTGCGTAATCCAGTTGTAATGAGTCGAGGCATTGCACGCGGCCGGCTCCGTAGTGAGTGAGGTAAAAGTCAGTGTGGGGAGGAATATATAAGGTTACTTGCAGGGGTTTACGGTAACTACGGACCCAATTGCACCGGTTGTTGTTCCGGATGGTCAGGGAGTCGCCGGTCTGCAGTGTTTCTATCGCGGGGAGCAGGTTTTCTCCGGCTTCTACGGTAATCACTGAATCAGTGCCGGTTGCCAGGTTCAGATCCATGTCATCATATAAAAACAGTTGGCGAACCCTGCCTACTTTTCGGGCTTGTTTTACCATTTTTCCCGTGCGCTTCAAACAGTCAGGGGCTTCGGCGTCATCGCAGGAACAGACAGAAAAAACGGCCAGGAGCCATAGCAAGGGTAGCCTGATTTTAAAAACGGAGGTAAGGTTAAAAAGCTAAGCACAGATGTTGCAGGATTGCAAGTACTACTTCGGAGGTAACAGGTGTTAAAGATAAAGGAATTCTGGATTTTGAGCGATTAGATAACACCGTAATGATGAACTTCTTGAGTTAATTACAGGTAGTAGCACTTCTCTCATCTTTCCCTAAATGATCCTTGCTCTAATATTTATTGCCTGATACCTTTTTTCCAATAGCTATTGACCAATGCCGCTCAGCTCCTGCATTCTCGTTAATACGTCCCGCAGAAAGCCATTTTCAAGAATAGTGTCGTAATGGCCTTCGCTGGTGCGGTCAGCCCGGATATGCGCCGTCAGCAGCTGGTACAACGTCTGCCAGTCCGCTGATTTCAATTTTTCGCGATTATCCAGGTAGGACAACGCCTCTTCGCTCCAGGCCATCCAGTCAAATTCGGGGAGAACAAAACCATTGTCGTACAAATACCGGAATAGATTCCGGGCGGTAGCCGTACTGACTATACTCGCCATCTCACTCCAGTAGCCATTGCGGACAAATTCCCGATCTTTGTTTTGCAAAGCGGGTAAAAAGGTTAGCAGTCCCTGCACGGCCGTTTTCTGAGTTTCAGTAAGAATCATTGACTGATTGGTCATAAGTTATTAGACATTCGATGTTCCTTATTCGATATTCAAACTTAGCCACGAATCAATAGTTCTAAATGATAAGTAGTAGGACAAAAAGGAATATAAAATAAATTAAGAGAACTTGACCGTATATTCTTGTCCAAAGCAGCTAAAAATAGCAGTAAGGGCCTCTTTGAGGGGAGGCTAAACAAGCGTAGTGTTCCGGCTTAAGCCACTCATATTTCACCTTTCGCCATAGGGTTTCAATTTTATTGAAGTGCGGACAGTAGGGCGGTAAAAAGAAAATGAACAAGTTTTCTTCCTGCCAGTGGGGGATTTTCTCTTGAAACTTCTTGGCTTGATGCACGGGAGCGTTATCTAAAATAAGTACGGTAGGCTTGGTTAAGGCAGGTATCCAGGCGTCAATGGAATCAATGATAAAATCAGTGGTAATACTACCTTCTTTCTGAAAACTTCTCAGTTGGTTAGCTTCGCTCATGATGCCAAAAGACATTAATTCGTTTTCCTTTCTGGGGTAGTATCCGGATTTCTTCCCCTGGATACTGCCAGGAATAAGCCATTACCGGCGTTAAACAAAACCCACTTTCATCTCCATAAAACACCTCAATATGGTTCTGGTCTTTGAGTTGTTCAATCTCTCAAACACTCCTGCTTATAAGCTACTTGCTGAGCGTCCTGCTTGGATTTCAAGCACTTTCGCCAGCGTTTCCATCCGACACCAAACTTTTTAAAAAACGTTTTAACGTTCTCTCTGAGAACTCTTTATCGAGTTCAGCCTTGATTGCTTGCCGGGCCAAAGACAACTTCTGATGATTAGCCTGTACTTTCTCTTTGATCACTGCCTGGTCGGAGACAGTGAAAATGGCTTTGCGACCTACGCCTTTTTCGTTAAATAATCCTACCAGTCCTTTTTCTTCCCAGCGAGAAAACCACTTATACACTGTCAGGGGGATCACCGAGAATATGGACGCTAATTCTTTGACTTCTTTTCCCTGATTACTTAATATTAAACAGTGGCAGCGGGCCCGTACCTGGGCTGAAGGATGGTTTTTATGACCTTGCGTTAATGTCTCAACCTCCGCTTCATTTAACAAAATGAATTTCTTTTGCATCCCGAAAGATAAGCAACATCCACCATCTTATATTCCTTTTTGTCTTAGTACTTAAGTGTCCGTTTTTCCAATAACAGCTGATCAATGACTATTTTCCCAATGACCATTGACCAATCTGCCAATGACTAACTTTTCTAAAATCCCACATCAATCACCAGAAACTCAGCGCCGAACTTGCCGGTCTGCGGATGGTAATAGGTTCTTACCCCCATTTCAAGCTGGGGCAGCAACCGCATAAAGTTAAAGTCGACGGATAAATCGAGTCCCACGGAGTGGTAATAGGTAGATTGATTTCTAATCATTCCCCATCCGGCATCATAGAAGAGATTTCCCTTCAGCCGCTGAATATAAAACCACCGGCCCAGCGATAAGTCCGGGTAAAGAATGGGAAAGCGGTAATCCACGGAGCCTTTCAAGAAGTTTTGGAAATTGCGATAGCTGAAACCCCTTGGGAAGAGCAAGGTAGTGGGGAAAAAGTACCGGTCCGGACTAGGGCTAACTTGTTCACGTTGGTAAGCGCCCCGTAGCCAAAGACTGTGGTGCTTGCCGATACCGGGCAGAAACGTTCCCGCCTGCGCCGTAAAAATACCCCCTTCGAAGTTCGTCCGGAAAGGCGTGTGACGGTAGTACAACGAAAATGTTTGTCCTCCGCGCGGATTTACGTCCCGGGGCGCCATTTTAAGAATCCGGGTGTACTGCAGGCGGTAACGCATATCCCGTAAGCTTCCATTGCCTATTTCGGTGACATATTGCCGCCGGAAATCATAGCCGTTTACCTGGGCAATGCTACCATGGGCGGAGAGGGTTAATCGTTCGTTGTATTTGGAACGGGTAAAGTTAAAAGGCAGCCGTATGCCGGCACTAAAGAGGTTTTCCCGCCAGTAATCAGTCTCAATACTGTCTTTGTCGGCCACCTTGTCTTTATTGTAATCACGGGTAGTGCGGCGCAGACCCGTTGAAAAAGAGGCGTCCAGTACCGGGAACCAACGCTGATAGCTGACGTTGGCAAAATAACTACTGGTTTTCTGGTTGGCATCAAAGCCGTAGCCCAGGTTAATTAACGTAGTACTGAGCAGATCCTGTGAAGAGAGGGCTGCCATGAGTTCCTGCCCCGACGAGTTGATGACCGGCCCCCAACTGTAAGGATTAAACATATGCTGCCACTGCCGGTACGGCTTGACCGGATACGTTTTTTCCGGTACTTCGGGCATAATGTTGTGCCCCTGTTCCTGATTGATTAGTGGCTCATAGTAAGCAACGGTACGGTTTGTAACGTTTGCAAGTGGTCTCCATAGAGTAGAATCGTTGGGCATGGTTACAATACGGAAACCACCCGGCGTAAAATCATTATAGGCCATCTCCTTACCGTCCGGCGAGAAGGCCGGGTTGTAAGCGCCGTATTTCCGGTCGGTTACTTGATATTGCTGCCCGGTAGACTGGTGTACAGCGTAAATATTGTCAATGCCGTTATAGGGGGAATTAAAAAATACATACTCGCCCTGGGGTACGGCATGACCGATATTGAGGCTGGTATAGGGGATGAGCTCTTTTCTTTCACCGGACTGCCAGTTAATCCGTTCAATGGTTTTGCCCTGCCGGTTTTGCTTAATGGCTACTACTGCACCGCCATCGTCAGTGAAGCGGGGCATAATGTAAAAATCATTAGCCGGGTTAGCCAGCTTCTGTATTTCTTCACCCGTTTGGCCGTTAAGAATCACGAGACTGTACTCATTCTTTTGCGTCACCTGCACGGCCACTATCCGGTTGCCGTCCGGGGAAAAGGCCGGAGCACTGAGGCGGGTCTGACGGGTAAGCTGCTGTTTTTCACCCGTGTTAACATCAAATGTTTTAATTACGGTATAATCCCGCTGGCCCCAGCGGATATCAAAGCCCGATTCAGTCCACACAATCCGGTCATTGGCTACGGAGAGCATTCCATTCGGACTGATAAAGCCCGGTACAAAAACCTTTTTCTCTCCAGCGTTTTTGTCCAGCACAACAAACTTCTCAATATCGGCCAGCCCTGATTTTTGGGCTATAATCCGGCCATCAGTTAAATATTGCGGATACTGGTAGTTGGTAAATGCCCGGTTCTGGTTGGTAGGTAAGGCCGTCACCGGCGTTTCTTCCAATTCCGCAACCTGCCCGGTCCATAAACTGTCGAGTTCCTGTACGGTCTTACGGTACAGTTTTTCCACCTTCAGACCCGTTTCTTTTTTAATGGCTCCCGAAAACCGGAAGGGGATGAAGGGGAGGTTGTACGTACGGGTCAGGATGCGTCCCCAGGCTTCCGGACCATAGTGCCGCTTTACGTACGTAGTCATAAAATAGCCCAGTACATAGTGGTTAGGCACATAGTGTTTATAGGAACGCAGGTAGGCTTTGTTGTAGGCAAAGGGCTTCTGGGCGATCAGCCGTGTCCGGAAGGCGAGGTCAAATGCCGGAATACGGCCCCGGCCTCCTTCAGTTAGGGCGGTTTCAGTGCCTACGGCGTCTCCTTCCCAGAACCAGGAGGGAACTGTGATCGTGACCAGTCCCAGTCCATTGTTGCCAAAAAGCCAGTATATTCCTTTTGAAAATCCGGTCAGGGCCTTTTCGTATTGCACTACATGCCGAAACTCGTGTACGGATAGCAGATTGAGCCAGTCATTATTGCCCAGTAATGTGTAGTCCTGAGGCGGCGTGGTGAAGAACTGGGAGTGACGGGGGGTAATTGTTACAAAGCCATTGCTCACTGCAGTCTGATTCTGCAATACTACCGGAATTTTACGGGGTTGCCGCTGCAGGGTAAGCGAAACTGGTTTATAAACGTATTCCAGGGTATTGGCCGTGCGCATGGCTTCCTTCTCAAAACCTTCGGGATAAATGATGCGGAAATGGGGCGTTTTGATCTGATGCCAATGCAATAGGGAGGGGTTTTGATCCAAGAGGGGGTGTTCCTGGGCCTGTAGTATGACCAGACTTAATAAAAACACGGCCAGATGGAGAGTTAGAGCCGATCCTTTTTTACGCATCGTATTAGAGCAGGTTTGAAAGCAGGTTTTGGTAAAGCCATTTTTTAGTTGACGGGTATTGGTTTACCCACTTTGAGATTATAGTAGTAGGCCCAGAGTTTGAAGTGGAGGTTAAGCATATATACTCTTTTAGAAAAGGATAAGGATTTTCTCACCAGTCGGCTAAAACGTTGGCGGATGGTATTATTGAGTCTTTCCATATGAGCCGTTTCTCCAGTCTCTTTCCCAACTTTCTGATGAGTAGTGTGCGGAATACAGTTGTAAGCTCGCCAGAAATCAGAGAAACTATTACCCTTAAGATACGAATAAGGTAACTTACGCCAGAGTCTTTTACAAGATTGCATGCTTCCCTCGCCAATGAAGAAAGAAACAATCTGACGAGTTTGCCGACACTGCGCAATCCAGATTCTGATTTGATTCACCTTTATGAGCACAAAGCTGAATACTTCGTCTACTTCTAAAATAGCCGCTTTCTTTGCTTCGGCTATCGTCTCTTTGAAAGGGGCTAAACTTCAGGCTTTTTTTTTAACCACCGCTGTACACTTGTATGACTTACGCCGAAAATCCGAGCCGTGGAACGAAAACTGTTCCGCTCCTGATAGGTCTGGCTGACCTGTTCCATATCCAACTGGCGGCCTTTCTGGACCGAATCCAGTACCCTTGTCACGCCGCAGTCTTTACATTTGTACCGTTGCTGGCCTGATACATTCTTCCCGTTACGAACAATATGCTTACTTTGACACTGATGACAAGTCCTTACTTCTATTATCATATTGATTCCTCTTTCCTTTTAATACCTGTCAACTAAAAAATGTCACTACCCAGGTTTTGTTTGGGTAAAAGCTTTTTATCAGTTACTGTAAACGTGGTGAATCTTATTCCGGGAATCGAGGTGCGGTTTATGTCCCTCAATAAATTATTCTTCGTATAGTCCTATCTATCGCACAGGGCAAGTAAAGTTAGAAAGGTACCTAAATGATGCTATAATAGGAATTTTTCTAGTTTATATTGACTATAAATAGGAAATTATAAAGAATTTGTACCAAGTATAGATAGTTGCCGTTAAAGATTGCTAAATTATAATGCTTAAATCAGTACAAGATGATACCTAGAATACATAAAGACCGCATCAAACAGGCAGTGATGGAATCGATGTATGCGGATGGTCGTTTGCAGGACTTAAACAAGGAAGCAAAGATACAAATGATTGATTTCGTTGAGCAGGTGTATAACCAGTGCGTTAAAGAACTGGAAGAAAACTTTGCCAGGGTATACCAAGAAAGCAATGAGGCCATTACTCAATCTGAACAGCGTATTCAGAATCAATCCCAGTATATTGAGGAGATAGAATCTGAACGGGAAGCACTCCGGTGCGCCCAGGAAGAAATGCGCCGCAAGGTTCATTTCTACCGGGAAAAACTGAACGCAGCCGAGCAGCGCGTTGAGTTCTGGAAGCAGGACGCCGAATTCTGGTCCAATGCCTGCCTGAAGATCCAGGAGGAGGAAGGCAGTCATTCGTAATGATAAGCTGTCCCGGCTATTTATTTTATTGAAAACATAAGTAGGGTTGGATCCGAAGTGAGTACGGCAGACTCCTTTGGGTATCCAGCCCTTTTCTTATTATATCACTGGAAATCCCTTTATCCCTGCAATGCCTGCCAGATCAGATCTTTCATCTGATTTATGCCTGAACCCGTTACCGCAGAAATAAGTACGTGTGGAATATCGGAGGGCAGCTTTGCCGCTAGTGAAGCAAAATCCGTTTCCGGAATCAAATCACCCTTGGAAACCGCAATAATTCGCTTCTTGTCCAGTAGTTCGGGATTATACTGCTGCAATTCATTGAGCAGAATCCGGTATTCTTGCCCTATATCCTCGCTATCAGCCGGTATCAGGAAAAGCAAGACGGAATTACGTTCAATGTGCCGCAGGAAGCGGATGCCCAGTCCTTTGCCCTGTGCAGCCCCTTCAATAATACCCGGGATGTCGGCCATGACAAACGAAAGGTCGTCGCGGTACGAAACAACGCCCAGGTTGGGTACCAGCGTAGTAAACGGGTACTGGGCAATCTCGGGTTTAGCCGCCGACACGACCGATAGCAGCGTGGATTTCCCTGCATTGGGAAAACCGACTAATCCAACGTCAGCCAGTAGCTTGAGCTCCAGGATTACCCAAGCCTCTATTCCAGATTCGCCAGGTTGAGCATGATAAGGAGCCTGTTGCGTGGATGTTTTGAAATGATCGTTGCCGAGGCCGCCCCGTCCACCGGCAAACAAAATCACCTCCTGCTTATCTTGGGTAATCTCCACGAGTTTTTCGTTGGTGTCTGCCAGTTTGGCTACTGTTCCGATAGGTACTTCAAGAATGACATCTTTCCCACTGGTTCCGGTGCGCCGGGCGGCTTGGCCGGCGGCGCCATCGGGAGCGATGATGTGCTTAGTATATTTTAGGTGGAGCAGTGTCCATAACTGGGCATTGGCCCGCAGAATAATATTGGCTCCCCGGCCGCCATCACCCCCATCGGGACCACCCTTAGGCGCAAACTTCTCCCGGCGAAAGTGTACAGAACCGGGGCCGCCGTTGCCGGAGCGGCAGTATATTTTCACGTAATCAATAAAGTTGGAAGAAGCCATAACATAATGAATGTCGAATGTCAGATATAGGATTTCGGATGGAGAAACTCTACCCCATCGGGCTTTTAAAAGACAAAGACTACAAAAGGCTTTTACGCTTCTGTAGTCTTTAAGGTAAAACAAATGATCATTATACTTTAGCCTTACGGCTTTCTTCTACCTTTTCGCAGATACGGTTAAAAATATCATCGATGCTGCCAATGCCATTGATCATTGCCAGTTTATTCTGCTGACGGTAATAGGGCAGTACGTGAACCGTCTTGTTAAAATATTCTTCAATGCGGCGGTTCACTTTTGATTCTTCGTCATCGGGGCGGTGTTCCGCATCGCGGCGATTATTGAGCCGTTTGCGTACTTCTTCTTCGGTTACGTCCAGGGCTATCACAGCATGAATGGCAGTATTATACTCCGTCATGAAGCGGTCAAGGGCTTCTGCCTGGGCCACTGTCCGGGGAAATCCATCATAGATTACTCCTTTGACGCCTTTATTCTCGTCAAGTACCCCTTTTAGCATCTCGATAGTAATGGAATCGGGTACCAGAATACCGTTGTTGTTGTATTCTATGACCTTTTTGCCCAGCTCAGTGCCTTCCTTGATGTGCTTCCGGAAAAGGTCTCCGGTGGAGATGTGAAAAAGCCCATACTTGTCAATGAGTTTCTGGCTCTGCGTCCCTTTTCCTGCACCGGGAGGGCCGAAAATAACGATGTTTAACATTATAACGATTCAGTAAAAAGTGGGTAGTAAATGCTCCGGATGCATAGTTAATCATATGCCAGGCATACGTCAAGTATTACCGCAAAATTATGTAAACAAGTTTCTGGTTTACAGTTTCTTGTTTTAGGTTGACAATAGAATAAGGGAGTCTTCGATAAACTTTGTAATAACTCAAAACTATAAACCGGCAACTAGAAACCCTAAACCGGCAACTACTATTCCTTCAGCACATACAAGTGCGGCAAGTTCCGGCCGTGCCCGTCGTAGTCTAAACCATAGCCTACTACAAACCGGGAAGGAATTTGGAACCCAACATAATCCAGCTGAATGTTTTTCTGCAGGGCATCAGGTTTAAACAAGAGAGTGGCTATTTTCACTGATTCCGGCTCTTTAGCCTGGACGGCTTGCAGAATCTGTTCCATGGTGATGCCCGTATCTACAATGTCTTCCAGTATGATAACCGGTCGGCCCGCAATATTTTCGGTTAGTCCAATCAACTCCGTAACCGTGCCGCTGCTTTGCATCTGATGGTAGGAGGCTACTTTCACAAACGAAATTTCGCAGGGAATGGCAACTTGCTTCAGCAGATCGGCCGCAAAAATAAAAGCGCCATTCAGGATAGCCAGAAAAAGCGGCGTCTTGCCCCCATAGTCTTCACTAATTTGTCGGGCCAGAATATTCACCCGTTCCCGCAAAGCTTCTTCAGTAATATACGTTTCGAAGGTTTTATCTTTTACCTGTATCATACGCAGCGGGCCCGGATGGGTGAATACTAACCGAAAGTTAACACGTAGGCGTCCAGATTGCCAAATATTTATTGGTTCAAACTGGCTCTTTGCCCGGGAAGCAGTGTCCTAAGGTTATTAGCTGGTAGAAGGAGGGGCCATACTCCCTTTTCATCTTTGAATCCATTCCTTCTGCAAGAGACTTCGGGTGCATACGAGTTTGCCTTATGTGGTGAGAACTTCCATAGTCGAAGGTGGCAGGGGGATGAACAAACAAGTTTGAAAACCGCTTTGTAGGACTTGTTCTGCACCCATACGTTGGATGCCAAGGAGTTTTATATGAAACTTGATAGAATAAAATATGATTCATTAGAACTTCATAACCGGTTAATGCTAGTTTTCAGATAAAGTATTATTAAAGAAAAGATTATATAAGTTAATAGTCCGAAAGGCTTCTATGCAAAGCTCTGATTTACAACGTATTGGGTATAAGAGGGGTCTTCTCTTAACTAATTCATTTACAAGCATTTAATAAAAAACCTTTCGGACTATTGATAAGTAGTATTTGGTTAAAATCGGAAAAGTCTAAAATTTGCGTCATCTTTTAACTATTACTCCCTAATTATGAAAAAATTCATGCTAGTTGTGCTGTTATTTGCCGGAGTTCTTACTGCCCAAGCCCAAACCGATCAAGGCAGTCTCATGGTTGGTGGCGGACTTAGCTTTTCTTCCTCTACGTTTAAGTCAGGAACTACAACCTCTGATCCGGTTACTTCTTTCTCCATTACGCCGAGAGTAGGCTATTTTATCGCAGACCGATTTGTGGCTGGTCTTCAATTAGGTTATTCCACTGCCAACTACAACTTATTTGACGATGACGAAGATGAAGGAAATACAAGGGCCTTGTCTATTGGTCCTTACGTACGGTACTTTGTGCCTTTCGGAGAAGATAAATTTGCTTTCTACGTGCAGGGTGATTTTTTATACGGAACCGCCAGATTTAAGCCGGAGGGTACATCAACAGATCCTGATCCGATCCAGACTATTAACGTCGGCATTTCCCCGGGATTCACTTTTTTCCCGGCTGAAAAACTGGGTATCGACCTGCAGCTTTCCGGTTTTCAATTTGAGAATTCTTCCATAGGAGACGGCAATACCAAAAGTTCTTCTACCGATATCTCCTTCGGCATTGAATCATTGTCTCCTTCTATTGGAGTAAACTTGTTCTTCTAAGGAAACTAGCTATTGCGCAGCTGATAAGGAAGCCATTCCGTCCGGAGTGGCTTTTGCCTTTACTGCAAGAGAGATAAAATTATGACAATTTGGCGTTAAATGTAGTTCTTTAAGTTCCGGAACCGAACTTAGTCCGAAAGTTGTCTCTCACTCAAGTCTGTATCTTATATTTACTTCGATAGGCTAAATTAAGCCAATAGACCGATTATGTTAGGGGAAGGGGCGTCCCAAAAAAGAGTATGCAGGATGGTTCCCTTCCGGTCAGACCAGGTTTGAAAGGACGTTTTCATTAAAAAAACGTTACCTTTGTAAATAAAAAAATACGCTTCTGTTGTCAGCTTACGAGTCAATTCGTACTATAAAAATATGCTTGATTTCATCACCCAAGGAATAGCCAAGATTTTCGGTACTAAATCCGAACGAGATATTAAGGAACTGGTACCGTATGTAGGGAAGGTTAATGAAGAATTTGTCAAACTCCAGTCGCTCAGCGATGATCAGTTACGCGACAAGACCGCCCAACTGAAACTCATTATTGGACAAAAGCTTCAGAATATAGATGACCAGTTAACGGCGCTGCACAAACGCATTGAAGAGGAGACCAAGCTGGATGTAGTCGAGAAAGAATCCATTTTCAATGAGATTGACCAGTTAGAGAAGGAACGGGACAAAGAGCTCGAAGTAGTGCTGCTGGAGATACTGCCTGCTGCGTTTGCCGTAGTCAAAGAAACGGCCCGCCGCTTTAAGGAAAACGGTAAACTCGAAGTAGAAGCAAGTTTGCACGATAAAAAATTGTCTGCCACGCGTAAGCACATTGAAATAGTAGATGGCAAGGCAATCTGGCATGGCCGTTGGCTGGCTGCCGGTACGGAGGTTACCTGGGACATGGTACATTATGATGTGCAGTTAATTGGTGGGGCCGTGCTGCACCAGGGAAAAATTGCCGAGATGGCAACCGGTGAAGGTAAAACGTTGGTGGCTACGTTGCCCGCCTTCTTGAATGCCCTGGCTGGTCGGGGGGTACACATTGTTACGGTCAACGATTACCTGGCCAAGCGGGATTCGGAGTGGATGGGGCCCCTCTACGAATTTCACGGATTGATTTGTGACTGTATCGACAAGCACCAGCCTAATACGGCAGCTCGCAAAAACGCATACCTGGCTGATATTACCTACGGCACCAACAATGAGTTCGGCTTTGACTACCTGCGTGACAATATGTCCCGCGGCATCGAAGAACTCGTACAACGCAAGCATCACTATGCTATGGTCGACGAAGTAGACTCCGTGCTGGTGGATGATGCCCGTACCCCGCTGATTATCTCTGGTCCGGTACCGCGTGGCGATGAACACGAATTTCATGAACTGAAGCCGCGCATTGCCCGTATTGTGGAAGCCCAGAAAAAACTGGTTTCCGATTTTCTGATTGATGCCAAGAAGAAAATTGTGGCGGGTGATGACAAAGAAGGCGGCTTATCTTTATTCCGGGCTTTCCGTGGTTTGCCGAAGTACAAACCCTTGATCAAATTTCTGAGTGAATCAGGCGTACAGGTAATCCGGCAGAAGACCGAGAATTACTACCTGCAGGACAACCAGAAAATGATGCCCGAAGCCGATGCGCCATTGTTATTTACCATCGACGAGAAGCATAATAACGTAGAGCTTACCGAAAAGGGCATTGACTTTATCACCGGTGCCGGTGAAGATCCTACTTTCTTCATTCTGCCCGATATTGGTGTAGAACTGGCCCAGATTGAGAATAACAAAAACCTTTCGGATCATGACCGGCTTCTGCAAAAAGAAGCTATCATTCAGGATTACTCCGTGAAGTCGCAGCGCATCCATACGATCAATCAGTTGCTGAAGGCCTATACCCTGTTTGAGAAAGACGTAGAATATGTGATCATTGAAGGCAAGGTAAAAATTGTGGATGAGCAGACGGGCCGTATTATGGAAGGCCGCCGCTACTCGGATGGTTTACACCAGGCCATCGAAGCTAAGGAAAACGTGAAGGTGGAAGAAGCTACGCAGACCTACGCCACGGTTACGTTGCAAAATTACTTCCGGATGTACCACAAACTGGCTGGTATGACCGGTACCGCCGAAACGGAAGCCGGTGAATTCTGGCAGATTTATAAGCTGGATGTGGTTGTGATCCCAACTAACCGGAAAATCACCCGCGATGACCGCGAAGATAAGGTATACCGGAGTGTACGGGAAAAGTATAACGCGGTAGTAGCGGAAATTGAAGAACTAGTAGCCAAAGGCCGTCCGGTGCTGGTGGGAACTACATCCGTTGAAAACTCTGAGTTGCTCAGCCGGATGCTTACCCTGCGTAAGATCAGGCATCAGGTACTCAATGCCAAATACCACCAGAAAGAAGCCGAAATTGTGGCAGAAGCCGGTAAAGAAAGTACCGTAACTATTGCTACCAACATGGCCGGTCGGGGAACTGATATTAAACTGACCCCGCAATCCAAAGAGTCTGGTGGTCTGGCCATTATCGGTACCGAACGCCACGAAGCCCGCCGGGTAGACCGTCAATTGCGGGGCCGGGCCGGTCGTCAGGGCGATCCAGGATCGTCACAGTTCTTTGTGTCGCTGGAAGACAACCTCATGCGCCTGTTTGGCTCGGACCGGATTGCCCGGCTGATGGATAAGATGGGATTGGAAGAGGGAGAAGTGATCCAGCATTCGATGATTACCAAATCGATTGAAAGAGCTCAGCGCAAAGTAGAGGAGAACAACTTTGGCATCCGTAAGCGGTTACTGGAGTACGACGACGTAATGAATTATCAGCGGGAAGCCATTTATAAGCGTCGTCGTAACGCTTTGTTCGGAGAGCGGCTGGAGCTTGATTTGCTGAATATCATGTATGATACCTGCGAGGACATTATTACTAATACGCAGGGCAATTTTGATGGCTTTATGCTGAATGTATTGGGAACGCTGGGCTTCGAAACCGAAATCAAGGCTGACGAATTCAACAAACTCAACGTAACCCAATTATCCGGTAAATTATATAACGAAGCGGAGCGGCGTTATTTTGAGAAAAGCCGGCGCATTACCGATAAGGCCATGCCTGTACTTCGGGAAGTGCACGAAACCAGGGGAGCTACCATTGAAGAAGTGGTCGTGCCTTTCACGGATGGAATCCGGCAGATGACCGTAGCGGCTAATTTGAAGAAAGTTGTCGAAACCGAAGGCCGCGAATTGATGCTGGCCTTGGAGAAAGCGGTTACCCTTTCCATTATTGACCAGGAGTGGAAGGAGCACCTCCGTGAAATGGATGATCTGAAGCAGTCGGTACAGCAGGCAGTATACGAGCAGAAAGACCCGCTGCTGATCTATAAATTTGAATCGCTGGAATTATTTAAACGTTTTGTGGCCCGGGTCAATGGTGACACCATTTCCTTCCTGCTCAAAGCCGATATTCCGGTGCAGGACAGTGATGAGGTTCATGAAGCCCGCAAGCAACGGCAGGCACCTCCGCCCCGGGTGAAGACTACTAAAGAAGAGGCGCATTCCATCCTGGAAGATCCTATGGACAGACAGAATGCAATGACTCCTTTGCCTCCACATCCTC
>JAUJNL010000195.1 GCA_030448185.1 Cytophagales bacterium | reverse complement strand
AAAAAATATGTTTTTTTTTACCGGTAACGGTTAATAATACTTTTTTTATTACTAACAACCGTCTGATTTTCTTTAAAGAAAAAAACCAAGTCCTTGGCTATGTCCTGTAAAGCCCTTATCGTTTCCTTTCTTACCTTCCTCTTTGCTTCCCAACTGTCCTTTGCCCTTTCGACTATTGCCCTCCGCGATTCTATCGGGGCTGAACGTAAAGGCAATGGTTGGCTGGTATTACATAAAGTAGCGCCGGGAGAAACCTTGTCAGCCATTGCCCGCAAGTATCAAACGACGGTAAAAGCGATTCAGGTCGAAAATCCTCATATTGCAGCGGGCCTTAAATCGGGTGCAGTGGTAAAGGTTCCTTATACAGCGGTTGACAAACCGGCAACTTCCACCGCGGCTGCTACTTCTCCGTCACCAGCCTCCGGACAGACAACCCATACTGTAAAAGCCGGACAAGGTTTATTCTCCATTGCTAAAATGTACCAAGTGTCCGTAGCTGACCTGCGGCAGTGGAATAATTTGTCTTCCGATAATATCCGTCCGGGGCAGGAACTGGTTATAAGCGGGGACGAAGCGCAAGCGCAACCGGTTGCCGCGGTTACAAGCAGTGACAATACAGCCCTGGAAGAAAAATCGTTGCCTAAAACCGTTGAAAAAGCGAAAAAGCATAAAGTACGCAAAGGCGAAACCCTAACTACCATTGCCAAGAAGTATAAAGTATCTACTGCCACTTTGAAGGAGTGGAATCACCTGCGTTCTGCCAGTGTACGTACCGGGCAGGTACTCACCGTTTCTAAACCCGTAAAGGCTGGAGCCCCTTCAGCAGAAAGTACGGAGGGAAACACGGATGCTGCGGAGAATGAAAACATGGCTTTGGTAAAGCCTGATAAACATCCACCGAAAACGAATGACCATTCTTCGGCAACCAATCCGGAGGAAGTACTAACGGACGAAAATACAGTTGCCCCGCCAGTTGGAGAAGGTGCTAAACCGAATACAACGGCCTCAGCGGGCAGCTACACGATCCCCAATACCAGCGGCTATACGGAAACCGTAGAAAATGGGCTGGCCGAGGTAATCAATGATACCGATGAAAGTGATTTGTTTCTGGCCCTGCACCGGACGGCGCCCGTAGGAACTTTATTGAAAGTACGGAATCAAATGAACAACCAGATTGTTTTCGTAAAAGTAGTAGGCAAACTACCCGATACCGGGGCCAATGATAAACTCGTGGTGAAGGTTTCCCGTAAAGCGTACGAACGGCTGGCTGCGGTTGACCGGCGCTTCCGGGTCGAGGTGGCCTACATGCCGATAAATAATTGAATGGCTTTTTGTTAAATGGTTGTATTGCTAGATGGTTATATGGATGGAAAAAGCTGTCAGCAAGCTTTAGGATAAGAATTATTCAGGATAAAAACTCCTCGCGCAAGACTTTAGTCTTGTGCGGAGAGATGATAGGAAGTCTCCGACTTCCTGCCAGTCAGAGACTGGCAATTATTCTTCGGCGCAAGTCTCGCTACGCTAAGACTTGCGCCAGTAGTGGGGATCATTTAGAGAAAAACAATTCAACAATTATTCTATTAATCGGCACATTAGCACATCAACCAATCAGCACATCCATTCTGTAACTCTGTAATTCATTCTCCCCATGTCTGATCATCACGACCATTTTGAGTATCCGCAGAAACGCACCTTTGCCTGGTGGGTATGGCAATTTTTCTTTGTTTTGATGTATCCGGCATTGATTACTTTTTCGCTGCTGTTTACGGCCATTCTGTGGTTTTTCTCTACTCTGTCACGTGCTCTAACCTGGGTATTCAAAAAATTTTCGCCTAAAGCCAGCATCTCCCGGAAGGCATCATAAGAGCTTATGGGGGTATAATGGTAAATGCTACAGGTATGTTTTACTATCTTACTAAAGCAGTTTGCCAGCATCAGCAGAGAGGACTCATACCAAGCGCAATGCCTTAAATAGATTGAATATAACATCTCTCTACACAAAGGCAGCCCATAAAGATATACCCTTCATCCGCCATTGATTTACTCGGCAATCCACCATCCGAACTTCGAAATACCCTTGCCTTCCCTGTACGAATTATTAGAGGAGAAATACCTTCAGTATAATCAACCCGGCTTCATTGCTGATGACCCGATCAGTATTCCTCACCGGTTTACCGAGAAACAGGATATTGAAATTACCGGCTTTTTTGCAGCGGTGCTGGCTTGGGGTCAACGAAAAACCATTATCAATAAATGCAATGAATTAGTAAGTCTGATGGACGGGTCACCGTATGATTTTATCCAACATCATCAGGAAAACGATCTTAAAAGATTTCTTTCCTTCAAGCACCGCACGTTTAACCCTACGGATGCGCTGTATTTCATCGCCTTTCTGCGGGAACATTATGCGCAGTCCCCTTCTCTAGAAGATGCCTTTATAAAGAGTATGCAGGCTAATGACTTAACGGTAGAGAATGGCTTAATTGGCTTTCGCAATTTGTTTTTTAGCCTGGAATATGCTCCTGCAAGAACCCGTAAGCATATTTCTTCCCCAGCTGCCAAGTCAGCCTGTAAACGGCTCAATATGTACCTTCGCTGGATGGTACGTAAGGATCAATACGGGGTAGATTTTGGTATCTGGCACCGGATCAAGCCTTCCCAGTTGATTTGTCCCTGTGATGTACATGTAGAACGGACTTCCCGCCGGCTTGGCCTTATTACCCGTAAGCAGATGGACTGGCTCACCGCTACCCAGTTAACTGACAATCTCCGTCAGTTAGATTCTGTAGATCCGGTCAAATACGATTTTGCTTTATTCGGCCTTGGCTTGGAAGAAAGATACGCCTATGGCGAATTATAAATGGTAAATGCTAAATGTTGAATGAAGAAATCCTTTGTTGGGCCCTTCATTTAACATCTAGCATGTAACACTGAACATTTCCTGAACTATGCTTCCATACGTTCAATCTTGGCCCCTAGTTTTTGGAGGCGGGTATCGATGTGCTGGTAACCACGGTCAATCTGCTCTACATTGTCAATAATACTGGTGCCACGCGCCGACAACGCTGCAATGAGCAATGCCACCCCAGCGCGGATGTCGGGAGAAGTCATCCGGATCCCACGAAGCGGTACTGTGCGATCCAGACCAATGATCGTAGCCCGGTGCGGATCACAGAGAATGATCTGGGCGCCCATCTCAATCAGTTTATCCACGAAGAACAGACGGCTTTCAAACATTTTCTGGTGTACCAGCAAGGTTCCTTTGGCTTGTGTAGCCGTAACCAGTACAATACTCAGCAGGTCAGGCGTGAAGCCGGGCCAGGGAGCATCCGCTACTGTAAGGATAGAGCCATCAATAAAGGTTTCTATCTCATAATGTTCCTGTGCAGGAATATA
>JAUJNL010000032.1 GCA_030448185.1 Cytophagales bacterium | reverse complement strand
TTGAAGAAGCAGAAGCCATTTTTATTTTCGGGCAGAACCCGGGTACCAATCACCCGAGAATGCTTACCGAACTCGAAAAAGCCCGGAAGCGCGGCTGCGAAATTGTTTCTTTTAATCCACTGAAGGAAAAGGGCCTCCAAAGTTTTATTCATCCGCAAAAGGTGGTGCCAACGCTGCTCAACCAGGCCAGCCCGATTTCGTCGCTGTATCTGCAACCGGTGGTAGGCGGTGATTTTGCCCTCTTGAAGGGCTTGATTAAAGTAGTGCTGGAAGCTGAAGCAACCCTCCCGGGGCAACTTGATTACGAGTTTATTGACAATCATACCAGTGGATTTGAAGGCTTACGGGCCGATATTGCGCTTACTTCCTGGGACGAAATCACCCAGCAATCAGGGCTGACCAAAGCCGAAATCACCGCGGCGGGAAACATCTACCTCAAATCCCGTAAAACCATTGCCTGCTGGGCCATGGGCCTGACCCAGCATAAGCATGCCGTAATAACGATCCAGCAAGTGGTCAATCTGTTGCTGCTCAAGGGGAATATTGGCCGTCCGGGAGCTGGCGTTTGTCCCGTCAGGGGACATAGTAATGTCCAGGGTGACCGCACCATGGGAATTATGGAGCACCCCAAGCCGGAATTTTTACAGGCATTAGGCCAGGTGTTTGGTTTTACTCCTCCAACCAAACCCGGTTATAACACCGTGGAAACCATCAGGGCCATGCACGAAGGCAAGGTGAAAGTATTTGTAGGCATGGGCGGAAACTTTGCCTGGGCTACACCTGACACTGAATTTACCGAAAATGCCCTGCGGAAATGCGGACTTACCGTCCAGGTGAGTACTAAGTTAAACCGGAGCCACCTGGTTATTGGGGAACAGGCCCTGATCCTGCCCTGTCTGGGCCGTACCGAAACCGACTTACAAGGAGGGATACCCCAGCAGGTAACCGTAGAAGATTCGATGTCGATGGTGCATGCTTCGGAAGGGAAGAATAAGCCTGCCTCCGAATACCTGCTTTCTGAACCGGCCATTGTGGCTTGTATGGCTATTGCTTCTCTGCCGCACACCCGCATCGACTGGGCAACTATGGTTAGTCATTACGACCACATCCGGAACAAGATTGAGGACGTGCTGCCTGCCTTCCGGAATTTTAACCAGAAAATCAAGCAGCCCGGCGGCTTTCACCTGCGAAATGCCGCCCGCGAGAGAGAATGGAATACTGCTACTGCCAAGGCCCGTCTTATCACGGCTCCTTTGGCTCCGGTAAGCCTGCCGGCGGGCCATCTCCGCCTGATGACCATTCGTTCGCATGACCAGTACAACACTACTATCTACGGACTCAATGACCGTTATCGGGGCGTAAAGGGAGAACGGAAAGTCATTTTTATGAACCCCGACGACCTGAAGGCTCAGGGAGTAGAGGCTGACGACCTCGTGGATATTGTCAGTACCTGGGAAGACGGTACGCACCGAATGGCTCCTGCTTTTAAAATTATTCCCTATGATATCCCCAAAGGGTGCGCAGCCGCTTACTTCCCCGAGACCAACGTGCTGGTACCCATTGATTCGGTGGCTGACCGCAGTCACACGCCTACCTCCAAGATGATCGCAGTGCGGTTGAAAAAGAGGAACGAAAACGAATAGGAAAATTAGAAAAACGGCTATTATCCCTGATTTAGGTAAGTGCCCTTCTGAAGGACAATGCCCCGTTACGGGCCCCGATGAGAAATCCGGTTTCCGGTTGCCGGATGGAAACTCATTGAAGCATCCAAATGTTAAAATGATAAATTGTTATCTTTGTGTTATGGAATCAAAATTCATTGAGAAGGCCTCTAACGCTTTATCGGATAAATACCGATTATCTATCCTGCTTGAAATCTCTAAAAGAGGCGCTATGTCCTGTTCTGAAGTGCAGGAACTTACCGGTTTGTCGCAGCCTTGCGTGTCCCACCACGTAAAGATCCTGACGGACAGCGATCTGATTGTGGCCCATAAAGAAGGACGTTGTGTGAGTCTTCGCATTAACAAGGAGAAAATGGGCCAATTTTCACAATTTTTCAAGGTACTGCTTGAGTAAAAAATTTTTCTATTAAAACATTTAAATATTTAAATGTTTAGGTTAGATTTGTCCCGTGACATTCTAATCACCCTCAAACTATTCAGTACTATGGCTAAGAAATTGATTTCAGAAGCCCAATTTGGCCCTTACCGGTTGACCAATCATATTGTAATGGCTCCGATGACCCGGAGCCGGGCCCACGGGAATATCCCCAATACCTTAATGGCAACTTATTACGCTCAGCGGGCCGAGGCTGGTCTTCTCATCACCGAAGGGACCGCCCCCTCTCCCAACGGACTTGGGTATGCCCGGATTCCGGGTATATACAGCAAAGAACAAATCGAAGGCTGGAAGAAAGTAACGGAGGCGGTCCACCAGAAGGGCAGCCGTATATTTGTGCAGCTGATGCATACGGGACGGGTGTCGCACCCGTTGAATATGCCCGCCGGGGCACAGGTAGTAGCCCCCTCAGCCGTAGCCGCCCAGGGTGAAATGTGGACCGACCAACAGGGTATGCAGCCCCAGCCGGTTCCTAAGGCCATGAACCTGAATGAGGTAAGCCAGGCAATTGCTGAGTTTACTCAAGCGGCCAAAAATGCCATTGAAGCCGGTTTTGACGGCGTAGAACTGCACGGTGCTAACGGGTACCTGATCGAACAATTTATTCATCCACATTCCAATCAACGGACTGACCAGTATGGCGGCACCCTCGAAAACCGCAGCCGCTTCCTGCTGGAGGTAGCCGCATCGGTGAGCAATGCCATTGGCAAAGAACGGGTAGGCGTGCGGCTTTCACCCTACGGCGTGAATGGTGATTTGCCCCATTACCCGGAGATTGAAGAAACCTACGCCTACCTCGCGGAGGAACTGAACAAGCTGGGAATCCTCTACATCCACTTGGTTGACCACTCGGCAATGGGCGCCCCTCCGGTTACTGAGTCAGTAGTCAATACAATCCGGGAGAAGTTTGAAAATATACTGATCCTGAGCGGCGGCTACGATTCAGGAAGAGCGGAAAAAGCGCTGCAAAGCGGATTAGCGGACCTGGTTGCTTTTGGTCGTCCGTTCATTGCCAACCCTGACCTGGTTGAAAGATTTAAAGTCGGAGCTGCACTGGCTGCCCCGGATCCTAAAACCCTCTACGTAGGCGACGAGAAGGGTTTTACCGATTACCCGGTATTGCAATCAGTGACTGCCTGAAATAAATGTTAAATGAAAAAGGCTGAATGCTAAAATATGTCCGAGTCAAAAGTAACGGTTTGTCTTTTTCATTGAGCTTTTAGCATTCAACATGTAGCATTTTCAACTATACTCTACAGTCTCCTCGGGCCTTAACGGCCTGTTGTAAATCAAAGAAGCCGGTCCTCTATATGGGCTGGCTTTCTTTATTTTTGGAAAAGGAACTCCTTATTTGCACATTTGAACTAAGGACAATTGTAGATACAGCATGAATGCACCACCCCCCAAACAACAGTTTGTGGTGATTGCCTATGATGGTACTGACGAGGACGCTCTAAACCAGCGAATGGCGGCTCGTCCAGCTCATTTTGAAGGAGCCCGGCAACTGAAAGCCCAAGGGTCTTTTATTGAAGGGGGAGCCATACTCAACGATGCCGGCAAAATGATTGGCTCCGTAATGGTAGTCGCCTTTGAATCACGGGCTCATCTGGACCAATGGCTGAAAGTAGAACCTTACGTAACCGGCAATGTCTGGCAGCAGATAGAGGTGAAGCCGTTTCGGGTAGCCCAGTTTTAATATAGTTTTTCAAAAGCTATGAGAAGAAGATATTTGTTTATTTTCCTGCTGCTAATAAGCCTGTCGGGGTGCAATAAATGCTCCGATACAGATTGCATCTTTAGCCAGCCCTTTATCTTCAAATTATCGAATGAGAAAGGCGAAAATTTACTGGATCATAAAGCAGTTACAATCAGTCAGCTTAACATATATCACTCGGGGAACCGAACCAATGCGTTGCGTTTAAGAACTGTTCGTCAGGAAAATGAAACCTGGATTGAGGTTTATGTAGACAGTAATCCAAGCCCTTATACCTTTGAAATAGAAGGAGTAGTTTCTCATACTTTACGATTCGACTTAATGCTGTACAAAACAGAGTGTTGTGGAACAATTTTAGAAATAAAGGAAGCTTATCTGAACGAGACTGCTATTCCGGAAAGCCACGGAGGTTGGAAGAATATTATTATACCCTAAAATAAAATTGTCATAAGCCTGTAGTGCCCAGCAATAACAGGCTTGAGACAGGATAAAAGGCGGCTCTGCTCCTAAAAAGTTTATTCCTTACTTTCATCACCCGGTTTATCTATTTTGCCGCCTATGAAGCGTTTTTTTACCCTTCTGCTCCTTACGGGTTTTACCCTATCCTGCCGTACCTCCAAGCCACCTGTTATTAAAACAACGGACGACGGGAAGATTGAAGTTGTATTTCTGCAACTGAACGACGTCTACGAAATCACACCGCTCGAAGGCGGTAAGGTAGGCGGACTAGCCCGGGTTGCTACGTTACGGGACCAGTTGAAAGCCCAGAACTTCAATACGATTACGGTATTGGCCGGCGACTTCCTTAATCCGTCGGTGATTGGCACGCTGAAGCACGAAGGGAGCCGCATTGCGGGTCGGCAAATGGTAGAGGTGTTAAACGCCTTGGGATTGGACCTGGCCACCTTTGGCAATCATGAGTTTGACCTGTCGGAAACGGATCTGCTCAAGAGGATGCAGGAGTCAAAGTTTGGTTGGGTGTCGGCCAATGTCGGCCACAAAACGCCTACTGGCGTAATTCCTTTTACCAGTGGCCCTGATCTATCATCCGTGACGCCCACCTGGATATATAATTTCGTAGATGAAGATGGTACCAGGTTGAAACTGGGCGTGATCGGGGTAACCCTTCCGTCCAATCAGGCGCCATACGTGCATTACGGTGATTTTTACCAGGCTGCTGCTTCTACTTATGCTGCCCTGCAAGCTGGTTCTGATGTAGTCGTGGGCTTAACCCACTTAGCCATCGACGAAGATAAAGAACTGTTACGCCGGGTACCGGGAATCAAGCTGATTATGGGCGGCCATGAGCATGATCATAGGTACCTCCAGGTTGGTGATTCGTACATTGCCAAGGCCGACGCCAATGCCAAGACGGCCTACGTGCACCGCCTTCAGTTTGACAAAAACACCAAAAAGCTAACTGTTGCCTCCCAACCGGTCAACATTGATTCAACCTTCGCTTTTCAGCCTCAAACGCAAGCCATGGTGCAAAAATGGACTGACATTGCGGCGCGTAGTTTTCAGGAGTTGGGCTTTGATCCCAATACAATACTGATGACCGCTACTACTCCCCTGGATGGGAGAGAAAGTTCCATTCGGCATGGTTCAACAAATTTGACGGAACTGATCATAAAAGCGGTTTCTGCCGCGGCTCCGGATGCGGAGTTGAGCATTCTGAACAGTGGCGCTATCCGGATAGATGACCAGTTGTCCGGTCCGGTTACCCAGTACGATATCATCCGGACCCTGCCATACGGCGGCAAGATCGTAGAGGTAGAAATGAAGGGTGAGCTGCTGGAAAAAGTACTGACCATTGGCCGGGACCAAAATGCGGGAGAAGGAGGATTTTTGCAATTGGACCGTGCCACGTATGACTCTGCCCGCAAACAATGGCTGATCGGGGAGAAACCACTGAACCGCCAGCAAATGTACCGGGTGGCAATGCCCGGCTTCCTTATAACCGGGGGTGAAAAAAATCTGGAGTTTCTCAAGCTGGACAGTCCTGGTATCGGTAAAGTCTACGAACCCGACGCCCAGCATAAATCTGATCCCCGGCATGATATCCGTTCGGCCGTAATTTCGTATATAAACAAAAAATAGGTCAATAATTAATGTGCCAATTAGATGATGTGCTTATGTGCCGATGAAGATTTGATTTCGAAAATAGTAGAATAAATTGTTGCCAACCATTCGAGATTAATCCTTTAATAATTCATCAGCACATAAGCACATCATCTAATTGGCACATTAACCTATTATTTAATCAGCACATCCGTAATAATTTTATGTGGTACTTCACAATCAGAAAGCCTGAAGTAAGAAATGAGAATATCAGCATTTACAGAAAATGTCTGCCAATAATGAGATAGAAATTTTCAATGACCCCTACGATAACTACTGCCGGTTCGAAGTCGAGAAAGACCAGTACAAAGACTTTATGGATTATTTGGATCTGGAAGGCATCCGGTATGAGGTATCTACTGACAAACCTTCCCGTGACCAGCTATTGGAAGGAATGCGCTGACCATTAGTCTAAGTCCCTTCGAGTGGCCCAGATCTAACTGTATAGCTGAACAGAAAGCCGCCTGCAACAGTGTAAAGCTGTGGCCTCATCTGCGTAAACCAGCGGGAAATAGTAAACTGCCTTTGAACTTGTCCGGCATCTGGCTCCGGTTAGATCAAGATCAGATAAGGCTTTTTTAGTATTATTGGAGAAATTCCGGAACTTAACTATGCCGATCCGCCTCCTTACGCTACTTTTTATCCTGCTTCCTTCCCTGATCCTTGCGCAGTCTAATTCACTTGACAAGAAAGCTGCCTCCCTGGTTGAGCATTCGTTACCGGAATTAATCAGCTTTTACAAGGAGCTTCATGCCAGCCCCGAAATCTCCTTCATGGAGAAAAATACTGCCGCTAAAATGGCGGGACAACTGCGGAAACTAGGTTTTGAGGTAACCGAAAACATGGGCGGAAATGGGATTGTAGGCGTTTTGAAGAATGGGAAAGGCCCAACGGTACTGGTCCGCACGGACCTGGATGCTTTACCGGTGGCGGAACAAACTGGGTTGCCCTATGCCAGCAAGGTAGTTATGAAGGATGAGCAGGGAAAAGAGGTGCCCGTGATGCATGCCTGTGGCCACGACTTGCATATGACCGTATTTACCGGAGTTGCCAGTACCCTGAGCCAATTGAAAGACGGTTGGAAAGGCACCCTGATCATGATTGGGCAGCCAGCTGAGGAACGGAGTGGGGGCTCTATTGCCATGCTCAAAGAAGGTTTATACACCAGATTTCCCCGGCCCGACTATGCCCTTGCCCTGCATTGCCACGCTACCTTACCCGCCGGTAAAGTAGGATATACCGAAGGCCCGATCATGGCTAATGTAGATGGGGTAGATATAACGGTACGCGGAGTAGGCGGACATGGCGCCCAACCCCACACGACGAAAGACCCCGTGGTGCTGGCCTCCCAGATTGTACTGGCCCTGCAAACCATTGTGAGCCGCCAGACTTCTCCTTTTGATCCCTGCGTCGTGACTGTAGGCTCTATACACGGCGGCACCCAGTTTAACATTATCCCGGATGAGGTAAAAATGCAGCTTACCCTGCGTTCGTACTCCGACGAAGTGCGGAATCATACGATTGAGGCCATTAAGCGAATTTGCCAGCATACGGCCGAAGCGGCCGGAATTCCGCAGGACCGCATGCCAGTTATCCAGGTGCGGGAGCCTTATACGCCCTCAACCATTAATGATGTTGCCCTCACCAAACGCCTTTCCGGTACGTTTGGGCGGGTATTAGGGGCCGAAAATGTACTGGCGACTCCGCCTTCTACCGTAGGAGAAGATTTCTCCCGTTACGGCCGCACCGAGCCGCAGGTTCCGATTTGCATGTACTGGCTAGGCACTGCCGATCCTCAAAAATTAACCCAAAGCCAGCAAGCAGGTACCAATTTGCCTTCGCTGCATTCTCCCTTATTTGCCCCCCTGCCAGAGCCTGCCATCCGGGCAGGTGTAAAAACAATGTCCGCTGCGGTCATTGACCTTATGAACCGGAAATAACTCATTTCCTGAATACTATACCTTCCCAAAGGAAGTGCGTACGATACCTGAAAAAGGTAAAATATAGCTGTAGAAGCAGATCGTTGAAATTATCAACTAAATACGGGGATGTATTAATTTAACTGTTATTAAACCTACTAGTTGACACCGGATACTTTATTTTGTTATTATATTTTTTAGCTGGAAACTTTTTACTTCTGTGATTGACATTACTATACCGCTGCAGGAAGATGAGCTTACTTACCAAAGCCCTGACGGAGAATATGCTATTCGTTACAAATTAATTGACAATCAGATTCTTATATCCGAGTCTGAAGGATACATGGAATATGAATCCGCCCGGATGGGATTTATACTTTTCGAAAAAATAATAGCAAACCTTAGAGAAGCGGGTCCGTTTCAGCCGGTCTATTATATAGCGGATGCCAAAAAACTTACCGGAATAGATTGGAAGTCGAGGCAATATTTGGTTACCCAGCTTTCACGTCTATTTGAACAGGAAATTATGTATTCCGGGGCCCTGATTGGTTCTGACTTTCTGACCCGTACCCTGGCCAACCTGATCCTTGTGTTTAGTAAGAAGGCTACTGTTGCTTTTTTCAATACTCAGGAAGAAGCTTTACTTCAGTTACGGCAGCAGAAACAAAACCCTGCGCCTCAGCCAGCGATAGCCTTTACCCCGACCCCGATATACAGATTGGAATAAAAAAACTACCAGATGAGCCGCAAAAGAAGCAGAAGGATTCGGGTATAGTGAAGCGTGGCGCCACGGGGACCATATTCATTTAAACGGCCAGCAGTTGGCCATTGAACACTTTCCGGACTGGAGTAATGACAATGCTGATGGGAGTTATCAGTTCCGGGCCTTCCTGGTTAACCGTACTATTGTTTTCGTTAAGGAATCGGGCGTAGTAGAAGCGGAAAAGGTAGAAATCGGATTTGATATTATTCTCAAAGTTATTGAGTATTCAAAGCAAGCAAAGCTGCTTATTGTCAATGACTTCTCTGACGTGAAAGTAATGACTGTGGAGGCCCGTAAAGTAGTGGAGCGGCGTAATGATGAAATTGCCCCTTACTGGGATCACGGCTACCTGATCTTTTCTCAATGGACTAAAGTCATGTACCGGCTTTACCGGATGCTAAGACCCACCAATGCAGTAAACACTACCCTCTGCGATACCTTGGAAGATGCATTTGGACGTTGCCTCAAATTTTCCCAGTATAAAAGTACGGCTGCCGGAACCGTGAACCGGCTGCCTTTTGCGCAAAACCTGGACCTGAACCGGCTCAGCCGCGAAGAGTTGTTGCAGTATGCAGCACAGTTACAGGAAGAGAATGTACAATTAAAAAACCATCAGCAGGAACGGATTGACGAATTGTTTAAAACCATTGGGAGAATTACCTGGGATGATTCATTCAAGCCGGATAGTAAGAATATTCCGGAGGATGATCCTTTTTACATGCTGTATACATCCATTGCCCTTTTACAGCATGATGTGTACGAGATGGTCGATAAACTTAAGAAACTGAACCGGAAACTGGAGCGAAAGGTTGAAAAACGTACCCAGAAGATTGTGGATAAGGAGCTTAACCTGCGGTCGGTACTGGAAAACAACGACATCGCCATTGCCCTGGTTAGCAAAAATTATGAATTGATTGATTACAATAGTCTAATGGCCGACCTGATTCTCCATATCTGGGGAATCGAGTTGCAGCGGCAGTGGAATATTGACGGGTTTATGCGCCGTTTGCCTAACAACGACCTATGGCAGGTCCGCTTTAAAGAAGTGATGGATGGTTACGTGGGTATTTACCAGCATAACGTTTCCCTTGGTAGTAGTGAACATGTCTGTGAAATCAAGCTTTTCCCCATTCGCCGCGAAGCGGAAGTAGTAGGTCTTTCTATCTTTGTCAAGGACATTACCCAGAATGTAATGACTGAATGCAAACTGCTTGCGCAAAATGACGAGTTGAAAAAGCTGAATAGTGAGCTTGACCGTTTTGTATACAGCTCGGCTCATGACCTGCGGGCTCCGCTGACCTCCATGCTCGGGATCATTAATATATTGAAAACTGAGATTAGTTTAAATCAGTTAGATATCAACTCAACGCAGAATTACCTGAATCTGATGGACCGCTGTATCCAGAAGATGGACGGTTTTATCCGGGACATTGTCAATTTTTCCAAAAACTCACGGCTGGATGTTGTCCCGGAGCCCATTGATTTCCGGGAACTTTGCGAAGGGATATTTGAGAGTCTGCACTTTATGGATTCTTCCAAAAATATTGATAAAAAGGTGGTTGTTGAAGGAGAAGGGGAGTTCTGCTCCGATTACCGGCGGCTGAATGTGGTATTTAATAACCTTATTTCCAATGCCATCCGGTATAGCCATTCTTTCAGAACCGATCCATTCGTGCATATCTATGTCCGCTACGTACCCGGAAGCGTTTTAATTGAGGTACGAGATAATGGTCAGGGGATTCCGGAAGAACATCAGAGCCGCGTTTTTGATATGTTCTACCGTGCTTCGGCTCATAGTTCCGGCTCCGGATTAGGCCTTTATATTGTGAAAGAGAGTATTGCCAAGCTTAAGGGTACCATCCGGGTGGAATCTCATTTTGACAAGGGGACTTCATTCTTTCTGGATTTGCAAAGCCTTTAAAAGAGGATGCCGGATTCGCAGGAATTAAAAAAACGGAAGTCAGGTCAACCAGAAGTAGTAAATTGCCTGGCAGATTTACTCAATCCTGTTGCCAGCAAATCAAACCGCTAGTTAACAATCTGATTTGCTGGTTTTCTATCAATATGTCGTCACTTTCCTTCCGTCAGGCTGAACTAGCTGATACCCGGCTGCTTTCCCAAATTGGAGCCCGTTCGTTTCGTGAGGCTTACGTGCAGCTTTGGAACCCGGACGATCTGCAAGTGTACGCGGCTCAGGCTTTTTCCGAAGCGCAAATCGGACGGGAACTAGCGGATGAAAATGCCTTTTTTATACTGGCCTTTTCCAGCGACGTACCAGCTGGCTATGCAAAATTAGTCTGGAACCATTCTCCACCAGTACTTCCTGGTATCCGTGCCATCCAGATTGGGCGGTTTTATCTCCTGAGCGACTACACCGGAAAAGGATTGGGTAGTCAGTTGATGGAACAATGTCTTTCACTTGCCAAACGTGCAGGATTTGAAATGATCTGGCTGGCCGTATGGGAGTTAAACCGGAAGGCTATCGCTTTTTATAAGCGTCATGGTTTTGAAGTGGGCGGTACGTATCCTTTTCGCTGGGGCGACCAGGTAGATGAAGACCTGCTGATGAAGCGGAAAGTTGACCAGGAGCATGCAGCTGGCCTATAATCCGGAATGAATGATCATAAATCTGCTTATTTTAGCACACTTGTAAGTATCGGTTGAGGAATTTATCCCACGGCCTTGGCGCTTTCGCGATATTGTACAATTATGAAACCAGGATGGGAATCTGCTAGCCGCTTCCGCTTTGCCCTTTTTATTCCGTTAATCCTGACTCTTTTTCAACTGTTTACGCTACGGGTTTGGGCGCAGCAGTTTCCTGGTTACCTAGTAATCACTGAAAATTCTGTTTTTGACCTTTCTCCGCACGCTGTCTATCTGGCCGATTCATCAGGTAAGCTGACCCTGTCTGCTTTATGGCCGGAAAAGCATAACCAAACATTCAGGCCGCTTTCCACTGTTCCTGACCGGAAAAGTAACGTTCATTGGCTAAAAATTACTTTGCGTAATGGCGGACTGGCAGACTCTGTTTTCTACGCCAATATTACCTTTACCGACATCATTCAGTTATATGAAATAACTCCGGATGGCCGTATCCGGAGCCAGCTAACGGGTGATTTACTGCCTCTGTCGCAGCGCAGTGTATCCATCGGACAAATGTCATTCGTCCGGCTGCACCTTCCACACGGGCAGACCCGTACGTACTACCTGCGGCTGGAAAGCAGTACTGCTATTACCCGGCAATTCAGAACAATCGCTTTGCAATCTATTCAACTATACCCACGGACTGCTTTTGAAGAAAGGTTTGTACACAACCGGATTTCCCAGGCCTTATTTTACGGTGCCTGCCTGATCATGCTGCTGTACAACTTTTTTCTGATGGTTGTGCTCCGCAACCGCAGCTATTTGTTCTATGTGCTGTATCTTTTGTCGCTGATTCTGTTTTTTGCGTCAAACAACGGATACCTGGCCGAATGGCTGCTGGCCAATCATCCGCGGCCTGACCTTTACCTCCGGTTCCTGGCTACCCCCATTCTGCTGTTTTTCTTTCTGGTGTTCAGCCTTTCATTCCTGCAGGCTTCCAACTTTTCGCCCAGGCTTCGTAAGCTTTCCGGATATATACTTGTCGCCTTGGCTGGCACGGTCTTGTTGATGCTGACGGGGTATTGGGCGGCTGGAAGATTGGTAGCAGTTTTATTGGCAATTCTGATCCTGCTGATGGTATTTGTAATGGCACTGCATGCCATTCGTAAAGGGTATTCTCCGGCATGGTATTACCTGACAGCTAATTCTATTCTGATTGCCGGAGGATTGGCTTATGCTCTTGAGCGGATTCATGGCGTTTCGGGCAGTCAGCTTCCGCAGTATGGTATTCAATTAGGAGTCGTATTGGAACTGGCCCTTTTTTCGCTGGGCCTTGCTGACAGCATTAACCTGGTGCGTAAAGAATTAGCCCGTAAGCAGTTGGAAAATGAACGCCTGCACCTACAGCAGGAAGTGGAGTTGAAATTGCTGGCGGAGAAAAAGAACCGGGAACTGGAGCAGAAAGTAATTGAAAGGACTACCGAAATTGTAGCCCAGAATGAAGAAATTCAAACCCAGAATGAGCAGCTTGCGCAGAATTACGAAGAATTGGCGGCCGCTCAGGAACTCATTCAGTCTCAGAACGACGTCCTGCTACAACTCAATCAGGACTTGGAGGCCCGGGTGAAAGCCCGGACCAGTGAACTCGAACTGACTAATGCAGAGTTACAAAAAGCCGTAGCTGAACTCGACCGGTTCATTTACCGGACCGCCCACGATATCAAAGGCCCCTTGGCGAGACTGCAAGGACTCACCTACGTTGCCCTGATGGATATCACCGATGAATCATCCCGGAATTATATTGAGAAGCTTTACGCGGAGTCCGTTCAATTAAACGCAATTTTATCCCGTCTTTCGGCCATCCACGAGATCAAAAATCAGGAGCTATCTCATGAGCGGATAGATTTTAAGATTTTAATCGATAAAATTTTAGAGGAGCACCTGGCGGGTAGAAATGCGGGACAGTTCATTCCGGTTGAGGTTTCAATCAGGGATGCAACTGAGTACTACACTGATCCGCGGCTCATCCGGTTCATTCTGCTCAACCTGCTGGAAAATGCCCTCAAATTCCAGAAAAAGAAGGGTGATACCCCCCCATTGGTAGCAGTACGGATCAGTAGTGAACCCGATAGCCTGATTCTAAATATCACCGACAATGGTATCGGGATTGATGCGGAAGATGCCCCCAGCATTTTCGATTTGTTTAGCCGGGCCGCCAGAATTCATAAAACGGCCGGCTTGGGCTTATATATGACCCGGCTGGGCGTAGAACGCTTAGGCGGGTCGATCCGGCTGGTACCCAACGCCGAACAGTTAACCCAATTTGAGGTGAGATTGCCCAAACAGGTACCCGTCCAGAAGCGCATTTTCAGTAATGGGTTGCCCGTATAAGAGGCATTTCCTGTATAAGGCATAGTGGTACCTAACGTCCGCTGCTACCTGCCTGGGAATCTCTCTTTTCCAGATAATCAATCGCAAGATTACACAGTACGCGTACACCCAGTTTCAATCCGCTTTCGTCAATGTAAAAATCGGGAGTATGATGGGGCGCGGTCTCAGTGGCATTTTTTCCTTTAGGCATCCCCCCCAGAAAGATAAAAAGACCGGGCACTTTTTGCTGGAAGAAGGAAAAATCTTCGGCTCCGGTCACTGCTTTGCGTAAAATAACATTTTCCCTCCCGGCAGTGGCCTCAAGCGTGGGCAGCATCTGAGCGGTCAATTCGGGTTGGTTAAAGGTTACCGGATAGCCTTCATTAATTACTACTTCGGATGCAGCTCCGGCACTTTCGGCAATGTGGCTTACGGTCCGCTTGATCTTCTCAATCACCTGCTTCCGCATATCCTCGTTCAGGGCCCGGATCGTACCTTCCATACGCACCTCTTCGGGAATGATATTGCTCCGTACGCCCCCGTGAATACTGCCGATAGTGACTACCGCGGCTTCCTCGGTCAGGTCCAGTTGGCGGCTAACAATGGTTTGCAGGCTATTAATAATCTGAGCCGAAACCACAATCGGATCTACCCCCAGCCAGGGGTAAGCGCCATGTGTTTGTTTACCCTTGATTTTGACTGAGAAGGAGTTGACACTGGCCATAGTGCCACCCGGACGATACCCAATTTTTCCTACTTCGGTTTGGGCATTTATGTGTAAACCGAATATAGCGTCTACTTTGGGATTTTCGAGTACCCCTTCTTCTACCATTACCTGAGCACCGCCCCGTTCACCTTGCGGCGCCCCTTCTTCAGCCGGTTGGAAAATAAACTTTATAGTACCTTTTAAGTCTTTTTTCATTCCGGCCAGTACCTGAGCGGTCCCCATTAATATAGCCACGTGCGTATCGTGGCCGCAGGCGTGCATAACGCCTACGGTTTGCCCGTTATAGTCTGATCTTACTTTTGAAGCAAAGGGTAGGTTAGCTCGTTCGGTTACGGGCAGCGCATCCATGTCAGCCCGTAGTGCCACTACCGGCCCGGGCTTCCCTCCCCGCAGGATGCCCACTACCCCGGTTTTGGCCACATCGGTTTTTACTTCCAACCCCAGGCTTTTCAAGTGAGCTGCAATTTTTTTAGCCGTTTTAAATTCAGCGTTTGACAATTCCGGAAACTGGTGGAAGTCCCGTCGCCATTCGATTACTTTCGATTCAAGTTTATCGGATTCACGGTCAACACTAAGCTTCAGGTTATCAGTTTGGCTAAAAGCCTGCTGGATCAGTAAAGCGGCAGCAAACAGAGCGAAGGTAGTCTTTTTCATGCAGGGTGGTTGGGACTGAACAGGTAAGTTACGATTTACCCGAGGGATGCGCAATAAAAAACCTTACGCCTTCAAATGGCTCAGCCAAATCTTAATACGCTTGCTTATCATCAAAAATGGCTTTATAGGCTTCATTTTTGAGCATTCGACCCGAATAATTCCACTGCTTCATATTGGAAACTGTGTAAGATTTTATCTGTAAATTGCCCCTATCCTCCAAAAGCAGACCATAATGGACAATACCTTATTGCAAGAAATACCTTCCCTCGATTTAGCCGATTTTACTTCCGGTGATCCGCAGCGGAAGACCAAATTTGTGCAGGATTTAGGGAATGCCTATAATACGATTGGCTTTGTTGCTATCCGGAATCATTACCTCACAGCTGAGTTGTCACAGCGCCTTTACGATATTTTCCAGCGATTCTTTTTTCTTCCCGAAGAAGTCAAGAAGCAATACGAGTTTCCCGAGTTGCATGGACAGCGCGGTTATATTGGGCGCTATAAAGAGACTGCTAAGGGATTCAAAACGCCGGATCTGAAGGAGTTTTACCATGTAGGGCAGGAAGTAACCGACAATGACCCGATACAGGATGAATATCCGGCTAATGTATGGCCGGAAGAAGTTGCCGAAATGCGTGAAATCGCCGTGGAAGCTTTCCGCCGCCTGGAACGTTCCGGCGTAGAAATGCTCCGGGCTATTGCCTTATACTTGGGTCTGGATGAGGATTACTTTGACAACAAGGTAAAAAACGGAAACAGTATTTTACGGGCTCTGCATTATTTCCCGATTGAAAATCCGGATACCATTCCCCCCGATGCAGTCCGGGCAGCAGCGCATGGGGATATTAACTTAATTACCCTGCTGATGGGGGCCAGTGCCGAAGGCTTGCAGGTGCTGCGGCGGGATGGAAAATGGATACCGATCACCGCTTTGCCCGAACAATTGGTGGTAAACGTCGGAGATATGCTGGACCGCCTCACCAATAATAATCTGAAATCCACCATTCACCGGGTAGTAAACCCTCCCCGGGAGAAAATGGGTACCTCCCGTTTTTCCATTCCTTTTTTCATGCACCCCCGCTCCGAGATGGATCTTACCTGCCTCGAATCATGCATTGATGCGCAACATCCCAAAATGTACTCGGATATGACGGCCGGAGAGTTTCTGGAAGAACGGCTGATTGAATTAGGCCTTAAGAAAAAATAATGCCACATGGGCAAGAAGCGTTTCTTCCAGCCCATGCTGCTAGACTACTCGCTGCCGCACCCCGGTGTGCGGCAAATCCGTTATTTCATTTTTCTTAAGGACATTCTGTTGCTGGCCCTGGGCGCATTTGGCGGTCCGCAGGCTCACATGGCCATGATGATCAAACATCTGGTTAAAAAAAGGGCCTATCTGACGGAAGAGGAGTTAATAGAGTTGAATGCACTTTGTTCGGTACTGCCTGGCCCCTCCTCTACCCAAACCATTACGGCCATCGGGTACAAAGTAGGCGGGCCTAACCTAGCGTATCTTACCCTGATTGTCTGGACCTTGCCAGCGGTAGTGATCATGACCCTGACGGGAATATGTATATCCTACCTGCAGGAACAGCGTATTTCCTTGCACTTTACCCGCTTTATCCAACCTATGGCCGTTGGGTTTATGCTCTATGCCGGGGTACAGATTGGCCGGAAGGTAATTCATACAGTTACGGCCGCCGGAATTTCTATTTTAGCCGCGGTTGCTTCGTTCTTTCTGCAATCTCCCTGGGTAGCGCCGCTGGTGCTGGTGGCAGGTGGCATTACCACGGCCTTCCAGTTTCAGAAGCTGGAGCGATAGCAGCATAAAGATCCTCTGAAAATTCAGTGGGCCAATTTCATTCTTTTTCTTTCCGTAGCGATCATCGCCGCCATTTTGGGGGCAGTTACCCACTGGCTTCCCATCCGGTTATTTGAGAACTTTTACCGGAACGGCAGCCTCATTTATGGGGGAGGCCAAGCACTGGTATCGTTGCTGTTTACCGAGTTTGTGGCCTTTAAGAAAAAACAGTACCTATCGGCGGAAGAGTTTTTGTCCGGCGTAGCCATTTCACAGGTGGTGCCGGGGCCTAATTTTTCACTGGCAGCGTTCATTGGCGTGCTGGCCATGCGTGACCAGGGTATCGGTGGAGAAATACTGGGTAGTTTTATGGCTTCTGCCGGGGTATTTCTGCCGGGTACCTTCCTGATTTTCTTTGTATACCGCTTCTGGAATCAGTTGAAGCAATACCGGGTGATCAGAGCTTCGCTGGAAGGAATCAATGCGGCCAGTACGGGCTTGATTGCGGCGGCAGCAGTACTTTTATTCATGCGGCTTGAAAGCAATTTACTTAATACCGGAATTGTAATGGCAACCTTCTGCCTGGTTTCATTTACCCGGGTCCCCCACTATCTGATTATTCTGGCAGGTTTGCTGCTGGGTTACCTCATATAGTTTTTTTGCGAATACGCTCATTAAGCTTATTTGTTTAAGCTGGCATTATTTCTTATGACAGCAGTCCAGCTTTACCTGGGCAGTTGGTGTTTTTTCCAGTTCCGGGCTTATCATTGGGATTCCCAGGTTAAGTCCCCTTGCTACCAGCAGTAGCGCAAGCACCACCGTAAATATGGGCGCCGCTTTCAGGAATTTAGCCCTCCACGTTTGTTTCATCCATTGGGCACTCAGTGCAATTGTCAGCATTAAGGGAACAGTACCGGCCCCGAAAAAGGCCATAAAGGCAGCTCCCTGCACTTCAGTTCCGGTAGCTAGGGCTCCGGCAAGGGCTACATATACCATACCACAGGGTAGTAAACCATTGAGCACTCCAATCAGGAAAAGTACCGGCAAGGATCTTTTCCGGAAAAGCTGCACAAACTTTTCGGGTAGTACGATCAGAATAAGCAGCAGCAGGCCTACGCCAACGGAAAGTTTTTGCTGCGAAATAATCCAGGAAATACGCTGACCGAAATAACCCATTGCTACTCCTAACAAAGAATAGGTGACAATGCGCCCCCCATTGTATAATAGCCGCCCCAGTAGCTTAACTCCGGCATCCAGTCGGTAAAGTGGGCAATGGCGCTTACATTTTTCAGGGATAGCATCGGGCCTTCGAAAGTAGCCATTCCGTAGGCCGTAACGGCTACGACCATGAACTTCAGTACCGGCTCTTCGCGTACTTTATCCCAGGCGCCGCGCAGGGTCAATAGTCCGTTCATCATCCCGCCCCACGAAGGCGCAATCAGCATAATGGAGAAGGCAGTGCCCAATGCCTGCGCCCAGTCGGGCAGCGAAGTATACAGCAGGTGGTGTGGCCCCGCCCAGATATAGATAAAGATCAGCGACCAGAAGTGTACAATCGACAACCGGTACGAATACACCGGACGGTTGGCGGCCTTCGGCAGAAAGTAATACATCAGGCCCAGGTAAGGCGTTGTCAGGAAGAACGCCACCGCATTGTGTCCGTACCACCACTGCACCAGGGCATCCTGCACGCTGGCGTAGAAAGAGTAGCTCTTCATAAAGGTCAGCGGCAGAGAGAAGGAATTGACAATGTGCAGCACGGCTACGGTTACCAGGGTGGCCAGGTAGAACCAGATGGCCACGTACAGGTGCCGTTCGCGGCGGGTCAGGATGGTACCGATCATGTTCCAGCCGAATACCACCCAGATCAGGGTGATCGCAATATCAATCGGCCACTCCAGTTCGGCGTACTCCTTGGAGGTAGTCATGCCCAGCGGCAGGGTAATCGCCGCGGCCACAATCACGAGCTGCCAGCCCCAGAAGTTCACCCAGCTAAGGGCATCACTGTACATGCGGGCTTTGAGCAAACGCTGTAAAGAGTAGTATTAGTATACTCCGGCAAAAATGGCGTTGCCCACGAAGGCGAAAATGACGGCATTGGTGTGCAAAGGCCGGATCCGCCCGAAAGTAGTATAAGGAAGTTCAAAATTCAGGGCGGGAAAAACGAGTTGCAGGGCCACCGTTAAGCCAACAACCATGCCTACTACCCCCCAGAATACGGTTGCGATTGCGAAGAACTTTACAATCTTGTTGTCGTACTGAAATTTTTCGATTTGCATAATAGAATGCGTTTCCTGGTAATGAGTTACGGCTCAAAACTACCGGGGAAGCACTCCCTGCCCTATGATTGGGGTTACGTGAAAAGATGATATTCGTCAGCGTTTGGGGCAAAGTGTTTGCTGACAGTATATCCTCAGCCCATTAGCTTCTTATTAAACAAAGGAGGAACACGGCTTAATAAATTGAAAGAATGACAAACATTATTTGAAACTGTGCATCGCAAAAAGACTGACATTAGCATTGTCCGTCCGGATAAACAGAAAACCGTCTTGCCCGAATCTTTGGTAGGCTTCCGGGTACTTTTCGGCTGCTTTTAAGTAGGAAAACACTTTCAAGGCGTCGCAATTGATTATCTGTTGTTTTTCAAAAGCAAATTCAGGATTGAAAAACGAAACCTGGATTCCGTCAGCCGCTTTCTCAATACAGTAATAAATCTGATTACGTTCGTAAAAATCAGACTGAATTTCCGGAAGCTCCACCCGTCGGTTAATTAGTTCATACGCTATCTGTCCCATTTTCATACAATTGAATAGTCTGTAAAACCTAAAGCCCTTTCCGGTTTCAGAAAACACCCGCCCATCTGCTATTCTCTCTATACGATTACACCACACTTGAGGATGAATATTACGCTAAAACCCTTTTATAACCATACCATAAATCAAATGGCCTGCTTCTATAGTTCTTCTACTCACAAATTGTACAATAAAGAATAGACGTTTTTGGCTTTCCTACTTTCTTTTTTACCTCTTACATTCATCTTAGGAGAGGTGTTACTTTCGTTAGCTTCGCTGATCCCTAAAGGGATTGTCATTGCTACCAAGAATCTGAAGGATCAATGTAGTTAACGTAACCAATTCAACATCTAGGCATAAAAACGCTTCCCCGCTGCTAGCACTCACCCCGCTTTTGCCGAAAAAGGCGAATTTCGCTTCGCTACGGTTCTGCCGGGCCTTTCCCCCTCTTGGAATTATTGTTTCTTATTTCTCATCTGTGTATCCTTTCTTCTCGGAGAAAAAGGCGGGGGAGACGGTGCAACAGCATGGCCCGTTCTGGCTCGAAGCGTAGGCCGGAGGTAAGTGGGCTCGGCCTTTTCAAGCGAGAGAACGGGCTTTAGCTTGGCTGAGCTTCGGTTGTTGCTGCTGCCCTTTTGTTTTGTTACTCGTCTTCCCACATTGCTGGCTCAAAACTTTCGTTTTGCCCTATTTTGGGCAAGCAAAAGAACCACGAAGTGCTCGACGAAGTCAAAAGTAAGCCTCTAACTACAAAAGTGTTTATCGTTAAGAAAGAAATTAGATTCACTATAATTGCTTAATGAGCTAAAACCACCCGGTTACCCCCGCAAATTTATGATTAGATTCTGGTAAGAATGATGATACTCATCTCTGAAGAAGATGATCGTTTTCCTGCTTTAGCTTAAGCAATTTGATTGCGTCGGTATGCTGCCGAATAGGAAATTGAGCATCCACCGAGGGGCCGGATGCTAAACGCCGTATGTAGGGTTAGGCCATTTTTTTCCGATAGTAACCCTTCCCAGAAGACCATAGTGAAATATCAAAAAAATATCTTGATAATATGCAACTTTTAACGTGTATTCCGTTAAAGTGGGTATGATAGAAACCAGCTTTACCACTCCCCCAGTTTCTTCCCAATTACGAGAACCCTTCAAACGGTTTTATCAATTATTTTGCCAAACCCTCCATCAGCCTGGTCTTCAAGGCGATAACAGCTTTGTGCAGCTGGTACTGGCTAAAGGGGCCGTTGCGCAAGGCATTATTCCCGATCCATTCCTGGAGGCCTATAAAAAAGCGCTGAGCCGCCGCGATTCGGCTACGCTGTTCAGCCTGCTCGGAAAAATGAAGGATTACTACGGATATCCGACGCTGTGATAAACGGACCAACCATTCCCGTTTGAGTCATAACAGGCGGTAGCGGCAATAGCTTTACCATTAACTGTACACTTATGGAACTTATCCATAAAAACGCTTTCAGAACCGCCGCTTATGGTCGCGAGAAAGGCTTGGTTTACGCCGAATACATGGGCATCATTAATCTCCCGTTAGGGCTCGAAATCCTTCTCCCATGATATATTCACGCAGTTTGCCGTCAATCAGCTGCGGGGCAAAATAGGCAGCCTGGAATCCAGCATTTTTAAGGATTCCGGGAAGCCCTTGCCCGGCAGAATCAAAACTCAAATAGTCAGTTTCCGGAAGGGTTAGCGGTAAGCAGCTCGTAGCATTGCCGGGCTATTTCCAGTTCTTCCTGGGTGGGAATTACCAGCACCTTTACTTTCGAGTCAGCCGGGCTGATTTCCCGCATTTCGCCGGATCGTTGCGCATTTCTCTCTGCTTCAATACGAATGCCCAAAAAGTCGAGGTCCTTACAAGCCAAAGCCCGCATATGGGCGTCATTTTCCCCGACGCCGGCAGTAAACACCAGGGCATCCAGGCCATTAAGTACGGCGGTGTAGGCTCCTATGTATTTTTTGATCCGGTAAGCGTATATCTCGTAGGCCAGTGTTGCCTCCGCATTTCCCGCAGCAATTGATTTTCCAATGTCCCGCATATCACTGAAACCAGTGAGCCCCAGCATACCGCTGCGTTTATTGAGGATAGTATTTACTTCATTAATATCATAGCCAAGCTGACTGATCAGGTAAAAAATAATTGATTGGTCGATGTCACCGCTGCGGGTACCCATAATCAGGCCATTCATCGGACCGAAACCCATACTGGTATCCACGGACTTCCCGGCGTCTACGGCCGTCATGCTGCATCCGTTGCCGATATGAACCGTAATAATCCTGGCTTGGGAATTACCCAGATATTGGGCTGCTTTCTCAGAAACGTATTTGTGGCTGGTCCCGTGAAATCCATAGGCCCGGATGCGATACTGGTTATAAAAATCCCGCGGAATGGCGTACCGAAAGGCTTTTTCGGGCATCGTCTGGTGAAAAGCCGTATCAAACACGGCAACCTGCGTGGCCTGGGTAAATAATTGTTCGGCTACTTCAATTCCCAGGTAATTAGGCGGATTGTGCAGCGGAGCCAGCGAAAAAGTCGCCTGATTTCTTCTTTCACCGCTTGCGAAATAACCGTGGTGGCAGCAAAACTCTCTCCGCCGTGCACCACCCGGTGACCGACTACCTCGATCTCGTCTGGATCGCGAATCACGCCGGTTTCGGGGTCAGTTAGCAGCTTGTTTACTTCCATGAGGCCGGTGGTCGGCGATACTAGTCGTTTTGTTACGTACCGCTTCTTCCCCATCCCGGTATATCTTATGTGTAATAACCGAGTTCTCCAGCCCAATCCGTTCTACCAATCCGCTGCTGATGGTTTGTCCGGACGGCATCCGGAAAAGTTGGTATTTGATGGAACTGCTGCCCGAATTAATGACGAGTATGTTCATACTGACTCGATGTTGGTTGTTCGTTGCCCGGTATTCGTAAGGGCTATTTTTAACTGCTATCCGATATTCGCATTCCTACATCCGACATTGAAATAAGTTATCTTTTTCAGGGAAGTTGGCTCTGAATCGCGGTAATGACCACGGTATTGAAAATATCCGCTACTGTACACCCCGGCTCAGGTCGTTGACCGGTTTGTTTAATCCCTGTAAAACGGGTCCGATAGCCAAGGCTCCCGTCTCCCGCTGGACTGCTTTGTAAGTGTTATTGCCCGTATTCAGGTCAGGGAAGATCAATACACTGGCTTGACCGGCCACTACCGAATCGGGCATTTTCTGCTTCCCAACCGTGGGATCTACGGCTGCGTCGTACTGGATCGGACCTTCCACTTTGAGGTCAGGACGCCGTGTCTTAACGATTTCCGTAGCCTTCCGGACCTTTTCTACATCTTCCCCCTGCCCTGATGTACCTGACGAATAAGAAAGCATTGCAATCCGGGGCTCAATGCCGAAGTTAAGGCTGGTTTCGGCGGAAGCAATCGCAATTTCGGCCAGTTCTTCCGCATTGGGATTGGGATTCACGGCGCAATCCCCAAATACCGAAACCCGGTCGGGCAGACACATAAAAAACACGGAAGACACCACCGAAAATCCGGGTTTGGTTTTCACGAATTGCAGGGCCGGCCGGATGGTGTGCTGGGTGGTATGCACGGCTCCGGACACCATTCCGTCGGCGTGGCCTTTGTAGACCATCATCGTCCCGAAATAGGAAACGTCGGTCATCAGGTCTTTGGCCATGTCTATGGTTACGTTCTTGGCTTTACGAAGTTCATACAAGGTTTCTACGTATTCTTTATAATAGGCCGAACGGTGCGGATTAATAATACGAATTTTATTGAGATCCAGGTCCAAGCCCAGCCGGTTGGCTGAAGCTGCAATCTGGTCGGCATCCCCGAGAATGGTTAAGTCAACGACCTCCTGACTGATCAGCCGGGCCGCTGCTTTCAGAATCCGGTCATCATTTCCCTCCGGGAGCACGATGTGTTTTTTCTGCTTTTTAGCTCTTTGCACCAACTGGTACTGAAACATCCGCGGGGTAATTCCTTCCGACTGGAACGTGACAATTTTTTCATCGAGTGATTTTACATCCACGTATTTCTCGAAGGTACTGATCGCCAGTTCGATCTTCTGCGTATTGTCCGGTGCAATCCGGGACTGGATAGCCCCGATCTCGTTAGATGTCTGGAAGGTACCTTTATCCACCGCAATAATGGGCACCACCGTCTGCAATCCCCGGATGAGCTGTAATACGGGTTCCTCGGGTTCCAGTCCGCCGGTAAGGACCATACCCGACACCTTGGGATAGTTCAGAGAGATATTAGCCTGCAAGGCGCTGATAATCAGGTCGGCCCGGTCACCAGGTCACAATCAAAGTATTATCCTTCAGTCGGCGCAGAAAATTAGGCACCTGCATAGCGCCCACAATCGTGGTGCTTACGGGCTGCGAAAGCAGGTTTTCCCCGAATAGCAATTTGCCCCCTACGGCCTGAAAAACCTCCTGCATGGCTGGGTTTTCAAGGCCGTATTCTCCGGAATGACTGCAAACAGGATCTTTTCATACAGATGGGTATGCAGGAGTTCCTGCACCTCATCTACCTGGTCGGGTTTGACTTTATTGGCTACTACAGCCAGCACCTGCACTTCCTGCTCCCGGAAGTTATTAATCGTGGTAATAATGGCATTGATGATCTGGGCGGTTGTTTTACCTTCCCCCGGAAATCACGATGATCACCGGCGCTCCCAGGTTTTTGGCAAAGGATACATTGGCATTGAACTCAAAAGCCACGCCACCGCCCAGAAAATCGCTGCCTTCCACGACAATAAAATCGTATTTTTCTTCCAGTTGCTTGTACTTTCGGATAATGGTGTCGATCAGTTCATCCGTATTTTCTTCCTCGGCCAGTTTCATGGCCTGTTCGCGGGTAAAAGCAAAAGTATCTTCATACCGGACGGGCAGCCCGAAATGAGTAATGATGGTCTCAATATGAACGTCTTTCTTTTCCTGCGGCGAATGGTTGATGATGGGTTTGAAGTAGCCGATTTCGCTAGCCCTGCCTAGCAGCCTATTCATCAGCCCCAGGGCAACAATCGATTTACCGCTGTAGGGTTCAGTGGTGGCAATGAAAATATTCTTGGTCATAGGATACAGATTTGCGGAACAAAAGCGCCAGCGCCGGTAATCATTTTTGAATTTGGCCCTCTCGGATATGCATTTGCTACGGCCAATACTACCTACGGGTTATTTAAATTATAATGAGTAGAGGTTATTACGATTTTAGATTAAGCAATAGAACCGTCAGGGGGCACGAAAGGTAAGTCGCAGCTTATGCAATCCGCAGGCCAGGAGCATGACTTGGTCACGGACAGCATACCCTTTCAGGCGAAGGATATCTTTGACGATACGAAGTCGTTTTACCCCACTAATAGTATGTTCGAGGCTAACCCGGAAAGAGTTCAGGAGTTGGTTAGTGGCTTTTTGTAGGTCAGAGAGTTCTTTGTTTTTAGGTTTTTTCTCAGGCATTGCCAGAAAGACTCCTTCCGGTTTGTGTCCCAGATAGCCTAAATCCTGGAAGAGAATGGAGTCCTCCGGCAAGCAGATCGGTTCTTCATCGAGCATTTTCTTGTCATGGCACTTTCCTTCAAAGCGCTGACTTAAGTACTGAACGCTTCCCGTCGAGTCAGTAAGCAAGGTGTTTTTTACCGCATGCTGATAGGTCTTGCCCGAGTAGTCTTCCGGTTGATTATCGGGATCGGTAGAACAGGGAAGGGTCTTTCGGTCGCATCTACCCAAAATATCTTCTCTCTCTCGATTGCAAAGCCTGATCAAGTTGCGCTTGGGAACGGGCGGGGAGTTGTTTAGCTTGCCTTACACTCTTCTCTAACAAGGGGAGTAAGACTTTGAGCCACTGCGAGGTTTTCGATTGGGACAAGCCAAAGGCAAAGCCGGTGAACGTCTGCAACGCGTTGTTTTTCAAGAAGTGGCAAAGCACAAAAAACAGTTTATCTCCGTCGTCAGGCAAACTGCTGTTTTTAGCTTCTTTAAATTTAGAATTACTCTTCTGTTGCCTTTCAGATCGTAATGCCGGTGATATGACTTCCAAGCCGGGGAAAAATAAGGTAACAGGTAGTCAAACTCCTCCGGTTGCAATCCGGTTAAGGACAAAAATACACTCGCCTGTTGTCGTACGGAAGCTAAAGAATACATCGAAAATGCGCAAAAAGTGAAAAACCAGCCAATATAGAAATTTAATCGTACTAATGTCTAGTACACTGTAAATTAAATAGGTTTAGAAAAAGGTAAGTTGGTCTTTTTCAATTATCTATAAGACCGTCATTGCAAGGAGCGAAGCAATGACGCTGTTTGAGTTCTCGCTTTTATCAGACTGGTTTTATTTTAAACAAAATCTAAACCTATTTAATTTACAGTGTAATGAGCATAGTCAATGAAGTAGCTTATTTAATCCCCAGTTCTACATGATCAAGGTCCACGTTAACCGCGAATCAGCCATTACCCATTACTTTCGGACCTAATATCGTTACCAGTAAGTCCTTCATTAAATTTTTTGTACCAACTACAGAATTACTTCAGAATTTACCCGTAAGCACTAATAAATCCTTAAATAAGATACTTCTAAATGAATTTATAACTATTCCTGAAGCCGTTTTCTTAAAAAATATCATGCCGGCCCTTCCTGGCTCTACCAGTAAAAAAATAGCAGAATGGCATAAGGCATGCAATTTATAAAGGACCTCTACTCAGGAATCAGGCAAAGTCATTTCCCAAGGAATTCATAGCTGGATGTTTTACGAATTGATTGGATTTACATAAGGTTCTACTAAAAAGCCCCGGATATTGTCCAAGGGCTTTTTTTATTAAAGAGTAAATCCATATTAGGATAACAGATGATCACGAACATCGAACATTCAACTTAGGCAAAATATGCCTTCGGGCTGTTACTACTCCAGGTAAAGCTCTATTTCCACCCGCCGTTCGTAAGGGCTTTGAGTAGAGGCACCTGCTTTAGACTGACCAAAGTAATTTACCAATACCTGATTGGGCCTGATTCCCAGTTGGGTTGTCAGATACCGCTGGACGTTTTCGGCCCGCTTCCGCGAAAGAGCCAGGTTATAGGCGGAATTACCCGTCTGATCGGTAAAGCCTTTAATTTGAATAACAGCCGAGGGAGCCGTTTTAAGCTGCTCAGCCAGCACGACCAGGCGTTCTTTATCGGCCGGTGTGAGCGTAGCCGAGTTCAATGGGTAATAGATAACCAGGTTTCCGTAGGGTGCCTTCGTTTTGACAGATCTCTCCGGAGCAGCCGGTGTAACTGTAGCCATAGTCAATTGATTCCGAAGCGAATCAAGAGATTGGCCAAGGGCTACCAACTGATCACGCACAGAATCCAGTTGAACGGGATCTGTAGCAGAAGCGGAAGAGGCTTGGGAACTTACTGCGTTGGTACTATCTGGTAGCGGAGCCGGAGATTGAATGGCCTGACTGGCGGTGTCCCGCAAAGCGGCGTTTCCATTACCTGCCCCAACGGATATACTACCACCCGTTGCCGGTTTTTCCTGCCGGTTGCCGGAAGCGTTTCCGGTACCTACTGGGGTGGTGGCATTCAGGCGGACCCTGAGGGCGGCTACCTGACTGAGCAAGGAATCCAGCTTACGGTTGGTAGCCTCATCCGAACGGGTTCCTTGTTGCTGTCTTTTCAAAGAAGTGATCTCGGCCGTAAGACCCGCTAATTCCAGCGCCGTCCGGCTACTCTCCCGATTTTCATCCCTCCGATATCCATTTTCTTTTACTACTGCTACGGTCCGGCGTTCGCGGTTAAGGTCGGCAAGGCGGTTTTCCAGACGATCTATTTCGGCCTGATTACGCTCTTCTCCGGTGCCCTTACGGACATTCAAATTCCGGGTGGTGTCCACCTGCCGGGCTTTTTCCAGTTGCCGGCTCAGGGTATTCATTTCGTCCTCCAACTGCCGTATCCGGTTTTCGCGGGCCGCACTGTCCTTCGTAGTGACGGTAGTGCGACTCCTTTGTTCCCTCACGTAAACCGAATCCCGGCTCATGCGAGTGGGTTGGGAAGAAGCTGAAGGCGTATAAGGTATATTACGCTGCCGAGCCAGCGTGGATGAATTGGACACTGTTATACTGTCGTTAGGCGACAGGGGCTGCTGGCTTTGCGGCCGGGTAACGGGCTGCTTACCTTCCGGCTGACTTTGCCCGGGGGATGCAACCGGCCTTCTCACCACGGACTGATCCCTTAACCGGCCTACATTGACCGTATCCCGGGATTCTATGGTTAAGTCGGGCCGGATTTTCCGGACGGCTTCTACATCCGTTGCGGTGGCATCAGGGGTACTTACATTGCCCATTCCGCTTGTATTGTCCATTGCGTCAGCGCCATTGCCCACGTAGGCAAGCGGTGCCCGAAACTTATTCTTACTCCAGTCAAAATGGTAATTCAGAGAAAGTGAAGGCATAAAGAACAGGTCGTGCTTGCGACCGTCGGTGCTGGTATTGTCCAGATAATCAGTGAAGGCATACCAGGCGCCTACCCGTACATCCGCACTGAGCCGTTCCGAAAGATTAACTTGTAGGCCGGCGCCAAACGGTATCGTTACTACGCTGTTGCGGTAACCCGTGCCGCCGCTTTCACGGCCCGAAAGCCGGGTTTCAAACTTCCCGTCCTGGCTGATAATGACGGCATCCGGACTTCCTTCGGGTAAGTTACGTACCGTATTGTCTGACCAGTAATGGTATATTTGTCCATTGGCGTTTTGCCGGTCAGCATTCACCGTAAAACCGGTAATACCGCCCCCGGCAAACACATAAGGAGCCAGCCGGGCATATTCACTCAGCACATACCCATTATTGAAGTTATACCGGAGCAGCAGACCCGCACTACGGGTTTGGGTTTGAAAATTTAGTCCCCGGTTAAAATTCGGATTAGACGGCTGGAGGTTGCCCTTCCAGTCCGTGGTCCGGTCATTGGCCGTGATCTTTCCCCAGGCTCCATTCAATTCCAGAGCCAGCGATGAATTGATCCTTCGGCTCAGAGAGAGTTGATAGGCCGGCCACGATAATTGGGTAGTCTTTACCTGGTGGCTCAGATCACCATAGTAGAACATCGTTCCTGCTCCTACCCCGGCACGCCATCCATAATACGGTTGCGCAGTTGCCATCATACTACCAAACAGGCACAGGATTCCTATTCCAATGTTTCTTTTTTTCATGATTTGTCTCCTTTCCGCTACTCCTTACTCATGCGGCTCTTATTGCCAATACCCAGCCATATATTCAGATCCAGGGACAGACCTACGTACGGACGCACCGAAACCGACTTCAAACTGATGCCTTCCGGAGCCGTAGTCGTATTCTGCAGAAAGGTGGCACCAGCCGTTAGCCGCAGGAAATCCAGCAGCGAATAGCCTATTCCTGCATAGACTGGCAGCCCAACCACGGGCCCGGAAAGGGTCTGGTCTTGCTCATTTTTAAAATTTCGAAGGAAAACACCCGTTGACAGGGATGTCTTACTGAAAAATTTGGAAGGAAAAATGCGACTGCCCAATGGGAAAGAAACTCCGGCCGTAAACCCGGACCCATAGGACAGATTATTTACGTTTCCATTAAAATACACGGCAGCATAACCGGCATTCAGGGTAATGATGTTGCTTATTTTCTCGGTCCGATAACTACGAATGGTCCGGGTGTCGTACAGACCCGCCATGTCAGTGTTGAAGATAGAACTTACCTCGCTGTGCACCAGGGCCTTCAGGGCAGTAATCTGTTCTTCGGCGTAGTTGTACTTGCGTCCCTGTTTGCTGGCAGCCGAGTCTGGTTGGTAATACTTCCCGGCTGTAATATCCTTGTTGCGGATGCTACGCAGGTTGCTAACTACTAAATCCGAGAATCCGGGAAATTCAATGGCTGACCGGTTGCCATAATAGGCAATGCCCTGTCTGACGATCTTGTTAAGGTGGTTGGTAATCTTAGAGATAGGAGCATTGAGCCGGATTTTATTCTTCTCTACCACCACCACCTGGTCAATATAAGCATCCAGGTAGCCGAATAGCTGCGTGCGGAGCTGGTGCTGGCTGGAGTCGGCCGTAGACTTGTAGTAACTGATCCGGACGTCATATTCACTGTCCGCCTTAAGCTTATGGGAAACCGGTACCAGAAATGTATTGCTCTGACTGAAGTCAGAACGTTTCCATTGTCCCTCATACAATAAACGATCAGAGGAGGCCTGGTGAATAAATATCTTTACCAGTTCTACTTCAGGAATCACTTCTCCCTGAAGATTAAAATAAGAGCCAGCCGGCAGGGGTTGGCCTTCATTGAAGGCGGCCTTTTCGTAGTCAAACACAACGGTCTTATACTGGGCCTGCGCCTGACAGGTACTGTATAGAACACTACAAAGTAACAGACTTGTAATCCAATTTTTCATATCATTTAGTATTACTATTCAATAAATCATATTTTCTAATAGATTACGCCGCATAGACATAAAGGTTTTCTCCATGGGCAATCTTATTGTTCGAAGTTCGATGCCCGATGTTCGTGAAGCCCTGATTTGCAGCCGCTTTATCCGCAATGGAACGCTACCACTTATTTGTTTTAGTGTATTTCCATTTGAGTACACCGCAGCCATAAACCTTTGAATTTTTAATTCATAGCCAAATGGGCAGCTATCTACCCTGTGAGGTAGCAGATGCTGATTTTCACTTTAGGTATATTCTCAATTAAAAAGGCTAACGTGGAGATTCTGGAGTAAATCTGTAGCTACGTACTTCTGTCTTAACCAACAGTCAGGTAATATGGGAGGGTTACTCTTCCGCCTTGAGGAAAATACGACGAATAAAAGATTAAAATGAGGGGATTTTAATGTATCAGGAGTCTCATAAGACCGCCCACCGGGAAAAAACAGGGGTACAAAATACCCCTTCCGGCCGTTAATCGAGCATGGGACTTTGAACAACGAAGATTGGATTTATAGGATGCCCTTTAACCCTTCCGGGCCTGTTGCACGGCTTCAATCATCCGCCGGGCTCTTTCAGTAATCGCCCCGTAATTGCCTTCCGCAATCAGCTGTTTATCAGTCAGGGTACTGCCCACGCCTACGGCAAAGGCTCCGGCCCGCAGCCAATCGCCTACATTGTCAACTGTAACCCCACCGGTCGGAATCAGTTGTAGTTGGGGCATGGGAGCCAGTACCGCTTTCAGGTAAGGAATCCCCAGGCTCTCAGCCGGAAATACTTTCACCACGTCGGCTCCGGCTTCAAAGGCAGTCAGAATTTCACCAGGCGTAAAAGCACCCGATAATACGGGGGCATCATACCGGTGCCCGGTTTCGATGATTTCTTTTTTGGTTACCGGCGTAACAATAAACTTGGCACCGGCATGCAAAGCCATCCGGGCCGTCTCAGCGTCCAGTACGGAGCCTACCCCTACCAGGATTTCGGGCCGTTGGGCGGCAATCTGTCCAATCAGACGGAGTACGCCTGGGGTGCCCATGGTAATTTCGATCACGTGGACGCCGCCTTGCTGCAGGGCATCGGCTACCGGGATTACTTTTTCGGTGGCATCCATCCGGAGAATGGCTACGACGCCTACCCGGCGAATCTGATTGAGAACGTCTAATCTGTTCATGCTGCTTGTGGATCAATGTTTACTTCCAACATCCGATTTAGGCTACCCGAAATCATCTGAATTATCTTTTCACTTTTCCCGACAGGTCCCCACCGGCTACTTCCGCGATTTCGGCTTCGGTGAGCAGATTCAGGTCGCCGGGAATGGTATGTTTAAGGGCGGAGGCCGCTGTAGCGAATTCAATGGTCCGCGGGTGTTCCCAGCCGCTGCCTAAACCATGCAGTACGCCGGCCATAAATGAATCGCCGCCGCCGAGGCGTTCCACCAGTTCAAACTGGTACTGCCGGCTTTCGAAGAAGGTATTTTTATCGTAGAGCATCCCGGCCCAACCATTATCCGATGCTGAAAGGTGATCCCGGACGGTGAGGGCAATCAGGTCAAAATGGGCTAAATCGGCCAACGCTTGGGCGGCCTGCCGGGTTGAGTTGAGGTGCGCTGACCAGGAATGGGGTTGCCCGGTTTCAATGCCAAATACATCATTGGCGGAGCCCGCATTAGCAAACAGAACGTTTATATACGGTAACAGTTGGGTAATTACGTTCCGGGCTTCGACTGGGCTCCACAACGTCCGGCGGTAGTTGAGGTCAAAGCTCACTTTTACACCCAGTTGCCGGGCCGTTTTAGCGGCGGAGAGGCATTCCTGGGCACAGGAAGCCGATAAGGCCGGCGTAATCCCCGTGAAATTGAGCCAGTCTTTGCCCTGCAGGATCGCTTCCCAATGGAGGGAGCCCGGTTTTACCTGGGCAATGGCCGAGTTTTCACGGTCATATATCACCCGGGTCGGACGGATGGAAGCGCCATACTCAATATAATACGTACCAATCCGCTTCCCTTCCCGGAGAATGTGCCGGGTATCCACGCCAAATTCACGCAGCGAATTGATGGCGGCATCCCCTAAAGGATTGGAAGGCAAACAAGTGACAAAATAGGCTTCGTGGCCCAATATGGCCAGTGACACTGCCGCATTAGACTCGGCCCCGGCAAACGCCATCTTGAGGGCATCCGTTTTGACCAGTCGTTCATGGGCTGTCAGCGGGGAAAGCCGCAGCATGATTTCTCCGAAGGAAACAATTTTCAAGGGGCAGTCGGTTTAGGTGGTTGGTTTACGGTTTCGGGTTTTTAGTTGACAGTTTTTGGTTGTCTAGAGTAAACTGGCAACCGGAAACTAAAAACTCGAAACCGGAAATTCATAACGTGCCTGTAAGTTTAATAAAATGTTTGGGGTTATAGATGCCTTTGGCCCAACAATTCTTTCTGACCAAAACTCACCACGGGTAAAAGGCAACTGGCATTCCTTCGGTTAACTGTTCTACGCCTCCGGGATGCAGACAGATCCCGTCACTGCCCAGGGTAGCAGCAATATCGCCACTACCGTTGTACCGGACCGGCACTAAGCCGGAATGGTAAGCTTCGGTCAGTATTTTGCCCGGAAAAAACTCATCCAGTGTGGTTTTTCGAGGCCGGCTGGCTTTAAATGGCAAGTAAATAGGCTGGACGGGCTCCAGACCAAAGCATCTCCGCAGATACGATTCTATGAAAATCCGGCAGGCTACCTGTACCGAAACGGGGTTTCCGGGTAAGCCAAATACCACTCCTCCCCGATCTGAAATGCCAAACCACAAGGGCGCACCCGGTTTTATCCGTACCCGGTGAAAGACTTCCTTTACTCCCAGCGACTTCAATACTTCGGGTACGTAGTCGGCCTCTCCTTTAGAGACCCCTCCGGATAATACCAGCATATCGTTTTCCAGCAGGCGGTCAATGGTTTCCCGCAGACTCTCTTTGTCATCCCGCACCAGGGCTTTGGTAATCTTGACAATGCCAAATTTCCGGAAAAAAGAACCCACTGCGTAGGAATTGGAATCCCGGATCTGATGGGGCAGCAAGTCGGCGTGGACGGGCATAATTTCATTCCCGGTTGAAATAATGGCCACTGTCGGAAGTTTTTCCGCTTTCACCCGGTAGGTTCCGGTAACGGCTAGGACACTGCTCAGTGGCGTATCGATCAATTGCCCTTGGGAGACCACCCGGTCTCCCTGACGGGCATCTTCGCCTTGTTTGGCAATGTGCTGTCCGGATTGTATGGATTCCGTATTGAAAAAAACAGTTTCGCCTTCTTCCCGGGTGTCCTCTACTTTGACGACTGCATCAGCGCCTTGGGGAACCGGGGCGCCGGTCATGATTTTGATACAAGTACCCGCAGTAACTTCCTGAGTGGCAACTTTCCCGGCATGGAGTTTTTCGAGCAGTTGCAACCTCACTTCCTTTCTTCCAATGAAATCGGCTGCCTGCACGGCATACCCATCCATGGCCGAACGGTTGAAGGGCGGGTAATCACGTTCCGCAACAATATCTTGAGCCAACACCCTTCCACTAGCGTCCTCAATCGGGACTTCTTCGGTCCCAAAGGTCCGGGCTTGTTGGGTAATGAGTTGGATAGCTGCTGCAACGGAGGTCATTGTCTGAACCTTGATTTACTTGATTGAAGGATTACCATGATTAGTATTTTCCAGTGTTGGGCGTAGTCTTCAGATTACGTGCGGCCTTGCGCCAGTCTGAAGACGCTGGCGCAAGGCGGCACGTAAATTACTAGTGCAGCAAGAACGAGTTAAATGATAGATCTCGCAACACCGGGTTTTTGATATTCAATGAATTGGTGAAAAGTACTGTCGAGATAACTCATACTTAATGCACTAGTCAATTAAGAGCTTCTTTCCAGCTACCATTGCCGAAAGGAATCTTCTTATAACACCTTAGCTTAAACAAAACTCACTTTCCATAGAATACTTTATTTATCTATTCGCCAGTCTGAAGACTGGCACGTACTCGGACGTAGTCTGAAGACTACGCCCAACTAAAGCATACTGAAATCAGGGGATAATGGTAAATTTTGAATGATGAATGCTCAATGTAATAAGCGTGAATAGTTAATTTTTACCTCTTATAGCTTCTCCCAGTGTTGGGCGTAGTCTTCAGACTACGTCCAATACGTGCCAATCTTCGAACTAACTGGAGAAGGAAGAAGGCAGGAAACAAGGAGGATAATTGCATCTTTATAACTGTGCATTCCCAGAAGGAACCTTCTTAGTCCAGAATAGTCTAATTTTTATGAACTTTTATTAACTTTCTATTTGTCAGTCTGAAGACTGGCATGTACTTGGACGTAGTCTGAAGACTACACTTAACGAGAGGATAATGGTAAATTTTGAGTGTTGAATACTCAATGAAATAAGCATAAATTGTTGATTTTTAACCTATTATAGCTTCCCCATTTAACCTTTACCATTTACCAAATCAGGGTAATCCTTTAATCAAGTAAATCAAAGTTCGGACAATCAATGTCCGCCGCCCAGCATCATGCTGCGGGCATGGAAGATGGCCGGAAGAATGGCTTCAGGGATTCGCGGGCCCCGTCGGAACTACCGGGCAGGGTTACGATCAGGGTATTACCCATTGAGCCGGCGACCCCGCGTGACATCATGGCTAGGGGCGTCCGCATTTGTCCGTAAGACCGCATAGCTTCGGTAATTCCGTCGGCATCCCGTTCTAGGGTGGCTTTTACCGCGCCTCGATGAATACTGTCTCTGGGTCCTAATCCGGTACCGCCGGTGGTAAAAATAAAGGAATGTCCTGAGCAACGGGCTTTTATCTGTTGCTGTATAGCGGTTGGTTCGTCAGGCACAATTTTGTAGTCGGCAATTTCGGCGTTATGGGCTTTGAGCATTTCCTGAATAATCACTCCGGAGCGGTCTTCACGTTTTGCGGCAGCCGTGGAATCGGAGCATACCAGCACAGCGGCGCGGTGACTTACTTTGGAGAGACTTTTCCGGTCGATTTACCCCCGGTTTCTTCAGCAGTTTTACCGAGGTAATCTCCATTTCCGGATCAGCCAATGGTTTAAGCAAATCCTAAATCGTGAGGGCACTGATGGAAACGGCGGTCAGGGTTTCCATTTCAATGCCGGTACGGCCAATAGATTTGCCTTCTCCGTAAATAACTACGCCGTATTTGCCCTGCAGGCCTCTCCAGTTCGTCGAAATCCTGCCCGGTTGCAGGTATTTGTAATAGATATCCATTCCATCAATGGAAACGGGATGACAGTGCGGAATCAGCATTTGGGTATTCTTAGCGGCCGGGGGCCCGCAGCTCTGGCTACATTCAGGGCATCGCCTTTAGGCAAAGTATTGTTCTGCACCATTTCCAGGGTTTCGCGGCTGCAAAGGACTACGGCTACTGCTTTGGCGGTACGAAGGGATATCTGTTTTCCGGTGATGTCTCGCATTGGGTAGTAATAGGCGGTCGGGGTGGACCGTAAAGATGCTTATTTTGCGGGGCAGGTGAAAATATAATATATAATTGATCTTTGGAACTGCTTATTTAGTGGTTCCGCTTGCTCAAAAGGCTAAGATTAAGGCTGAATTCTTAGATTTTCTTATCTGAATTTGTACTTTACCTCTTACATTCTTCTCAGGAGGCACTTACTTTCTTTGGCATTGCCCCAAAGAAAGTAACAAAGAAAGGTCTAGGCATAAAAACGCTTCCCCGCTACTAATCAACCCGCACCCCGCTTTTCTGCCGGGCCTTTCCCCTCAAGGAATTTAAGTTTTTTATTTTTATTCCGTAGGTAAGGACTGTTCACTTCTCCTGCTTTCTACCTCATACCTCCTTTTTCCTGCTACTGCCGCTTATTCCCCGAACATCGACAACCCCGAAGGGCTCAACGCGGTTAATCGAACATCAGACATCGATTTAAAGCGTGCCGCGTAGGGCTTGTTCCCGTTCGATGGCTTCGAATAAGGCCTTGAAATTGCCCTTCCCGAACGATTTTGCGCCTTTCCGCTGGATAATTTCGAAGAACAGGGTGGGCCGCGGCTCTACGGGCTTGGTGAAGATCTGCAACAGATACCCTTCATCGTCCCGGTCCACCAATATACCTAGTTCCTGCAGCGGCTTCAGGTCTTCGTCGATCTGGCCGACGCGACTCAACAGGTCTTCGTAGTAAGAGCCGGGAACGGTGAGAAATTCGACGCCGCGGTTTTGCAGGTCCGTAACTGTTTCAATGATATTATCCGTAGCTACGGCAATATGCTGAATACCAGGGCCGCCGTAAAAATCCAGGTACTCCTCAATCTGTGATTTCTTCTTACCTTCGGCCGGCTCGTTTACCGGAAATTTGATCCGGCCATTGCCATTACTCATCACCTTGCTCATCAGGGCCGTGTAATCGGTGGATATATCCTTATCGTCGAAGGAGACCAGTTGGGCAAATCCCATGATTTTGGCATAAAATTCGACCCATTTATTCATCTCGCCCCAGCCTACATTGCACACCATGTGATCCACGTATTTAAGGCCCGTAGGAGCCGGATTAAAAGTAGATTTCCATTCTACGAATCCGGGCAGGAAGGTTCCGTGATAGTTTTTGCGTTCCACGAAAGTATGCACCGTATCGCCGTAGGCTACAATGCCCGAACGTTTGGTTTCGCCGTGGGCGTCACGTTCAATGGTAGGCTCCAGGTAAGGAGTAGCGCCGCGTTTGACGGTTTCCTGAAAGGATTTTTCGGCATCATCCACCCAGAGGGCTACGGCTTTTACGCCGTCTCCGTGCAGATCAATGTGTTTGCCAATTTCCGTACCTCCGCGGAGTGGGGAAGTCAGGATCAGCCGGATCTTACCCTGCTGCACTACGTACGACTCTCGGTCCTTTAACCCGGTGGCTAAGCCGGCATAGGCCAGCGACTGAAAGCCAAAAGCGGTTTTATAAAAGTGGGCGGCTTGTTTGGCATTGCCGACGTATAGTTCCAGGTAATCCGTGCCGTTCAGGGGCAGAAAGTCTTCCGCTTCCGGAATGATTTTTTCGAGGATCGGGGTGGTTTGAGGGATCATAAGTTTATTATTTAGAATTTTTTCACGCAAAGGCGCAAAGTTTTACGCAAAGGACGCAAAGAAATTATATATGGTTTACCATGCGGTGAATACCTTCTTTGAGTTTTACGGTGTTAAAGTTGATCAGTAAGCCGAGTTTTAATCCACTCAGTTTCACGTACGTTAAGGTTTGAGCAAAGTGAACGGGAGCCAGCACCTCTACCGATTTCAATTCGATCAGTACTTTGTTTTCAACGATTATATCCGCTCTGAATCCTGCTTCCATTCTGATTCCTTTATAAATTACTGGTAAGGGTACTTGGGTACCAACCAGAAATCCTGCCTCTCTCAGATCATACGCAAGGGCCTGTTCGTAAACTGATTCAAGGAGACCCGGACCCAGTGTTTTGTGCAATTCCAGACAAATCCCAATCACTTTATACGAAATTTCGTTCTCCGTCATCCTATTACCTTACTCTTTCTTTTCTTTGCGCCTTTGCGTGAAATGATACTAATTAATTTTCTCGTCTCCACTTAGCCAGGATTTATAATACTTCCCGTCATCCAGTGTAAGCGCCTCCTCGGTAACCATCAGCGGACGGAAGGTATCAACCATCACGGCGAGTTCGTCCGTTTTGGTCTTGCCGATGCTGCGCTCCATAGCACCCGGATGCGGTCCGTGCGGAATACCTCCGGGATGCAGGGTAATATGGCCCTGGGCAATGTCGTTGCGGCTCATAAAATCGCCATCTACATAGTATAGCACCTCGTCCGAATCAATATTGCTGTGGTTATAGGGTGCCGGTACCGCTTTGGGGTGGTAATCATACAAGCGAGGACAGAATGAACACACCACAAAGGCATCGGTGCCGAACATCTGGTGTACGGGAGGCGGCTGGTGTACCCGGCCTGTAATCGGCTCAAAATCGTGAATGGATATCCCCCAGGGAAAATTATAGCCGTCCCAACCTACTACATCAAATGGATGATACGCATACACGGCCTGATGCAGCACGCCACCTTTCTTGATCTTCAGCAAGAAGTTACCCTTTTCGTCGTAGGTTTCCAGGTCCCGGGGCATTTTGTAGTCCCGTTCCGAATAGGGTGAATGTTCCAGCAACTGGCCGAACCAGTTACGGTACCGCTTAGGTGTATACATCGGATGATGCGACTCCAGGTACAGCAGGCGGTTTTCTTCGGTATCAAAGTCAATTTGATAGATCATACCACGGGGAATAAGCAGGTAGTCACCGTATTCGAACGGAATCGTGCCCAGCATGGTGCGTAAGCGTCCCTTGCCTTTATGAATAAAAAGTAGTTCGTCAGCATCCGCATTTTTATAAAAATAACCTTTCACTGACTTTCGCGGTGCCGCCAGGCCCAGGAGTACGTCGTTGTTCACCAGCAGCGGCGTACGGCTTTCGAGAAAATCATCTTTGGGCTGCACATTGAATCCGATTAGTTTGCGGGATTGCAGGTTCTTTTCTACCGCAATTTTTGGGGTCATGTCAATGGTTTCGAGTAGTTCTTTCACCTGCGTCGGCCGGTGAAGATGGTACATCAGGGAAGACATCCCATCAAATCCTACGGTGCCGAAAAGCTGTTCGTAATGGTATCCTCCGCCGGGCTTTTCAAAAATGGTGTGCCGTTTCCGGGGTACCTGACCTAGTGTATGATAGATAGGCATAAACTCACGTGGGTTTAAAGTAGTTGAACCTGCGGGGATTTACACAAAGCTACCCCTTAATTAAAAATATTATACTATTTGTGAAAATACTCATATCTACTATAACGAATAAGGGCACAAAAAAGCCGGGAATAACCCGGCTGAAATTTTTACAGTGTTCTATCTTCTTTACTTTAAGTAGAGTAAGGCTTACCCAATGCAGTAGCTTTATTTTCCAGACGGTTATCCAACTGGGACATAAAGCCGGGGAATTCCCGAGGCGGCAAAAACCGTTCGTCTTGCAGGTGGTCTTCCAGCAAATTACGCAAGTCTTTAGCCAGATTATAAAACCGATCTATATAAGACTGTACCCGATACATGGTACCATCCCAGTCTTTGTCGCCGGGCTCGTGCAGCATCCCGAAGAACTGGAACAGTTTATTGAGATATAAAGCATAGATGCTCACATCAAGCGGGTTAAAAAAGCCACGCAAAATAATATAGTCATCTACTTTATACCCATCAATCCGGGGCTCCTCACCCAGATGCAGCCGGAATGAATTATCCTGCACTACCAGATCGTAATTAGTAAGCTGAAAAAATTCAAGTTCTTCTACTACCTGCGGTAAGATCTCGGTTTCCCAGACGTGCTGCAGCAATAGGGTACGCTGGTGGCTGTCGCGGGTCATCATCTGAACCCGGTACGACTCTTCCAGTCGCTGAATCACTTTTTCCCGCAACTGATCCAATGTTTCGGGATTTTCCGGATTTTCTTCCGGGCGTAGATAAGTAGTCAGCCCATAGCCATCCGTAAAGCCCTGAGGGGTTTCCTTCACCCGGAATTCACATTCTCCTACCTGGTAAATACGTTCTCCGGGTTCGTATCCGGTACGGTAAGTCAAGCTAAAAGGGCTCCAGTCAAACTTAGAAAGAGCAGCATCAAATTTTTGAAAAGTAACCGGGTAGGTAGTCGTACTCATAGGATTTATTTAAGTAGTATTTGCATACGAAAAAAACAGTGGCAGGTTAAATAATTTGAATCATTTTCGCACAATTTTACGTTAACGCACCCTTATATTTATGTATATAAAATTTGTTTTTACTATAATAAATTAGTCCTTGTATTATCTTTGTGCCTTAGTATTCGTTCTGAGACCGGTTTGATTGGTCTTCCGGTCATTTCCCCGTAATTTGACCCATTCTCAGTAATAAAGTATACATGCAGCAGGATCAATGGGAATCCCTTTCCCGGCAATTAAGCGGAGAACTTTACCTGGATAATGCCATGCGGACGGTATATGCTACCGATGCTTCGGCTTACCGCGAAAAACCCCAGGCCGTAGCCATTCCCCGCAACGTAGAGGACATCAGAAAACTGATCTCCTTTGCTCGTGAATATAAAACTACATTAATTCCCAGAGCTGCCGGTACTTCGCTGGCCGGGCAGGTAGTGGGTAGCGGCATTGTCGTGGACATCTCCCGGCATTTCAACCAGATTCTGGAGGTAAATACCCAGGAAAGATGGGTATGCGTGCAACCCGGTGTGGTACGCGACGAACTGAACCTTTTTCTGGCATCCTATGGGCTGATGTTTGGCCCGGAGACTTCTACAGCCAACCGGGCCATGATCGGGGGCATGGTGGGGAATAACTCCTGCGGCTTGCATTCGGTTATTTACGGGGCTACCCGCGATCATTTGCTTTCCGTAAAGGCCATTCTGAGTGATGGTTCAGAGGTTGAGTTTTCGGCCCTGAGCCAGGAGGATTACGCGGAGAAATGCGGACTAAGTCCGACGGCTTCTGTGGCAGCAGCATCCTATACTATAGCAGGGGCCGAAACTATAGCCGCAAAGCCTCGTACGGAACTAAAAGAATCGGGCTCCGCGGAATCATTTATCTACCAAAAAATTCATGCGCTGCTCTCCCACCCGGCTAACCAGCAAGAAATCAGAACGCATTTTCCCCGCGAGAAAGTAACCCGCCGGAATACTGGTTATGCCCTCGACTCCCTACTGGATTGTGAGCCTTTTACCGAAGGCGGGCAGCCATTCAACCTATGCCGCCTGATTGCCGGTTCGGAAGGAACGCTGTGTTTTGTCACCGAAATTAAACTCAATCTGCTGCCCCTCCCCCCGCGGGAAGTAGGCGTGGTTTGTGTTCACTGTCACAGCATCCACGAGTCGTTGAAGGCCAATCTGATTGCCATGCAGCACGGACCCGGAGCCTCCGAACTGGTGGATAAGTACATTATGGACTTCACGAAGGGCCATCCCGAGTACGACCAGAACCGCTTTTTTATCCAGGGAGACCCGCAAGCGATGCTGATGGTAGAATTTACGGATGATAACTTAGCTGCATTGCAACAGAAAACGGCTGCTCTGATTGCCGCTTTGCGGAAGCAGGGTTTGGGATACGCCCACCCGGTAATTTATGGCGCCGACACCAAAAAAGTATGGGACGTCCGGAAGGCTGGTTTGGGACTAATCAGAAATATTATTGGTGACGCCCAGCCCGTAAACCTGATCGAAGATTGCGCCGTAGCCGTGGAAGACCTGCCCGATTACATAGCCGAATTGGAAACGTTGTTACAAGGGCACGGAATCCGGTATTCCATGTATGCGCATGCCGGAGCCGGGGAGCTACACGTAGAACCGATGATTAATCTGAAATCCCAGGAAGGTAATGCTCAGTTCAGACAAGTGCTTGCTGAAACGGCCCAATTGGTTAAAAAATACGGCGGTTCACTAAGCGGAGAGCACGGGGATGGACGGCTACGGGGCGAGTTTATTCCCTACATGGTGGGCGAAAAGAACTATAAACTGTTTGAAGAAATCAAGCGGACCTTTGACCCGGAAAACATCTTTAACCCCGGCAAGATCGTTAATACCCCGCCGATGAATGAGCATTTGCGGTATACCCCCGGACAAGGTATTACTGCTCCGGCAACGATATTTAATTTTAGCGAAAAAGGTGACATTCTGGGAATGGCCGAGGCTTGCAGTGGTTCAGGCGACTGTAGGAAGTCTCATTTGATGGGGGGAACGATGTGTCCTTCTTATATGGCCACTAAGAATGAGAAGGATACCACCCGGGCCCGGGCCAATATACTCCGGGAGATGCTCACCCGGTCGGAGAAGGCCAACAAGTTTGATCACGAGGAGATTAAGGTAGTGATGGACTTGTGTCTTTCCTGCAAGGGCTGCAAGGCCGAGTGTCCCTCCAACGTGGATGTAGGCAAGCTCAAAGCCGAGTGGCAGCAACATTACTACCAAGCCAATGGCGTACCGTTGAGAACCTGGCTCGTGGCTAATTTTACCACCTTAAATAAATTAGCTAGTCTGGCTCCCTGGGCCTATAACTTTCTGTTTTCCAATTCGGTTACTTCCTCGCTTTTCAAGCGCCTGACGGGTTTTGCTCCCCAGCGGAGTCTGCCTTTACTCGAAAAGACTACTTTGAGTAAGTGGATGAAGCAACGAAAGAAACGAGGAGAAAGAAGCGAGGAGCGAGGAGTGAGAAACGAAGAGATAGAAGGCAAAAAACCGGAAACTAACAACCGGCAACAGGAAACCAAACGGGTCTACTTGTTTTGTGATGAGTTCACTGAGTTCAATGACGTGGAGATCGGCAAGCAAGCCGTGGAGCTGCTCGAACGATTAGGCTACGAGGTAGTCATTCCAGAACATAAGGAGAGTGGGAGGACGTATCTTTCCAAAGGCTTGGTCAAAAGAGCTCAGCAGTTGGCTACTACTAACGTTAGCCTGCTCAAAGACCTAGTGAGTGAACACACCCCCCTTCTAGGCATTGAACCTTCCGCCATTCTCACCTTCCGCGATGAGTACCTTTCCCTGGTGCCGGACTCCTTGAAAGCGTCGGCCACAGCTTTAGCTAAACACAGCTTGCTCATTGAGGAGTTCTTAGCCAAAGAACTAGAGAAGGGACACCTCACAAAGGAGCAGTTCACTACCGGGCACCAGCTCATCAAGCTGCATGGGCATTGTCACCAGAAGGCACTCTCTTCTTTAGTGCCCTTAAAAAAACTGCTCTCTTTACCAAAGAACTACCAGGTACAGTTAAATACTTCCGGTTGCTGCGGTATGGCGGGCTCGTTTGGGTACGAAAAGAACACTTCGCCGTATCCCAGCAGATTGGGGAACTGGTCCTGTTTCCTTCCGTGAGAAGTGCTTCAACTGACACGATTATTTGTGCGCCGGGTACTTCCTGTCGGCACCAGATCAAGGATGGCACCGGACGACTTGCCCTGCATCCCGTTCAGATCCTGCTCCGGGCCCTGGCTCAGTAACATTTAAAATCGGATGCAACCATTTTGGCGAAAAGAGGCTCATGTAAATAGCATGAAAAACCTATTGTTCAACCTTAAATCCATTAGCCTTATGAAAGCCAAAAGAATCTTTATTGCCGCAATTTTATCGTTTGCCTGCTTACTGGGCGGTTGCTCCTATTTTGAATCTCTAAAGGAGATTATTAAGCCCCAGCCTAACCCCAATCCTGCCAATTGTGGGCCGGAAGTAGTCTGCACGGCTAACTACGTGATTATTACCGCTTCGGTCAGATATTCTGACAACACCCCGGTTATTCTGGACGGGTACCGGGTTATTCAAACATCTACTGGTGCGGATAGAACACCCAAAATGAACCCTTCACAACTGGAAATGTACCGCAAGTCAGGCATTTATCCCATTGCTACCGATGATTACCAGAAGGAATGGGTCAATCAAAGAGTGGAGCTGGAATTTATCGGCTACCAGAACAATAAGGAGGTAGTAAGAAGGAAGTTCATAGTGGGAGCAGACTGCTGTCACGTCATGTTGCTTGCCGGGGACCGGAACATTATAATTGAAAAACAATAAGCAGCGTCTACTAATGCGATGTTCGTTACTCGATGTGCGATGTTCGCAATTGTCTGTAGATAACTCTTTATCAAAGAGGTAGTGCGCAGCACTTAATTCATTTTAGTATTATTTTATTCAAGCCTCTCAGGCAGTTGCCTGGGAGGCTTTGCTTTTTCAGATGCTCAATCTATCCATCCGATTATCTGTATTTGACAGGTAATATGTTGGCTACTGATCCTGAAATAAAATTTAAATTTGCCATTCTTTACACCTTGGCGTAAAACGTTACGCCTTTGCGTGAAATCAGCATCTAAACTAATCAACACATCAACTTATATAACCTATGGGCAGAGCATTTGAATTCAGAAGGGCCAGGAAGGAAAAGCGGTGGGACTGGATGGCCAAAACATTTACCCGAATCGGGAAAGATATAGCCATGGCCGTCAAGCAAGGCGGCCCTGACCCCGAAACCAACCCCCGGCTTCGGACGCTTATCCAGAATGCCAAGACGAATAATATGCCCAAAGACCGGGTGGAAGCGGCTATTAAACGGGCTTCTTCTAAAGATGAAAATGACTACGAAGAAGTAGTGTACGAAGGGTATGGCCCTTATGGCGTGGCAATCCTGGTAGAAACGGCCACCGATAACCCTACCCGGACCGTAGCCAACGTCCGGATGTACTTTACGCGGGGTGGCGGATCACTGGGCAAGACTGGCTCCCTGGACTTTATTTTTACCCGCAAGGGGGTATTCCGGTTCGATGCCAACGGATTGGACCGGGAAGAACTCGAACTGGAACTGATTGACCATGGTCTGGACGAAATCGAGGAGGAAGAAGGAGAATTTGTCGTGTATACGCCGTATACGGAGTTTGCCCGGATGCAGAGCTTCCTGGAGGAAAAAGGCATTGGGGTAAAAAGTGCGGAATTGAAACGCATTCCTAATAGCTCCGTGGAACTTACTCAGGAGCAGGAGGACGAAATTATGGAGTTGATCGAGAAGTTTGAACAGGACGACGACGTGCAGGCCGTCTACCATAATGTCTCCTGATGTGAGTGAATGAGTAAGAGAGTAAATGAGTGAAGAGACTCTTCTGGTTTGATCCTCGATAACTCATCAATCGCGCCAGACTTCAGTCTGGTGCGGACAGATGATAGGTAGATACGCAATGCATTGCGTCTCTACGACTTCCTGCCAGTCAGAGACTGGCAACTACTTAGTAGCATAAGAATTATTCTTGCGTCAGTGATAGAAGAGACTTTTTCTGATTTGATCCTCAATAAATCATCAATTACCCCAACCCCTCTTTATCATCCAGAGCATTGAACCCCGGCAGATGGTTATAAAGGAGAGGTTGGGGTAATTAATGAATCTAACCCTTGCTACTCAAAACGGGAATTGAACATCGGACATCGTTAATGTGCCACCATTAATTTCTGTACCATCCGCCGCTTACCCGTATGGATATTCACTATGTACAGGCCATCGGGCAGTCCGGCTACCGGAATTTCGAGCTGGTTGGTTCCCGTAGTCAGGCTTCTGGTAAACCGGATCACTTCCCGGGAAGCGGTGTTCGTTACGCTGATGGTAGCCAGCCCGGAGGTTTCGCTGGTAAGCGCAACGCTTGCCCGGGTAGCCGCCGGATTAGGGAATAATATCACTTCCGCTTCTTTGTTTCTCTCTTCGGAGCGGTTTTCAAATGATTCCCGGGCCGTTACGATGGTTTGGATAGCCCCCAGGTTTACCGGGTTTGACCAGCCAAGGGCGACACGTACATCTTCGGGCAAGTTGTGCACCTTCTCTCTCACTTTAATTGGAGCAGTAGATTTGATGCGGAAGTCGTAGCTGGTCCCATCCGTAGTAGTACCGTCTACGAAGTACGGGTGGCCGCTGGAGCTAGCCGGTGTTTGCTCAGAGTTGTCTTCAAAAGGCGCAGCCGTTTCGTTACGGAACGTAGTCAGGCTGATGTAATAGGTGATATACGTAGACTCATTGCTGGGTTGTTTTCGCCACTGAATGATGGCTCTTTCACGGTTGGCCTTGTCTACTGTGCTGTTGGGGTCGTTGACCGAAGTAGGAACCGTTGACAGCGGAGAAGACTGGTAATAAGCATTATAATCCACCGTAGCCAGCATGGCGGCAGATTGCGCAAACCCTCCTGCTATTCTTGATTCTCCTACATAGGAGTCATCGGCGTCAAAAAGGCCTTGGGTAGTAGAAGCGTAAATGTTATTCTTAATCTCATTGTCATCGGTAATGTAGTCGCCGCCCTCAGCCAATACATGTTGCCTGTAAATTTCATGCGGAAAGCTGGGGTCGTTTTCACGTTCGGTATCTTTGACTACAATCGCTTTTCCGTTGTTTACACACGTGTTGTTATATACTTTGTTGGCAGTGACATCGGAAAGTGCAATCCCAGCAAAGGAATTGTCATATGATTTATTACCGGCGATAATGATTCGGTGACTAATCTCGGAGAAGATACCAAAAGCAGCGTTCCTCGCCACAGTATTCTTCACGACCTTGCTGTCCATCATTCCTACATCCAGCCAGATACCGGTAGCATTGTTATCCTGTACCACGTTATTGCTGATGGTCATATTGGTACCGGAGAGCACTTTCATACCTGCCGCATCCCAGTTTTTATCAAACCCTTCCGTATTGTTATGGCTAATCACATTGCCATCTACAACCGTATTGGTTGCATAATTACCACCCAGGCCAAGCTGACCATTGTAGCGGCAGATGTTGTTTTTAAACCAGCCATTCTGATACACCTGTAAGTTAGCCCCGGCCCGTCCATTCCAGGTAAACGTACAGTTTTCAATGGTCATTCCCTGACATTTGGAAGCAAAAGGTGAATCACCGAAATGCGTAAATCCTATTCCTTTAAAAGCCATGCCGTCGGCTATGACTTCATTGTTGATAAAAGCTCTGGCATACCGGGTTACCTCTACTGTGTTACCCACCGGACTGTCGCCGATGTAAATAGTAGCGTGTGTAGCATCGGTAACTTCTACGCAGAAGCGGCCAGGGCCTACCTGCTCTTTGGTAGCTACCTGCTGCAGTGCTTTATTCTTGATGGTAGAACTGGTAATATAAACACCTTCTCCCCTTTCCCGTAACAAGCTGGCCGGAAACGGATGCGCCCAATTGCTGTTGTACTTCCATACTTTGGTAGTACCAATGGTCATTTCAGTCCAACCGGTAACCACCGCACTGCCTTTGATCCAGGGTTTTTCTCCGCTTGCCGCCTGAAATATGAGTTGCTTAGATGATCCACCCGGGCGAAGGGTTTGGGCGTTAAGGCTACGGTAATCACCTCCGAGCATCACAATCGTAGCCCCAGCGGGTGCATTGTTAATGGCATGTACCAGCGGCCAGGGAGAACCGTACGCTTTTCCTGTATTAGTGGTGCTGCCGTTAGGTGATACATAATAGGCTCCACTGGGTGGGGTGTAGTTGGTAGATTTAACGTCTACAAAGTGTTCAGCCGCCGGATAGCTATACTGAGCTGCCAGCTCCTGGGGAGCCATTGATCCTAACAGACCGAGTAAAAACAGACTGAGAGCCTTCTGAGTTTGTTTAATTGTATTCATTGCTTTTGCTGGTTAAGTAATCTGGGTTCGGGTTTAAATTAAAAAGGGGTTATTCAAAAGTATCTTTAGAAACTCCTTAGAAATTTGTTTAAAAGATTGGCTGCTCAGGCAAAAAAGAATCCCTTCGGCTCCCTGATCCTCTTCCATCAGGAAGAAAACCAGGGAACCTATCTTTACCTCCGGGAATCCGGAGGTTTGGGATACCAGGATAATTGAGGGTAAAAGCGGCTTACTCGGTGATCAGTACGGGTTGAGCCAGTCTATGGCCGCCCTGCTTAATCGTGAGCAGATAAATACCTTTCCGATACCGGCCAACGGGAAGCGTAAAGTGGTTTTCGCCGGCGGTAGCCTGTCGGGTCAGATTCAGTACAGGCTGTCCCATCTTGTCGGTGAGAGAAATCTGCACTTCACCGGTTTCCACCGAAGAAAAATCCACCTGTATGTACTCGCTTACCGGATTGGGATAAAGAGCTAGTTTGAAATCCTTCCATTGTACCTCTTTCGCGGTTGTTTCCTCCGGAGCCGGGGTGGAGGCAGCCGGTTGAGCAGCCGGATACAGGTTCTTCTTTGGCACTATTTGTCTAGGCTGACTCTTGCTTTCCCAGGCCAGCGCAGCTTGGGCAAAAGCGGCGTGTTCATAGTACTCCATCCGGATATCGTATTTCTGACCAGCCTGCAAGTCGATAGAGGCTTTATTTTCGGCCCCCTTATGGTTTTTCTGCCAGTTATCAATCAGCAGTTTGCCGTCTACCCAAAGCCTTACGCCATCGTCGGTAGTCGTGTGGAAAGTGTACGCTTCGGTATAGTCAGCCTCCAGCCGGCCCTCCCAGCGCACCGTGAAATGATCGGTATTAATCCCTTCGGCCGGTGAACCTTCACCCCATGCGAAGTGAACCGTAGAATCGAGGCGGGTCAGGGTGTGTCCATCCTTGTCAGTATAGGTGGCCAGTAAGCCCGTTCCGTAGGGTTCGGTTGTGGCTTTGGCCATAAGGGCAGCCGAAGCACCGGCCGTATTCACAGCCCGCAGACGGTAATAGTAAGTGATACCTGCCTTTAAATCCTTATGCACGTATTCGGTGACATTGGCGGACAGGGTTTCCAGGGAAGCATAGACGGTAGAATCACTGCCACTGGCTACCTCCAGCACAAACCCGGTTTCGTTGTCCGACAGGTCCTTCCAGTTTAGGGAAATCTGCGTATGGGTTACTTTTGTGACGGTTAATTCGGCAGGTGCAGCCGGAGCTACCGTCTGGAAAGCTCCCATATCTACCCGTACCCCTGCTGGCCAGCCCAGTGCCTCTGCTACGTCGGCGGGAAGCGGACTGCCGGCAGAGACCGCTGGTGAACCGGCTTTCAGGCGGTAGTCGCCGTTGGCCCCATTCATAAAGAACGGATTTTCGCCTCCAACCAGATCCAAACTATGCCCCACTTTTTCAAACCGGGGGAAGTCAGCCCGGAAACTTTCCAGGTTCGGGTACAGCTTCACGCACTGGCCAGGCGTAGTTCCCCGGATCAGCGTAGCGGGCTTGGTTGCGTCAAGCCGGTAATAGGCGTTATAATTGAGGGAGTCCACCATGTTGGTCTGGCACGAATCATTCTTGACATCCAGCACCATACTGCCCGTAGCAGTGGAGAAGATGTTGTTTTTAATCACTGTCCCAATTACGTAATTGCTGGAGCCGCCCCGGATCTCATCGGTACTGAGGGTACGCTTGTCTTCCTTGATGATCATATTGTTGTTAGCCAGCGTATTATTGTAGATTTTGGCATTGGCGGCGTTGGCAATCATAATGCCGTTGCCATTGTTCACCGAAAGGTTGCCGGCAATCAGGGCGCCGTTTGATATTTCGAAGAAGATACCGATGCCACCATTAAAACGAACGGTATTGCGGACCACCTTGACATTTTTGACTCCCACATCCAGCCACAAGCCGTTCGCATTGTTGTTCTCAAAAACATTGTCCCGGACAATCAGATCCCGGGTATTAATTACCTTCATCCCCGCGGCCGCCCAGGCTTTCCGGAAATTCTCCACATTGTTGTTACTAACCAGATTTCCTTCCACAAGGGTACGTGAGGCAAAGTTTCCGCTCACCCCGCATAGGCCGTTATACCGGGCCGTATTTCCCCGGAACACACCGTCCTGCCATACCTGTAAAGACACCCCGGTGCGGCCGTTCCAGGCAAATGTGTTGTTTTCCACCAGAATACGTCTGCTCTGGAACGAGATGGGCGAATCAGCAAAGTGGGCAAATCCCAGTCCGCGGATCACCATCTTCTCGGGAATGAGCACATTGTGCACAAACGCTTTTTCGTACCGGGTTGATTCCACCTTCTTATCCGTCGGATCGTTGCCGATGTAAATTTTATCATTGGCATAGTCCACGTAAAACCTTCCGGCTCTTACCTTATGCAGGCTATCGACCTGCACCAGGGCCTGGTCATTAATGAAAACCATATCCCGATTGTCGGCCAGCGGAAATTTAGGATCAATGTACTCATTACCAATGCTCTTGGGAAACTGGTACGTCCAGCCGTCGTGCCGCCAGATAGCGCCGCCAGCATTGTTATCGGCCACCCACTCCGGCACCACTACGCTGCCTTTGATCCACGGCTTTTCGTGCGGATAAGCTTGCAGGGTCAGTTGCACCGGTATTTTCTGAAAATTAAGGTCCCGGTAGTCCCCCCCGCGTAATACGAGGGTAGAACCCGCCGGAGCATTTTCAATAGCATGTTTTAAAGGCCAGGGCGATGAAATATCTTTACCGCTATTGGTAGCTACCCCATCCGGTGATACGTAATAGGCTCCGGTTGGAATCGGATAGTCGGTATCTTTGATATCAACGTATTGCGCGGAGAGCTGCCCACTTAGGGAGAAAAAGAGTGCAAACAGCAGGAAAGTAAGTGAATGGGTAGTTTTTTTCAGGGTCATAAATAGGTTTGGTTGGATAATTGGGTCATTACAGAGTAGTTGTCAGACGAGATATCGCCTGGCGAGTAGCATATTTAAGGCGGCGGTTTTTCAAAATAATAGCAGTGCATGAAAGTAATTTTGTTTTAAAATTTGTTTACCGTTTTCCTGAACCTGTACCA
>JAUJNL010000031.1:25469-63783 GCA_030448185.1 Cytophagales bacterium | reverse complement strand
CAATATTAAAACCCTATTTCAGTGGTTGTTATAACTAAACTGTACAGCCCTGCTTCAAGGAGGGGTTAGGGGTGGTTAAACGGTTAAAACACATAAGTATATGATAAACAAAGTAGAACAAGTATATTAAACTTGTCCTACGACCAACTAAACAATAGCAATGATCTTATCCAGCCGGACAGGGGTTGAACAGAAAACACCTGAACCGATTTAATTTAGTACATTGGTGTAATGCTGCTCAACCCGGTTACTCTTTGCTAGTTTCTTCCGGCACTTATCCCCGTTGCAACTCCATAATCGTAATTTCCGGGGGCATCCCGATCCGGCCCGGAAAGCCCAGGTACCCGAATCCCCGGTTGACGTACAGGTACTGGCCTTCTTTCTCGTACAGGCCGGCCCACTGGTCATATATGTACTGCACCGGACTCCATTTGATGTTGCCAATCTCCACTCCAAATTGCATCCCGTGCGTATGCCCGGCGAACATGACATCAATGTCCTTAAACTCAGGCCGGACCTGCGCATCCCAGTGGCTGGGATCGTGGGACAGGAGCAATTTTACGGAAGCCTCCTCCGTACCCTGGTTAGCCTGAGCCAACTTACCGTATTTAGGGAAACGTCCTTTGGCCCCCCAGTTCTCGATCCCAATAATTGCCAGCTGATCCGCCCCCTGTTTGAGCAGCCGGTGTTCATTCATCAGCAGATCCCATCCGAGTAGTTTATGGGCGTATTTAAGGTTTTCAAGGTTCTGACGCTTCTCCTGCACACTTGACCAACTCACGTAGTCACCGTAATCATGGTTGCCGAGGGTAGAATACACCCCTAAGGGTGCTTTGATCTTTTCAAAAACGGGAATGTAGTCTTTTATCTCGGGAGCGGTATTATTGACCAGATCACCAGTGAAGAACACCAGATCCGGTTTTTCCCGCAGGAGCATGTCTACGCCACCTTTTACCGCCGTCTTATTAAAAAAACTGCCCGAATGAATATCCGAAATCTGGGCAATGCGTAGTCCCTCAAATGATTTTGGCAGATCAGGCAGCTTTACCGTAACCCTTCTGATCCGGTAGTCGTGAGCCCCGGACAAAATTCCGTAGCCGACGCCAATCACGGGCAGGCTTCCCGCTACCACCGCCGCTTTCATTAAGAATGCCGAACGGGTAATGGTTTCAGCAGTTGTACCGGCCACTTCCGGAGTAGAAGCTGCTGATTTGGAAAATAAACCTACTACCCACCTGCCGAGCCGGATCAGATCGTCCACAAACAGAAAGGGCAACATGAACAGCTTAGAGAAATAGTTGGCAAAAATGCCGGTCAGAATGAACATTCGTCCCGAACGGCCAAACAGGTCCGGGTTCAGTAAATTGTAGGCATACAGCGCAACCAGCGTAAGCCCGGTCAGACTCCAGTAGGCAATAGAAATTCCTCGCCGGACGCTGCCTGACAGATCATGGGTAACCACCCGAACCGCCTGAAAAACGTAAAAGTCAATGAGCAGAAACAGCAGCGAGGTCACTACGAGAAAAATAAGCTTATTCATATTTAAATATTTGGATCAAATAGCTAGGAACGCTGCCGCGCAAAAATGCAGCCGTCTGTCAGGCAAACTGCATTTATGTCCGGAAAGTTTGATGAGTGGCGGAGGGAATGGATGAAAAAGCCGGCTACCACTACGTGCCCGTAATGAATGTTAGATTAGCTGACATGTAAGCTACCGTCACCTCCGGCGCATTATCCACACAAACTGCGTAACGTCTGTAAAGTTCAAAATTATCAGGACTTACCCGCAGTTTTTACCTCCAACCCCTGAAGGGGCTAATAAGACCCTTCTTGAAGTCCCTTTAGGGGATTTAGGGGTGTTTTGCTGAAAGTCCAAAATCCTAGTTGACTGGAAAATAACTACCCTTACCCAAATATTCCCTGCTTCGATGGCTGTTAGGGTAGTAATTTCAAAAAAGTAAGCTTCAGTGAAGGCAGGGCGCCTAAATTCCGCTTAAACCGGATCAATCCATGATTAGGCCGGCCTTGGTCAGTAGCAATCCCTAAATCGAGTAGCTTAAACCCTTGGCGGCCAGCATACTCGTATAGTTCTTTGGTAAGCAGAATAGAAGGGCTGTACGTCTGGTAACCTTCCGCATCCGCCGGATAAAAGTTATAGAGAATGTGTTCGTTGATCCGGACGGTAACGGTAAGAGCAGCCGTATTTGCCCCATCTTTTACAGTAAACAGCTGGTATACTCCCGGAAATCCTTCAAGAAGGCGGATAAAAGAATCTTGGTCCAGCGTTATCGGAAAACCCCGGCGTTTCCGGCAAGTATTGATAAAATGCCAGGCCTTGCCTGCGTAAGAAGCGGATTCCGGTCCGAAGGTAAATCCGGCAGCGAGGCATTTTTCGAGTCTCCGGCGGGCCGAAGGGTGCAGGGACAGTTCCCATTTCTCCTCAATTACCGGAATGTGGTAATTTTCATCGGCATATTGAATGGAAAAGCCATTCCGTAAAAAGGCGGCCGTAATCCAGGTTGAGCCCTCATAGTCGTAACAAAAAGGGTAAGAAATCACCCGGATTGAGGTTAAGGACCGGGAGGATGCAAAACTGCTTGCCTGCTGCAGTAGCAAATCCAAAGCTTCCGCAGTGACCGCTGCTGTACACTCAACGGAACCGAAGGTAGCCCGGCAGGGACTGAATGCCACCTTATCCCCGAGAAAAAGGTATATAAAAGCCAGCATCCGGTTTTTTCGCCATACCCTGAACAAGATGGGCTCCCCGCAAGTTTGCCCAGCCAGATACTTGGATTGGTTAAATAGGAATCGGGCTTCGGGCGGATCGGCAGGTATCCCCTGACTGATCTGAATCCGGTATCCACTCGAAGCCCCTATCCATTCCGCTTGTTCCATCAACGCTTTTTAAATTGTAAATTCTTAATCTTCCACTGTAGTTTGGCTAATAAGGATCGTATTCCACCGAAAAAAACTACACTTTAACCGGATCTTGTTCCGGTTTATCCTCTTTCGGGTGGCGCCTGAATTGGTAGCGACTACCTTTGAACAAATTAAAACTATCCCAGAATTATGGAGAAGGTAATCGAGATAAACAGTATCTGCGCCTCGCCGGAAGCCCAAAAGTATCTGCGCTTGTTACTTGGTTCAATAAATACTAACCCGGAAACCTATCCATTTCCTTTTGGCGATCCTATCCCAGTTAAGAGCCGTAAATCGCCCAAACTGGCCAGAATTCGTCAGCTATTGCTGCAAATGCTGTAATAGAATATCTCACAAATATGGTTCATATACGGACGATCGGGTAGCAACTTTAATATAGTCTACAATTCTTCTCATTTCTTACATCTTCCCTGCTTACTTTATTCCTATTTTGCGGATAAAAGGAAGCAGTCGGCGAAAGCAGAAAAAGGGCCATTTTGCCAATTTATGACCTTATCTGAGTGGTCATCATTTATTTGTCTTTTTATTTTGGATGATGTCATTCTACTGGACAACCCGTAATTTGCACCCACAATTATATTAACCATACACTCATTCAAACTATGATGAATCCCTGGCACGAAGTATCTATCGGAGAAAATGCTCCTGAAGTAGTTACTGGTATCATTGAAATTCCGAAAGGCAGCCGCGCCAAGTACGAACTTGATAAAGAAAGCGGATTGCTGAAACTGGACCGCGTTCTGTTCACTTCCGTATATTATCCGGCCAATTACGGCTTTATTCCCCAGACGTACGGCGACGACCACGATCCATTGGATATTCTGGTACTGTGCCAGATTGATCTGGAGCCCCTTTGCCTGGTAGAAGCCAAAGTAATCGGGGTCATGCGGATGCTTGATTCTGGCGAAGCAGATGATAAAATCATCGCGGTAGCGGCCAAAGATATGAGTGTCAACCACATCAATGATATCAACGATTTGCCTCCCCATTTCATTCAGGAGATGAAAAGCTTCTTCGAAGATTATAAAAAACTGGAAAACAAGGAAGTAGTAGTGGAGGATTTCCTGGGCAAAGATATGGCTATGGAAATCATCAACCATAGTATAGAGTTTTATCAGCAGACATTTGGCAAGAAGGAGCCAGTACAAGTATAATGCGGGTAATAAGGTATTGGGTACTGGATATTAGTAAAAAAGTTTAAGTGAATGAGTAAAAGTTGATTAGTCATTGAAAAAAGTCGTTCAAATAAAACTAATACCTAATACCTAATACCTAATACCTAATACCTAATACCTAATACCTAATACCTAATACCTAATACCTAATACCTAATACCTTTTAATCAAACCTTAATGCCTTCACTGGCTGGATACGGGAGATAATAGCCGTTGGAATCAGTAAGACTGCGGCCACCAGCACAAAAATGCCTAAATTAAGCAGCAGGATCAGTGGAATGTCCCATTCAATGGGAACGTAACTCATGTAATAAGCTTCCTGATCAAGCGGAATGATTTTAAAGAAATACTGTAAGGACGCACAAAACCCCAGGCCGACCACATTGCCCCAAAATATTCCCTCCACTACCAGCCGTACGCCGCTTACCATAAAAATATTCCGCAACTGACCATCAGAAGCGCCCACCGCTTTGAGCAAACCAATCATCTGGGTTCGCTCCATAATCAGGATCAGCACAATAGCCACCATATTGAAGCAGGCTACAAACAGGATAAGTGCCAGAAAAATCGCTACGTTACGGTTGAGCAAGGTAAGCCACTCAAAAATCTGAATGTACTTTTCGGTTACCGGCACTACTTTCATGTAGTACTCCATCTGATTGTATACCTTAGCCTGTACCTGTTCCAGCGTAGCAAAGTCTTTCAGAAAAATCTCATACCCACCTACCTTGTCGGCCGACCAGTCATTCATGCGCTGTAGCAGGGCAATATCACTCAGGACAATAGATTCGTCAAATTCCTCCATTCCCGTTTCGTACACTCCGGAAATAGTCAGGCGGCGCACCCGGGGTTGCTTCTGATCCCGCAGAAAGTACACAAATACCCTATCTCCCGGCTTCAGATTCAATTGCCTTGAAATTCTACGACTAATGACAATATCCTGGGAGTAGGTGGTATCCTTAAACTGAATAAAATCACCTTCTACCATATTAGACCGGAAGGAGTCATAGTTAAAATCCTTTCCTACGCCTTTCAAGAGTACCCCCTGGACTTCCTGCTCGGTTTTTAATAATCCTAGTTTCTGACCGAATACCTGCACATGGGCAATACCAGGAATTTTATCGTAGTTTTTATAAATCCGGGTATTTAATGGTACGGGCTCGTCCATGTAAGAGTCGTCTGACTCGAAATTAGTTACCTGGAGGTGAGCCCCAAAACTGAAAATTTTCTGATATATTTTCTGTTTGAATCCTCCCAGAATAGCAAACGAAATGATCATTACGGCCAGGCCCAGGGCAATTCCGCCTACTCCGATCCGGGCCACTGTAGCAGAAAATGATTCACCCTCCGTATGGCGGATCTTCTGCGCAATAAAAAGAGATACGTTTTTGGAATTCAAGGTAGAATGACCGGATAAAATAACCGAAGCAAGTTAAGGGAATTTCGGGAGTTAAGAAGGTGGTACGGAGTCTACGAGTTAATGAGTATATGAGTGGAGGAGTAAATATAATTTTTGCAGAATCGTTTTATCTTAGAGGCAGAAATTTAAAATATTCCTTACACTTTTAGCTCATACACTTACATACTCATACCCTCATTCATCCAATACATGCGTATCATTTACCTTTTTGCGCTGACTATATTCTTCTTTATGGCATGTGCCCGTAAGCCGGCCAGTCGTAAACCCGTAGCCTCCAAACCAGCTCCTAAAACCACGCCAGCCAAGCCCACTCCGGCCACGCCTTCTACCCCTGCGCCTACCGGGAAACAACCTGTTCCGGCCACGCCGGCAAAAGATATTCCGGCCCGGTTGCTGACCGGAGCCGAACAAATAGACCTCTACCTTCCTGATCTGCAGGGAAAGCGGGTTGCTATGGTAGTCAATCACACTTCTATTGCCGGTAAAACCCATCTGGTTGATACGCTGCTCTCCCGTGGCGTTAAGGTGCTCAAAATATTTGCCCCCGAACACGGTTTCCGGGGTGAGGCCGCTAATGGAGAACATGTAGCCAATGAAACGGATAAAAAAACGGGACTGCCGCTGATTTCCCTCTACGGCTCTAACCGAAAGCCTACTCCGGCCCAACTAAGTGATGTAGACGTGGTTATTTTTGATATTCAGGATGTCGGGGCCCGCTTCTACACTTATATCAGTACGATGCATTACGTAATGGAAGCCTGTGCTGAAAATAATAAACTGTGCCTGGTATTGGACCGTCCGAATCCGCACGGCAACTATTTTGACGGCCCATTGATGAAACCTCAGCACCAATCATTTATTGGGATGCACCCGATACCTATTGTACATGGCCTGACCGTGGCTGAACTGGCTCAGATGATAAACGGAGAAGGTTGGTTAACCAATGGTGTAAAGTGTAACCTGAAAGTGGTAAAGAATGCCAACTACACACATCAGACCCGGTACGTACTGCCAGTAGGGCCTTCGCCTAATTTGCCTAATGAGGTAGCCATCCGGCTGTACCCGTCAATTTGTCTGTTTGAAGGAACGCCCATCAGCTTGGGACGGGGCACCCCGTTCCCGTTTCAGGTAATCGGTTCGCCAAATCCGAAGAATGGCCCCTTTACCTTTACGCCGGTACCTACGTCTGCCTCTAAGAATCCGCCGCAGCAGGACAAACTATGCTACGGTCTTGATTTGCGCCAGGACACTACCCACCATTTTACGCTGCGGTACCTGCTTGACTTCTATCAGAAGGCCGAAAATAAGGAAAAGTTTTTCACGAGTTTCTTCGAGAAACTGGTTGGCACGGAAGCGCTGCGCAAACAAATTCAGGAAGGTAAAACGGAGGCTCAGATCCGGGCATCATGGCAACCCGAATTGCAAAAATACGCAGCCATGCGGCGTAAGTATCTGCTGTATCCGGAGTAATACATCAGGCAGGAATTATTGAATTGCAAAAGTCCCAAACAAAAGGAAGCAAGGGAAAGCGAATCATCAGGTACTCCAGGTGTCCTTTCCCTAATAGTCATCTTTTGGAAGTAGTTTACTTCTGTTTCTTCGCGTTTCTGGCTGGTTTTATTGATTCGATTGTGGGCGGCGGCGGTATGATCCAGGTTCCGGCATTACTGGTTTTCCTGCCTGGTGTACCCATCCCTACCATTTTCGGAACGGGCAAAGTATCTTCCCTGGCCGGAACTTCGGTAGCCATTCTCCGTTATACCCGTAATGCATCCATTCCCTGGAATTCAGTGCTTTCCGCAGCTGCTACGGCCCTTGTGTTTTCATTCTTAGGAGCCCGCCTGGACCATCAGCCTGCTAAACGCTGACCTATTACGCCCTTTGATTCTGTGCCTGCTAATCGGGTTTTCCTCTATACGCTTACTAAGAAAGACTTTGGAGCCATGCATGCGCCACGGTTGAGTGCCGCTAGAGAAAAAGGATACGGCGTACTGACTGGAATGGTTATTGGCTTTTATGACGGCTTTTTCGGGAACGGGCAGCTTTCTTATTTTCGCCTTTGTAGGCTTATTTGGATTTAATTTCTTGTCGGCTTCGGCTTCAGCTAAAACGGTTAATCTGGCAATTAATCTTTCGGCTCTGCTGTATTTTGCTATTCCGGCAACAACTTTACCATATTGCCCTGCCCATGGCTATATGCAGCATTATAGGCTCGGTGGCAGGCACTAGTATAGCCATCTGCCGGGGAACGGCATTTGTCCGGGTATTATTTCTGGTGGTGGTTTCCGGCATCATTCTCAAGTTTACGTATGATAACTTCATCAAATAAATCCTGGCAGTCCGGTCAGTTTCTACGGGTTATCTTCTGATCAGCCCATTGTTACGGGCTTGCTGGGCGTACTCCTTGAGGCTGTTTTTCGAAATCACTTTGTCTTCATCTTCGTCCGAAGAAGCTTTGTACACTGCCAACAAGGTTCCGTCGGAGACATCTAATACCAGGTGCAGATAGTTGGTTTTGATCTTTACCCTTTTTGACAGTACCTCGGGAATAATCTGCACGTAGGCATAGGCTGAATCACCGCTTTCGACCAAATGCTGGTACGTTTCATTATCAGCAATCTGATAGGGGTAATTATAGGCCGCCTGAATCGTGCGTTCAACCAGGTAAGGATGAAGCCATTTTTTGGGAAGTAATAAAGTTTTTTCGCTGATTGATTTTTCGCCCTGCTTGAGCACGTCCATCAGATCCCGGCTTTCGACGTTATGGTTATCCTCAGCCGCCTTCACGTATTGCAGAAACATTTGCAGGCCAAAAACCAGGTCCGCTCCATCGGGGAGAATATTAGCAAGGTTTTGGGAAAAAACGGGTTTGTCTTTCCCTAATTCTTCAATCAGCTTGAGCTCCATCACCGTGTACGTATCCCAATGTTCGCGTTTCTGATTTACGGTCTTAAAATTCTCCGGCCAATCCAGCCCATTTCGCTTCCGGGCTCCTTCATCTCCTTTGGTAGTAAAATTCTCAATATGGGCGCAATAGAGCACAGCTGCATCTTTCACCTTGGCCCGCCGGAGACGGTCCGCTTCCTGAAAAGTCATATATAGCACTTCTTGTTCGTAGGGCCACCATTTCTCCACTACAGCCTTAAAATGAGCATTATAGTTGGCTACGGACCGCTGGTAGTCACTTACTTCATGCCCCTTCTTTTTCTTACGTAATAATTCAATCATGGCCGGCGAATCCAACTCGGTCACCACAATAAGCCTCCGATTCGCCACCATCCGGAACTTGGATAAATTTGCTGAACCATACTGGGCCCTCACCGGGCAGGCAAGCAACACCAAGACAATAAAAATGAGCTTTCGCATATGCTACAAATAACGCTACACCAACCATAAATGATGCAGGTTCTAACCAGTTGTAATGCCAATTTCGTCCTGTAGGTATGTAAGATATAAGCCAATAGGTAAACTTTCCGAAGCTTCATTCTGGCTAGTATCAAACGCAAAGAAGTTAAGCAGAAAAGACCGGAATACCAATTGCTGGAGAAGTGGACTAACGGTTAAAAAGCAGCCTGAAGTAAAAAGAGGGTTTCTTCAATTGCTCCCTCAGATCTAAATCGGTAAACATGCAGGAAAGCATCTGGCCAAAAGTAGCATTGCGGGAAGCTTTATTGGCTACGGCATTAAACAGCCACGGATAGTCGAGTAGCTGCTGCATCCGGTAGCTCAGCTGCAGTTCCTTGCCTAAGCGGTTGTACACCGCGGCATCATAATCCTGCATAAACGGAGCGGAAAAATCATTTTGGAGGAGACATTTTTCTGCCTGTTCGGCAGCCCAGCGTCCGCTGATCATGGCATTGCTGACTCCTTCCCCGGAGAAAGGATCAATCAGGTGGGCGGCATCCCCCGTGAGCAAATAACCATTGCCGGAGATCAACCTTCGGCGGGAACCCAACGGCAAACCAAAGCGTTTGATATCACCAACTAACTCTGCCTCCGCAAACCGGCCTTGCAAATCTGGGTGCGAAAGGATGAGATCCAGAATGGCCTGCTTCAAGTTTATCTTTCTGGCGGCTAATCCGGTCCGTGAGCATGCCCACACCCACGTTGGCATAGCCGTCGTCAGCCAGGGGAAAAATCCAGAAATAGCCGGGCAAAAAGTTTTTGAGAAAATGCAGTTCAATAAAATTTTCGGGATCGAGTCCGGCTACATTGCGGTAGTAAGCCCGTAAACCCGCACAGTGACTGGAAGGAAGTAGTGGTAAACCGGCGATTTTCCGGCTGAAATTAGACTGAGCGCCATTGGCAATAATAAGTAACCTCGCTTGCAGGTGAAATTGCTCATTTTTATTCCGGATGGTCCAGAAGCCATTCTCATATTGGTAAGAATCAATTTCTACCCTTCGATAAGACTAATTTCGGAATGACAGCGTACTTCATCCAGCAGGAACTGGTCAAAATCCAGCTTTCGGCGCACTACGTATCCCGGGGGCGGGATCAGTAGCCACCTTGTAATCCGGACGAAAGGGAATTCGCAGGTTACGGCCGTTAGGGGCCACAAACCGGATTCCCCAGGAAGGTAGCACGGATTGTTTGGCTTCCAGTTGGCGGGGCAATTCCGGGGCAATCCGTTTCAACTCGCCGACCACTTTGCCGCTCAGGGCATCGCCGCAAATCTTGTCCCGCGGAAATGAAGCCTTATCAACCAGTACCGACCGGATGCCTTTTTTAGCCAGGTGTAAGGCAGCAGTTGCGCCGCCGGCGGCTCCCACGATGCAGATATCGGCTCGCTGCATTTTTTCAGTTTCTGGTTTAGGGTTTAGAGTTTCCAGTTGTCTTTTTTCGCGCAAGACTTCAGTCTTGTGCGGACAAATAAGAGGAAGTCTCCGACTTCTTGCCAGTCAGAGACTGGCAACTACTTAGGGGCACAAGTCTCGCTTCGCTAAGACTTGCGCCAGAAATGGGTCAGGAAAGGGATCTCTTTTTATTTTATTAAGTGATACAACTGGCAACTAAAAACCGATAACTATTTTTGCAGATCTGGATGCTCCATAAAGGCGTAGCACAGCATATGACAAACGCCCATGTGCGCATCTTCCACCCGGCCATAGTGCGTAGCATCAATCACAATCGTAAAATCGGCTAACTCCGCGAGTTTTCCGCGCTTACCACCAACCAAGGCAATGGTGTACACGCCATGTTGCTTGGACCACTCCAGTGCCTTAACCAGATTAGGCGAATTGCCACTGACACTCATGGTCAAAACGAGGTCGCCGGGCCGGGCAAAATTCATCAGCTGACGGGAAAATACCTCCTTATACGCATAGTCATTTCCTAATGCCGTCATCCAGCTTACATTGTCATTCAATGACATACAGCGGAGCCAGGGCAAACCCTGACCAGCCCTCAATTTGATGAGATACCACAATTTTCCCGGTTTTCCAGTCAACGGGTCCCCCAAATCCTACGCCAGCTGCCACTGGCCGCACGGACAATTCCCTGACGGCCGCCTGCAGGGTTTGCCGGATGCCTTCGGCTCCCCGGGCCTTTTCCACCGCAAAACGCCAATTCTGGATCAGGTGTCCCTCTTCATCTCCCAGGGCTACCTGGAGTTTGGTGCCCCCGATCTCAACGGCCAGAAAACAGGTTTGAGTCATTTGCCGCGGCTATTATTTATCTTCCAAGAGTGAAAGGACCTTTTCGTAACTCAATTCGGTAAAATCTTTCACTACCAAATGCGTATGCGTTAACTCTTCAGGACGGTGGGTAGTAGCTATGCCAATGACTTTCATTCCGGCAGCCAAGCCCGATTCAATTCCCAGTAACGCATCTTCAATCACCACGCAGCGTTCCGGAGTCACTCCTATTTGCTCAGCCGCTTTCAGGTAGATTTCCGGGTCCGGTTTTCCCCTTTTCACGTGTCGGGCATCTACGATAGTCCGGAAATACTCCTTCACGCCGGTTCCCGCCAGGGTAAAATCAATATTGGTTGCCGGCGCTGAGGTAGCTACAGCAGTAGGAATGCCCTGCGCCTTCAGTTGTTGCAGAAAATCTACCAGTCCCCGGGTAGGCTGTAGATGAGGCCAGTAAAGCCTGCGGTAGATCTCTTCTTTCTCTTCTGTATACCGATGTACTTCTTCCGCAGTAAGCTCCCGTTTAAACAAATATTCGAGCACCTCCCGGGCTACCCGGCCATTCACGTAACGGGTCAGTTCATCTTCGGAAAGGGTAAAGCTATGGGCAGCGCAGAATTGCTTCCAGGAGTCAAAATGATAGGTGATATTATCTACGATCACCCCATCCATGTCAAAAATAACGGCTAATGGTATCTTTTGCATAGCAATCAGGTCGTGCAGGTCGTAAAAGTAGATACTTTTCCGGAAGTCAACAGTCGCATTACTAGTTAAAACGGCAATCCGGGCATTTAAAAAAGAATGCCGTATATATTCCGCTGGCTGACTTGCGTAACTTTATCCTAAAATCTGCGCTGATGAAATTACTGGAATACGTAAAGATATTGGAAGGGCAATCCAGAGGAGCCCGCATGGAGGCAATTAAAGACTTATTGACCACCCTGCAGGTTCCTTTCCAAACGCATGAATACGAAAGCGGAACCAATATTATCGTTTCGTCGGGGCAGCCTCTTTCACTCGGGATCGGGTCTCATTTCGATGCCGTACCGGGCTCACCGGGAGCCAACGACAATGCTTCGGCAGTAGCCGTTTGCCTGGGAGTGCTCAGCGGATTGTCAGGCCGACGACCCGTTCATTTCGGCGTAAATTTTTATTTCTTTGATGAGGAAGAAACCGGTTTAAAAGGTTCGGCAGCGTACGTAAAGCAATTTGGCATCAATCACTTAGTAGGATTGATCAACCTGGAGATGTGCGGTTTTGGTGACCGCATTGCCCTGTGGCCGCTAAGTGAAGAATCGGCGGGAAAAGTATTGCTTACCTTGGAAGAGCAGGCCGAAAACGAACGGATTTTCGTCAAACGGTTTGACAAAATTGTTACCAATTATGCCGATCACCTTTCCTTCCGGAAAGCGGGGTTATCCGATGCTTTTTCGGTAACCTGTATTTCAGCTAAAGAACTGGAAGTGGCCTATCATTATTATCAGGCCCTGCAAGCCGGAGCCGATCAAGCGATTCTTGCCGGTATTATGTCCCGGGCTCCCTTGTTTGAGCATTACCACCAGCCTACCGACCGGAGTATATAGCTTTCTGAAAGCAGCCTCCGGATGGTAACGGACCTGGTACTACAAACGATTATGAGCTTAGATGCTCATTTTCAAAGACATTCAGTCTCCAGCAATCGAAGTTAGCGCAAGATTGGGAAGGGTAAGCTTTACAGTATTTCCTTGATTGACCTCAGAAGTAATTCCTATACGGCCCTGCAGGGTGTCTGCTGTTTCCTTTACAATAAACAACCCTAGCCCTGAACCAACATTTTTTTCAGTGGCCCGGTAAAACATCTTGGTCACGTGCGGAAGGTGTTGCTCCCGGATGCCTAAGCCATTATCTTTAACCCGTATCCGCACTTCCGCATCCATTTTTTCAATTTCTATCCAAACGGATGATCGACTGTATGGATTTCGGTATTTAAAACAGTTTGATAGTAAGTTGTTTATAATCAGCCAAATGCGTTTCTCGTCGGAATAAAAAGAGGCAGCGCCTTGAATAACCGTTTGGACATTGGTTTCCTTATATCCTTCGTCAAACTGTAGGTTATCCAGCACTCCGGTGATCAGTGAGTGAAAATCAACTTCTTCGCTATATACCTCCACGCGGCTATTCCAGGAGTAGTCAATGATCTGGCTAATAAAGCCATTCATTTTGTCCACTCTTTGTCCCATCATTTTCAGTATTTCTTCTCGCTGCGGTTCGCTTTTCTCCAGGTGATAAATGTTGATCAGTCCCTGCAAAGAAGTCAATGGTGCCCTCAAGTCATGGGAGGCGCTGTACACAAAGCGGTCAAGCTCGGCATTTACCTTCCGGAGCTTTTCGGTTTCGGCGTGTTTCTGGGCCATTACCTCTTTTTCGCGCAGTAGGCCCAGTTCGATCCGATGTACAATCATGGCTACCGAAAGGGTAATGACGGTGCTTACGCAGGTAAAATTAATGCTGACAATGGCCCATCCGGCCAGGTCATAGATCATTAATTTACTATCGGTCAGTAAGTTCTGCCCCAGCAATATGCCCATTGCAATAAAGGCAAGGGTGTTTAGTACAATTGTTAGTACAGCCGACCGGAGTCCGTGCAGAATAGCAGCCAGAATCGGGATCATAAACAGGCAGATCAATCCGGAGCCGTAAGGTCCCAGCATGATTTCGACCCCAGCTCCCAGCAAATAAAGTATCAGGAAGAAAGCCCAGGTACGGATACCAAAGAACACCTGCTGCATAAGGAAAATGCAAAGTACTGTTAGATAAGCGGCCAACTCCAGTACAATTACACCCCAATACCCTTTTTCAAAGGCTGCCAGTACGGTTGGAATCAGAATGATGGTGCCAATGACCAGAAAGAACAAGGTGAGGGCATTGAAAATCTTCTCCCGCCAGTACTGTACCACATTCTCCCGGGCGGCCGGTGTTCTCAATAAAAGATGCAGTTGCTTGAACTTGAAAGATTGATTCTGCGCAGAAAGATTTACGTAAAAAGGCTTACGGCCTTCCGATGACTGGCCCGGCAAGATAAAGGGGGAAAGCGTAATAAGGCGTTTCCTGGTGGGAGGTACGGGAACCATACGGGTAGGTTATTTAAGCAAACAACAGTTATCCGAAAAGGAGAAGTAGCTGGCAGGAGGTTTTTATACGTCAGCTAAGCTTTTTTTACTACTCCTCCTAACAATCAGTAAAGCCGTAAAAAAAGCTTCCGGTAACTGTACCCAAGTACTATTTTTGAAAACTGATTAGAAAAAGAAATCCTTACAAAATATAGGGCAAGTAAGATTCATGTAATTCTTACGTCGGCTTCTGAAACCATAACTTCCTTTTTCTGTAGCACTTTTCTACAATGGTCCCTTCAGAAGCTTTTTTTGGGCTAATTCCCGTTGGAATTCTGTAATTCACTGACCATTTATATTAAAAATTGATAATAAGGACCTAATTTCTACAAAAGAAGTAAATGCAATTTGCCTGAAGAAATGGTCAGAAACTGGTTAAAAAGGGCTCGTTTGCAATAGATGAGGCCAGAGATTTAACTTTTTGGGCCAATACCTCACTTTTGAGGATACGCTATCACACAATAACCAGGCTTTTCCCTCAGCTACCCTTGTGATATTTCGAAGAGCATTTTCAGGCTGGATGATGGCTGATGATCAATTCTTTCTTCCCTTGATTTACTGCCAGAATGCAAAAAATATCCCGGAAATGAAGCATCTCCGGGATGTAAACTTTCTCTCGGCAATGTCTATAGTTTCAGCGTAGCCGGCAGGTATTTTGCGATTAAATCTTCGTAGTAAGGCTTTAGACGGGCCACATCCGGCGGCGTAGGGCACTTCGAATACAGGTCATACGGATTGAATTTATTCACCCAGGCAAACATCTCCCGGTCATGGTCATCGAGGAGGTGTTCGTAGGCATGTTCGCGGTGCTGCGCATAGAACGAATGGTACCGGATCATGTACAAGGCCGGTTCGGGCAGATAATCCTTTAACATCTGGTAGAGGTACTCATCGTGCCCCCACGACATATGAACCTTTCGCAGGCCGCATCCCGGTTCATACACGCCGTATTTGGTGTTGTACTGTTCGTCATACGTATCGGGATTATCCGCAAAAAACTCCGGATACACGATTTTATCGGAGAATTGACAGCCAACCGGAAAGGTATCCCCTACTACGGCCCACTGGGGCTCCCCAAACAGGCATAATACTTTACCCAGATCATGCAAAAAGCCGGTTAATACAAACCAGTCCGGGTGGCCATCGGCCCTGATGGCTTCGGAAGTCTGCATCAGGTGTTGCAACTGGTCAAGGTCCGTATCGGGGTCCGAGTCGTCGATCAGCGTATTCAGATACTCCAGGGCATTCCACACGGACATCTCCTTTTTGTTAAACTGGAGAAATTCACGTTCCTTCTCCCGCACAAAATCGTAGGTCTGGTAGCGGTGATTAAGCCGGTAAAATTCCCGGACAGTGTCCCTTTCGGGATTTTCATAATTGCGGTATTCTTCCTGTTTTCTGGTGGGTTGTCCGGCCTCCGGATAACGCCGCAGCAAGTCGTCTTCCCACTCCTCCAGATTATTCAGTGGATTGACTTTTGGGGTATCCAATTTTTGGTCCGTTTGCATTTTGTATAAAAAGTTAATTAATGCGTACCCTTTATGGGATTAATTCTTTTACTGTCATTGCAGCCATTTATCATTCTCCGGGTAGAGTAAAGTTTTAATGGCTGGCTCTTCCATATTTTCCGGGGTAACCATAGTTACTCCCGTATCAATGCGCTTGGCGACTGGTTCGCCTTCTATTACTTTTTTGGCAGTTTTAACGGCAATATATCCCATATTAAAAGGGTCCTGCACGGCTAGACCGTGTACCTGCCCAGCCTTAAGCGCCGCAATCAGGGTTTGATTCGAATCAAAGCCTACCAGTTTCACGGTACCCGTTCTATGTACGGTTTGCAGCGCCCGAAGGACGGCCTGGGTTAAAATTTCATTCGGGCAGAAAATCCCCCTGACTTCCGGGTGACGGTTAAGCAGGTTCTGGGCTACCTGGTACGCCTTTTCCATGGTCACACCAGCGTATTGATTCGTAGAGAGTAATTCCATACTCCTCCCCAACTCGTTTATTCCTGCCAGAAAACCTTCTTCACGGTGCGTATTACTGGCCGAACCTTCCGCATACCGCAACAGGATTACTTTTCCCTTCCCACCCATTACTTCTGCGAGGCGTTTGGCACCTTGTCGGCCTCCTTCGTGGTTATCGGTGGCAATGAAACTTTCGTAATTATCCGAAGCCAGATCTGAATCAAAGATAATAACCGGAATCTGTTTTCCACGAGCCGCTTTTACGGATGGAACCAGACTGCGGGAATCCAGGGGCGCCAAGGCAATGGCATCTACGCCTTGGCTGATAAAGTTTTGCACGGTTTGGATCTGAACTTGCCGGTCATCTTCCTTTAAAGGGCCTTGCCAGTATAGCTGCACGTCCAGTTCGTGAGCTGCTTTGGCGGCCCCGGCATGTACCGTGTTCCAAAATCCGTGGGTCGTGCCCTTGGGGATCATAGCAATCTTAATAACCCGCGGAGCCGTATTGCCAGCAGCCTCCTGGGTTTCCGGGGTACTGCGATTACACCCCAGTAACACGGAAACCCCTAATAAAACTTTAAAATATTTTACTAAATTTTTCAGCATCAGGGATTATTCAGATTGAAGATCAGTGTTCATCAATATGTTGGTGACAGCGGATACTATATTTTTCAAAACTGGTATCTTTAACCATCGGCTCCTAATTAGCTGCTCACTGGAAGCCAAACGGTGACGAATGTTATATAAATATTATTATAATTTCTTGGATAATCAAAATTACTCCCAAAAATTGCGTCACTCTATACCAACCACTTTAGTACTCTACTTAATCCCGTATCGTTATGCAGCCTTCTGCCTATTACCCTGAAGCGCAACGTATTTCACATACATTGCAGGACACATATAATGGAAATGCCTGGCATGGCCCCAGTGTGGGAGAAGTATTAAAGGACGTTACAGCCGCGGAAGCGTCCCTGCGTCCCATTTCATCGGGTCACTCCATTTGGGAACTGGTCCTACACATGACCAGTTGGCGAATCTTTACCTGGAATAAACTAGCCGGTGACCCATCGTTTGATATCACTGATCCCGCCCACGATTGGCCTCCCGTTAAAGAGGATAGTCAGTTAGCTTGGGAGGCCGCAAGATTAGCCCTGGAAAATAGCCAACAACAGTTACTGATTGCCCTAGAGAATTTTCCGGATGAAAGGCTGATGCAGATTGTGCCCGGCCGTTCATATGACTATTACAAACTGCTGCAACGCAACATTGGGCATGATCTTTATCATACTGGCCAAATGGCGTTGCTGAAAAAGATGTTGAGGAAAAGCTGAACGGGAGGTGCAATGAAGAAAGTCGTTACCAAGACTACTTATTAGTAATTCTACTACAATTATTTAAATGCAAAGCTTACACTCCTGCTTACCATTATTGATCCAAACCTAATTAAGTGATACACATCAAGAGGGACTATGGAACTATTCTTTGTAAAGCAGCAGGGTAGCAGGAGCTCAAAGGGCAACCTTTAAGATTCTGCTGATCGTAAGCGTGCTTTTTTTTGTACTATTTATCCCAGTCTTTAGCCGCTGCCACCTTCTCCTCCATTAGAGATGGAAACTGGAATGACCCCTGTACCTGGAACAACACGCCGGGTTGTCCGAATAATCCCCCTGTTGCGGTAATCGGGGTCAATATTCCAGGTCTAATGATGATGTCATTATTGCCAAAGATAGCGTAACCATTACTTCTGATGTCAGGGTCAAGAGCTTAACCATTGACAATGGTACCGGCCAGAATCCATCTGAGCTACTTATTATGGGTAAGGTGAACGTGATTATAACCGGTAACCTGAAATTGACCTGCAAGGCAGTGTAACGCTTGATGGGGGTGCCCTGTTAAATGCTAAGGGAAATGTCTGCGTGAAAAACAATGGGAATATTGCCGTGAAAGGGGTAGCTCCTACTGTCGACAGCTACTTTTTAATCGAAGGTTGTTCCTCGAGTGGCAGTACCAACTGTACTACGGTTGAGTCTAATCCGCCAACCTTCATCCAAGGCCAGTACCTAGTTTGGTGCGTCGCTTGTAAAGAGAACCCTAGCGCTACGTATGAAATATGCTGCTTCCTATTGAACTGATTTCCTTCGGAGCCCAATACGGGAAGGAGCAGTCTGCCGATAAAAGCCCTGCTGTATTACTGACCTGGATTACGGCTAGTGAAGAAAACAATGACTACTTTACCATTGAACGTTCCGCTGACGGAGTGAATTTTAAGGAAATAGACCGAATTGCAGGAAAACAAACAAGTAGTGCGTATTCACATTACCAGCGTTACGACCACAATCCTTTACCCAATACTTCCTATTACCGGCTCAAACAAACGGATTTGGATGGCGCGTTTTCGTACAGTAAAATCGTAGCAGTAACCGTTCCTCCTACTGACATCGACTTCCTAACCGTAATCCCTAATCCTTCTAATGGACAAGAGATTAGCTTTTATTTTGCCTACTCTAATAGTCTCTTCATTGAGATCACTGATATTTTTGGCAAACCTATCAATAAAAACAGCCACTCTCTAGAGGTTACTACTTCTCACGCTGTTTTATCCTTTTACCCGGTTTTAGCCAAGGGAGTATATCTTGCCAAGATCCGGTTAGATACCCGTGAAGTTACCCGCAAAATTGTGGTACATTAGCCTGCCAATCAATTCCACTTTATAACACCTGTTTACCCCAATTAAGCCTAAAACAAAAGAAGGCCCTGGTTTCTCAAAGCTAGGGCTTTCTTTTGTTTTAGGCTGCTTCAGTTTTCGGAATAAACCTCTATTTCCAGGCACCCACTTCCCGCTTTTACGCTATACAAGCTCATAACCATCTAATAAATACGTTGACTACCAGTTAACAAGCTTAACTGATTTAAAGATAGCATGCTGGGTTAGATGAAGCAGGTAAATTCCCTTAGGGAATTTTTGTTTTCCATCGAGTTTGTATCGGTTGTTACCCCTGCAGAGAATCTACCGTTTGCTCCGAACTCAGGCCAAAATGCAGCACTGGTGACACGCTGGACTGGTACCCACGGGCCGGCATTTGTTTCTGGTATTGCAGCTTACCTCCGTAGAAAATGGTCACTTTGGCTCCCAGGCCCGCCGTATTCCTGCCTTTGCCTTCGAGCTTCACTTTCAATATAGTGATGCTTGAGTTGCTTATGGGCTTCATTCCGGAAACTAAATAACAATGCAGTGAAAGTGCATAGGTTTGGTTTAAAGAAGGAATGAACTTCCTAAATAGGTAAACAGCTTATGGCACTACTCCAAAATCATATTGTTGTTATCATTGTTGGATGGGTTGCGATGATGCTCCAGGTATTCTTCTACCATTTCATCAGTCACGTTACCCGTACTCCAGATTCCATAACCAATCGCCCAGAAGTGTTTGCCGAGCGTAACGCTTCTGCAATTCCGGGTACTCTTGTTGCAACTTTCGACTCGTTCTCCCTTGGAGTTTTTTGACAATGTCGCTGATCGACTTAGCCGGGGCATACTCGATATGCATGTGAATAGGGTCTTTACTGACTACCCCTTTCAGAATCTTAATGTCCTCCGCATCACAAATTTGTACAATAGACAATACGTGAGAGTAGGTATATTTAACCAGGAAAGCTATTGGAAAGGATAGGCCCTATATACGTTTAGATAGAAGGGAGGATAAGTTCCAGAAATAAAACCTAAAAGGTTTTGGTTTTGTATGCTTTTACCTGATTCAGCTATTTAGACACTGCTGGCGCAAGTCCTACTTATGCCCCTAAGTAGTTGCCAGTCGTTGACTGGCAGGAAGTCTGGAGACTTCCTCTTATGTTGGCGTACCAGTCCCTACTGGCGCGAGAAGAGATAAGTTCTATCAAGTAAAATCATACAGAACCAGGTTTTATAACCCATTTAGATTGACTACAATTTAGTCCTCTATACATACAAAGCGGACTACCCTCAGGGGAAGACGCGATAAATATCGCGGCGGTGTACTACGCGGGCAAACTCAACTGTACCCTTTTCAATAAATACACCAATACGGTAGTCACCGATGCGGATACGATAGGCTGACTTATACCCTTTAAGTTTTTTCAAGTTGATGATAGCCTTCTGATTGGGCACAGATTCTACCTGTTCAATTGTCGCCAGGATAGCATCTTTTACACTTTGGTCACTGATCGATCGTATCCAAATCCTTACTAAAGCGACTAAGAAATACTACTTTCACGCCTGATGCCGACCTAATTTCTCCATAATCTCCTTGCGATTGGCATGTTGGCTACGATCAGCTTGCCTCATTAGGGTGGTCATTCCTATATCTTCCTTTTCTTCTTCAGAGAGTACTTTAAATTGAATGCCCACTTTACGGGCTATTTCAGCCAGCAATCTCAAGTCAGATTTGTCTTCAGTCTGTAGGATGGCGACTTCCATAAGAAACGCTAGTTATATTTAATGCACAAATGTGCCTATTATACAAATAGGTAACGCAATGTAGAAATAAAAATACTTGCTTTATCCTATACCCATAACATATAAAAATCATTCCGAAAAGAGCCGGTTTCCTTATTCACTCCTTTGCTTTACCCGGCCACTGCCGTAGTATCTGGCGCGGAAGTAGGGGCTGGTCAGGAAGTCGACGGCTACCCCTTTAGAGGTGGAAGCATGCACAAACCGGTCATCCTGCAGATAAATACCTACGTGGGATATTCCACTGCCACCCGTATTAAAAAATACCAGATCTCCTTCTTGTAAATCTTTCCGGGCAATCACCTCCACGTCTTCCTGGTACATCTGCTGCGAATTACGGCGCAGTTCGATGCCATACACTTCCTGGTACACCTGCCGGACAAATCCTGAACAATCCGTTCCCGATTTGGATTCTCCGCCATCGCGGTGCGGCGTACCCAACCACCCAAACAGGGCCATAACCAGGGCCTCATTGCGGTACTGCTGCGGCTGGTGGCGTATCAATTGGAAATAGGTGTTACTCTTCCTGCCGGTTGGATCTGGTTCTACGCCGGCTGCCAGTTCCTGCGTAGGATGAGTATAATAGCGGTAAGCCCGGTTTCCCGCCCACAACACCGACAAAATCATCAGTGCCGGTAAAGTCAGCCGATGCCGCATAATTTGCTGGCGGTGCGTATACAGGTAGCGGATGAGCCGGCGTACTAATTGCCCAATTGCCAGTACCCCCATTCCCACCAGCCTTGCCATGGCAAAAAGTACAACCCTGAGCTGATTGATTATTTTCTTTTTCATACTCAAGTAGTTACAGCAATAGTAACAAGGGTAGTGGCCAAATGATTCAGCGGACCGGGTTCTGACCAGTCGCCGAGCCCGCGTGTGCCACCTTAAGCAGGAGCGCTCTTAGCCGGGATTAGAGCAAAAAAAGGTGTACTTCTTCTTGAATATCAGAATATTATAAAGTATCTATTGGTACAGCGACTGTTTTTAGGCCGGACTATTGCTATCAGGCCAATGCTTTTGTATAAATTACACGAATAACCAGCAGCAAATCTGCGCTTACGTTTTTCAAAACGGGTAATTTTTGCGAATTATAGGACAATTGAGATATTTTCACCGGGTTACCAACCACATTTTCAATCCGAAAACGAGAAGCTTGCCAGGTATTGAGGCGTCTATCCGTGGGAAATAAATAATCATATCACCAGTAATAAAAATTTGTAGGAATCTGCTCGTCCTGATGAGAAGCTATTATTTTTTTCTTCTATTGCTAACAGCTTACCCGGGTATCATCCTTGCGCAGAAAGATAACTTCCAATTCCGTCATTTTACCTCAGAGCAAGGGATCTCGGCCAGCCGGATCTTATCACTGGGTCAGGATAGCCGGGACTTTATGTGGATTGGTACGAATGACGGGTTAAATAAATTTGACGGCTATACCTTTACCCCCTACCGCAGTAATCCCCGGTTGGCCGGAAGCCTGAGCCATAACACCGTCTGGGCTATATACGAGGACAAACAGGGTGACCTATACATCGGAACCGATGATGGCGGACTGAATGTGTACAATCCGAACACCGACGCTTTCACGCATTACCAACACAACCCGCAGGACTCGTCCAGCATCGGCGCCAATGAGATCAGTGCCATTTTTGAGGACAGCAAAGGGATACTGTGGATTGGTACGGATGGCGGCGGGCTGAACATCTTTGACCGCAAAACCAAAAAATTCCACCGCTACCAGCACGACCCGGAAAACCCCTTAACCATTGGCAGCAATGTGATCCGGACGATTGCCGAGGACAAAGCCGGTAATTTGTGGATCGGAACGGAGAACGCCGGCGTCAGCGTGCTGGACCGGAAGACCCATACGTTCCACCACTACCGGCATGATGACAAGCTCCCTGCAAGCATAAGCAGCAACCGGGTCCGGAAAATCTATATCGACGAGGCAAATACGGTGTGGATTGGTACGGATGGCGGTGGCCTGGATGAACTGAACCCGAACACTGGTTCTTTTACGCATTACACACCTAAACTTAGCGACCAGAACGGTCAGGGACCAGCCGATCTTTTTATATCGGACATCTGCCCGGACAATGAGAATAACCTCTGGCTTGGTACGGGTCAGGGGGTGAGTGTATTCGACAAGCGGCGCCAGACGTTTACTCACTACCAGTATAATACTTTCAATCCGCAGAGTTTCCTCGGCTCAAGGGTTAATTGTCTGCATAAGGACCGTACGGGCAATATCTGGATTGGCACCGTCCAGGGATTGAATATGAAGCCCAGCGGCAAGCAGAATTTTCTCCATTACACCAATAATCCGGTTGACCCCGGTAGTCTGGCAGATAAACGGATTAGAAGTGTATACGCTGACCGTCAGGGTAATTTGTGGTTTGGCGGAGAGAATGGATTCGACCGTTTTAGACGCGAAATCGATGCCTTTATTCACTACGCCCCCCGCCAGCCGGATGGCAGTCCCGTATTTAAAGCGGTATCTGCCTTCCATGAAGATTCACAGGGTCATTTTTGGGTGGGTACTGAAAATGGGGTTCATCGCTTTGACCGGGTTACGGGCCAGGCCATCCATTACTTACATAATCCTAAAGACAGTGTAAGCGCCCCCCGATTCGTTTGGCACATAGGTGAAGACCCCAATGGCAATCTGTGGGTCATGTCATACACAAAAGGAATATTTCGTTTTGACCCGGTCCGGAAAAAATTTTACCCCCTGACCTGGCCCGGAAAAAAGATTCCCCAGGTAGATCTCTTCAGCTTTTACATTGACCGGGAAGGTACTTTTTGGATTGGCACGGCCCTGGAGGGGGTGTACCAGATCAACCAGGAAAAAGGGATTTACCGGCACTACCGGCATTCGGTCAGGGACCCGCATAGCATCAGTGATAATTTTATCCTTTGCTTTCTCGAAGACCGAAAAGGGAATCTGTGGATTGGTTCTAAAGGCGGACTGAATCTGCTGCACCAAGGGCAGCATGCCTTTACCAGCTACCGGGAGAGTGATGGCCTGCCTAATGATTTTATTTGGAACATGCAGGAAGATGCGAGGGGCAACCTGTGGCTGAGCACCAATAAGGGCATATCCCGGTTCAATCCGGCCACCAAAACCTTTACCAATTATACCACTGCCGATGGGCTTGGGCACAACGAATCGGATTTAAGGCTTTCGGCTAAGTGCAAGACCGGAGAATTGGTATTTGGAGGACTCAATGGTTTCAACATTTTCCACCCGGACAGCATCCGGACCAATCCTTTTGTGCCGCCGGTCTATCTTACTGAGTTCCAGGTGTTCAATAAACAGGTACCCATCGGGGTAGAAGGTTCACCGCTGACCAGTCACATCAACCAGGCCAAAAAGATTGCCCTTTCCCACCAGGAATCCGTTTTTTCCTTCGGATTTGCGGCCCTGAACTACATCGTCACGCGGAAAAACCAGTATGCCTACAAGCTGGAAGGCTTTGATAAGGACTGGAACCACATCGGAACCCGCCGGTCGGCCACCTATACCAACCTGGATCCGGGAACGTATACTTTCCGGGTAAAAGCTTCCAACAACGATGGCGTCTGGAATCAAAAGGGAACTTCGGTAACCATCATTATTACTCCGCCCTACTGGAAAACCTGGTGGTTCCGGACGGCAGGCGTATTACTGGTTGCCGGGGGTGCCTTTATCTTTTACCGGGTCAGAATCAATAGAATCGAAACCCAGAAAAGGCTGCTTGAACAACAAGTGCAGGAACGGACCGGGCAGGTAGTAGCGCAAAAAGAAGAGTTGCAGACCCAGGCTAACGTGTTGCAGAACTACATTGAGGAACTCCGGGAAAAGCAGGAAGAAGCTGAAAGAGCCTGGCAGGAAGCGGAAAAAGCCCGTCAGGAGGCCGAAAGCGCCAACAGTGCCAAAAGTACTTTTCTGGCTACGATGAGTCACGAAATTCGCACCCCTATGAATGGGGTCATCGGCATGGCAACCCTGCTGTCCGATACTGACTTAAGTCAGGAACAGCGGGAGTATACCGACATCATCCGCAGCTGTGGGGAAAACCTGCTGACCATCATCAATGATATTCTGGACTTTTCTAAAATAGAATCCGGGAAAATGGAGCTGGAGGAGCAGGACCTTGAGCTGAGGATAGTTATGGAAGAGGTACTGGATGTGTTTGCTACTCAGGCATCGCAGAATGGGTTGGAACTTTTCTATCAGATCGACACTGAGGTACCGCCCCAGCTAGTGGGAGATGCTACGCGGCTGCGGCAAGTACTGATCAACCTGGTCGGCAACGCCATTAAATTCACTGAAAAAGGAGAGATCTTCGTGGGAGTCCGCATGCGCCAGCGGTTGGCCAACGACCGAATGGAACTGTTGTTTGACGTGCGTGACACCGGCATCGGTATTCCGCCGGACAAGCTTTCGCGTCTATTTAAGGCCTTCTCGCAGGTTGATTCTTCCACCACCCGCAAGTATGGCGGTACGGGTCTGGGTCTTGCCATCAGTGGGCGCCTGGTGGAACTGATGGGTGGCCGCATTAGCGTAGAGAGTAAAGTTGGTACCGGAACTACGTTTAGTTTTTCCATCTACGTCCGTACGGGTTCCCAGACTCGTAGTACTTTTCCGCACTGCCTAATGGGCGGTAGTGAAGGACGGCGGATACTGGTGGTAGATGACAACCCTACCAGCCGGACTATTCTGAAAAATCAATTGGAACAATGGAAGTTAGTACCGGAGCTGGCCGCTTCGGGCCATCAGGCAATGCAGCTGCTGAGCCGGTCGGCTCCCTTTGACCTGGTGATCACCGATGGGCAGATGCCGGAAATGGACGGTGTGGCGCTGGGTCAGGCGATTCGCAAGTTACATCCCCAATTACCGATTGTATTACTCAGCTGTATCGGCAATGAACGCAGAAAGCAGGATGAAGGGCTATTCTCGGCCGTATTGACCAAACCCGTCAAACAACGCCTGCTGTGTGAATGTATACAAGCCGGGCTCAAAACGCAACCCCCGCAGCCGGTCGGGACTACTGTCCAACCGATACTATCCGCAGACTTTGCCCAAACCCATCCGGTACGAATTTTGCTTGCCGAAGATAATCCGGTCAACCAGAAACTGACCATCCGGATACTTGCCAAACTGGGATATGCGCCCGATCTGGCCCAAAATGGACATGAAGTACTGGAGGCTCTGCGGACTAAAACCTACGACCTGATCCTGATGGATGTACAAATGCCGGGAATGGACGGCCTGGAAGCTGCCCGGCAGATCAGGGTGCATCCACCGCCGCAGGTTCCCGTTATTATTGCCATGACGGCCAATGCCCTCCAGGGTGACCGCGAGGATTGTTTGCAAGCCGGAATGGATGATTATATTGCAAAGCCGGTAAAGCTGGAAGCACTGGTTTTGGTACTGGAAAAAGTAGCGGTACGGATTCAGAAGAGCTCCCGGTAAAGTCCGTCGGTGGCAACAACCAAAACCATAATTCCCCTTCGACTATGGACAATCAACTAAGTAAAAAGGAGCTGGAGCAGTACTGGGAAGGGCTGAAAATGCTTATTGATCTGGCGGAAGGAGATCATTCCATTGTAGCAGCCACCATTGACGATATACTGGAGCATACCCCAACCACCCTGCAAGAACTCCGGGAAGGATTAGCCGAAGCCCAGTCCTCGAAGGTTCAGCTGGCTGCTCACTCCCTCAAATCATCGATGATGCTGGTCGGCGCCGATTATTTATCCTCCTTATGCCAGCAGCTGGAATCGGACGCAGCAGCTGGAATCGGACGTCCGGCAAAACCAGCTGAGTGATGCCTCCACCCTGGGCGACCACATTTTTAATGAATACGGTCGCCTGCAAGGAGCGTTGTTGGAGTGGAAAAAACGCATGGAAGGGCAGGGATAATGCTAAATTTTAAATGCTAAAGGTGAAATGAAAAAAGACCCATGTTTCAGTTCAGTTGATTATATCTTAGCCCATTGAGCATTGAGCATTCAACATTTATCATTATCATACATTATCCCCCTTTACCTATTTCATCATGTTTTCACCCGGTGAGTTAAAACGGTACAACCGCCACCTGATTCTTTCCGAAATCGGGCCGGCAGGTCAGCAAAAATTAAAAGGGACCAAAGTAGCGGTATTGGGTGCTGGCGGCTTAGGTTGCCCGGCCCTGCAATACCTTACTGCAGCCGGAGTAGGCACTATTGGCATTATCGATTTTGACCGCGTGGATGAAAGCAACCTGCAGCGGCAGGTTTTATATACCGTCAGTGACATTGGCAAGCCCAAGGCGGAGGCGGCCCGGAGCCGTTTGCAGGAACAAAATCCTTATGTCCGATTCCAAGTGTTCAACGAAAAACTCACGGCCGACAACGCCTTGCAGCTACTGGCGCCTTTTGACATTATTGTAGATGGTTCCGATAATTTCCCGGCCCGTTACCTGGTTAACGATGCCTGCGTACTACTGGGAAAGCCCCTGGTTTTTGGTTCTATTTTTAAATTCGAAGGACAAGTATCCGTGTTTAATTACCGGCAGGGCCCGACCTACCGCTGCCTTTACCCTGAACCACCGGCCCCGGGTGAGGTGCCTAACTGCTCACAGATCGGCGTAATGGGCGTATTGCCTGGCATTATCGGCTGTTTGCAGGCCAGCGAAGTGATTAAGATCATTTGCGGCATCGGCGAAGTACTTTCCGGAAAGCTGCTGATTTTTAGTACGCTTACGCTTTCACAAAGAATTCTTTCGTTTAAGAAATCAGCCCCGGAGGTTACCGGGCTTATTGATTATGAAGCCTTCTGCCATACGACAGCCAGTCCGGTCCGGGAAATAACGGCGGCCCAACTGAAGGCATGGCGGGAAAAGGGGGAAGCGCTGCAACTAATTGACGTGCGGGAAGCGTACGAATACGAAAGTTATCATATTGAAGGATTGAACATTCCCCTGCCTGAGCTGGTGAAGCACTTACACCTGATTCAGCCGCACCAAAAGGTGGTAGTTCACTGCCAGACGGGAATCCGCAGCGGGCAAGCCATTGGTCTCATCCGGGAAAAATTTCCGCACGTAGAGATATATAATCTTAAAAACGGGCTTCGGGATTGGGAAGACTGAAAAGCTGAAGATAAATAAATGAGAGGTGGTTATAAATAAAAAGATCTTAAATTAGCTTATTTAAGACCTTTTAGCGGATTGCAAATCCGCCATTTCCCTGGTTCGGCATTGCAACTATCTCAGCGAAGCTAAATGCCGAACAACTATCGGCCACCATCGGGTTGGTAATCCGAACATCAGCACATTAGCTACTCATCCTATTCTTTTCCCTTTACCGGTCAATCCAGCTCCGGAAACGGGCTCCGGACTCCTGACTGACCACTACCTCTTCTGCTGGTTCCGGGTGCAGTTCAATGCCGGTCTTGCCCTTCGGCAGCGGTCTGAATTTCCGGATAGCATCAATATGAGTCAGGTATTTTCGGTTCAGCCGGAAGAAGTAGTTGGCATCGAGTTCGTTTTCCAATTCGGCCAGGGGTTTCTCTACCAGGTATTTCCGTCCTTCCTTATCCACCAGAAAGGTCAGCTTCTGTTCACTGATAAAATAGGCGGTCTCCTCGACCCGCAGTGATACAAATTCTACTCCCTTCCGGACAATGATCCGTTCCCGGATGGCTTTCCCGGATAGTTCGTTCAATTCAAGTGTAGCCGCGTGGGTTTCCGTAATATATAATTGCAGCGTGGTCCGGAGTTGCTCACCCCGGTGCCGGTCGTAATGCCATTGCCGGACCAGAAAAGCGATTTCATAAACCTGGGTAATAAAAATAACGCACAGGGTTACGATGGTAGCGGCCTCCAGCATAGCCATCCAGTCCGTTACCGGGGCTTTGTCAAACTGAAACCAGAACCACATCAGTAGTATCGAGACGGGCATAGTAAAAAGGGTATGCGGAACCAGGAGAGAAAGCGCCTTTTCTACCGGCCTCCGGAGCCACGAGTAGCGCGAACGCAGTCTATAAAGCCAATACCGGTTGCCTTGCCAGATTACCCAGGCAATAAAGGTAAAATACAGGTAGCTGACCACTAGCTCCGCTATCGTATAATCGGCGTTCCGGATCAAGCCGGCCAGATTGGGAATGGCTACCCCAAACAAAGGAACCAATACCCCTTGTACGCGTTCTTCGGTTATTTTGAGCCAGAATTTATCCCCTTTCGGTGGGGTACCATCCGGATTCAGCAGGGTATTGTCCGGGTTGAGTAATAGGGCCATGCTCAGCAGGGTTTAGCAGTTTAGATTTGCTTCGTGGTTATTCAAAAATAAAAACTTTCATCCCCTTACCAAACCTTTATCATTATGAAAACTGCCATGCCTAAAAATGCGCTTTCCTGGTTTGAAGTGCCAGTGTCCAACTTCGAAAGAGCAAAGAATTTCTACAGCACCATCTTTAACTATGAGATGCCAGAAATGTCAATGGACGGCTACCGGATGGGAATTTTTCCGCATATCCAAGGTGAAGGAATCGGCGGAGCCATTGTGCAGGGAGCGAATGTTGCACCCAGCAACGGAGGCACGCTGGTTTACCTGGATGGGGGCCCGGATCTGCAGGCGGTATTAGAGCGAATTGATGCCGCCGGCGGCTCAATAGTGTCTCCCAAAATGGAACTTCCCGACAATATGGGCTATTTTGCCCTATTCAGTGATACAGAAGGCAACAAAGTCGGGCTGCATTCACCCCAGTAACCAATCTGACTCCGTAGGCATGCTATCCAGCAGCCAGGACAGGCTTTACCTAAGTTGCTTCACCAGCTTGAAGTCGTACCCGGGAGGCGTCTCCCCTTTCCGGGCACGGCTCAATTAGGATCCGCTCTACTTACCTGTACAAATCACATTATACAACCTTCAAATTATGAAATGGTATCTGGCCAAAATGATTTACCGGATTATAAGCGGAATGGGTGACCACCGTCCTCAATTTGATGAACAATTACGGTTGATTGCGGCTGGCAATCACCGGGAAGCGTTTGAAAAAGCGAGGCGCCTCGGCGAAAAAGGGCAGCACCGGTTTTTGAATATCCGTCAACAGTACGTTCACTGGCGGTTTGTAGAAGTTACCGAACTGCTAGAAGTGGAGGCACCCGCGGATGGAGCGGAGCTGTACTACCAATTGCAGGAACCCGGAAACGCGGAAGAGTACCTGGAATTGGTACATCAGAAAGCCGCCCAAGTGGCCGACCGCTTAACCTCCGGCCCTCAGGAGAACGATATCGCACTATCGGCCTGAGGCTTAATTTCGCACCCGTCCATTTATTCTTCTTTTGGGTCTTTTGTTAATTTCTCAAGGTTTTTCACCTTTATCTTATGGGCTGAAGTAAAACCCTTTATTCCATAAGCCGGATCAAGGGTGCAAGTAAGCAAAGAGCCCTCTATCCCAAATTCAATTCCATAAACTGCATTCTGATGGTTAAATCCATCTACTTCACTTTCCACTACTCCTTCAAATTCAAATTGAATTAAACAGTGCTTTATACGCTGATAATAGCCAGCTTCTACTTTATCAGTTATTTCAAATGCATAAATCCGTATTAATAATCTGGGCAGTCCTTCTTTAAAATTCCGGTCAAAATGTAAGCTTACCACTTCAGCATCGTGGAAGGCAGGCCAATAGCCGAAATGATTCAGAATCAAGTCTGTATTCTCAATCTTGTTTACTAATTCCTCCACTTTATATTTTTTAATCTTTGCCAATGGACCAAATCCACCTGATACCATATCCGTTGCGGTGGACCAATGTAGCCTAGAAGGGCTAATAGGAGGTTGAAACTGGTATTAGGTTTGGTATTGGGGCCTGATCAATCCGCTCCAAAATCTTGAACTAAACGACTTATGCACTTTCAGTGCATAAGTCGTTTAGTTCCCTGTTTATCAATTTGTATCCATGCCTGGCTTTCCCATCGGAAATGTTCACCTTCGGAAATGGTTTCACACTGGTAGGCTACTTTAGCTTTACCGTCCTGGAAGGGAAAGGCACAAGCATATTGAGGTGCAATCACAACTTCGCCCTGCTTGTTGGCGTACCCTATTTTTCCTTCCCTTACAATCCTGAACAAACCTTCTGCTACCGGGTCAGGACCGTTATCGAACCAAAACACCTCAAATAATTCCCTTTCGTTTCGGTCAATACCGATGGCCTTCCCCTTTTTCTGGGTTACAATGGCAAAGTCTCGTAGAGTATCTGTGTAGCAATACAAATACCTCCCGACCGGGATAACTGTATCTCCTTTCGTATTGATGTATCCTGATTCCACACCTACTTCGTCAAACTTACCCTTGTATACCTTAAGCAAATAATCATGCTGTTGCTTTTGACAGGAAGCAAGGGTCACCAACACTGTGAGAATCAGATGTATTTTCATTTTCAATGTGCTCTAACGGAGCAAAGCCCACACGTAGCCGTGCCGATTGCGCTTTTGGCATTGCGGTGAGGCAAGGCAGGTTAACGGCGAATGGGGTGTTGCCTGCTGGTCTTCATTGTTTCTTTTATGTTTTCGTTTTCCATTCCAGTAAAAGATCGAGTGACTGCCATCTGGATTAACTTGAGTAGAGGAGTTTTCATGATGAAAATTGTAGTATGGGTTCCATTAGGGGTTAACCTGGGTAGAAGTAGAACCATTATGAAAGGTCACTGTATGGGTTCCATTAGGATTTACTTGTGTAGAAGTGCTCCCGTTATGAACTGTGAAAAAAAGCAAGAACCAAAGGGAAAAAAGTTTTCCTGTGCCGAATAAAGTTTGGAATCAGGGGCCGTCACGGGTGCCGGTGCCTGAAAAGCTCTCCCGGATTTAGCAATGGCAAAGACTTGTTTTAAGAGTTTATTGGCCACGGCAATCAGAGCCACTTTGAAGGGTTTGCCATTGGTTCGCAGGCGTTCAAAAAGGGTCTTACAAGCCGGGTTACAGCTTTTGGCTTTCAAGGCGCACATATAGAGCAACGAGCGGATACGGGCCGTACCCATTTTACAAATGTGTCCTTTTCCCTTAACCGAAGTGCCTGACTGGTACACTCTGGGAGTAAGCCCTACATAGGAAATGAGTTGGCGGTAGTTTTCAAAGGCCAGTACTCCTTTGGCTAGCAGGATGAGCATCGTCGCCGTTTTAGGACCAATACCGGGGATGGACTTCAAGTTGTCAAGTAGCTTATCATCATGGTCTTTGATCCGCTGATAGACACTTGCTTCCAACAGGTCAATCTGTTGATTGAGTTCTTTGAGCAGGCTGGTTACGGCCACTTGTGCTTTTACGCTTGGGTGGGGCAGTTGTTCAAAAGCCTGTTGTTGATTGGTTAAGGCGGTGCGCTGTTTGATGAGTTGCTCGACCAGAGCCATTTCCCTGAGCGGCTTGTGAAAACAACTCCGGGGTAGGTTGCCAAAGGGTTGGTTTTTCCAGTTCTGCGTACTGGGCAATTAGCACCGCATCGGCTTTGTCAGTCTTGGCTCTTACCAAGCGCATTTGGGAGAAACGCTTGATGACTAAAGGATTGACAACTGAAACGGGTATTTGTTTGCCGTGCAGGAAGCTGGCCAGACGGCAGTAGTAGGGTCCGGTGGCTTCCATGACACAATGGCTGCCTTCCGGCAGCCGGGAAAGCAAAGCCGCAAAGCCTTCCTCGGTATTATTGAACTTAGTCACCTGGTAGTTTTTATCCCCCGGTAGGGCTACCTCAAAAGTCAGTTTTGCGCAGTCAATGCCAAGGTAAATCATGCCGCTAAAAAAAAAAGAAGTGGAACGTAAATGTGAATCACCACTGGCCGGAATGCCTCTTTAGCACCTTCTCCATCTTGCAATCAGGCTCGTAGGCCTCATGAACTGTTCAAGGTTGAAAAGAGTGAATGGGGGGACTAGCATAACAGACGCTCTTGAGAGCCATGAAAACTCAGAGTCTTTATCCCCATTCAATTCCTGGCTGGCAGCTTACTCAAACAAAATTATATTTGGTTTTATTATTACAAACTATTTGAAATCAAACTTAAGATGAAATATGGTGGAGTGTGTGCCATCTGGATTTACAGCAGTGGCTGTATTCCCATTATGAAAAACTGCCGTATGGGTACCATCGGGATTAACTTGAATGGAAGTACCGCTTTGGGCCTTTATGACTTGTGGAAGAAGCAGCAGTAAAAATACTACCCAATAAATTTGCATAAGGTTATAGGTTTATATTTTCTCCTCAATAATTATGCTTATTTACGATCCTCTTCCTTTATTAAGTTAATTGCTTTCTCTTCAACTTGCAGGCAACGTATCAAAGCCAACCGGCGGCATCGCCTCCTGCGTCAGCCATGCGGTAAGGCGGCGTGCTGGTCGGCTTGGCTGGTGTTAGTGGTCGTTCTATCTATCAAAATCAATTCAACCTCTTTGCAATTCACTCTGATTATTCTTCCATCTTCGAAAGTAAAGACCAAGTCATCATTTTCATTTGGCACTTTTCGATGAGTCAAGCCATCATTTATGTCCCGTATTGCAGAGGGAAAGAAGGTTATTCCACCTATACACTTTGAATCTTCGGGGTAATCAGTCAATTCTCCTTCCTCAAAGTATTTATAAGTGACATTTTTACACCTGAACATCAATTCTGCAAATCCATCGTTTCGCACCCAATCTCCATTTGACTTTTTGAACTCAAGTGTTATTTCCGTTTCACTGATAGTCTCTGATATTCCTGTGAAGTCAAAGTCATTATGAAGGTCAATATGATGCCCTCTATAACGGACCGCATGATTGTCTTCTATCTCGAAGTTTGTTTTCATTTTTATGACCACTAACAAGTGTATACACACAATATTGTGTGTATACACTATGAGGAAATACACACAACCACATCCAGTAGACAGAACCTAAAACAACTTTAGCTGACGGAAGCCGGAGTAACTTTGTTCGTGGTCCAGGAGCCACTGCTTGCGCCAGAGTCCGCCGCGTAGCTAACCAGCTTGCCGTCATTGCCAATCACCCGGTGGCAGGGCAGCACCAGGCATAGTTTATTTCTGGAATTGGTGTTGCCGATGGCCCGAACCGCATTGGGGTTACCAATTTTCCGCGCCAGGGCATAGTATGAAGTGATTTTACCGTAGGGAATCCGGGAGAGCTCATTCCAGACCTGCATCTGAAACTCGGTGCCCTCAAACTGCAAGGGCAACTCAAAGTCCTTCAGACTGCCCCGGAAGTAATCTTCGAGCTGGGTCCGGCAGTCGCGGATGCACTTGGGCAGTTGCGGTGACTCCGCTTGGTCCTTGTTTTCAACAAACTGAACGGAGGTAATCGCCTGTTCACTACCCGAAATTTCAATCAGGCCAATCGGGGAAACATAGTAGGCAAGGGAGGACGTTGCCATAGGAAAGAGGTAGCTTAGGGTTCTTTAAAGATAAAAAATCTCCGGCGGGAAGTCAATTCCGGCCTCTGGTACCGCAAAATAGTACTGTTTCCCGATTTGTTTTGCCAAAACAGAATTTATTATACACTTTGTGCTTCCACAGGGCAACCGGGCCGGTTTGAGGGGATAATTACAAGCGGCTTTGCGTATTTTCGGCCGGAGCCAGCCCCTGCGGAAGTATGAATCCCGGGGCAGGATCATGATTTGATATACCTTTTGTTAAGTAACCTAACACAGTTAAGTATTCATGTTATGCAAAGAATATCCCGGAGGGATAAAATACCGGTAAAGAACGTTCCTTCTCATACGATCCGTCCTGTAGGGACGCAACAGCCGTTAGACGCAACAGCCGTTAATTATAAAATTGAATTGGATAAACATTTGATTGACAGACGCTTATTAATTATCCATTTTCAATTTTACCTTGTCCATTTATTTATGAAGTACGCGTATATTCTTTTATTCCTTATTCTGTTTGTTCTGCCGCTACCGGCCCAAACCCACCTGCAGACCCCGGCCCAATTTCTGGGTTATTCATTGGGCGAACAGTTTACTACCCACGATAAAATGATCCGGTACGTGGAGCACGCCGCGGCCCCGCCACTGACCGTGCCAAGCTGATCCCGTACGGAACAACGTATGAGGGGCGGCCCCTGGTCTTGTTGGTCATTACTTCCCCGGCTAACCTGAACCGGCTGGAAGAAATCCGAACCAATCACCTGAAGAGCATCGGGTTGATGCCCGGTCCGGCCGGAAACGCCAAAGAGGCCATTGCCTGGCTCAGCTATAATATTCACGGCAACGAATCGGTTTCTTCGGAAGCGGTAATGCAAGTAATTTACGATCTGCTCGATACCCAAAATGGGAAAAACGCAGCAATGGCTGAATAATACGGTTATTATCCTCGACCCGTGCATGAACCCAGATGGGCGGGAACGGTACGTGCAATGGTACCGGCAAGTAGCAAACCAACCGTATACCATTTCTCCCTGGTCGAGAGAACACGTGGAGCCCTGGCCCGGCGGCAGACCTAACCATTACCTGTTTGACCTGAACCGTGATTGGGCCTGGGCTACCCAGAAGGAAACGCAGCAACGACTCTCCCTGTATAACCAATGGATGCCGCACCTGCACGCCGATTTTCACGAACAGGGTCTTAACAATCCCTATTACTTTTCCCCAGCAGCCAAACCCTTTCATCCGGAAATAACGCCCTACCAGCGCCGCTTTCAGAACACCATCGGTGATTTTAACCGTAAATATTTTGATGCCAATCACTGGTTGTATTTCACCCGGGAACGGTTTGATCTGTTTTATCCCAGCTACGGGGATACCTGGCCCACGTTCAACGGAGCCATTGGGATGACTTACGAACAGGGTGGTTCGGGCCGGGCCGGGCTGGGGGTGCTGCGCGAAGAAGGAGACACCCTTACACTTAAGGAACGGATTGCCCACCACCATACCGCCAGTTTGGCAACCCTCGAAGCCGTAGCGGCTAATCAGGACGAAATGACCCGTGAGTTTACGGAATATTTCAAAAAGGCGGCCTCCGCTCCCGGTGGGAAGTATAAAACCTACCTGTTTAAAGCCAAAGGAGCAGAGAGCCAGATCAAAGCGTTAGCCAGCTATCTGGGCGGGCAAGGCATTCAATACGGGTATGCCGGTAAAAGCAGCAACGTGAAAGGATTCCGGTACACCACGGGCAAGGACGAGTCCGCGAAAATGGAAGAAAACGACCTGCTCATCAGTACGTATCAACCTAAATCTACCCTGCTGCGGGTACTGATGGAGCCTAATCCGCCGCTGGAAGGATTCCCTTACCTACGATATTACCTCCGGGGCCCTTCCCTACGCATTCGGGCTGGACGCTTACGGCTTGCCGGAAAAACTCACCCCCTCGGGAACTTCAGCCAAGCCGCCCCGGCCAGCCCTCCTACGGCAGTAGTCCGGCCTTACGCATACCTGGTCCGCTGGCGGGGATTACCGGATCTGCAGTTCTGGCGTCGCTGTTAAAGCATCAGATCAAAGTCCGCTACGCCGAGGCTCCTTTCCAGACGGGTGGGCAGGAATATCCAAGCGGCACCCTGATCATTACCCGGACGGGTAACGAAACCAAAGGCGATGCCTTCGACCGGGTCGTCCAACGGGCCGCGGATTCCCTGCAGGTTACCCTCGCGGCCGTACCTTCCGGGTTCGTCACCACCGGCTCCGATTTTGGTTCGGACCGGGTGCATTATATCAAACCGCCCCGCGTGGCGGTGCTGATGAGTAGTAGCGTTTCTTCCACGGCATTTGGGGAGGTCTGGCACTATTTTGAGCAGCAAATCGGGTACCCGGTGACGGTACTGGACGCTGCCTACCTGAGCAGCGTTCCCCTGAATCAGTTTGACGTGCTGATTATGCCTGCCGGTAACTACGGCGGTGCCTGGGGAAAGAACATTGAGCTCCCTGAAGGACTGGATCCGGGCCGGCGGCCGGTTGATTGCACTGGAAAGCGCCGTTAATTTTTTCGTGGATAAGCCTGACTTTGACCTGAAGCGGAAGAAACGAGAACGGAAACCGGAACGGAGCACCCAGGCGGTACGTTACGATACCTTGCCGGTTTACGCCAACCGCGAAAGGGAATTTCTTAAAGAAGAAGTCGCCAGGCGCTATTTACCGGGTTAGTCTGGACAATTCCCATCCGCTGGCATTCGGGTACGGTGATACGTATTATGCGCTGTTACGGGAGGCTTACGATCTGGAACTTCTGCCTAAAGGATGGAATGTAGGCTACCTTAAAAAGGATGGATACATTAGCGGCTACGCCGCAGCAAAAACCCGGGAGAAACTGAAGGATACCTTCGTGATTGGCGTGCAGGAGATGGGACAAGGTCAGATCATCTACCTGACCAACAGTCCGCTTTTCCGGGCCTTCTGGCACAATGGCAAGTTGTTGTTCGGCAATGCCGTCTTTCTGGCCGGACAGCAGTAGTTTGATGAGGGATTGGTGATGTGTGATATTCGATGTTCGAAGTTATCTCACGGTTGTATTTCCTCTCTCCGATGTTCGATTCGATGTTCATCCGCATTTATAATGCGGATTGTAGCACTGCGCATTTGCAATGCGCTTTTCCTCCGTTCCGTATTGCAAATACGGAACAACCGAATTGTATTTTCTCTCGACTGTCATGCGCGAAGCTCATCTTCTCAACTCTCGAAGCCAAATCATCTAATCAACACATCAGCCCATTAATTAATCAGCCGATATGAATACTCCTGGTCCCTATATAATCTCTACCGATAAGCAATTGCTGGATATTGCGGTGATCCATGACTTTTTGAGTAACCGTTCGTACTGGGGCCACGGCCGTTCGATGGAAACCGTCAGCAAGTCAATTGAGCATTCCCTCTGTTTCGGGGTCTATACCCAATCGGAAGGAAAACAGGCCGGCTTTGCCCGGGTTGTTACGGACTTCACCATTTTTGCCTGGGTGATGGACGTGTTTATTCTCGAAGAATACCGGGGCAATGGGTTAGGCAAACTATTAATGCAATCCATCCGCAACTACCCCGAACTGGCCGAGTGAAGCGGTGGATGTTGGCTACCTGGGACGCCCACGGCCTCTACGGGCAATACGGTTTCCGGGAACTCGCCCAGCCGGAGCTGTTTATGGAATACATTAATTCTCCGGTTCTCCGGTTCAAAACTAACACCTCGTACGGCTACTCCAAATAAAAAGGGTGCCGGGCCCGGAAGCCTGACACCCTTTTTGGTACCGTTAGCTACTAACCACTACCGCTTCATAAACTTAAGGATTTGTTGTCCATCCTTGGTATTCAGCCGCAGTAAGTAAATCCCTGATTTTAAACCAGTAACATCTACTTGTAGCTGGTTGGCATCCGTCATTGTATGGGTATTCTTTAAGTGAGAAATGCCTACCGGATTGGTAATAGCAGTAGAAACAATCTTGGAGGCAGGTACGGATAAGTCAACCGTAAGCTTTTCTTCTACCGGGTTTGGATACAACGTTGCGCTAAACGCTTCTTCTACACTACTTCCGGCAGCAGCGGTACGGCTACTGGAAGGCACAGAAATCACCTCAATGGCAGACACTTTAGGTTGGTCGGATGCCCCCTGGATAAAAG
>JAUJNL010000031.1:0-25369 GCA_030448185.1 Cytophagales bacterium | reverse complement strand
AGGCTTGCCCTTTTACCACCGTCTTATTCCCAATCGCGGCCAGTACTGGCGCCTGATTCGTAGTTCCACCGGTTACGGAAATCACCTCAATGGCAGACACTTTAGGTTGGTCGGATGCCCCCTGGATAAAAGCAATGTTTAGTGTTCCATCACTTACCGTTACCCGGAAGGTTTCCGTAATCGCCTTCAGCGCACCGCCAGTCTTGGCGATAATGTCGTAATCGGTGAGCTTACGCTGGCCCTCCATATCTACGTGGAACTGACGGGCACCGATTCCAGCACTTTTATCCATGTTGCCCCAGTAAATCTCCGCAAAATGCAGTACAACGTCATACGTGCCACTAGTCACGGGCAGGTTGTAGCTGAATGTACCCCAGCGTTCGGTACGGTATAGCACATCATCAGTCGTGTTGTCAATTGCTTCGTTACCAAATGCTTCAGCGGCGTTTCCACCCGAGAAATTAGCATCCCCGCTGAAGTTGCGGCTGTTGCTGGCTGCGAAAGCCGGACCACCAGCGTTCAGGCGGTGCACTGCCGTTCCGGTAGCCGGATCGGAGACGGTAACCGTTACGGACTTCTCATCGGACAAAGCCGGAGAACCATTATCGGTTACTTTCACCAAGAAGGTATAATTCCCTGCTGCTACACTGTTAGCTGGCGTCCAGGAGAAAGCTCCCGAAGCAGCTCCAATCGTGGCGCCAGTTGGCGCATTGACCAGACTATAGCTCAACGCATTGCCATCAGCATCCGTAGCCGAAGCCGTAAAAGTCAAGGCTTGCCCTTTTACCACCGTCTTATTCCCAATCGCGGCCAGTACTGGCGCCTGGTTTTGAGCTGTGCCGGCGGTAAGTACTTCTATGGCAGACACTTTAGGCTGGTCGGATGACCCTTGCACAAAAGCAATGTTCAGCGTACCATCACTCACGGTGACACTTACCGTTTCGGTAACTGCTTTCATGGCGCCACCTGCTTTGGCAAACACATCGTAATCGGTGAGTTTACGCTGGCCTTCCATATCCACGTGGAACTTGCGCGAACCCACGCCACCCGTTCCGGCAACTCCGTAATAGACTTCTGCGAAATGCAGTACTACTGAGTACGTACCATTGCTTACCGGGAAGTTGTAACTGAATTCACCGTAGCGTTCGGTCTGGTAGAGCGGATCGTTAGTCGTATTGGCTACGTCCCCGCCTTGCCCATAAGTATTTCCACCGGAGAAATTGGCATCCGCACTGAAACTCTTGCTATCTCCGGTAGTGAAAGCACCACCGCCGGCATTTACCCGGAACAACGCCGTAACCGAACCAGTAGGATTGATGCTGACAAAGAACTCATCGGCAACCGAACCACCCTTGCCGTCGTTGGCCGTCACTTTCACCGTCACCGAAGATGCGGTACTGGAAGTCGGCGGGGTACCGCTGAAGGTACGGGTAGCAGCATTGAAGGTGAGCCAGGCCGGTAAAGGCGTACCATTAGACTGCGTAGCCGTATAAGTCAAGGCATCGCTGTTGGGGTCATTAAAGGTATTGGCCGCAAAAGTAAAGCTGAAGGTAGTACCTGAGGTTATATTCTGATCGGGAATGGCATTGGCTACTACTGGCGGCTGATTCGTGGGGTTCTGGTCCACCATGACCCGGATATAATCCCAGGTAGCTGTAAAGGGACTTGCATTACGGGATGTAGAAATCACCCCTACTGCAATAGCCGGAGCCCCCTGAATAGCAGTCAGCAAGGCGCCACTTAATTGAATGGGTGACCCGACGATGACCTGTTGTCCACCATCCTTGGCATATTTAGGCTGAACCTTGCCCGTAACCGGATCCACTGCCAGTATCAGCTCAATAGAATTCGTTGGCAGACCGCCGCTTAGCGGAAACTGATACGTGGCTGGCGTACCGGCGTTTTCATACACCACTTCAATGCCTCCCTGTCCGCCGTTAGCGTTCAGTACAATTTTCAGGTAGTTATCCTGGTCACCGGTACCGATGTAAATCCCTTCTGACTGGAAGTTCTGCGGAATCTGGTTGTTGAAGAAGGTTTTCAGCAGACGTGAATGCACGGCAAAAGGGCCCGTGGCAGTAGTAGTTTGAACGCCAAACTGAAAAGCGTTTTCCTGGTTATTCAGATTTCCCAGGGCGTCACCCGGGGTAGCTCCCACTACTGAGAAGGCACCCACGGCTCCTCCGGCAATGAGGTTCTGATCTTCCCACAGTTCCATATAATCATTATCCGGCTTCTTGTTGGACATCAATCCCGTAAAGCCGAGTCCAAAAAGCCCCGTACCCGGACTGTTGTTAAATAATTCGTACTGGATCGGGAGATTGGTAGTAGTGCCATTCTGAGCATCCAGGGCAAAATAATCTACATTGTCCCCGATGTTGTCGGCGTCGTCATCCGTATCGTTCAGATCCGAAACCAAGTCTTTATCAAAGTCAGTCGGCTTGCTGGAAGAAGAGCAAGGGTTGCTCGCATTATCAATCTCATCCGCATTCGAGTAGCCATCCTCATCATCATCCATACTGGCGCTGTACGTACCCGTACAATTCACAAATTCCTGCGGCTCAAACGCGACAATAGACGCATCACCGTAGCAGGCTGCCCACACGGTTCCGGGGAATTTTTCGTCATCTCCCTGCGCGGTTACATCCAGCGGAATCTCGCCAAAACCGGAGGCAAAGGGAATATCTTCATTGCGTCGCCGGTCACCCTTCTGGTTGGTAACATCGGTGCCATCACTAGTAAGAGAAATCTTATAAATATTACCATCAAAGGAAGCTGCCAGTATACTTCCCTTTATGGTATTGCCAAAGCCGGAAGAAGTATATTCAGTCAGGCCGTTGGTGGAGGCATTAAAGGTAAGTAAGGCATTATCGGTTTCACCCGGATTCTGAAAATCTCCTTCTTTGGGATTGGCCATATTAAGCGGTACCGGCGGCCAGTCGGCAGGAAGCGGACGCAAAGGATCAGACTTGCTGTTTCGCCAGAATCCGTTTCCTTCCTGCTCTCCCGAGTCGGTATATAAACCTGCACCGGCCGGATTGGCCCGGATCGGGTTGGGATGTCCCCCGTAAAAAGTTCCCGGAACGTACGTATCCAGGTTGCCGATATAGTGGAAATTATCCAGGTTATTCACCCCTGGATCATTCGGACCATCATCTACAGAACCAGGCTCTCCAGGGATATATTCATTGGTCACCGTTCCATCCGATCCTTCATGAGCCGGATGCCCTCCCCAACCCTGATTAGGCCCATTATCTACGGTATACATCCGGCGGGCTTTACCCGGGGTTTTGGTAATCAGTAGGTCATAGGGATTGCGGAAACCGGCGGCAAATATCTGTACCGGGCCGCCGGCCACCACTTTCGACTGATTAAGGCCGTCATTGCCACCGAAGGGATCATTTACATCAGAACCATTCGGTTGATTGGGGCGGCTCGGCTCGTCCACAGTAGGCAGATCATACATAAATCATCCGTTGCCCGACCCTTAGGTCGTCATGGCTTAAATAGATGAAAGGTTAAAGGAAAGAAACCGCCGTAGATAAGGCATACTCCGTGATATACGCAAAGTTCGTAGATGGGCTTCCGGCATTGGTAAATCCGCCCATGACCATATATATTTTATTGGTTTGTGCGTCTAATTGCAAGCCATTAGTCGCGTGGTTTTCCTCCGAACGGGGTAGCCCACGTACCAGATCTATTTTATCCCAGCCGCTGCCCGTCCAGGTAAGGCGGGTAAGAATCCCAGAGTTCGTATCCAGGTTAATATCCATATTGGGTCTGCCTTCTTCACCAGCCCACCAATCCGGCTGTCACTTGAAGTCACGTAAATAATTGGATTGGCCGCAGTGCCGCGACATAGATACCGGTAACCTGACGGGTAGTTACACCGGGAGCCAGCGTGCCATCGTCATTATGATTGGGTATTTGCTGGATCAGCGTAATTACTTCTTCTCCCGTTACCTGATAGTCATTCGGGCCCGTTCCGAACAATAGTAAAGCTTTGATAATACCGTCCTGCTGAGACACGTATAGGCGTCGGGACCAAACTGCAGGGAAGTCGGATCATCGACTGTAAATCCGTTTAGCAGGTCCTGTTGGGCGGCCACTCTGGCACCGGCAGTATTTTTGCCGCTGACACTATTTTTTTTGGACGGTTTGGAAGTGAGGCCCTTTAATTTGCTCGGCGTAAAGCTGAACTTGGCATTTTCCAGCAGTGGTCCTGTAAGATCTACTGGCGGCAGTTTTGCCTTCAGCTTTTTAAGGATGTCTTTGTCCTTGTCCTTATCTTTTTCCTGAGCCCTGACATCAGGGATTAGAGCAGCATCAGCAACAAGCAGGAAAAAACGGATATGATCCGTCTTCCCGCCAGTGAAGTAGTGGAGAATTTTCTCATGTTAGTGATTTAATGAATTATTAGTTATTGTAAGCGCATTAGAGGTTAAAGCCAGGCACCAAGCAGACATCAGTGAATTTTTCTGTAATAATTTTTCTGTAATTTCAATAAGGCAATTATAAGTATAAATTGGTTAATGTATGTGGTTAATGTATGTGGTTAATGTATGTGGTTAATGTATGTGGTTAATGTATGTGGTTAATGTATGGGCATACACAAGCCCAGATGGAGGCATACTCATACCAATCTGATTTTAATCCCCTTACAGTATGCTGTTTAATTGGTATTGGACAGAAAACTATTTACTTACTGGCACAGCAGGCCATAAACAGTTTGTATTAATGGAGCCTTTGCTAGGTTCCGACAAGCAGTTCGAAAACAAAGGAGCTCTTTCCTATGTTTAATATAGCAGAAATATAACGCTTTTTGCTCAAATCCTTACCTAAGAGCGAAATTATAAAAATAGATCTTTCACAGGTAGTTTTTCAGAAAATTGTTCCAATAATTTATTTAAGAAAAATATAATTCACCTCAATTTCCTACTTTTCAACAAGCCTACGATACTTTAGGCGCAATATTCCTGGAAAGTACACGATTATTTTCCTATAGCGTAAGCTTGTAAGATCTGATACCATAGCCAGGCAAATGGGTTAACTTTTCCAAAAACTATGGTGATTCTTACGCTAAGAATCAGGCTGCACCTATAATTTAAATGGGTATTATTAACCTGGAGTAAATAAGGATTTGGAGTAAAAGCGTTTAATAAATATTAGCTAAAAGGATGGGGCAATAAAGGAATAAATAAGCCAGAAACGTCTCAAAAAACCAAAAAGACGTCTCATTTTATAAAATGAGACGTCTTTTTGGTTTTTTGAGACGTTTATTTAGGCTATCCGAGCCTTTCAGGAGAAGTAAAATGGGAATCTTTTATGGCCGGGGAGACAGCGACTGATACAGAGCAATCTCCCCAATGGATTTATCGATAAGCCGCAAATCAGTCAATGTTTGCATGACCTGACGGAGTGTACATTCTTTAAAAGGGTAATTAATTCCCAAAATTTCCCTGATCTTACTTTTAAATAACGTGTCTTCACTTCCTACATTTACCACTCCTGACTCCTTATGATTCGCATTTACTGGTGTATCAAATGAAATATTTAATATTTAAGTTTTACTTTAAACGTATAATCAATTAATGTGGTTAAAAGAGGAAAGAATCTGTCACAGAAACTTACATGGATGTTAACATATCATTGTTAATTCCTTAATTTACTTTACTTATTAAATAGTTAATTTAATCATCCGCATTTTTAAGATTATGCTTTTTCTGCTCATCGCTTTCATCTGCTTTATTCTACAACTCTTTCTGCCTTGGTGGATCATTGCTCCGGTTGCCTTTGCCTTGGCAATTTGGAAGAGTTACTCCGGTAAGCAGGCATTCTGGTCTGGCTTCGGCAGCATTGCCCTGATGTGGTCTATTGTTGCCCTGTTCATTCACCTTCGCAATGAAGGCGTACTTACTGCTAAGATTGCGGCTTTGTTCTCGCTGCCTCTCCCCGAACTCATGATTGTGATCACTGCGGTTATTGGTGGCCTGGTTGGTGGTTTATCGGCATTAACTGGTTTCTACTGGAAAAAGCTGCTTAATAACCCTATACCCGTCAGGAAGTACTGATTTTAAGCAGCTATTAAGCTATTAGGAATTAGCTTGCTGCCGATAACAAAAAATTTTGGTTGCCCGAAGCTGTCTTACGAGTAAGACAGCTTTTTTTTGCCGGAAGAAAACCTGTTTCGACCCAAGCTGCATTTACCGCTTAAGGATTGGCTAGCCGGGTATTGATCCGGTCGTAATCGGATTGTAACTGCTGATGGATGGCGGCTAAAGCAGCTTTAAAAGCCCGGATATTAGCAAGGCGCTTAGCATCATCAGTCCTATATCCCCAATAAAAAGCAACGGGAATCCTGCTCCGTCCGGTTGCACTGTATTGAGCAACCAGGTTACGGTTTTTATCCAGCACCTGCACTTCAAGGAGCAATTCCGTTTGATAATTCCCCATAGGTACACCCAACAATGCGGGAAGTCCAAGCAAACCCAATGATAAGTAGGTAAGACCGACATGACGCGGACGGGCAATGGCATTTGGCACCCGACAGGTAATATAACCAACTTTAGGCGTATAGGGATCGGTCAGGCTTCTGGTCACTTCCCTTTCGAAAAGCATTCTTGCATCCTGGCCTCCCAGAGAAGGTACTAGTGGATAGTAAGGAGGGGCATAGCCTACCGTACCATAGGGATGACGGTCATGAATAGAAGCTAAAGTATCCCACTCCGAAAAGTGCAGGCTTTCCAGACCGGCTGGCTTCCATTCGGGTTCCAAGGCCGGTAGGCGTCGGTCACTCCTCAAAGAAGTATCCAGGTCCCGTAATTTCATTGTTCTGCATCCGGTTGCCAGAAACAGAGCCAGAAGAAGAAGTAAGTAGTATCGGTACATAGAATATAGGTTTTGCATAAGCGTTTATTTCCGCCAGTAGGGCGTGGAGTACAAGAGCCCATAGCAAAATTAAAGCCAGTATTGTCCTATACGAAGTCAAGCGACTGGCAAGATTTTAAGTTGACCGCTTCAAATGGCTGGAGAAGAGCAGAAGGCCTACCGGGCTAAAAGCAAAACCCGGAAGATTTTGAGAACCTTCCGGGTTTTGCCTGATGAAACACCTTTTAATAGTCAATCGCTTACCGTCACATCCGCACCTAAACTAATCAGCACATCACACTTATCGCTGCAATCCGGCCAGTTCATCCAGGGCGGCGCGGGCATCGTCTAATTGAGGATCCAGTTGCAAGGCGCGGGAATAATCAGCAACCGCCTGGGATTTCTGCTTGAGCCCCTCGTAGGCATATCCCCGGACGCAATAAGCCAGAGCATTATCAGTGCCTTGGTTGATAACCGCATTGCAGTCAGCCAAAGCCTCCGAAAAACGGCCCATTTCATTATACAAACCGGCCCTGACCAGTAACATAGGCTCCTTATCGTCCTGCATCGCCATTGCCTGATTGATGTCTCTGATCGCGTCTTCGTAATTATCCAAAGCTGCCGCGGCGTAAGCCCGGTCATAATAGTAGGCTGATTCCTTAGTATTCAGCCGGATCGCCTGACTAAAATCAGCGTAGGCCTGACTAAACTGCTCCATTTCATAATGGACTAGTCCACGGATATAATAGTGATAATCACTGACTTGTCCGTTAGCCTTCCGGAAAGCTTTACTGAAATCCTTTAAAGCTTCTTCCATGTTCGCCGTAAGATACAGCACCCGTCCCCGGATAAAGTAGCTTTCCGCCACGGTACTATCCAGTCCAATGGATTGATTAATTGTTTTCAGGGCCCGTTCCTCCCCTCCTTCGGTATCCAGTAAAGATTCGGCGCGGTCACGGTAACCGGCAGCCGCCGCTTTGTCTAATTGCTGCGGCGAATACAGTCCTTTTAATAGCAAGTAACTGCCAAGCAGCTCCAGGGTGTCACCCTGAGGGTTTTGCCGTTTAAGTATTTCGGGCAATAAGTAAACGGATTTCAAAAAATCAGTTACGGCGCCTCTCTTATCATTTTGCCCGGCCCGTACAATGGCCCGGTCAAAGAACAAAGGCGCATACACTTCATCCGTAGTATCAGCGAATTGCACAGCCTGGTTCAGCGAGGCCAGGGCTTCGGCAGGTTGCTTCATGCGGTAACGGGCCAATCCGGTATAATAATGCAAAACAGCGTTCTGGTGATTTTCTGGTATGGTGAAATAGACCAGGGCCTGGTCATATTTCTTCATTTTATAGTAGATCAATCCCCAGTCGAGCAGATCATCGGGCTCGGCCAGATTCCCATCATTGGCCAGCTGTTCGTATATTTTAATCGCCTCCCCGTATTGTTTGGTATCAATCAGCAGGTTAGCCTTCAATCGCAGGGCAAGGGGGTATTTTTGAATCTTCTTTCAGTGCCTTTTCCAGCCACTCCATTGACTTGCCATTCTGGTTGATTTCGTAGAAGGACAGGGCTTTATAGTACTGAGCCTTTTTGTTGGGCTTAATTTTCAGGGACTGATCAAATTGTTCCTGCGCCTCATCGGTACGCCCCACTGATAATAAAGGTATCCCAAATCATTGTAGGTCTCAGGGTTGGTTTTGTCTAAAGCCATTGCCGCTAACAAATCTTTCTCCGAAGCTTCGTAATCATCCAGGTACATGTGGGTCAGAGCCCGGTACCGATAAAAAGTAGTGTCACGCGGAAATAAACCAATCAGCCGGTCAAAAGCAACCTTTGCCGTAGGATAATCTGCTTTTTCGAAGGCATAGTAGCCTTTGGCATACCAAGCCTCCCGGTAATTGGAATCGGCCTGCAAAGCTTTATCCAGATAGTTGATCCCTTTATCAGTCTTACCCTTATTGAGGTAGACAACAGCTTTCTTATAGGCAGACTGGGCTGCTTTTGATTGTGCCAGTAACGAACCCGATACCAGCAACAGGCTGATAAGAACAGGGTAAAAAAGTCTCAGCATAACTAAAAGCAGGTCATTGATTTTGACCTTCCGAAAATACGCATTTCGCGGGGGACAGTCTGAATGATTTGATCAAAAAAAAATTACACACGAGGTAACCGGGAGGCAGCTTCGGGAAGAGTAGAGTTTAATCGACTGACATTCAGCGTAAAAGGTTATGAATAGAGAAGGCACACGTAATAATAAACCAAAGTTCGTAAATAGTTTCCGTATTTTCCAGTCCTGATTTTTACTTCTATATCCTTTTACAAAAGAAAATGTTGACGGCAATTTAATGACCGTAATAAAAATAGCATAATTGCTTTTTCAGATAGAATTAATCAAGTTTGTCCCCGCTTAATGCAAACTGGCTGCACCAGTTATGCATTAGGTAGCATCCAACCTCTAAATCTCTCCTGCATGTACCTGCTAGGTTATGATATCGGCAGTTCCTTTGTGAAAGCCTCTTTACTGGAAGCCGAAACGGGAAAATTAATAGCCGCGGCCAGCGCACCCGACGCCGAAATGGGCATGATTGCCCTCCAGCCGGGCTGGGCCGAACAACACCCCGAAATGTGGTGGGAAAACGCCAAAGCTGCCACCGCCCAACTCCGTCAGAAAGCCGACTTGAAACGGGTAAAAGCCATCGGTATCTCTTACCAGATGCACGGCCTGGTACTGATTGATAAAAAAGGGCAGGTATTAAGACCCTCTATCATCTGGTGCGACAGCCGGGCCGTAGGTATCGGAGAAAAAGCCTTTGCGGCGCTGGGACAAGAACAATGTCTTTCGCACTTGCTTAATTCACCGGGTAATTTTACCGCATCCAAGCTCCGCTGGGTGCAGGAAAATGAACCGCTGGTGTACGAAAAGGTCCACCAGTTTATGCTGCCCGGCGACTACTTGGCCTTACGGTTAACGGGAGAAGCCAGCACCACGCCTTCCGGACTTTCCGAAGGCATTCTCTGGGATTTTAAGGAAGAGTCACCGGCTAGTCTGTTGCTGGAGCAGTACGGCATCCGGAAGGAATTATTGCCACCGGTTAAACCTACCTTCTCCGCCCAGGGACAAGTGACCAAAGCGGTAGCTGAAGAACTGGGTCTTACGCCGGGCATACCGGTAGCTTACCGGGCCGGAGATCAGCCGAATAATGCGTTCTCTCTGAATGTACTGCAACCCGGCGAGATTGCAGCCACCGCCGGTACGTCTGGCGTAGTCTACGGCATCACCGACCGGAAAGAATATGATCCGGCCTCGCGGGTAAATACCTTCCTGCACGTCAACCACGCGAAGGAAAAACACCGTTACGGCATTCTGCTTTGCATCAATGGCACGGGAATTCAGAACAGCTGGCTGAAACACCACGTAGCCGGAGCCGCCGGTTATGAGGAAATGAACCGCTTAGCCGGTCAGATTCCGGTCGGTTCGGATGAGCCTGGTTACCCTGCCATTTGGAAATGGCGCCGAAAGGGTACTGGAAAACAAACAGTTAGGCGGCTCAGTGCACGGCCTTAATTTTAACGTGCATGGGCAGGGTCACCTGTTCCGGTCGGCGCAGGAAGGAATTGTATTTGCCTTGCATTACGGTCTGGAAATTATGCGGCGCCTGGGCTGCCAGGCAGGTACAGTCCGGGCCGGAGATGCCAATATGTTCCTGAGCCCAATTTTCGGGGAAACCTTTGCCACTATTACCGGTGCCGTGGTAGAACTTTATAATACGGATGGGGCTCAGGGTGCGGCCCGGGGTGCAGGTATCGGAGCAGGCATTTACGCAAATGCACAGGAAGCTTTCACCGGTCTGAAAACAACCCGGGTTATCGAGCCGAGCCAGCCCCTTCGGCAAGCCTGCCAGGATGCCTACGGTCGTTGGCTGGATTGTCTGAACCATAATTTACGCGGTTAAAAGATTAGCATGATAAAAATAGTCAATAGTCATTGGTCATTGGGAAAAGAATCATTTAGGGAAAAACTATTGACTATTGACTATTGACTATTGACTATTGACTATTGACTATTGACTATTGACTAAAAACCACCTCTTTTAACCATATCTATATGCCAGTATCCATTGTAACCGGGGATAAGGAGTATTTTCCCGGAATTAAAAAATTCAGTTCGAAGGCCGGGAGTCCGACAATCCATTGGCCTTTAAGTTTTACGATGAGAATAAAGTAGTGGCCGGAAAAACCATGCGTGAACATTTCCGTTTTGCCGTGGCCTACTGGCATACCTTCTGCGGCACCGGCGGCGACCCGTTTGGTCCCGGCACCAAAGATTTTCCCTGGGATCGGAAATCTGACCTCGTGGGCCGGGCTAAGGATAAAATGGATGCCGCCTTTGAATTCATTACCAAGTTAGGCGCCGAGTTTTACTGCTTCCATGACGTGGACGTAGTAGACGAAGGACCTAAATTTTCTGACCTGGACAAAAACCTGCGGACTATGGTGGAATACGCCCAGCAAAAGCAGAAGGCCTCCGGCGTGAAACTGCTGTGGGGCACGGCCAACCTGTTCTCGCATCCGCGTTACATGAATGGCGCCTCCACCAATCCTGATTTCCGGGTGGTTTCTTTTGCGGCTACGCAGGTTCAACACGCCATTGATGCCACCATTGCCTTAGGCGGAGAAGGCTACACGTTCTGGGGAGGCCGGGAAGGGTATATGTCGCTGCTCAACACGAATATGAAGCGGGAAACGGATCATTTGGGCCGTTTCCTGCAAATGGCCCGTGATTACGGCCGTAAGCAAGGCTTTAAAGGTTCTTTCTACATTGAACCCAAGCCTATGGAGCCGACCAAGCACCAGTACGATTTTGATGCGGCTACCGTAATCGGCTTCCTCCGGTACTACGGTCTGGAAAAGGATTTCAAACTGAACCTGAAACTAACCACGCAACCCTAGCCAACCATACTTTCGCCCACGAACTGCAAGTAGCTGTGGATGCCGGCCTGCTGGGCAGTATCGACGCCAACCGGGGCGACTACCAGAACGGCTGGGATACCGACCAGTTCCCGGTAGACCTGTTTGAATTAACCGAGGCTATGCTGATTATCCTGGAAGCGGGTGGTTTTACCACGGGTGGCGTGAACTTCGATGCCAAAACCCGCCGTAACTCAACTGATCTGGAAGATTTGTTTATTGCCCACGTGGGCGGCATGGACACTTTTGCCCGGGCTCTGATGGTAGCTAGTGATATTCTGGAGAAGTCAGCCTACAAGAAAAGAAGAGCCGAACGGTATGCCTCTTTTGACTCCGGTGACGGACAGCGTTTCGAAAACGGCAAGTTAACTTTGGAGGAGCTAGCTAAGCTTTCCGCCCAAGGCGAACCGCAGCAGATCAGCGGCAAGCAGGAGTGGTACGAGAATCTGATCAATCAGTATATCCGGTAGGAATTACCTTTAATAAAGAAAGCCGCAGAAGTCTGACTTCTGCGGCTTTCGGTTTTATCGATTTTCGCGCCATTCGTTCTCCAATATTCCAAAGACAATGGTATCCCAGTATTTATCCTTAAAATACTCGTTGTCCCGCTGGATACCTTTCTTTTAGTCGCTTGCCTTTGGCGAGTGACAACTATCAGAGGGCCTCTGGCCCGTTTTCCGGTGAGTTATCCTGTATTCAGTCAACACTGCTGATCAAATCCAGACTACTATTCTTAATTCTACCAGAGCGAAATAATCAGTAAAAGCATTTGGCACATCAGTTTATGCAATTATTAGATCTTCTCCCTTAAACTAGCAACACTTTTACCGTACTTGCAGGATTAGCACTGCTGTACACATAATGATATGGCTCGTAAACAACACCTGCCCGAACCGGATTCAAGTGGATATAGTCAATTTTTTGCCTCACTAAAAATGCTGAAGATAGTTCTACTGGATGATTGGTTTTCTGCCAGAACATATAAGTAGCATGTTGTTGTTGATGCCGGGCATGGTACTCAAATAGACGTAGCATCCAGTCTTTACGGCTTTCCAGCGGGTTTTGCTCAATCAACTGGATGATCGTTTTGGCGGTAAAGCTTTTAAAATCACGAATCCATTCACTCAGTAAACCTTCCCTGCGACGACAAACCAGATGCAAATGATTAGACATCAGTACATAAGCGTATATTTCTAAACTTTTTCGTTGCTGACTGAATTGTAAGCTTTTCAAAATCTCCTCTGCATAAATTGGTCTGTTGAACACATCAATCCAGCCTATTACGGTCATTGTAAGAAAGTAGGCATGATCCGTATTGGCTTTTCTAAGTTCTGACATAGGATTGCATACGCAAGAACCAAAGGTAATAGTTACGAACGGGCCAGAGGCCCTCTGATAGTCGTCACTCGCCAAAGGCAAGCGACTGAAGAAGTTACGCCTAACGGCTCGAAGCTACACGACGGCGTGCCCTTATGCGTCAGCAATGCGATGAGGCGGGCCGCTGGTCGTAGTAGCTGGTGTTGCCTGTATGGCTTTTCCTTTCTTTTCTTAATCGGCAATGGCAATTAAGCCGTATTGGACCCAAACTGCTTTTTCTAAGATTGCAAACAGCTTTGTTTCGACACTTTCTACCTCTGGGCGGTTTTCGCGCAAATTGCTGTTATTTTGTATCAACCATTCAAACTTCTGTTTAACATCTTGGCTGCTCCACCGAAAATCAGTCCAATAACTAAGCTGCTTGTCAATGATATTCCTATTCTGTAATTCTTCGAATACTTCAACTTCCAATCCACCTGCATATTCTAAGGCTTTTAATTCTAGAGCTCCGGGGCGGCTTACTTCATCCTTAATCAGGTAAAAATCGAGCATGCTTTTATCTTTCTGCTTACAGGCAACATAAATACAACCAAAAACACCAGCCTTACTTTACCCGGTTGAACACAAACAAATCCTTGAACACCCACTTGCCCTCCTGCTGTTCGCCCAAAGCAATGACAAACTGATCTTTGGCCCGTTTTTCGTACAGCACCCGCAGACTTTCACCCTGCTTTTCAAATATGGCCCGGTCTTTACCCGCTTCCACAAACTGATAACGGTCGGATTTTTCTTTTTCTTCCACTCCGATCAGACCTGGTTTAAAATGCTTTACCAATGCTACCAGGCCCTGACCCGTTTGTTCGAAGGCAAACAGTTCGTAAAGGTTAATCTTGCCGTCTTTCATCATCCGGATGAACCCTACGATATTATCGGTGGCAGGTGCCGACCAGACCGCTTCTACGGTATTGCCGTTTGCCATAGCCTGCCAATGCCCTTCTATAAAGCGGATGTCAGAAAAATTGCCCCCGGTTGACTTAGTTTGGGCAAAGGCTCCCGGCAACTGACTGGCGCACAGCAGGATCAGAAAACAGAGTCGTTGCATAGAAACTGGTAGATAAGTAAGTAGATGAACGGATAATGGATTAAAGTATTGATACTAACTTGACGTGACGCAAAGGGGTGAAAGCTTGGCATGCTTCTTTGCTCTTTAGCGCCTTTGCGTAAAACTTTGCGCCTTTGCGTGAAATGAACTACCATTTAACATCCTCTTTATTGAGGAAAGCGGCAATTCCCCGCTGGCAGTCAGCAGAACGGCGGGCTTGGGCATTGGTCTTTGCGGCCAGATCGAGGCTTTCGGAAAGGCCCAAACCGGCCAGTTGTGCCAGTAACTGCTTGGTTGCCGCTACCGATTGGCCGGAAACGGAAGTACTCAACTGCCGGGCCAGTTCGCTTACCCGGTTTTCGAGTTCATATTCTTCCACTACGTAATTAATCAGACCATAGGCAGAAGCTCTTTCAGCCGAAATTACTTCTCCCGAAATGAGCAGTTCCCGGGCCCGGCCCTCCCCTATTTTCCGGACCAGAAAGGCGCTGACAATGGCCGGAACGAATCCAATTTTTGCTTCCGTATAGCCAAATTTGGCATCGGGGACGCTGAACGAAAAATCACAGATTGCCGCCAGTCCGCAGCCTCCTGCCAGAGCATGCCCCTGAATCTGCGCAATCACGGCTTTAGGCAACTGGTAGATTAACTGGAACAAGTCCGCCAGATTTTGGGAGTCGGCCAGGTTTTCTTCGTAGGTATTCCGCTGTAACTGCTGCAAGGTTTGGAGGTCGGCCCCGGCACAGAAGGCTTTCCCGTTGGCTCGTAACACAACCACCTTAACGGCTTCATCGGAAGCAGCCCGTCCGAAGGCTTGTTTTAGTTCATCGGTCAAGGCTGCATTCAGCGCATTTCTTTTTTCGGGCCGGTTCAGAGTCAGCCAGGCAACCCGTTCGTGAACTTCATACAGGACCAGGGATGTGGGATTCATATATTTGATATTCGAGGTGCGATTTTAGATGTTCGATGTGCGGTTTCCATTAAGCATTTACCATTCAAAATTCACCATTGCCGGAGGATTCGGGTTGCAGCAGGGTGAGCCAGGCCTTGCGGGTTTCGCCGGATTCGAGTAATCGCTGGGCCAGCTGGTGTAAATGCATTTCCAGCAGATCCTTATTCCCGGCGTATTCCGTAAGTATCGCTTGTATAATGGGCTCCTGTCGGAACAGAATTACCGCCTCCCTATCGGGCAAGTGTTCCTCATTACCGAGACGCCCCAGGTTATTTCCCGTCAAAATGCGGCTATTGCGAATCCGGGCTGGAATCTGGTCTACCCCGATACCCCGGTGAAGATTAGGTTTAGAAACCATAAACACGGCTTCTCCGTGGGCCCGGCAGTACCAGTCTCCGCCCATGCGGGCTACCCAATCAGTTTTGCGGGTATCAATCAAACCCTTTTCATCCAGTATTTTTTCGTCGATATGCGCCAATAACACTTCGCAGATCACCAGATTGGGAGAGCCGCCTCCTTCCCCAATCCGGATCACTTCTCTGACTTTGCACTCAAAAGCAGCCGGAGACTCTGCTACCCGCGGCGGCCGGATCGTCACCGAAGGAAGGGGCGTAAATCCGGCTTTTTTAAACTCGTTCACGCCTTTTTCATACTCACAGCTGGCCAGCGACATTTGTTCTACCATACTGTGTTCCACCATATTGATTACTACTTCCTCCACTTCCAGCACATTTTCGAGGGTATGTTTGGCCGTATTGTCACGCACCCGGTGGTTCGGTGAAAAGATCAGGGTCGGCGGGTTGGACCCAAACACGTTAAAAAAACTAAAAGGACTCAGGTTTACCCTTCCCTCCCGGTCAATGGTGCTGGCAAAGGCAATCGGCCGGGGGGCTATGGCTCCCAAGAGATAACTATGAAAAACGGAAACCGAAACTTCCTTTGGATTGACCGTACGCATTTGGACTAACGTGGGTTAATGAGTTTATAACTTACGCAAAACGCCCCTAAATCCCCTAACGGGAACTTTACAAACCTAATTTTAAACTGCTTTCAGGAGGTTGGGCGTAACAATTGGGTAAGTCCCGGAGCTGAAAGTTCATGAGCGAAATGACCAGATTCAAGTGACTGCCCATCGGAAATCGAACATCGAGCATCGTCAATCGAACATGGGGCATCAAAATTTACCTTGCCGGGAGTAATTTACCCCTTACCTCTCCGAATCCAACCCGGATGTGATCCTTTACTGCACGGCCCCGCATGATTACGGTATCGAGGTCCTCCAGAAATTTCCGTTCCGTTCCATCCCGCAAGCTAATGGGGTTTTTACCGCCCCAGCTCAGTTCCAGCAGGGAGCCAAAAGAGTCAGGAGTCGTACCGCTGATCGTGCCGGAAGCCATCAGATCGCCCACATTGACCGGACAGCCATTCACCGTATGGTGGGCCAGTTGCTGACAGATGTTCCAGTAGAGGTATCTGAAATTAGACCGGCAGAGTACCGATTCCTCAGCGTTTTCCGGCTGCAGGGCCACTTCCAGTTGAATGTCGAAAATAGGATTACCTTGTACTTGAGGTACGGTAATACCTCCGGGTACTGGGCCCGACCTGGCACCCGGAACGGTTCTAAGGCCTCCAGCGGGACCAGCCAGGGCGAGACGGAGGAAGCAAAGTTTTTTCCCAGAAATGGCCCCAGCGGTTGGTATTCCCACTGCTGAATATCACGAGCTGACCAGTCGTTAAACAGCACAAATCCGAAAAAATGGTCCTCAGCCGCTTCAGTGGAGATGATTTCGCCTAACTGAGTAGGTTTCCCGATGACAAAAGCCACTTCCAGTTCAAAATCCATTCGCCGGGATGGGCCGAAAGTGGGGGCCGGGGCATCCGGAGGTTTTAACTGCCCTTTAGGCCGGATGATGTCCGTTCCCGAAACCACAATGGAAGAAGATCGGCCATGATAAGCTACGGGCAGGTGTTTCCAGTTGGGCAGCAACGCATTCTCCGGTCCGCGAAACATTTTACCGACGTTGCTGGCATGTTCTTCACTGGAATAAAAATCCGTATAGTCCCCGACTTTTACGGGTATTTGCATCTGTACGTACCGGGCGGGCACCAACACTTCATCGGCAAAAGCCTGAAGCTCCGTATTACCCTGGGTGAGTAGTTCGGTAATGCGCCGCCGGACGGCCTGCCAGACCGGTTTTCCCAAGGCTATGAAATCATTAAGGTATTCCCGGGAAAATACATCTGTATGTAGTGGAATGGCATTCAGAAAACCTCTTTGGGCCAGCATGACCAGGTCTACTACGTAGTCCCCGATGGCGATTCCGGCCCGGGGACTACGGTCGGAAGATCTGAAAATGCCATAGGGTAAATTATGGATGGTAAAATCACTGTCGGCGGGTACCTGCACCCAGGATTGTAAAGTGGTTGGTGACATAGGAAATGGCCGGATTAGAGGCTAAAGTTAACCGAAAGGCTTACAAAACCGTAACGCAAACCTTGTGTTCAGGTTACTTTGATCAGTTCTCTTCTCCTAACTCTGTTCTTATGCATAACGTCTCTACAACATCAAACATCGGCCAACAAAAAGGGCGAATTGCATTCGCCCCTACATCGAATTCCGAACATCGGACGTCGCCAATCGAACATCGAAACATTACACCAGCTTTTCATCCATCGCCTTCCGGACCAGTTCCACGGCATTTTTGACGCCCAGGCGCTTCATCATGTTGGCCCGGTGGTTGTCCACGGTGCGAATACTGAGATTAAGCTTTTCGGCAATTTCGCGGCTGCTCAGGCCGTCCACAATCAGTTGCAGCACGTCTTTTTCCTTCCGCGAAAGCTTGGATTTGGCCTTTACCCCAGGGCTGCCCGCATCCGTATGTTTGACCTTGTGCAGGTAAGCGTGGATAATAATATTGGAAACGGTATTGGCAAAGTACTTCTCCCCATTGGATACCGCCCGGAGGGCCCGCAGCATTTCGTCTTTGGTGGTATCCTTGAGCAAATACCCAAAAGCCCCCGCCTCTACCGATTTCAGAATGTAGTCTTCATTGTCATGCATGGAGAGAATCAGGCTGCGGGTCTTTTTGTAGTGCCGGCTGATTTGTTCGGCCGCCTGGATGCCCGTCATGTTGGGCATGGCAATATCCAGCATGGCAATATCGGGAGACAGCGATTTGACTTTCTCCACGGCTTCGGCCCCATCCCCGGCTTCGCCCACGATCTCAATTTCTTCAAACTCTTCGAGCAGCGACCGGATCCCATTGCGGACAATGGTATGGTCATCGGCTAATAACACTGTAATTTTGCTCATCTTCCAGGTAAATCATGGGTAATTTAAAGTGAATTTTGGTGCCCTTGCCGGGCCGCGAATCGATTTTCATCAGCCCGTTGATCATCTGGGCCCGTTCCTGCATGTTGTAGATGCCGTGCGCAATCCCATTCTGTTCGGTATCGGCATGCACATTTTCAAACTCAAAGCCCTTGCCATTGTCGGCAATGACCAGATGCACGTATTTAATTCGCGTGACCAGTTCCACCGTGATACGGCGGGCCTGGGCGTATTTAATCGCATTATGAATCCCTTCCTGAGCAATGCGATACATCCCCACTTCAATATTTTTGGGCAATCGTTCTCCGTTAAAATTCGATGTAAAGGTAATATTTGCGCCGGTACTACTAGCCGTTTGGGCCGTGAGTAATTTCAGGGCCGAGGCAATACCGAAATCACTCAGCACGGCAGGCATCAGGTTAAAGGAAATAGTCCGGGTCTCCTGGATCGTTTGCCCGATCAGGCTTTTCAGGTCTTCCATGGCTTTAAAGCCTTTTTCGGTGAAGGAGGCATGGGTACCCACATTTTCAATACCTAGTTTCAGGGCAGTGAGCATCTGGCCTAGTCCATCGTGCAACTCCCGGGCCAGTCGCTTCCGTTCTTCTTCCTGGCCCTCAATCAGGTAGGCGGCCCGGAGCTTCTGCTCACTCATCTGCTGCTGGTGCTTCTGGTGGGCGGCCTCCAGCAATTCTCTTTTGGCTTCTTTCAGCGATTGGTTCAGGCTTATCAGTTCATCATTCATCTGTTTAGCCTTGTTCTTAGCAGCCAGCAGTTGTAAAATGGTTTGCCGCAGCTTCTCTACAGCGGGCCGGAAAATGAGTAAGCCTTCCACTAACAGCACGCAAATGGTTATAATCAACAGCAGCAACTCGATTTTACGCAGGTAGTTTACCTTGGCTTTGGCTTCGTGGTCATATTGAAATACAATCTGATCCATCTGCCCCAGAAAAGTACGTTCGTGGGCCAGGATCACCTCAACGCTTTGCCGGACCGCGGCCGTATCAGGCACTCCCGGAGCTTCGAGCAGGGTAATGACCTTATGCAATTGTAACCGGATCGCCTGAAAGTGCGGCTCAATATTCGTAAACATCTGCTGCACCGTATCACTGTTGGTCACGGAAACGCCCAAATCGACCAGGTCGCCGTTTTTTCAGTTCGTCGTGGTATTTCTCCCAGGAAACCAGTACCTGCTTTATATCAGCCAGATACAGCGCCGTGTCTACTTTTTCGGCCCGGTCGGTCAGCAACAATACATCTTTCACCATCTGCTGGCTCTGAAAACGCTGCGGCCAGCGTAATTGATAATCCAGGAATCACTTAACTGATTGCTTAGGGTCCACTGGATCAATACCTGTCCCAGCACGGACAGAAAAGCCACGACCGTAAGCGCCAGAATATATAAGCGGGTAAACCGCCGGGAAATCGCAATATCGGGGGTAATATCAGTCATTAGTGAGTGGTCATTGGAAAATGGGTATTAGGTACTCGGTATTGGGTATTAGTGGGTCATTGGTTGATTGGTCATTAGTGAATGAAGCATTTGATAAACGATAAGGAAAATAAGCCAGCTAGGCGAATTAAGGTTGTTTCATCAATATTTAGTTAGCGTCATTGCGAGGAACCAAGCAACTATTACCTTCGGTGAGAACAGTTCTCAGCGAAGCTAATCCAGACGGGGAAAACAAACATTTTTGAAGCTACCGGCATTATAACCTTTAAGCCGCCAAGACAAGATTAGCTTCGCTGAGAACTATTGTCTTCGACGAGCCTTCAGGTTCTCACTGAAGGTAATAGTTGCTTGGTTCCTGGCCATGACGGTCTTAAAATACCTAATCAACTACTGACTGTTTGCCACTGACGACTGCGATACCCACGCTGGATGCAGGGCTACTACTTCACCGAGTACAATGATAGCGGGATTCTGCAAACCCTGCTCAGCCACCATGCTGGAAATAGTATTCACCCGACCCAGGGCCACTTTCTCGTCTTCCCGGCTGCCATTCTGAATAATCGCTACGGGTAGCTCCTCCTTGCGGCTGCTTGATACAGTTCCACAATTTGCGGCAGGTGTTTCATGCCCATCAGCACAATGGCCGTAGCCGAAGATTGAGCAGCCTGGGCAATATCCCGGACAGTTCGTGATGCCGCGTGGTGCCGGTCAGCACCCAGAAGCTTTCACTTACACCCCGACAGGTCAGCGGAATGTTTTGCAGTTCCGGTACCGAGATGCTGCTTGAAATACCCGGAATCACACCCGTTTGAATGCCAAATGCCTGGGCATGCGTAATCTCTTCGTACCCGCGGCCAAATACAAAGGGGTCGCCGCCCTTGAGCCTCACTACGTGACCGTGGTGCAGCGCATGGTACACGATCAGATCATTGATGTCCTTTTGGGAAAATTCGCAACGGCCCACCTGTTTCCCCACAAAATCTTCTGAACCCTGTCTGAGGTATAGTCCAGCAGGTCCGGATGTACCAGGGCATCATATAAAACGACATCCGCCTGCATCAGGGCCTTTACTCCTTTCAGACTGATCAATTCCGGATCTCCGGGCCCAGCTCCTACTAATGTTAATTTAGGTACGCGCATATGATTGAGTATTTATCTTATAGTACAATTTGATATGATATTTTTAATATAAGTAATACTACTTAAAAATTTTATTGAGTAATAATATTTGTTTTTCTAAAAATACCTCTTATTTTAGACTCATAATTATAAAAAACAAGTTTTATTACAAGAACCAAGTTAAAATTTAATACCATTATTTCAAATAAGTACGAGTTTTTTTTAAAAATGCCTCTAATATAACCTCATTAAATAATAAGTATTTTCCTTTAATAATTTATATTTTATCAAGATGGAGCTAGTAGTTATCGGAAATGGAATGGTCGGATACAAGTTTTACGAGAAGATGCTGGCAAAATCCGGCCCCCACTCATTCAATCTGACGGTTTTTGGTGAAGAACCCCGTCCGGCCTATGACCGGGTTCATTTAAGCAGTTATTTTTCGGGCACTTCCGCCGAAGAACTGACCATGGCCCCGGCCGAATGGTACCAGGATAACCAGATCAAGCTTTATACCAGTTCCCTGGTAACAAGTATTGACCGGACTACTAAAACGGTCCACACTCAGAATGGCAAATCCATTTCGTACGATAAACTGATTATGGCTACCGGATCAGCGGCTTTTGTGCCTCCGGTTCCCGGTACCGAAAAAGACGGCGTATTTGTGTACCGCACGATTGAAGACCTCGATGCGATTATCAGTTATTCGAAAAAAGCCCGGAAAGCGGCGGTAATCGGGGGCGGTTTGCTGGGTCTAGAAGCGGCCAAAGCCGTAATGGACCTCGGTTTGGAAGCCCACGTAATCGAATTTGCCCCCCGACTGATGCCCCGGCAACTCGACGAAGCGGGTTCCCGGATGCTGCAATCTAAGCTGGAATCTTTAGGGATTGGTATTCACCTGAGTAAAAATACATCTTGCATTGAGGGAGAAGACGGCGTGACCCGCATGGTCTTCACTGACGGTACTATGCTGGAAGTAGACATGGTTGTGATTTCGGCCGGTATCAAACCCCGCGACGAAGTAGCTTCCAAAGCTGGGTTGGTCGTGGGGCCCCGGGGCGGTATTGTAGTCGATGAACTATTGCGTACGTCTGACCCTGATATTTACGCTATTGGCGAATGCGCCTTATTTAATGGCATGATTTACGGACTCGTGGCTCCCGGCTACGAAATGGCCGACGTAGTAGTTACCAACCTGACCGGCGGCACCAAAATGTTCTCGGCTTTTGATATGTCTACTAAACTGAAACTGATCGGCGTGGACGTGGCCAGTTTCGGGGACCCCTTCTGCTCCAATAGTAAGCACCGCACCATTGTACTGGAAAATACAGTGAAGGGTATTTATAAGCGGATCAATATCAGCGAAGATGGTAAAACGTTGCTGGGCGGCGTCTTAGTGGGCGAAGCCGAAAGCTATAATATGCTGCTGCAAACCTGCAAAAATGGTCTGATGCTGCCCGCGAGTCCCGAAGATATGATCCTTGGAGCCCGGGGTGGCAGCGAAGCAAGTAAAGGCAGTGGCGTAATGAGTTTACCCGACAATGCGCTGATTTGCTCCTGCGAAGGCGTGTCCAAAGGAACGATTTGCAGCGCTATTACTGAGAAAGAAGTTTGTGATATAAAAGGAATTAAATCGTGCACCAAAGCTGGTACCGGTTGCGGGGGTTGCGTACCGATGGTCAATGACCTGATCACCGAAACGCTGAAGGCACAAGGCAAAGTAGTCCGCAAGGTGTTGTGCGAACACTTCGACCACACCCGCCAGGAGCTGTACGACCTGATCAAGATCCAGGAAATCCGGACCTACCACCAGCTGCTCGGGCAGCATGGCAAAGGCTACGGCTGTGAAGTCTGCAAACCGGCAGTTGCTTCGATGATGGCCAGTATCTGGAATGATATGATTCTGAAAGAGGCCACCATCCAGGACACCAACGACCAGTTTCTGGCCAATATTCAGCGGGGCGGTACTTACTCCATCGTGCCCCGGGTAGCCGGTGGCGAGATTACTCCCGACAAACTGATTGCTATCGGTCAAATAGCCAAGAAATACGATTTATACTGCAAAATCACTGGCGGTCAGCGCATTGACCTGTTTGGTGCCCGGGTAGACCAGTTACCCGAGATCTGGGAAGAACTTGTAGAAGCGGGTTTTGAAAGCGGCCACGCCTACGGCAAAGCCCTGCGGACGGTAAAAAGCTGCGTAGGTTCTACCTGGTGCCGGTTCGGGGTGCAGGATTCAGTAGGTTTTGCCATTGAAGTGGAAGAACGGTATAAAGGGATACGAGCTCCGCACAAATTGAAGAGTGCCGTTTCGGGCTGCGTCCGGGAATGCGCCGAAGCCCAATCCAAAGACTTTGGCATTATTGCCACCGAAAAAGGCTGGAACCTGTACGTCTGCGGCAACGGCGGCGCCAAGCCCCAGCACGCCCTGCTGCTGGCCTCCGACGTCGACAAGGAAACTTGCATCCGGTACATTGACCGCTTCCTGATGTATTACATTAAAACGGCCGAACCACTGACCCGTACGGCTACCTGGCTTAACAAGCTGGAAGGGGGCATCGATTACCTGAAAGAAGTAATCGTCAACGATTCGCTGGGCATCGGCAAACAACTGGAGCAGGAAATGAGCTATCTGATTAACACCTATAAGTGCGAATGGAAAGAAGTGGTCGAAAATCCTGAATTGCGCAGCCGCTTCACCCATTTTGTCAATACCGAGGAGCCTGATCCGACCATCCAGTTCCAGGCCGAACGCGGACAGAAATTCCCGGTTAAGTGGTAAGAAAGAAGAAGTGAGAAGCGAGGAGACAGAAGTGAGAATATTTTCTGATTGCGGCGGGTGTAGGACAAGTAAGGTTTTATCCTCCGTACTGTTTCCCGCAGATTAACGCAGATAATGACGCAGATTTTCGCTGATTTAGGACCATTCCTCTGCGAAAATCTGCGGTTGAATCAGCAAAAATCTGCGAGAACTCTTCTCAGCAAAGCCAAATTATCTGGCAAATTAATATGGTGATAAACTTGTCCTACCCCCGATGATTACCCATAATAGTTGAACCAATAGATAGGGTTAAGAGAGTCCTTTTAGGGAGATATCCTCCAGATAGGAGTCTAATTTGCCTATATCATCAAAAGCCGTTATATGGGTTATGCTGTTTCTGCCCCTATCAATCCATATCTCGACAAAGAAGCCATTTAAGGCATACAAGTTGGTTTTAGTCCATCGCCCCTCCCGGTTCATCAAGAATTTTCCATTGATCCAGGCGTACTGAGCCCGGGCATCTATGGGCATCTTCCCGAATTGTGCTAGTGTCATATTCATTATAGTATAGCGTTTCCCGCCCAAGATTAATTTCTACTGGAAGAATGATCGGCTGAGGTCCACTTGGATTTACTAGTAAAATAGAAAAATGAAATAGAAAATGGAAATAATCGACCAAAGGACAAATTTTTTTCGGTTCCGGGTGTTCTGATGTTACACTAAGCCTACACTACTGCCTATGGAAATCGGAATCAGCACATTCGTAGAAAATACCCCTGACCCGGCTACCGGGAAATTGCTTAGTCCGCAGGAGCGGATGATGAATTTGCTGGAAGAGGTAGAACTGTCAGACCAGCTTGGGTTAGATGTATTTGCCATTGGGGAACACCACCGGCCTGATTTTATCGTTTCTTCTCCGGCAGTGGTACTTGCAGCAGCGGCAGTGAAAACCAAAAATATTAAACTTTCCAGTGCAGTAACTGTGCTGAGTTCCGATGATCCGGTCCGTGTTTTTCAGGATTTTGCCCACGTGGATCTGCTCTCGAAAGGCAGGGCGGAGATCATGGCTGGCCGGGGTTCTTTCACTGAATCCTTTCCGCTTTTTGGCAACGATCTCAGAGATTATAATGCACTTTTTGCCGAGAAACTGGAACTGCTGATTCAATTAAATAAAAGCGAAAAGGTGACCTGGAAGGGGAAATACCGGCCTTCCATAGATAACCGGGGCGTTTATCCGAGACCTTATCAGAAAGAGTTGCCTATCTGGATAGCCGTAGGTGGTACCCCGGAGTCGGTGGTGCGGGCAGCGAGCAAAGGGTTACCCATGGCCCTGGCCATCATCGGGGGAATGCCGGAGCGGTTTGTGCCTTTCACTGACCTGTACAAGCAAACTTATCAGAAATCCGGACACCATCCGGACAAGCTCCAGTTGGCTATCCATTCACAAGGTTATATCGCAGATGATTCTCAAAAAGCAGCGGATGAGGTCTACGCTCCGTATGCCT
>JAUJNL010000194.1 GCA_030448185.1 Cytophagales bacterium | reverse complement strand
ACATAAACCTCTAGCCAAAACTCACTCACTTACTATTTATTTATTTTTATATATTTTTTTTTTTGTTGTCCTAACTTTTGTTGTCTCCCTCTTTTTTTTCAATTAAAGATTTTTTTATTTATCTGTATAAATTTGTTATAACTAATATGTTTCAATTTTTATTATTTAAAATATTGATTTTCAAGGTTTAAAAAGTACCAAACTTAGTGTCGCACAACAATAGTTAAATCATTACTGGTTCATTAACCTTATGCGATTGCATCACAAGAAAGTACTGGTTACGGGAGCCTCGCGGGGCATCGGGAAAGCCATTGCCCTGCGTCTAGCCCAGGAAGGGGCCGAAGTAGCGGTGCACTACCTGAACAACCAAACTGAAGCCGAAGAGGTAGCCCATACTATCACCCGGAGCGGGGGAAAAGCCTGTCTGGTGCAGGGAGATCTGGGAGATGTTACGCAAGCCGTACAAGTAGGGGAGGGGGCCTGGCAGCAACTCGGCACTCTTGATTTTCTGGTGAATAATGCCGGGGTTTCCTATAAAAAGCATTTTCTGGATTACACCCCCAAAGATGTAGACTTCTTTACCAACGTCAATTTCAAAGGCACCCTGTTTGTGACGCAGACCGTAGCCCGCAAAATGGTGGTAAACCGGGTGGAAGGAGCCATTTATACGGTTACTTCGGTCAATGGCATTCGTCCCGGAATGGGGCTGAGTGTATACGGGGCCACCAAAGGAGCCCTCGAAACGCTGATGCAGGGCGTAGCTATGGAACTGGCCCCGCACAACATCAAAGTAAACACCATTGCTCTCGGCGCTTTTGAAACGGACATGAATGCGGCCGTCCGGCAGAATCCGGAGTTACTGAAAACGGTAAACGAAGGCATCCCCATGGGGCGTTTCGGGCAGCCCGAGGAAGCCGCCCACCTGATTGTTGACCTGCTGGCCTCAGGGAGTTATTTAACCGGAGCCTCCATAACCCTGGATGGCGGTCTGCTCCTGATGCGGGGATACGGGAAGCCAACTCCTTACGGTGGTGCGCAGGCTTAAGCCTGACGAGGTATGAAGTCAGAAGTAGGATGATAAGAAAGCTTAATAGTACAACATCTATTCCTCTTTTTAAAAGCATAGAAACCGAACTATAGGCTGGCACAAGTATCGGCGAAGCAGGACTTATGCCCAAAAATCAAGACTGAATTCTTGCCTCAGGAGGGCTAGGAAGAGGTTGCTGTAGGGACGAACTACATTTACAATTACCATGAAAAAATTGATTTGGGTCAGTCTGGGAATGATGAGTCTGCTTTTGCCGGGCCATACTTACCGGGAGCATGGCAGGAATGAAAGCAATTCTGGCAGTTTCCGCTCTTCCTACGTACCGGTGAGTGCCCGGAACCCTCACTATTTCGAGTTATCAGACGGAACGCCCTACGTGCCGGTTGGCCTGAATCTTTGCTGGCCCCGCTTTATCGAAGAGGAAGCCGCCGGACTGGCGAAAATGGAAATGTATTTCAGGCAACTGTCCAAAAATGGCGGCAATTATACCCGTATCTGGCTGAGTGCGCCGTTTTATGAAGTAGAGCATACCCATGCCGGACGGTTCGACCAAGCCAAGGTTCGCCGGATAGCAGCCGTACTGGATTTAGCCGGCAAGCACGGAGTCAAAGTAAAATTGTGCTTCGAAAACTTCCGGCGTCTGCTCAACTACCCGCCTAAATTCCCCGGCTCAGCGCCCTTCGACCGGCCCGTGTATCATACCTCACACGGTGGGCCGCTGGAAGACATGAATGATTACCTACAGACTGAGACCGGTAAAAAGCTTTTTCGGGACCGGCTTACCTTTCTTCAAAAACATATTGGTAATCACCCGGCAATTTTCGGCTGGGAATTATGGAATGAAATGGATGCCGTACAGGGAAAGGGCTGGCAAACCTGGACCGACGAAATGCTCAGGCAATTGGAAAAGCAATTTCCCCGGCACCTGCACATGCAGAGTCTCGGCAGCTTTGACCAAGCCGATAAATACGACATGTACCAATCGGTTTGCGCCTTGCCGGATAACCAGGTAGCCCAAGTGCATCGGTACCTCGACCCCGCTGCAACGCTGGAAGCATGCAAAGGCCCCATGGACGTACTGGCCGCCGATGCCGTGGGCCAGTTGCTTTCTTATCAACTCTCCAAACCGGTGATTGTCTCCGAAATCGGGGCGGTGGAGGCCAATCATGCCGGTCCTTCAAAACTGTATGAGAAGGACAAAGCTGGCGTACTGCTGCACGATTTACTGTTTGCACCATTCTTCACGGGGGCCGCCGGTCCGGGCCAAAGCTGGCACTGGGATTCCTACGTCGAAAAAAATAATCTGTGGCACCACTTTGGAAGGTTTGCAGAAGCTATCAAAGGCATTAATCCCGTTACAGAAGCATTTACGCCTTTTCAGATAAATCACTCAGGCTTACGGACTTACGGCTTACGGAGCAAAACTACCACCCTCCTCTGGTGCCGCGATGCTGCCAATACCTGGCAGATGGAACTCGTAGCCGGTAAATCTCCGGAAACTCTCAAAGGGCTTACGCTGACGGTAGATTCCTGGCGGCCTGAAGGTAAAAAAGCCTCGGTATCTTTTTACGACCCCTGGCAACACAAATGGTCAAAGTCTACACCCCTGACTGCTACCCTTTCTTTGCCGGATTTCTCCCGGTCACTGGTTGTTAAACTCAGTTATTAATTTCTATTCGTCACGGCATGAATCGATTATTGATTGTTCTGCTAATTCTCTCTGGACTGAATGCGCTGGCCCAACATGCTCAGACGCAGACCGCTTCCCTGGTACAGCCTTTTTCCGTCTCACCCCGAACCGGTAGCCAGCACATCAACTTGTCGGGCAGCTGGCAGCTTTCCTGGCTCGATAAACCGGTTAGTTCACTTTCAGAACTTTTCGGTGTCAAGGAAACGATTACTACGCAAGTACCCAATACGGTGCAGATGTCGCTATACAAAGCCGGTAAATACCCGCATCCGTACTACCACAAAAACTCTGACATGTATAAATGGGTGGATGAAAAGGTGTGGTACTACCGGAAGACGGTAGACATTCCTGCTACGGCGCAGGGCAATTACGTGTTTTTGTGCTTCGACGGCATCGACTATTTCTCGAAGGTGTGGCTGAACGGAAAGCTGCTGGGTGACCACGAAGGTATGTTCGGTGGTCCGGTGGTGGAGGTGAGTAAAGAGGTCGAATACGGTAAACCCAACGAAATTGTAGTGGAAGTAAGAGCCGCCAACTGGGGCAACAAGGCTGAAGACATTAACAATCTGCCTCTTAATGCCAATGGTGATCGTGATTTCTCGAAACGCAAAGGCTACAATCCCCGGTCCAGCGGCCGCATCATCAAGCCTTGGGTAATTGCCGGCGGAACCGGTGGAGAAATGTTTTTTGCCCTGGGTATGTGGCAAGGAGCCCGGATTGAAATGGTACCTAAATACCACCTGGAACGGCCTTTTATGGTCACCCAAAAAGCAACGGCTCAGGAAGCAACGCTTTCGCTGAACCTCGAAATACTGGCCGACAC
>JAUJNL010000193.1 GCA_030448185.1 Cytophagales bacterium | reverse complement strand
CGATAGTCGTATCTACCGGCTATCCGGCGGACGACTCGAAAGACTAACCAGGGACCATTCGTACGTACAGCAGTTGGTAGACCAAGGGGTAATTACGGAGCAAGAAGCCGAAAACCATCCCCGGCGCAACGAACTTACCCGGGCTTTGGGTACTTCCCGCGATATACAAGTAGATGTAGGTGCCCAACCACTAAAACCTCGCCCGGATGACCTGTTTCTGCTTTGCACGGATGGGCTGACCGGAACTTTATCCGATGAAGACATCCGGCTGGAGCTGCTGGGTGGAAGTTCGGTCCAGCAACGAGCCATGCGATTGGTTGAAAGAGCTAATGAGCCCGGAGGATATGATAATACCACTGTTCAAATCATCCAATTTAAGGCTACTCCCCAGCCAATAATACCTCCTCCGGTTCCCCCAAAACCGGCCATTGAGCATACGGTTATTGAGAAGCCGGTTTTGGATCAATCAATCTTTGAGCAACCGGTCAATGACCCATTTATCACGCCGAAGCCCGTTCCTGCGGTACCCGTTTCGAGAACGGAACAGCCCGTTTTTGAAAAGCCCAAAGCAGAGCCAAGCCCCGTTACGCCTCCCTCACCACCAACCTTATCTCCCCAGATGCCCCGTAAAGCTGCTGCCCGTAAGGGCCCTGATATTTCTTTAATTGTACTAGGTACACTGGCCCTGATTGTAATAGTTCTGTTTATTAGTGGTTCTAAATATATGTCCGACGATCCGGTGGAAAATTCAGAATTAGTTACTGGCCGCTTAGATACCACGGCTGTTGCTGACGAGTCAGCAGTTACGGAGGAAGCAGAAAATCCGCCATCCAATGGTGCTTCTACCACAAAAAAACCTGATAAACCGGAGAAGACTACATCAACTGCAAGCGGAGGTACTACCATTACGCACACCGTAAAAGCAGGGGAAACATTTAATTCGATTGCCCGCCGGTACAATCTGAAACTGGAAACGTTAAAGAGCCTTAATGGCAATGTGAAAGAAGGAGATATTAAATCAGACGTAACCAAACTGAAAGTGAAGGTAAAAGCGGTTCACACGGTGGGGCCGGGAGACGTGCTCAATGTAGTTTCGCGCAAGTATAATGTGCCGAAAGACCTGATTATGGCCGCCAATGGTAAGACTCAGGACCGGGCCGATCGCGGCGAAACGCTCTATATTCCCTTCGCGGAAAAGCAGTAAATGTTAGGTAATGGATATTAGTTTTTCCAATGACAAAAATTAATGTTGAATATCGAACAAGGGATATTGAATGACGAAGGCAACTGAACCAACTACGTACAGACGCGATTAATCGCGTCTCTTCCAAAATCTTTCGCCATTCTTCCTTCGATATTTCTTGTTCTGCGGTTTTCCTCTTTTTCCAATACCTAGTACCTTACTACCTAATACCCAAAGTCTAACATTTCAAACACCATGATTGGTCAACAGGTGCGCAATTACCGGATTGAATCACTGCTCGGCACGGGTGGCATGGGCAGCGTGTATCTGGCGGTACATACGCAACTGGGCCGGAAAATTGCCATTAAAGTCCTGCATCCTACCCTAACGGGGAATCCGCTGATTCGGGAACGGTTTCGCAATGAAGCGGCTACGTTATCGCACCTGCATCACCCCAACATCGTCACCCTATATGATTACTGGGAGGAGGAAGATAAGCTGTACCTGTTCCTGGAATACGTGGAAGGCAAACCACTGGACGAATACATCCACACCGTTTCGGGGCCGATTCCCGATGCCAAAGCTGTGCCGCTGTTCTCCAAAATTCTGGAGGCGGTTGCCTATGCCCATGACCAGCACGTGATTCACCGGGATATTAAACCCTCCAATATCATTATCAATAATTCCGGTAGCCCAAAGATTCTGGATTTTGGCATTGCCAAGCTTATTGGCCATGGAGTAGATACGATGACCAAAACCGGCACCCGGATGGGAACCGTGTTATACATGAGTCCCGAACAGGTACGGGGCGAATCATTGGATAAACGGAGTGATGTATATTCACTGGGCGTTACGCTTTTTCAAATGCTGACGGGCCACTCGCCCTACGAAGGAGACAATCTGTCGGAGTACGTAGTGTATCAGCACATCCTCAACGATCCCCTACCCCGCATGCAGGCACGCTATCCGGGCGTATCGGACCAAATGCAAGGGTTAGTAGATAAGGCAACCGCTAAAAATCCGGCAGAGCGGTTTCAAGACTGCCATGCTTTCCGCCAAGCCCTGATGGATAATACCACTCCGCTAGCCAGCGCCGTCAATTCTCAGACTACGGCTACCTTGCAGGAGAAGTTGCGTCCTGCAGTGCCGCCCCCTAATCCGCAGTTAGCCCATACCACCATTGCCAGACCCAATCAGACGAAAATTACTTCGACTATTGGTGCCAAAGAAACAAAGAAAAAGGGTACTAATTGGCTGGCAATGTTGCTGGGCATAGGCGTGCTGCTGAGTTTATTAGGCGTGATATTGGCATTACTGCCCGAAGACCGAGAAATTTCTCGTAATGATTCACCACCGGTGATAGAAACGAAACCGGAACGAAGCAAAAAACAACCCTCTCCTACTGTAGAAGCAGAAGAAACCAAAACACCGGCAACCCATGAAACAGAGACCGTTTCGGCTGATTCTGTCTCTGTAGTTACTCCGCCAGTTGAGGAAGGAAAAAAGGTAAGTGCAGAGGCTTTATCCCGTATTCATCTGGAGTATGAGCCCGTCCCTCCGTCTGCTGACTCTGCCTCGGGTGGCAATAATCGTTTTGCCCTAAAAATCGTATTATCCAATGCAGCGTCAAATATTGCTTTCAACAACGTTACGCTACGCATCCGGTTCCTGAACGAAGAAAATCGGGTATTAGGCATTTATCTCTACGAACACGGGCGGCTTGAACCAGGAGCGGTAGAGCGGTTTAACGTAGAACGCAGAGTGCAAGCCGTAAATGCAACCTGTGAGGTAATTTCAGCCGAACCCGAAAAGCTGGAGCAGCCGGAGTAGCATCATTTCGGATGGCGGAGGCAGGATTTCGGAAGTAAGAGGTAGAAAAAGTGGCAGGTGCAGCAGCAGTGGCAGGAGAAAAGAGGTAAGAAGTAGAGATGTTATGCATAACGTCTGAAATAATAAAAACAATGTAAGGGACAATCGCTTGACTCTAGCCGAGTGACAAATATCGGAGGGCTTCCGGCACCGGCCCATTTTACGGAGATGTGTACCTGACACAGGACTTTTGCCTTTCTGCTCAGGCGGAACACCTGCTTCATAGTTGCCATTCTCCGGAGGCAAGCGACAGTTGAGTGATTATTAAATATCTTGCAAAAACTGTGCGATTGCCTGATTGACAACCTGCGGTTTCTCATGATGCAGCCAGTGGGAAGCATCTTTCAGCAGAATTAATTGTCCATTAGCGCACCTTTTTACACTTTTATGGGCCATTTCGCTACGCAGAAAGGCATCTTTTGCGCCCCAAAAAAGTAGAATGGGCAGTGCAAAAGGTGCTGTTGAGGTTCTTGAGTTGGTGTGACTTCAATAACGCACTGACCCCTAGCTCTTGAGC
>JAUJNL010000192.1 GCA_030448185.1 Cytophagales bacterium | reverse complement strand
CTGCCCTTGCCTGGCTTGAAGCCGAGGGTACCGACGAAGAACAAACCGACGGTATGGTAGCAAGCGAAGCCATTAAACTGATGGAAACCAATCAACAGAAACCCTTTTTTCTTGCAGTAGGTTTCTTCCGGCCGCATTGTCCCTTTGTAGCGCCAAAGAAGTACTTTGATTTATATCCGCTGGACAAAATTACTTTACCCAAAGAACCAACTGACGACGCCAGCGACATCCCAGCGGCGGCACTATGGACGACACCGGCCAACTGGGGGCTAAACGAACAAGCCTGTCGGGAGGCTATCCGGGCGTATTACGCTTCCATTTCTTTCATGGATGCGCAGGTGGGCCGTTTACTCGACGCTGTCGACCGGCTCGGCCTATCCAAGAACACCGTGATTGTGCTCTGGAGTGACCACGGGTATTTGTTAACCGAACATAGTCAGTGGATGAAACAGAGCTTATTTGAAGAATCTGCCCGGGTCCCTTTAATTATTGCTGCGCCTGGGGCCAAAGGCAACGGGAAAACTTCACCCCGTACCGTTGAATTACTTGATCTGTATCCGACCCTGGCTGGGCTTAGCGGACTCAAAGCTCCTCCTTACTTGATGGGCGAAAGTTTAGTGCCCTTACTCAATAACCCTACCCTGAAATGGAGCAAACCGGCCTATACGCAGATCAACCGGAAAGAGATTATGGGGCGGAGTGTACGTACCGAAAAATGGCGCTATACGGAATGGGATGGCGGCAGAGCTGGCACGGAGCTCTATCACCACGAGAAAGATCCTAAGGAATACGTGAACCTGGCCACTAATCCGGCTTATGCCAAGGTGGTAGCTCAAATGCAAACACTGCTGCGTAATACTACCAGATAGCCTTGTGCCTGAGTTGTAAAAGGGAAAGAGGTATTTTTCCCTTTTAGTAGCTCTCCTCACTTACCATGTACGAAGTCCATTCACTGTATCATTTTCAATGCCTCGTTCAGGTCCTTTATTAAAAACTCCGCTTCTTCCAGACCGGTATACAAACGAACCATCCGGTGCTCCCGGTGGGACGGATCGAAATGTTCCGGTTTGATGGCTGCGCAACGCGGCAAGGCCAGGCTTTCATGACCACCCCAGCTAACCGCCATCAGAAAATGTTGCAGTGATTCACAGAATTCCACAATTTCCTGCCTTTGGGTTACTTGTAAGACCACTGTAAATAATCCTCCGGCACCGGTCATTTGCCTTTGGGCCAACGCATACTGAGGAAATGCCGGATCCAGCGGATAGAGTACCTGCTCAATCTTGGGGTGATTCTTTAGAAAAGTAATGACTTCCGTAGCCGTCTGACTTACCTGCTTCAACCGTACCGGAAGGGTTCGTAAACCCCGGATTAACAGCCAGGCATGAAAGGGAGTAATGCCGTTACCCATATTCAGCAGTTCACTGTCGAAAATCTTTTTCATCGCCGCTTGCTTACCCGTAAGGATGCCCGCCACTACATCACTGTGCCCACCAATGTATTTGGTAGCCGACTGAAGCACCAGATCAATCCCATGCTTGATGGGCTTTTGGTACAAAGGCGTACAGTAGCTGTTATCGCAAATCGTCAGGATGTTTCTTGACTGAGCCAACTGGGCTACTGCACCTAAATCCTGCAAAGCAAAATCCCACGAATTAGGCGACTCCAGATAAATCAGTTTGGTATTGGGCTTCAGGGCCCGTTCGAAATTTTCAATATTTCTCCCGTCCACGTAGGTGGTAGTTACCCCGAAGCGGGACAGCACCGTATCAAACATTTTCTGCGCCCAGGTATACGGTTTACGGACGGAAATAAGGTGGTCACCGGATTGGACGCAGGAAAGCACGGCGGCAAAAATGGCGGAAGCGCCGCTGTTGAATAGCAGGCAATCTTCGGCCTCGTCGAGGGCCGCCATTTTTTTTCGCAAGATATCACCCGTAGGGTGTAAGCCCCGGCTATACAGATAATCGCTGTATTCATCTTCAAATACCTTTTGCAAATCGCTTACCGTTTTAAAAGCGAAATTGCTGGTTTGCACAATGGGCGGGGCCACGGCATTGAAATAGTGTTCCCGGTCCTCTCTGAGTTCATTGATAATGTGCGAAAGGTGTTCAGGAATCGGCATACAACTTTTTGGATTTGAATCGGGTAATAAAAAAATAAATCAGCAGAAACAGGGCAAATACGGCCAGACCGGTCCAGGCCAGTTCCGGGGTATTGATCCAGATGCTGATTCCTACAAATACGTAGGCTGCAATAAATATCAGTGGCAGCCAGGGGTATAATTTCATTTGGTAAATACCCGTGCCATCCAGGTGCCGGGTACGCTTACGCAAAATAAAAATGGTAGCTGCGGAAGTGGCCATACCAATGGAATCCAGAAAAATGGTAAAACCTAAAATGCGGTCAAAGGTTTCGGCAAAAAAGAGCACTACGATACCAATGGCCGCAAAAGCAGTTAAGCTCACGGTAAGTACATCCCTTTTTTCGTCCCGCTTTTTAAAAGCCGCCGGGAGTATTCCGTCCTCACTCATCGCAAACATGACCCGCGGGTTGCTCAGCAGCAGGACATTGACGTAAGCCAGCACGGCCAGAAAAAGCAGTACCGAAAATACCAGCTGGCCATTGGGGCCAAATAGTTGTTCGGCTACCAGGGCCGCAATTCCTTTGGATGTTTTTAACTGGTCAAAACCAATGGCATGGTAATAGGCATAGCTGACCGCCAGGTACAGGACGATGATGATTAAAATACCGATGGAGATACCCCTGGGAATGGTGCGGGTGGAATTATGTACTTCTCCGCCAAAGTTGATGGTTTGCTGGTAACCGCCGTAGGTAAAAGAAACCCCTACCAGGGCTACGCCAAAGGATTTTACGTAATCAGACCAAGTGTACGCAGAAACCGCCGCAACTGCTTCCGGCGGATGGTTGACTAAAAAAATAGAACTGATGAGCAGCATAATCATCCCGATTTTAATAATCATCAGTACATTCTGCGTTTTGGAGCTCATGCGCAGTCCGAGCAGGTTCACGCTGTAAAAAGAGGCAATAGCAGCCATGCCAATGCCTGCTTTCATCAGGGGCGGTGGATCGGTGGCAAAGATTACCTCACTTAAATATTCGCTGCCAATCAGGGCGACACCGGCCATAGAAGCCGCGTTGGATATGAGAATAATGCAGTTAATGGCAAAGGCTACGGAGGGGTGGTAACACGCCGCAAATATTTTATAATACCCGCCGATGACCGGAAAACGGGAGCCGATTTCGGCGTAGGTCAGTGCCCCGCACAAAGCTATGATACCACCGGCGACCCAGGCACTAAAAAATATTCCGGGAGTAATGGCGGCGTTGGCAGCGGTGGCCGCCGTACGAAAGATGCCCATGCCAATGACCAGCCCCACTACAATCATGGTAAGATCAAATAGTTTTAATTTTGGTTTGTCGGGCATCGTTTTCGAGAGAAGATAGCAGGATGGAATTGTTGAATTGTTGAATTGTTGAATTGTTGAATTGTTGTTAGGCTAAATGATTTTTAAATACTGGCGCAAGTCTTAACAAATCGAGACTTGTGCCCCTAAGTAGTTGCCAGTCGCTGACTGGCAGGAAGTCGCAGAGACGC
>JAUJNL010000030.1:49901-56137 GCA_030448185.1 Cytophagales bacterium | reverse complement strand
TATTTTTAAGATTTTATTACTTGATCTTCCTGGTGGCTAATAAACTAGATTTGGCTGCATTATGTAAATCATTTATTTTGAAGAGTTAATTGTTAAAAAATTATTACACAGGTGCCTTTATTGCTTTAGCTGCTACCTCTATTCCACAATCTTTCTATAAAGATCACTTTAAGCAGCTTCACGATCCATTGCCTTCATGCTCCGATTATTGTTCCTGACTCTGGCGCTATTCTTTTCTTCCGTGTTACTGGCTAGCCCTTCTCAGACGGATAGTCTGAAACAGGAACTGGCTGCATCACATGGGGTCAGGAAGGTTGATTTGTTGAACCAGCTTTCCGAGAAATACCGGGTTAAGGTTCCGGCAGAGGCACTTACTTACGGGCAGCAGGCCCTGCAACTGGCAACTAAGCTCCGGTACGAGGCAGGAATAGCCGAAGCGCTGGGGAATGTTGGGGAATACTACCTGAATAATGGTAATTACGACGAAGCATTGCGATACTTCCGGAGCGCGCTTGCTATGGGCAAAACAATCAACAAGAAGCCAGTGATTGCTGTATTCCTCTCCAAAATCGGGGTTGTGTATTACTTTCTGGGAGAATATAAGGAAGCGCTGGAGTACTCCCACCAGGCTCTGCCAATGCACCGTGAGCATAATCAGTTGCAAGAGCTAGCTGATAATTTAAGTGTAATCAGTTACATCTACAATGCGAGGGGCAATGTGCAAAAGGCACTTGACTATAGCCTGCAGGCACTGCGTGTACGTCAGCAATTGCGGGATTACAATGAAATCGCTAAGTCATTAAACTCAATCGGGGATTTTTACCTGAAACAGAATAACCTTAGTAAATCACTGGAGAACTACCGCCAGTCTTTGGCTACCAGCCGGAAAGTGGATAATAAGCGCGGGATTGCGTTTTCCATGAATAATATTGGTACTGTGTACATGCGCCAGGGAGAGCCCGGGCATGCCCTTCGGTATTATCAAACTGCTTTACACATCCACCGCCAGCTGGATAATCAGTTCCAGGTGGCCGTTTCACTCAACAACCTGGGAAATGCGTATCTAAGCCTGGATCGTTATGAACAGGCTCGCCGCAACTTTGAGAGTGCCCTCGGCCTGTTTCAAAAACTTCGAAATAAGCAACACAGCGCTACTGTCTTAAGCCAGATAGGAAAATCTTACCTGGAACAGCAGCAGACTGGTAAGGCGCTGAAATATCATATGCAGGCTCTGGAACTGGCTAAAGCTACCGATTCGCAGCCCCTGCTCCGGGACATGTACAAGGCAGTAGCAGACATCTACCTGGCGATGAATCAGTCTCAGGAGTTTATGAAGTACTACCGGTACTACGAAGCGTTACATAATGCACTGGAGCTTGAGCAGAATAAAATCAAAATTGCCGAAATGCAGGCTGCTTTTGAGGAAGAAAAGAGCCGTAAAGAACTGGAAGAAATCAAAGCTGACCGGAAAATACAAGTAATGGAGTTAGACCGGCAAAAGACCATCCGGAATTTTCTGCTGGTCTGCATAGCGCTGTCAGTTGCATTTTCAGCGGTACTCTTTAGTTTTTACCGGTTAAAGAATCGTTCTAATGAGCAGCTCAAAGAGCAACATGCCATTATCAGCCACCAGAACGAAGAGCTTAGCCAAATCAATACCCGGCTGAATACCCTGAATGAAAAGCTGGTTTCGTCGGAGGCTGAGCTGCGAAAATCAAATGAAACTAAAGATAAGTTCTTTTCGATTATTGCTCATGACCTGCGCAGCCCGCTGGCTACCTTTACGGCCTTTTTGTCAGTGCTGTCGGGTAAAGACCACGCCTTCACAACGGAACAGATCACCGAAATAGCCATTGGAACGGAGAAGTCGCTGCGGAACCTGTCTGCGTTGCTGAACAATCTGTTGCAGTGGTCACAGTCGCAGATGGGACATATCCGCTATGATCCGGAGGCGGTCTGGATGTACGAAGCAGCCCAGCAAACCATCAGTTTATTGAGTGATGAGGCCCGCAATAAGGATATTCACATTCAGGCTACCGTTGGCCATGATGTATTTGCGTATGCTGACCGCAATATGTTGTCTTTCGTACTACGCAACCTGTTATCAAATGCGATTAAGTTTACTCCTCAGGATGGCAGAATCTGCATTGAGTGTACGGTACAGGCTGAGGGAATGCTGCAGGTAGTAGTGGCTGACTCAGGCGTAGGGATTTCACCGGAAAATATCCTGAAATTATTCGGGCTTGCTTCCAGTTTCACCACCCCTGGTACGGCTGATGAACGAGGAACCGGATTGGGCCTGGTGCTGTGTAAAGAATTTGTGGAGAAAAATAAAGGCCGTATTTGGGTCGAAAGCAAAGTAAACGAGGGGTCCCGTTTTCACTTCACTATTCCCAAATACGGCTCCTGACGGAGTAACCTAGTTCCTGCTGTACTTGTGTTTCAGCGGGGTAATTGCGGTTCGGAAAATAGTCGGGTATCGTAACGATCTGGATTTACGCTGGAGAAGACTCGGCCAGTCTTTTTTCAATGTACGCCACTACCTGACCAACGGTCTTGATGTTTTCACCTTCCGTATCCGGTATCCGAATGTCAAAGGCCTGCTCAAACTCCATAATAAGTTCGATGTAATCTAAAGAATCAATACCCAGATCTTTGGTGAAGTTAGCCGCGGGAGTTACCTGTGATGCCTCAATGCCCAATTTTTGAGTAAGCATGTCGGTTACTTTCTGTTGTACATTTTCCATGGTAGTAATTTTATTAAAAATAGTCAGTGCGAAGGAAACCAGCCAGAATGATGAATTGGATTTACTTGGCAAAAGTCTGCAATTATTGGGCCATTTATTGAACAAAATAAGTAAACAGGCTCTTTACCCCGGCAACAAGTTACATAATCTCATATTTTGGTAATTATTTCTGGTATGAAAGGATGAATCAGGCCTACTAACGGCCTGGAATGGGTATCAGGCAAAAGATAAGCTCACGGTCTGCTACCAGCACTGCCTTATCGGCTACTATCACTGCTTGGGTCACCACCAGATTCGCCGGAAAGGGCCAATAACGCTCCTGCCCGGTATACAAATTCAGTAAACGCAACCGACCGGGTTCTATAAAGTAGATTTCGTTGCCGGTAAATCCGAAAAAAGAATTGCCTTTTGCAGCTAGTTTCCTGCGTAGGTTGCCCATATTATCAAAAACCAGTATTCCGTAATTACGATCAACCAGGAAAAGCAGGTTCTGGTACTCCCGCATAAACTCCACCTGATAATTGGCTGGATTGAGAATCAGTTCAAGCGGGACCCGTAAGGCTACTTGCCGGGTAGCAGGATCATATTTTTTGATGCTAAAGTCGGTATCATCAAAGATCCACAGTTGATTGTCCGCCGCTAAGGTAGCTACCCGGGCATAACCAATTTCAGTCGAGGCAGTTTGCCCCAAAGACACTTGTTCGGCAACCGGCGCCAGCCAGCGATCCAGTAAGGTATAGGCCTGTATTTCCCGGTGGAATGCAAATACCCGTAACGTTTGCCATCCCTCAAGCAGGGTTACCGGAGCTACCTTGGGGGATGCATATCGCTGCAATACTGCCCCCGCGGTATCATATAAGGTAATAGTGCCTTGGCGATCACTGGTCAGTAAGTTGCCGTATTGCGTTACCGAAATGGCCGTCAATGAGGTGAAAGGTACTCTTTTTACAGGTATCAGGCTTTGTGACCAGCTAGCTGCCGGAAGGCAAAAGCCGCCGGCGAATAGCAGAAAAATACGCAAATAGGAGTACATGGGCTGATCCGTAAATACGTGCATGAGATGAGCAGCGGATTGCGTAAAAATCAGGACAAAACCTAATCGCCAACTTCTAACCACAGTAGTGATTATTCAAAGGTGAGTAATTGCAGCCCATTGCCATCGTATCGGGCATAGGTATACTGATTTACCCATTCGCCTAAGTTGATATACCGGCTATAGTCGCCAACCGGCAGATTCAAGGGAAGGTGCCGATGGCCAAACACGTAGTAATCGTGGTGTTCTCGGGCCTCGGTCTCCCGGCAATAGGTCCAGAGCCATTCATCTTCCCCCAAAAATGTATCCTCCCCCTTCTTGTTGTTGGACAACCGGCTGTTCCTAGACCATACCTGGGCAATAGCCATACCTAAGTTAGGATGGAGACGGGCAAACAACCACTGGGCCAGGGTACTCTTAAATACTTTTTTCAGCATTTTATACTGTTTATCACCGGGACCTAAGCCATCTCCGTGCCCAATCAGAAATTTCTGATTATTAATCATAAACACCTGGGGCTTGCGGTAAATGGGAATATTGAGTTCTTTAGTAAAGTACTCAAACATCCACATATCGTGGTTGCCGGTAAAGAAAATGATGGGAATTCCGGCATCACTCAATTCGGCCAGCTTTCCCTGAATCCGGATAAAGCCTTTAGGTACTGTGTACCGGTACTCAAACCAGAAATCAAAGATGTCGCCAACCAGAAAGACTGCCTCGGCTGAATGCGCTGCGTAGTTGAGCCAACGTACGAGCTTTTGTTCCCGCTGGCGGCTGCTTTCCCAGTTAGGAACGCCCAAATGGAAGTCGGATGCAAAATAGACTGATTTACCAGCTGTCAGCGAGATATGAGGAATGGAGGCAGTAAAATGAACCGGCAAAGCAATTAAATTGTGAATGTTAAATTCTAAATGGGGTATTAGGTACTGGGTATTAAGGTATTAGGCATTAGCTAGAGACGCGATTAACCGCGTCTGTACATAGTCAATAGTTTTCGCTAAATGATCTTTTCCTAATAACCCAATACCTTTTCCACCATGACTATTCAATCAATGACCAATCCACCAATAACCAAATTATCCTTCTACCAGAAACAATACCAATTCTTTGGGGCCGTGGGCTCCCAGTACGAGTGTTTTTTCTATATCAGCCGTGCGGCTGGGGCCAGTGATCATGGAAATCATGGAGGGCATCGCATCCTGATAGCGGGTTTGGATCAATTGCAAGCCGTCCTTGATATCGCTTACGAGTTGGGAGGTGTAAGCGATTACAATGTGCATCGGTGGATAAATACTCAACCGCCGGCCGGCAGTTTGTTTGGAAGAGATCAAGATGCTACCCGTACGGGCAATGAGACATTCACACAAGGTAATACCCACTTCGGCATGCAGAAACCGGGTTTCGTCTTTCCGGAAGGGAATTTCGGCTTCACTAAGCAGCGGGGCCAGTTCGTCTTCCCAGGCGTAAATCTCGCGTAACCCTTTTTTCTGGAGAAACAGGGAAAGGTGAGCCAGTAAATCTTTTTTCCCATCACAAAAGAAAAATTCTCCTTTGTTCCGGATAAAAGTTTCAGCGAAAATAACGGAGGGGTCCTGGTTGGAACGGGTATAGATGGGAGTGGTAAAATCGGGCTTCGGTACGGGCCTTTCGGTGGGAGTCTGTAGGGCCTGCCGGATTTTCCGCAGTATGTTTTCCTTGGCTTGCTGAGAAGACATGATAGATGGATGTGCTGATTAGTTTATGTGCGGTAGTGGTAAAAAGCTTAACGAAATGCAACCCTAAAATTAGCTACAAAATCCGCCACTCTAAAAACAAATAGCGCAAGGGTCCCCTGCGCTATTTGTTTTGCTAGAATCTTGATCAAATGCTTACGGACGGACCGGATCATCAGGAAGCTTTGGGGTGGCCGGAGCCGGCATATTCTCCTCATTTTCCTGCGCCAGTTTATCCGTGTCCTTGCCACTATTGTTGGATCGTCCGTTCATATGGGCTTCGTAAGCGGTCTGATGACTAAACGGACGCTTGCCTATTAACCGTTCAAGATCCGTTTGAAAGATAATTTCCTTCTTAAGCAGCTCCTGGGCGATGATTTCAAGCTCCCGGCGTTTATTAGTCAACAGTTGTTTGGTACGCTGGTAGGCCTGATCAATAATGCTGCGGACTTCGTCGTCAATCGTTTTAGCGGTTGCCTCCGAATAAGGTTTGGTAAATGAATATTCAGATTGTTTGGAATCGTAGAAAGACACGTTTCCAATCTTATCATTCATCCCGTATACAGTGACGATGCCGTATGCCATCTTAGTAATCCGTTCTAAATCACTCAAAGCGCCGGTAGAGACCCGTTCGAACACAATATCCTCAGCCGCCCGGCCACCCAGGGTCATGCACATTTCGTCAAACAACTGCTCATACGTGTACAGGAACTGTTCACGGGGTAAATACTGCGCGTAGCCTAA
>JAUJNL010000030.1:0-49801 GCA_030448185.1 Cytophagales bacterium | reverse complement strand
CAAACGTTGGCGATTTCAGCGCCGGCAAAGCCTGGTGTCTGGGCAGATAACTTCTTCGGATCCACTTCGGCCGATAATTTTAAAGGCTTCAGGTGAACTTTGAAAATAGCTTCCCGTCCATTCAAATCGGGTTTATCAATACTGATCTGACGGTCAAAACGGCCCGGACGCAACAAAGCGGAGTCCAGTACATCGGGACGGTTCGTAGCCGCCAGAATAATCACACCGGAATCGGTCGAAAAACCGTCCATCTCTACCAGCAGTGAGTTTAGGGTGTTTTCGCGTTCGTCATTAGAGCCGGGAACCTGTCCGCGGCCGCGGGAACGGCCAATAGCGTCCACCTCGTCAATGAATATAATACAGGGAGCTTTTTCTTTTGCCTGCTTAAACAAATCACGCACCCGGGCTGCACCTACTCCCACAAACATTTCTACGAAATCAGAACCCGACAGGGAGAAGAATGGCACGCCAGCTTCACCGGCTACGGCTTTCGCTAGCAGCGTTTTACCCGTTCCCGGAGAGCCCACCAGCAATGCCCCTTTCGGAATCTTACCGCCCAGGTTGGTAAATTTGGTTGGGTTTTTCAGGAAGTCAACAATTTCCTTAATTTCTTCTTTCGCTTCATCCAATCCGGCTACGTCATTGAATGTGATTTTTACCTTGTTTTCGGCATCAAACAAGGCCGCTCTTGACTTACCAATGTTGAAGATCTGTCCACCCGGCCCGGCAGCAGTAACCCGGCGCATCAATAGCCATAAGCCAAAGAACATCAGGATCAGCAATCCCCAGTTAAGCAGAAAGTTGGTAAGGTCGTTACGGGTTTCGATCTTATAGGAAACCTGTTCATCGGTAGGCAGGTCCTTTTGCAGTGCTACCAGGTCACGCTTAAAGTCTTCCGCCTTGATAATCTGAAGCCGGTAGTGCGGGCCTTCATACGCCGAGAAAGGTCCTCTCTTAGCCAGATCGTCCCGGTACTTCTGATTGTCAATTGCTTCTCGTTTTAAGGTAATTTCTACCGCATTCGTGTTCGGAATAATGACTACTTCCTGAATATCGCCGCTTTTAAGCATTTTCTCAAAGCGGTTCTGGGAGATATCCAGGGTAGCGGTGCTTTTATTGATATACGTCACCCCTAAAATAAGCAATAAAAGGCCCGCAATCAGCCATATTTGATACCCCGGACGTTGGGGTATTTTCGGAATCGGTTTTTTCTTACCGTTATTATTTGCGTTTGGATTTTCGGCCATTGTTCTAAGATTCAGTCCAATTTATTCTTTAGTTTTTATATGTAAATAACAGCGCAGCTGACCACTTGGTTTCGCTACGGTTCAGAATCTACTTGAGTTACCTCAGCATCTCCCCATAAATCTTCAATAGCATAAAACTGCCGCCGGTCTTTCTTAAATACGTGGGCTACTACATCTACATAATCCAGCAGAATCCACTCTTTGTTTTCTTTTCCCTCTTTATGCCAAGGATCCAGTCCTGATTGTTTGTATACCTGTTCCTCGATGGAGTCCGTAATCGCATCAACCTGGGTGTCGGAATTACCGGAACAAATAACGAAAAAATCAGTTACTGCATTTTTAATATTTCTCAGGTCCAGTATGATGATGCCATTTGCTTTCTTTTCCAGCATTCCCTGCGCCACTAATTGACTTAATTCTTTTGAATCAATCCCTGTTTTGGTTAATTGCATTCGCTTTCTTAATTACTCTTCTACAAAATTAACTAATTAAACGTGTTTAAACACATCGATCATATACTTAGCAGAGATTTGTATAGTTTTACTCCGCTCAACATCTACATTTTTAGTAGCCAAGACTTTGTACAATAATCTACCCAACACCCTGTTTGTCGGGAAAAAAGTCTTTTTCCTGCCAACTTGTCATTCAACCAATGACAAGTTACTGGATTTGGCTAATGATACAAACGTACCGGAGGGTAGTGTGGTTATTACTCATCACCAAACGGCTGGCCGCGGGCAGCGTGGTAATACTTGGGAAGCCGAAGCCGGTCAGAATTTAACCTTTTCTTTACTCTTTAAACCTACCTTTCTGACGGCATCACAGCAGTTTGGGCTTAACATGGCGGTAGCCATCGCCTGCTACCGGTTGCTGCATAAGTATCTCTCTAGTCTCGTATCCGTTAAGTGGCCCAATGATCTGTATTTTGGCGACATGAAAATCGGTGGAATTCTGATTGAGAATTCGGTAAAGGGAATTTACTTGTCCCAGTCCGTAGTAGGCATTGGGATAAATGTTAACCAAATCCGTTTTAGTCATCCCAGAGCCGTATCCCTGCGCGCCATTGAGGAGAAAGAATACGACCTCCAAAAACTACTGAACGAATTGCTGGAGGGGCTGGAGGCAACTTATTTACTGCTGAAAGCTGGTAGTCTGGAGACGTTGCGGCAGGAGTATTTGCAGTACCTGTACGGGTTTAAGAAAATTCGTTTGTTTCGCATTGGAGAAGAGGTAGCAGAAGGAATTATCCGGGGAGTGGATGAAACGGGTAAATTACAGGTGGAGATCGACCATCGGGTCCGGAGCTTTTGGCTTTAAAGAAATTCAGTTTTGTGGGAGGCTGGCAAGAGTAGTGATAAATGTTGAATGCTAAAAGCTCAATTAACAATGGGTATCAGGTAATAAGGTATTAGGGGTTTCAAGAATGTTCTTTTTACCAGTACTTTACTAATCCTACTTTAACACTTTACGCCATACCTATATCTGTGGTTGTTCCGCATTTAGCTTCGCTGAGAGATAGTTGCCATGCGGAGCGAAGGAAAAGCGCATTTAAAATGCGCCATTCGACCATCCGCATTATTAAATGCGTATGAACACCTGAAATTGGTCATCCACTTATTAAAGTGTTAAAGTAGTACTAAAGTGTTAAAGTAGTACTAACCAGTACCAATTAACCAATGAAACCCACTGACTTATGTCCCAATACCCGGTACCTAATAGCCATTTACCCTTTAGCATTTAAAATTTACCATTTTCTCTTAGTTTAGTTGCTCTTAGCTACCTGAATCCGTAAACCTGGGCTTCTTTTATTCCCACATCACTTCACTACAATCATACACTTCAGGCATCCTGCCAAGCTATGGCCTTAATTTCCTTTATTACCGGATCGCCGTATTTGTCCGTAAAGTGGGTAAACTCGTCATCAGGCTATCTACCAGACTGAGCATCATTCAGATAAATATCAAGGTAATATTATCAATAACTTTGGTTTTAGGGTTATAGTAATAGAGAATGTCCGTCATTTCACTGTTTCCCAACTCCACATTATAGCCAACGTGGCAGGCACTGTCTTCCAGCAAAGGCCGTTTCTTTCTGCGCTGTGCACCTGATCTCCCAGAGATATACCCCGGACAGTTCCGTCGTACGTTTTAAGTGTTGTTGAAATTTGGGACTGTACTGGTAAAAAGCCGGTAGTTGTTCCTGCTGAGGTCCGTTGGAGGCTGTCCGTGTCTACCTTTGTCTCTTCTTTGGTATCTGCTCCTCCGCATGCTGTCAGTAACAGACTTAGCATGGCTATATAAAATGTGACTTCCTTAAAAGCGGAGTAGCACCATTGGTATTCGTGTAGTTGGCAATAATTATTTGAATAAGATTAACGCCTTTTTTGCGAGCAAAGTAGGAATTCTAATCAATTAACCGGAATAATTAGAGATCCCGGACGAAGTGAATAAAAACCTTTCTCACCCCCTGCCGGTTAACGGAATAGTTGATCCGGAAAACCGTATTGTAAAAGTAACCATATCAAGGCCCAAACCACTGCTGTGAAGCATTTTATTGGTCAGAGTGACTATTCGCTGTTATATACCGGACTGTGAACATAGCCGGCATCGGTATAGGTACCCAAATACAGGGCAATAGGAATAGTCTGGAAACTGGCCAAGGGGATCAATTGGGAAAAGCAAGCTGAAGATTGAATGTTCGCGCTAAAAGTAAGCTTCCCCAACGCAAAATGCTGCCCGTCAATTACGTAATATTCGTAGCCGCAGGTAGTCCATGCCGTACCCCATGCCGATAGTTAAAATAAGGTTGTTTACCGGGAACAGATACCCGTCCCCGTACGCAGCGGACCGTAAAATTTTTCCCCAGCCCCGACCGTACTGGCTGTAGCTTGTTCCCAGATACGTGGCACTGAAATCATCAAGCTTCGTAAGGCCAGCCCGCGTGATGTCAAAGAGAATACCTTTCCATGCAACAGGTAAGCGGCAATATCTCTTTTGTCCCAGGTAAACTGGTAGGAAAAGCGAAATATACTGTTGGCGGGTACTGACTCTGCAGGAAATAATCCGGATTTAACCGGGCAATCGTATCGGCAATAGTATTGTGGTGGTGAGCTTCGGCGCGGTGCGTTACGTAGAACTGAGGCCGGTGCGTGAACAGTACCGATGCCATAAACCGGTCCCGTAACTGATGGTCGGCGCTCAGATAAAATAACTTGTTTTGGATTGTGCGGTAGGCTACGGATTTGTTCTGGGCATAAGAAACCAGAAAGCCTAACCCGTTTTTCTGCTTACGGTCAAGGTAGCGGATCATATAGCCCAAGTCAAATCGCTTGGTAAAACCAAACTGGGCCGTTCCCCGTAGTTCCTCGCCACGTCCCCGGAAATTTTTGTGTACTACCCGTACTCCGCTGTGCGTGCGTACGACGCAGGTGTGCTTCGATCAACCCACCATTCATTAAGATTACGGTCGGCTAACTCGAATATGATCATCGGAAAAATGTACCAGCGTTCCACGCAGCACAATGAGCAGATCAATCTGCCCCGACTGGCCGGTTCAGGAAAGGTCAACCGTAACAAATAGGTTGGTATTAAATATCTTATTACGGTTGCGCTGCAGGATGTCGTGTACCTGTTTGCCCAGCAGCGTATCTGCCTTCCTCAAAAATCGAGTTCCCCGCAGAATCGGTGAGGGTTGCGTTTACGGGCTCACTTCGATCCGGATTGTATTGACTACCACATAAGGATCACGAAGAAAGGAGTCATCAGCAGAAGGTGCTGTCAGTAACAGGCAGTAAGTGCCACAGCAAGGCAAGCAGGCAGGATAGCATTTTCGGGGAGCAGCCAACGGCGGAAGACTGTACAAAAATTTCTTTTTTAAGAAAACTAATTTAAGAATTTTTATCGAATTAAAAGCATTATACCCAATTGCTGGGATCCGCGCAAGCTTTTAAAAATATATGGGACGAAAAATAATACTTGGTCTTATCCGCTTCTATCAATTAGATTTCTCCCTGGTTTCCGTCCAGTTGCCGTTTCACGCCTTCCTGTTCATAATACGGTGCGGAAGCAGTGCAAAAATATAATGTCTTCCGAGGGACCTGGCTGGCTGCCAGACGCATAGCCGCTGTCATCCGTGGGGCGGCAGTGGGTATGACCCGGTACCGTTAGCTGGGCTTTCGATCTTGCGCCCCATTTAAGTCCGGACTCGGGATGGTTACTGAAACGGACCGATGCCAGCGTCACTCAATTCCTGGCAATGAGGGCTTCAAGGTAAAAACTTTATAAATAGTTGCTTTATAAATTATTTATAGCTTTATTAACTAACTGAATATCAGATATTAACATCGTGGCGCCGATGGAATAGAAATTTTCCTTATAATATTTATTAACTTTGCGTAACCATCTTTTCACTAGCGTATTCCGATCGAATACAGAAATCAGCACCATTCACGAAGACGAACTGAGTATAATTTTAATAAATGGTGATTTGGATGCCAGTTCTTCAATTTTTACTGGATCAGGCAATTGAAAGCGGTTTCAAAAAGACAAGAAAAATTTTGATGGTGGATTGTACCCATTTGGATATATATCGTCTGCTGGATTAGGGGTGTTTATGTCCCATCTACAAGAGTTTGACAATAATCAAACTTCACTGGTACCCTATTTGGGTTAAGTGACAAGGTGCTGAACGTGTTCAGCTACTGGGTCTGGATCAGTTACTTACTATCACAATGTATCAGAAAAGGAGGCGAAGTTATTTGTAAATGATTCATTATTATAAATTTTATTGCTCAAGGAGAACCTGAAAGGAATCCGGGATTTCTCGTTACAGGGTGCTCCGTAATTATGCTCTCTCCGAGATTAGAAATTAACCAGATGGTACTGGCCGTGGATGAAGTTTTTCAGTAATTTAATCATTCATTCGCATCAGTGCAACAGTCGGAACGCCATTGAGTTGAGCATCCGCAATAATAAAGATAGTGTCACGTTTGAAATTATAGACCGCAGTACCAACTTCTTTGACCTTAGAAATTACCGGCTTTAAACATTTAAGCAAATTGTACGCGACGGGAAAAAATGGGTGTTGGCCTAATGCTGGTAAAAAAAATTGATGGATAAGGTTGAAGTGGAGCACAATGACAACTCAAGTACTTGGCGTTTGCACAAAGACTTTGGTCGGTCCACCTACGCTTTTTAATTAAAATGAGAATAAATCAGCTATGGTAAAATAAGGGGCGGGTTTTTCCCATCTTTTCTTTAGTAGTAACCCATCAAAAACAAACAAAACATACTTTTTCAACACCCGGCCGCGTTTAATCTCTACTATTCCCAAGATGCACCCATACGTAAGGTCAAAATGTAACTGTAGAGGCATTTGCGTGAATACACCCATTTATAACTGACCCAAAAGGTGATAATTTTCCGTGAAAATCTTCCCCAACATTGTGGTAGCTCCTGCTTCCGGTGATGTTGGTTTGCGAATAGCCTGATGCCTCACTACAACTTAAAAAATGACGCAGCTTGGTATCAGTAATCCAGGAGCCGTTACAAAAAAATCGAAATCAGTTACGTTTCCCATATTATCCAGCCCGGTTTTTACGTATGAATAAGATTGCCGCCATTGCGGTAGGAGTTCCTCTGCTATTAGCTGGTTGCAAAACCAGTAAGACTGCTTCCGTCCAACCAGTTGCTGACCCAGTAATTGCTACTATCGGCCCAGATCCGGTTTACCGCTCAGAGTTTAAGTATGTGTATGAGAAAAATCCACCTCAGGATAGTACCAACAAGGAAAAAAGTCTGCGTGAATATTTAGACCTCTATATCAACTTCCGGTTGAAGGTGAAAGAAGCCGAAAGCATGGGCTTAGATACGGCTGCCTCTTTCCGTGAAGAACTGGCCGGTTACAAAGAGCAGCTGGCAGAACCTTATCTGGTAGATAGTACCATCACCCAGGCACTGGTGAAAGAAGCGTATGCGCACATGAAGGAAGAAATTCACGCCTCGCATTTGCTCATTAACCTGCCTAAAGATGCCAATCCGGAAGATACCTTAAAAGCATTTACCCGAATTACGGAACTGCGCCAGCAGGCCGCCGCTGGGCAAGACTTTGAAGCATTGGCCCGCCAACATTCCCAGGACCCTTCAGCCAGGCAGAATGGGGGTGACCTGGGCTGGTTCTCGGCTATGCAGATGGTGTATCCATTCGAAAAAGCCGCTTATCAGACCTCTAAGGGCAGTATTTCAAATCCGGTCCGGACCAACTTTGGCTATCACCTGATTAAGGTAATGGACCGCCGCCCTTCGCGGGGTAAAGTACAAGTAGCCCACATTATGGTGCGCACCAATCCCGAAGTGCCGGAGGATGACGCCAAAGCGGCCAAGGGCAAAATTGATGAAATCTACCGGCGGTTGCAGAAGGGCGAAAACTGGGATCAGCTCTGCAGTCAGTTTTCGGAGGATGGTTCTTCGCGTAGCAAAGGTGGGGTGTTGCCTCCCTTTGGTACCGGTAATATGATTCCTGCTTTTGAAGATGCCGCTTTTGCCCTCAATAGTCCGGGTGCGATTTCGGCGCCGGTGCTGACTCCTTACGGCTGGCATATCATTAAGCTGATCGAGAAAAAAGGCATAGAACCGTTTGAGGAACTGGAACCTACTTTAAAACAAAAAGTTACCAAGGATTCGCGTTCCGAACTGAACCGTAAAGTCTTCCTGCAGCGGCTCCGTAAGGAAAACAAGCTGGCTGAAGATGAAGCGGCCCGTAAGCTGGCTTTTTCTAAAGCAACCGATTCCCTGCAGCTGGGGAACTGGAGATTTGCACCCGATAAGTCGCTGGAAAAGACCCTATTTTCTATTAATGGCAAGCCTTACACGATCAAAAACTTTTTTGAATATGTGCAGGCCAACCAACAGGCAAAGCCAGGCCTGACAGCATCCTACTACATGCAATTGTTGTATAATGACTACGTAGATGAGTCACTGTGGGAATACGAAAAGACCCATCTGGAAGAAAAGCATCCCGAGTACCGCTACCTGGTAAAAGAGTACCATGATGGTATACTCCTGTTTGGGCGCATGGAAGAGCGGGTGTGGTCCAAGTCGCTGGCTGATAGTGCCGGTTACCGGGCATTCTTTGACGCGAACCGCAGCAAATACCAGTGGGGACAGCGGGTAGTTGCCTCTGTATACAATGCTGCCGATGAAAATATACTGGCGGAAGTAAAAGAGTTGTTGAAGAAAAATGTCTATCCGGTGCCTAATGCCAGTTTTGCCGAATTTAATTATGGTAAAGATCGGAGCAACCTGGATTCAGTACAGCGGGCTCAGCTGGACCGGCTGGTAAGGTCCATGAAGTTGGATAAATCCTTGCAGGTGGAGGTAGCCGGTTATGCCGATCCGCGGGAGAAAGAAGGCGTTTCGGGAAAAAGAGCGCAGGCGGTAGCGGAATACTTAACGAGTAATGGCCTCGATATTACGCGGGTCAGCATCCGTGATGCCGGCCGTTATAAGCCGGTTTCTAAAACTGAAATGCGTAAAAATGCCCGGGTGACGATGACGCTTTCCTCTACGGATAAAACTGCCATTGAGCGATTGATGAATGCCCGTAAACCATTAAACCTGGAAATTACCGAAGGCGCCTTTCAGAAAGGAGACGATCCTTTTATCGATCAGGTAGCCTGGAAGGCGGGTAATTATACGCTCGAAGAAAATGGACGCAAAGTTTACATTGAGATAAAATCAGTGGAAGCTCCCCGGCCCAGAACATTTGAGGAATCACGCGGGGCGGTCATTTCTGATTACCAGAATTTTCTGGAGAAGCAGTGGTTAGACAGCCTGCGGCAGAAATATCCGGTAGTGCTCAATGAGCCCGAAGTACAAGCCATGCTGAAGGGCGGTCTGTAAGCTGAAACTACCTATTCATGAATATAGATTGACTACAGCGGCTTAGCCATACACTGTAGTCTTTCCCATTTTTTTACGGTACCTTAAAAATCAGATACTGATTGTGCTTTACCGGATTCTTTGTTTAGTAGTATTACTTATGGCAGCAGGCTGCCGTAAAAGTGGGCATGATAGGGAACTGGATAATGAAAAGCCCGTTGCGCAGGTAGGGGAGAAACTGCTTTATCATTCGGAAGTTGCTGACATGGTCCCTAAAGGGGCTTCGGCTACTGACAGTACCCTGCTGGTAAGCCGGTACGTAGATGGTTGGGTCCGGAAACAGTTGCTGCTGGACCGGGCTGCCAAAGAAGTAAAAGTAGATAATGAGGAAATTGAGCAGAAAATGCAGGAGTACCGCAATGCCCTATTAATGTACGAGTTTGAGAAGCAATACGTGAAGCAGCATTTGGACAGCATCGTGACTAATCAGGAAATGCAGACGTATTATGGGCAAAATCTGGCTAACTTTACGCTTAAACAGAATATCGTGCAGGGTAAAATGCTGGCCCTGCCCAAAGATGCTCCTAAGCAAGACCGGGCAAAAGCCCTGTTCCGTTCCGATAAAGAACCGGACCGTCGGGAACTGACATCCTACTGTTACCGCTTCGCGCAAGCGTATCAGCTGGACGATACGCTTTGGGTGACGCTGGAAACATTAATTAATAATACGCCTTACCGGGAAACTGCTAATAAGGCCCAGTTTTTGCAGAAAGATTATTTTGCCGAAACTTCTGACGGGCAAAACGGATACTGGCTGTTCATCCGTGATTTTAAACCAGCTAATCAGGCGGCCCCTTTTTCGTTTGTTAAAGACCAGATCAGAGGGGTAATTCTGACCAAAAGGCGACTGGCGCTGATGCAGAATCTGGAAAAAAAGATCTATGAGGAAGCCCGTAGTGCGAATAAATTTAAAATGTATACTGCTAAATAAAATCAGACTAAACCGCTGGCTAGAAACGTGCCCGATCAGGCAATACGACAATCACCCATCCGACTCATTTACTCAAAAATTCCAACCTGAATGAAATTTTTTAAAAACTTTTTAGGACTACTCTTCTCCGGTTTACTCACGATGACCGCTTGGGGGCAGGGCAAATCCATTGACCGGATTGTCTCAAAAGTAGATAACTATATCGTGCTGCAATCCGAAGTGGAGGCTCTGTACGAAGATATGATAGCCAATGGCATGAAGGGCGCTGACCGCTGTCAGGCATTACAAAACCTGGTGGTGCAGAAAGTGCTGGTAGCCAAAGCCGAAATTGACTCAGTAACCGTAGATGACAAAGAGGTAGAAGCCCAGCTTGACCGCCGGATGGATTATATGGTGCGTACGCAGTTCGGATCTCCCGAGAAACTGATGGAAGCATACGGCAAAAGTATAGAGACGCTTAAATCCGAATTGCGCAAGCAGTTACGTGAGCAACTCCTGTCACAAAAAATGCGAGAAACCATCACGGGTACCATCAAGATCACGCCCAGCGAAGTCAAGAAATTCTATAATAATTTACCCAAAGACAGTATCCCTTACTTCCCGACAGAGGTAGAAGTGGGGCAGATTGTAAAAATTGCCAAAGTAGGTAAGGAGCAGAAAGAAGAAGTGAGAGCCCGGTTAAACCAGATCCGGGACCGCGCCCTGAAAGGAGAGGACTTTGCCGCCCTGGCCAAGCAATTTTCCGCCGATGGCTCGGCCCAGGAAGGCGGCCTGCTGCAAATGTCTAAACGAGGTGAAATGGTACCTGAATTTGAAGCAGCCGCTTTTAAATTGAAAAAAGGAGAAATTTCGCCAGTGATCGAATCGGAATTTGGTTTTCACGTGATTCAGCTGGTAGAGCGCCGGGGAGACGAGTATCAGGCCCGCCATATTCTGCTGCGTCCCAATTACAGTGCCGTAGACCTGCAGGAGGTGGAACGGACCCTGGACAGCCTCCGTACGTTGATTGTAAACGACAGTATTACGTTTGAAAAAGCGGCCAAACTGCATTCCGAGGATAAAGCAACGGCTCCCAGTGGTGGTATGATTTCCGACGTAAACACGGGCAGTACCCGTATTTTCACCGACAATCTGGAACCCGGCGTGTATTTTGCCATTGACACCATGCAGGTGGGTACGGTCAGCAAGCCCATCGTGTACCGTACGGATGACGGTAAAAGTGCCATGCGTATTCTCTACTACAAAACCAAGATTGCGCCCCATCAGGCTAACCTGAAGGACGACTGGCAGAAAATCTACGAAGCGGCGCTGAATGAGAAGAGGGCCCGGGCTTTGAATGACTGGTTTGTGAAAGCGAAAGAAGAGGTTTTTATTGAAATTGATGAAGATTTCTCCTTCTGCCGCATTCTGAGCGGAATGCAATAGTTTCAATACACCAGCCGATGCCGTTAGTTACCCCGTCTGGGATGGTTAACGGCATTGGTGTTTTTACCAGGGTCAGTGATGATCAGACGGGTGAATATAAAAATGTCGTAATGACTAAAGAGAATTTGCTGTTCGTTTGTAGCCGCAATCAATGGCGAAGCCCGACTGCGGAATTGCTTTTCCGTAACCATCCGTCTTATAATGCCAGGTCAGCCGGCACCAGTGAAAAGGCCAGGGTTAAATTATCCCAGAAATTAATCAGCTGGGCGGATTATATCATCGTGATGGAACGGAAGCACAAGGAAATGATCCGGGCTAAATTTTCGCCAGTGGTAGCCGGAAAAACAATAATGATGCTTGATATTGAAGACAGCTACGCATTTAATGATCCGGAGCTGATTGGGATACTGAAAGCGAAACTATCTGTTTTGCTGGATATCAATTTCTGAGACGGGCATACTGATACTTGAAATGGGGTGTACGACAAAATGCAGTTCAGTCCAGAAAGTTGTTCCGCATTACAACTATCTTAGCGAAGCTAAATGCGGAGGAACATCGAAACTTCCTTCCGGGAAGGACAAAAAATGGTATCAACTAATTCTAGTGACCCACCTATCTTCTCTTTAGGACAACTACTTCAGAAGAGGTTACCGTGTTACTCGCATTCATGTCTCTGTCCCATATCTGTACTTCAAACCTTAACGTGTCGTTAGGATACACATACAAAGGGTTTGTAAAATCAGGAGGCGGCACAATAGTGAACAAAAGGTCAAGCGTACCTTCAATGGGCCCTGCTTTTCCATCAGTCCGCAGCGTTGGAAACCGGTTATACACTGGATTAGGAGCAGAATTAGGGAATACTACCGGCACAAATTTGCCATTCAGTTTCTTAAAATAAGTTAGCTTATAATTGTTCTGAAGCGGATTTTCATCCGGACCCAGACCTAAATTCCCGTCCCCATCTTTAAAATCGATTCTTAAAATCAGCTCATCAGTATAGCTGGGAGGATTTGAATTGGGGTTAAGCACACTAGATTGTTTAATCTCCCGGAACGAAATAGAAGGCGTCGGAGAAAAAGAAGGCGGTTCACAGGAGACCGCCAACAATAACAAGCCGGCAAACAGCAGGGTTGCCGTATACATACTTCTCTTCATAAGAATATAGAATAATAGTACAATTTACGCAATATTGAAGAAATTAGATTAACTCACCTGCCAATAAAACTTTCCGTATCAGTGGCTTCTTTTTCAGACTCCTTTAAAGCCAGTCTTTTTGATACCGCGCCGGATACTTTTGAGCGCCAGGCATTGGCATTGTTTGGTTACCAGGCTGAGCACAATCCCATCTACCATACGTATCTGCAATACCTTCGGAAAGACATCAATCAGGTTACTTCCCTGGAGCAGATTCCTTTTTTGCCGATTAGTTTCTTCAAGCACCATCCGGTTATCACGGGTAACGTGCCGGCTAAGGTTATGTTTGAAAGCAGCGGCACTACCGGGCAAACTCCCAGCCGTCATTATGTACATGACCCGGGATTTTATCTGAAGGTTGCCCGCACTATTTTTGAAAAACAATACGGCTCCCTCACCAACTGGCACATACTGGCGCTGCTCCCATCTTACCTCCAACGAAAAGGGTCGTCGCTGGTGTATATGGCCGACTATTTTATTCAACAAAGCCAATCCGTAGAATCAGGTTTTTTTCTTCATATTAGACACGAATTAGTAGCAAAACTGCAGAAACTGCGGAATTCAGATCGTAAAACCTTATTGATCGGGGTCACTTTTGCCCTGCTGGACCTGGCCGAACAGTTTCCCGGACTAGACTTATCACATGTAACCATAATGGAAACCGGGGGAATGAAAGGTCGTCGGCAGGAATTGCTACGCGAGGAAGTACATCAGTTACTGACCCGTAGTTTTGGGGTGAAATCCGTTCATTCAGAGTATGGCATGACGGAGCTGCTTTCGCAGGCTTATTCCTCCGGAGAAGGGATTTTTGGGCTGCCTCCTACGATGAAGATCCTGTTACGGGATGTCAACGACCCATTCTGTATTAATAATAGCCTGCGCAGCGGAGGCATTAATGTAATTGATCTGGCCAATGTGGACTCCTGTGCTTTTATCGAAACGCAGGATCTGGGTGCCATTACCGGCCCTGATACGTTCCGCGTACTGGGCCGGTTCGACAATTCTGATGTCCGGGGCTGCAACTTGATGGTGCAGTAAAAGTTACCTGTTTCGGGTGTTCAGTTGCCAGTTTAACAGTTGGTTGTTTATTGCAACTGGTAATACTACTCCAATTCCCGTAAATACATCTGAATGGTATTCTCCAGCCCGTAATACAACGCGTCGCAAATAAGGGCATGGCCAATAGATACTTCCAGCAAATGAGGAATCTGTCCTTTCAGAAACCGCAGGTTATTCAGGTCGAGGCCATGACCGGCATTCAGACCCAGGTTTAGTTCTGCGGCCACCTGAGCTGCCCGTACGTAAGGCGCTACGGCTTTGGTCGCGGTTACGTGCGTATTGGTGCGCATAAGGCTCCGTGTACAGTTCAATCCGGTCCGTGCCGATTTTGGCGGCGCCTTCCACCATTTTTTCGTCCGGGTCACGAAAATGGACGTACGAATCCCGTGGCTATTCAATTCTTGAACAATACCGGTAAGCAGACTTTGGTGCCGGACCGTGTCCCAGCCCGCGTTGGAAGTAATGGCATCGGGAGCATCGGGCACCAGCGTAGCCTGCGCTGGCTTTACTCGCCTGACTAGTTCCATAAACCGGTCGTCGGGGTAGCCTTCAATATTAAATTCAGTCGTCACTACCTCATGCAGGGCCAGTACATCGTTGTATCGGATATGCCTTTCGTCGGGCCGCGGGTGCACCGTAATGCCCTGGGCGCCGAACCGTTCGCAATCCTGGGCGGCCTTTACTACATCAGGGTTATTGCCGCCCCGGGCATTGCGGAGGGTAGCAACCTTGTTAATATTCACGCTGAGTTTAGTCATGGGTGGTTTGGTTAAACGAATGGCAGAACGGGTACGTTAAGAGGATAAGTTAATTAGATCATGCGCTTATGTGTTGACGTGAAGGAAGGGAATGGCAAGCGCTATAAAATTAATTCATTTAATTAAATTTCATTAAGCACTGGCTGCTGGCCGGTTTGCAATAGTACTTAAACCCATAGGTTATTATGGAATCTGGCATTCCGATATCCACTGTGCTCCCTGTTGAACCGGGGAGCAATCTGCAAAATTTTACCGTAATCGAAGAGGTACAAGCTCACAATGGTTCCGCCTTCCTGAAAGCCATTCGTCCCGGTGACCCTGCTGTGTACCTGATTGCTATTCAGCGGCATGATGATTCAGTACATATGGACACGCCGGAAGCCTGTAATACGGTACAACAACTGGCTGAACGCATGGAAAAGGTGATGCAGGAAAAAACGCAGGCCGAAGAAAAGATTCGCCGGCAGGAGCGTTTTTACAAAGGATTACTGGAAAATGCCTTTGACTGCGTACTGGTTAAGGATGGGGAAGGGAAAGTTTGCTACGCCTCACCGGGTATACGGGCCTTCGGGTATGAGCCGGATGAAGTAATCGGCAAGAATGGCTTCGAGTTTTTTCATCCTGATGAAATGGTACAGCTGGAAGACGCCTACAAAACGCTTCAGTGCGAACAAGGGCAGACCACCCGTTCTATCCACCGGATCCAGTTCCATGATGGACAATACCGTACCCTGGAAGTCATTGGCCGCAATATGCTTCATGATGAAGCCATCAAAGGGTTTATTATCAACTTCCGGGATATCACTGATCAGCAGCGGACTGAAAATGAGCTGGCCCAGAAGGAGAAATACTTCCGAGCACTAATCGAACATTCGTCGGATGTAACCTCCCTGGTAGATGAAAATGTGAAGTTCCGTTACGTAAGTCCGGCCGTAGAACGGATGCTCGGTTACTCCCCGGAAGAGATACTGCAAGTGAGTGGCGCTGATTTGGTTCACCCGGACGACGCTGAAAGAGTACGCCAGAGTTTCCAGGCTATTCTGAAAAGGCCCGGTTCTTTGATCAAGGAAGAATTCCGCTGCCGCCGCAAAAATGGCTATTATATCGATTTGGAAGTAATTCTGAATAATCTGCTTGGGGATGAGGCGATACGGGGTATTGTGGTTAACTCCCGAGAAATCACCGAACGCAAAGAAGCCGAACGGTTGCTGCTGGAGTACAATGAAACCTTGCAGCAGGAAGTGCAGAAGCAGACGAAGTCACTGGTAAGGAAGAATAAGGAACTGGAGAAAATCCTGGCTAACCTGCAAAATGCTCAGATGCAATTGGTCGAATCCGAAAAGATGGCCTCTTTAGGGCAACTTACGGCCGGTATTGCCCATGAAATTAATAATCCCATCAACTTTGTGTCGGCCAACGTAGGCCCTTTGAAAGCGGATCTTGAAGACCTCCGGCAACTACTCAACCGCTATACGGCCCTGCATCAATCAGAGCAACTGCGCGAAGATCTGAAAGAAATTAATCGGTTCCGGGAGGAGATTGATATGGAGTACCTGGAAAGTGAGATCGATGCCTTGCTTAACGGAATTGAGGAAGGAGCCAGCCGGACGAAGGAAATCGTAATTGGGCTCCGTAATTTCTCCCGTTTGGATGAACTGGACTTAAAAACAGTGAATATTCACGATGGGCTTAACTCTACGGTGATGCTGCTGCGGAGTAAACTGAAGAACCGGATTCAGGTGGTAAAAGAATATGGCGACCTGCCCGAGATTGAGTGCTATCCGGGCAAGCTGAATCAGGTCTTTATGAATATTCTGAGCAATGCCATTGCGGCTATTCCCGGCGAGGGTACCATCACCATCCGGACGTGGCTTGCAGAGGGAAATGTACATGTATCCATTAAGGATACCGGTACCGGCATGACCGATAAGGTCAAACGGCGTATATTCGATCCGTTCTTCACCACCAAAGAAGTAGGCGAAGGCACCGGCTTAGGGCTTTCCATCAGTTATGGTATCATTCAAAAGCATAACGGCAAAATAGATGTGTTCAGTGAGCCCGGTCTGGGTAGTGAGTTTGTGATTACGTTACCGGTTAAGCAAGCCGTTTGAATCGGGACTTTACTGGAAAGAAAAGTTGCTTACCCTGACGTACTTCTGAGAGATAAGGAATCATTAGGATTAGGTTACGCAACTGTTATGTGCCATTGAAAAATTTTGTACATTGAATAAATTGAAAATTATGGAAACGATAAACATTCAATCAACCGGCGATAAATATCTGATTAGTATAGATAAGAATGCAATACTAGATAAAGATTTTTATTTGCGTTTTTTGAGAGATTAAGGATCGAAACGTTAGCACAAAAAATAGATTTGCCTGATTCAATCATCGAGTTGGGTGAAGAAATTAAAAAGATTGGTGGGAGAGAAATAAAGAACGATTGTTAACAAAAAATAAATGAAGGCAATTGTTGTGGATACTAACATTATCTTTTCTTCACTGCGTTCGAAAGATTCTCACACCAGAACCAAGCTCTTGTCAAGTACATATAAACTGTACGCGCCCAATTTTTTAATTGTTGAAATCTTCCTGCATAAAGAACGAATCTTTACAAAAGGCTAAAGCTGGAGAAGAAGAAGTATATGAGTTCTTAAACAAAACCTTGCAAAAAATACATTTTGTCAATGAGGAGCTGATTAGCGTGGAAAATTTCATTACTGCCTATCATTTATGCAAAGAAGTTGATGAAAAAGACACGCCATTTGTAGCATTAACTTTAGAAATGGAGGCTCACCTATGGACAAGAGACCAGGAGTTGAAAGAAGGGTTAAGAAGAAAAGGATTTGACAGATTTTTTGATGAAAACGAAGAAAAGGAGTAACAACACCTGCTAACACTACTAGGATGTCTCAACCTGCCTGACCGCAGGCTTAGCAGGAGACCACATCACCGGATGGCAAAAATTAGATTACAGTTATGCAACTGTTAAATGAAAATACTTATTCAGCTACAACCATTCTGGCTAACAATTTTCTGTCTAATGATTACTTTCTTATCCGACAAAGTTTGCTTTAGACAGGAAGAGGTAGCTGCTCTAGAAACTGTAGGAAATAAGGAAAGTTTTAAAAAACTTCCAGAAGGAATAATAGACTTGTTCGGGTTTGGTACTGAGGGTATTATTACAAAAAGTAGAAAAAAGGAGTAGGATGCGAATTAGTATTTATCATAACGCAAAAAGTGATCGGGATTATCGTTCAGCAGTAGGCTTAAGCAAAGAACAATTCAAAGCCTTAGCCGAGAAATTCAGTGCCTATTATCAAGTACCGCAGTATGAGTTTGTGGAAAATTTCGGGCAGGAAAGGGCGATTCAAAGCGGAGAAGAAGGTTTGTTTGATCCCATGAGGTAGCCATCAGTCTTGTTTTACCTGAAGAATTACCCTACGTTAGAAGTGCTGGCAATGAGTTTTGGCATGAGCCGTAGTGTAGTAAGCGGGTATGTGACCTTATTTCAATCCATCTTGAAGACGGTACTTCATCAGGAAAACGTTATGCCCTACCGGGAATTTTCTACTAAAGCCCATCTGGAAGCAGCCTTGAAAGAGGTACCGCTGTTGCGGTTTGATGCCACGGAGAGAGCCAGGCAACGTCCTCAAAACCAGAAGCAACAGTACAGTGGGAAAAAAACAGCCTACCCTAAAGAACACCCTTATTGCCAGTACGATTGGCTGCATTGTGTTTTTGGGTAAAACTGCTTGCGGGAGTAAACACGACTTTACCTTGCTCAAAGAAGAGTTCGGTAAAGACTGGTTGGAGCAGTACTTCCTTTGCGTGGATCTAGGCTATCAGGGCATTGATAAGCACCTAACCTGAAACGTTGAGTATCATCGGCTGCACTCTCGTCAGGGCCTGATTCAAGGAATCAAACGCAAGAAAGGCGAGAAGCTCTCCCATTGGGAAAAGAGTATAACCAGCGAGTCAGTAGGCTTAGAATCAAGGTAGAGCATGCCATCGCAGGTTTAAAAAGATATCGAATCCTGTATGATAAGCTTAGAGTAAAATCTCTATCAGTAGCCGATCAGGTAGTAGAATTAGGAGCCGGATTATGGAACTACTACCTCAAGTCAAAATTAGTAACTGCTTGATAATAAACCAGAACAAGTCTAATAAAGAGAGAAATTGCCACTTTTACCATTACAGGCTCTGCAGAAACTAAAAACGATAGCCTTCCTAAAATAAAATTAACCGAGATACCTCTAAAAAGGTGTGCAGATAGTTTTGCATATTTTGAAAAGGAGATATTATCGGCCTTGATGACTTGATAGATATTAGCTCAATAAAGTTTGATACTACAGGTCATAAACTTTCCTATAGTTCCCAGCAAACCTTTCTAAGGCTCATTGACAACAAACCCTTTTGGGGTACAGACGGCCAAGTTCCAAAACAAAAGATTGAATCGGTAAGATATATTCACGTAAAGTACCAGTTGATTTTACCCGACAGTGCGATTGCGGATTTATACGAACCAAACTTTTGCCAAATAGACAAAGCCAAAAAGAAACCAACCACTATTTATTGCAAAGTATTTCGATCAGAAGGCAATGGACGAGTTTATATTTATATGCTTAACGGTGAAGGGAAGGCAAATATGAAGTGACTTGGGTGATTCAGAATGGCAAGTATTATACTCGCGTAGTCGATTCTGTTATGTGATAAATGAAAGAAAAAGGTAGTTGCTAATACTAGTCTCGCATAGCAACTAGCCCTATTTTAACGCATTGCTCCAACGCAACAGGACTGCCGCTAGGAAATTATATTCCATTTATAGCAATGCGTTTACAGCGAGGAACCTGCTGATTCGAAAGAAGACCTTCCTGAATGATTTACTTCTGAAATAATCTGGCTCGTTTTCAGCCCGTTACCTGCACCGGCTGCAGTACTTCTCGTCCGGTCAGTTCTATATCAGTAGCCTTCTCCTCGCTTTTGGAAATCCGGCAAAGAATAGCCTCCAGCAGCGGCCGCATCTGGTTGAGGTGCCGTGTCTTGATGATAAAATTCCATAAGGGCTCAAATTTTTCCAGCCGCCAGCATAGGCAAAGTGCTTGGCCATATGCTTGAACTGTTCATGCTGCCTACTTGCCTTCCAGATCGACGACCAGCTGTAAAACTCCTGGTAGGCCCAGTCGTAGCCGCCTTCAGTTGCGCAGCCGAAAGTTTACTCGGTTGGTACACTACCTCCCGGGTATCGTAACGGTCCCACTGCCGGTGCAGGAGCCGCCGGCTTTTCCATATCGGCGTACAGCTTGGTGCCTGGATAGGGGGTCAGGATATGAAAGGTAGACGTAGTGATGCCATTCTCCACGGCCCAATCAACCGTACGCTTAAATACATCCGGCTCATCGTCATCGAGCCCGAATACAAAGCTGCCGTTAATCATGATTCCTAAATCGTGCAGCCGCCGGATCGCCTTGCGGTAGTCTTTACCCAGGTTCTGTTTCTTGTTGCTCTGCTGCAAATTGCCGGTACTTAAGGTCTCAAAGCCAATAAATACGCTTCGTAACCCGGCTTCGGCTGCCTTTTCTATTAAATTACCCCGTAAAATGGCATCTACCGTAGAAGCTCCCTGAAATACCCGGTTCATTCCCTTCATTCCATCGAATAACTGACCGGCAAAACGGGCATTGCCCAGCAGGTGGTCGTCGAGGAAGTATAAATGCCGTCCGGGTAGCCGCTCAATCTCGGCCAGGGCATCATCTACCTCCTGCGTATAAAAGCCCTTTCCTCCCTCGAAAAAGCATCTTTATAACAGAAATCGCAATGATGCGGACAGCCCCGGGTGACGACAATGGAATTAGGCACCAGGTACAGATGCCGTTTGATCAGATCCCGGCGAACTGGCGGAATCCCCACCAACGTACGTACGGGGGAAAAATAGCGTTTTTTGGGCCGACGATTCCGAAAGTCTTTCAGAAACTGAGGGAACGTTTCTTCTCCCGGTCCGAGGAAAATGCTATCTGCATGCGGTGCCGCTTCTTCCGGTAGCGAAGTGACGTGCAAGCCACCCAAAATTACGTAGCATCCTTTGGCCCGGTAGTGGTCAGCCAGGGCATAGGCCCGGTAGGCATTGGTAATGTATACCTGAATCACCACCAGGTCCGGCGTATCATTCAGGTAAATTTCTTCCACGTGTTCGTCCTGCAGGGTGGCTTCGTCGTTCGGAGAGGTAGGCAGCCAGCGTAGCCAGACCCAGGGGCGGAAATAAAGAATACTTAATGGGCCGCCAATAGGGACTTTTGGCTTCGGTCAAGGCGGGGAGGATAAATTTAACTTTCATGGAGATGCAATTGAGGTTATTTGGGACACGAGTGAAAGAAGTTTGTACTAAAATGAATTAGATAAGTAGTAGGACAAAAAGGAATATAAAATAAATTAAGAGAACTTGACCGTATATTCTTGTCCAAAGCAGCTAAAAATAGCAGTAAGGGCCTCTTTGAGGGAGGCTAAACAAGCGTAGTGTTCCGGCTTAAGCCACTCATATTTCACCTTTCGCCATAGGGTTTCAATTTTATTGAAGTGCGGACAGTAGGGCGGTAAAAAAAATGAACAAGTTTTCTTCCTGCCAGTGGGGGATTTTCTCTTGAAACTTCTTGGCTTGATGCACGGGAGCGTTATCTAAAATAAGTACGGTAGGCTTGGTTAAGGCAGGTATCCAGGCGTCAATGGAATCAATGATAAAATCAGTGGTAATACTACCTTCTTTCTGAAAACTTCTCAGTTGGTTAGCTTCGCTCATGATGCCAAAGACATTAATTCGTTTTCCTTTCTGGGGTAGTATCCGGATTTCTTCCCCTGGATACTGCCAGGAATAAGCCATTACCGGCGTTAAACAAAACCCACTTTCATCTCCATAAAACACCTCAATATGGTTCTGGTCTTTGAGTTGTTCAATCTCTCTCAAACACTCCTGCTTATAAGCTACTTGCTGAGCGTCCTGCTTGGATTTCAAGCACTTTCGCCAGCGTTTCCATCCGACACCAAACTTTTTAAAAACGTTTTAACGTTCTCTCTGAGAACTCTTTATCGAGTTCAGCCTTGATTGCTTGCCGGGCCAAAGACAACTTCTGATGATTAGCCTGTACTTTCTCTTTGATCACTGCCTGGTCGGAGACAGTGAAAATGGCTTTGCGACCTACGCCTTTTTCGTTAAATAATCCTACCAGTCCTTTTTCTTCCCAGCGAGAAAACCACTTATACACTGTCAGGGGGATCACCGAGAATATGGACGCTAATTCTTTGACTTCTTTTCCCTGATTACTCAATATTAAACAGTGGCAGCGGGCCCGTACCTGGGCTGAAGGATGGTTTTTATGACCTTGCGTTAATGTCTCAACCTCCGCTTCATTTAACAAAATGAATTTCTTTTGCATCCCGAAAGATAAGCAACATCCACCATCTTATATTCCTTTTTGTCTTAGTACTTAAACCATAATTAGATTCACAAAACGAGTTATAGGTCAAGCAATTACGAACATCGAACAACGAACAACCAGCATCGATTCGTATTATAATCCGTTCAGGTAATCAGTGAAGCTTTCAGGTGGTACAGTTACCGGGTTGCTGGTACGGTTAGTAGTTTGCAGATAGGTAGCTTTTCGCCGGGTCCCAGTAAGCAATATCCTCCAGGTCCACCCGGCTACTCCCAGCAGCAACAGTCCTTGCCCTAACCCGAACAGCCACCAGTTAAAATCCTGTGGCACGTATTGCGGCGCCTCGCTGAATAAATCTTTTTGACCCGAAGCTGACCATAAATAAGCAGGGTCGCTGTAACGCACAACATAAGCGGCGTAGTCCCATATAAAACTGCCGACAATGATCAGGCAGCCGAGGCACCAAACCAGTTTTTCGCTAAGGATAAACCGTACCTCATATCGCCGTCCATCAAAATAGACCATTAGGATAGCTAACCCAATCATCGTCAGGGATACCAGACAAGGAGCCAGTACGGGGCCTACCCAGGGTACCGGTATGATAAAGAGGATGTCCCAGGTGAGCAGCGATTCGGGCCAGCCAAGCAGCAGTTTCAGGAATACGTAGTAAAAAATATCCCAAACGCCAAAGCTGAAAATGGCAAATGCAAACCGTTGAGAGGCATTTCTGCCCGACAATATGCCGATTCCCAATAGCATTACCAGGGTTGCCGCTTCCCGCAGAAACTCGGTAATGGCAATTGAAGGTTTGATCGCAGCCAGTGGAAACTGGAATCCATTGGGATAATACAGTTCGCGGAGGTATACCACGACCGAGGTTTCGAGGAAGGCCATGGCCACACTGAACAGCGTAAGCCAGAACCAGGTTTTGGGTATGTTTTGCATAAGCGTGGATGAGTTTATGAGTGTATAAGTTGTCAGTCTTGGCAGTTACTCGCCGGAGGCAAGCGGCTGCTTAGGAATTATATATCTTATAAAGAACTTTGTAATTCAAAGTAAAGTGTTAAAAAAGAGTGATGAGATAGCCGAAATTTCACCTGTTAACAACCGGGCTTTTCTTGGATTGGAAATACTTCAGTGTACGGGCATCGGCGTAGTTCCAGGACAGCCAAGAATACTCCCGCTGTTCACGCAGAAAGCTTTTAGTCCGAAAATTCAACTGGCTGTTTGCGTCAATTACTGCCTCATTAGCCGCGTGTGAATAGCTTTGTGAGTAACTTTTTCTGACCTGTTCTATGATTTTATTCCGGTTGGCGTCCAGCAGGTGCAGCGTTTTATCAGAACGGCTTAGCAGAAAAGTAACGTCAATGTGGCCAGTCCGCAGGTTTGGGTGGCTCAGGTTATATTCCACGATAAACACGTCCCAGTTCACCAGCGTCAACAATATCATCACTGTGTATGCAGCCCAGGTATTGGTGCGAATCAGATAGTAAAGCGACTTCCGGGTTTCAATTTTCCGGTACAGCGTAAATAAGCCGAAGAACGTGAGAAGCAGAAATACAATTACCCCGATCCGTTTGTAGGCCAGCCCGTACTCCTGAATGTAATAGCCGCAGCGGATTAGTACGGAGATGGATAATACGGCATTCTGTACCAGCCACACGTAAGCGGCTCGTTGAAGCAGACCATTGCCCGGGTAAAAATTAAGGTTGTTACGGAAGTAGTAAATCAGAATCCCCATTGAAAGCAGGATGCTCAGGATGAGCATATAGGTGCCTTCGTGTACCAATTTGGCCAAGTTACCGGCTTGTTTAGCGTCAAAATTGAACCACAGGAAACGAATGTCAATTACATTCACCACCAGCAGTAGGGTATTTACCGAAACCACCAGCAGCATAGCCGCTTGCCGTTCGTTTTTCAAGGCAATCATGCCAGCCCACTGCTTTAGTTTCTGACTCACCCGCCGACGGATAATGTGATCGGTTTGACTAGCCTCTTTTTCGGCTACCTCCCGGATTTCCCATTTATACAGTACCACCGCAATCAGGAAAAGGCCCATCAGCACGAAGAGAAAGCGAAGCAAGGAGAAATTGGTGAAAATGGCCTCTAAAGCATCGCCGATAAGGGATCCCAACTGACTGCTCAGGTCTGCAAATACTGGGTTGGCAACGCTGAAAATGAGGAAAAATACGCTGAAAAAGGCACCGGGAACGGTCATTAACTTTAGCCAGCGGGGAGCCAGACGAGCAAATTTCGGGCTGGGGGATAAAGACTTAAGTCCGGTCCCTAGGAGTTGCAGACCGTTGGGCAAGGTCAAGGCCATGGTTTTAGCCGCATAAAACAGCGCATAAGCCACCGACCGTAAGCTACTTTCGTGCAGAAAGCCAACCAGGATGAAGAAAGAGCCGAAATGAGCAAATTTACTGACGAATGAATTGTGCCACGCGACCATTACGGTGGTAAGGAGTGTAAACAGGAAAGCAATAATTACGGGCCGGCGAAGCAGGCTGTAGGGGTAGAGGTACAAGGCAGTTCCCGCTAGTAAAACATAAAAAATCAAGAGATTAATACCTAGTTTTTCGTTCCAGAAGAAGTAATTGTACAATAGGGTGAGCAGGAAAAGGAATGCAGTTTTGAGTTTGGAAGATTGCATACAATTAAAAATTGAGTTTAATAAAGTACTTTGTATTTCAAAGTGTAAGTATAAAAAAATTAACGATTTCCACTAATCAGTTTTTCAAGGGCGCTTAAGTGCTCCCCGAAAGCCTTACGGCCTTCGGGAGTGGCACCATAAGTTGTATTAGGCTTGCGGCCAACAAACTGCTTCTGCACCTCCAGGTACCCTTGTTCTTCGAGGGCCTTCAGATGGCTGGCCAGATTGCCATCCGTCAGGTCAAGCAGTTCCTTGAGGGCATTAAAATCAAGCTTATCGTTTACCATCAGCGCGGACATAATGCCCAGACGGGCCTTGCTTTCAAAGGCTTTATTTAAATGAATTAGTAATTCTTTCATCGTTCATATTTGTAGTACATCAGCGTACCGTATAAGATGTGCATGATTCCGAAGCCTAGGGCCCAGAATAGCAATCCGTAGCCAATGAAAAAAGATGAGAGTACTCCCAGCCCTATTTCGGTGATGCCAAGATAGCGAACATCGTGCAATGTATACTTGCTTCCATTGAGTAAAGCCAGCCCGTAAAAGATCAGCGTGGCCGGCGCCACAAATCCGAAAGAGCCGTGGTAAATCAGGGCCAGGCAAAACAAGCCACCCGCTACCAAAGGCACAAGCATACTCATCAGCAAGCGTCGGGCCGTCAGTCCCCACATCGATTGCCCTTGTTTCTTCGCCTTCCGGGCCGTAAAGAAATACCCCGCGGCCAGGGCTCCTGCCAATACCAGCAACGCATCCGTCAGGATAAATTGAATGAACTCCCGATTCAATCTTCCATTAGAATAAGCGTAGGAATAATAAGAAGGCTCCCATAAACTGAAATTGAGGCGGACAAAAGCAACCACGGCGCCGATTAAGGCAAAAATTCCCGCAAATACCCCGGAAAGTCCACTTAACGACAGAAATCGCGAAGATTTCTCCATCATATTCCGGATCTCGTGCAGCGTTTCGAGGGGTGTACTCGTTTCTTTCATTTTGGAGTAAAGTACTTTGTGTAGCAAAGTAAGCAAAAAAGATAAATACGGGTCAAGGGATACGTAAGAAAAATATTAAAATCATAAGTTTGATGGGAGAACGGTTGCCCGGGTGTACGACAAAATGCAGGTGTTCATCCGCATTATAACTATATCAGCGCAGCTACATGCGGGGTAGCCTAGTGTTTTACTTTCAGTGATTTACTCATTATCCATTTTCAATTGTCCATTTACTTATGCTACTCTACGGCGGCAGCGGCCACGCAAAAGTGATTATCGACTGTATGTATGCAATGGGTAAAGAGGTGCACGGTATTTTTGATGATAACCCGGCCCTGAAAGCGCTACTGGATGTGAATGTAGTGGGTACCTACCAGTCTTCCTTTTTACCGGAAGTGCCACTGGTCATTGCCATTGGCAATAATCAGATTCGCCAAAAAGTAGCTCAGGTAATCCAACATTCTTTTGGTTTGGTGCATCATCCCTCCGCATTGATTTCTACCTTTGCCCGGGTAGAAGTGGGCACGGTGGTATTTCACAACGCTATTGTGCAGGCTGGGGCCGTAGTGGGCAAACATTGCATTATCAACACTGCCGCTTCCGTTGACCATGACTGCGAACTGGGCGACTTTGTCCATATTTCCCCGAATGCGGCCTTGTGCGGAAATGTAAAAGTAGGAGAGGGCACGCATATTGGTACCGGAGCCTCCGTGATTCCGGGGGTAAAAATCGGAAAATGGTGCACGATTGGGGCTGGAGCCGTTGTAATAAAAGATATTCCGGATTATGCCGTAGCCGTGGGTGTGCCGGCCCGGATAATCAAAACCAAAATTTTGTAAATGCAAGCGCAACGAATTTATCTGTCTTCGCCGCACATGGGCGGCAATGAATTGAAATATATCCATGAAGCGTTTGATCATAACTGGATTGTCCCGCTGGGACCCAATGTAGACGGATTTGAACGGGAGTTATGCCAAGTTACGGGTGCCGGATATGCCGCAGCCTTAAGTTCCGGTACGGCTGCTATTCACCTGGCACTGATTATGCTGGGCGTAGGACCGGGAGATGAAGTAATTTGTCCGACATTTACGTTTTCGGCCACGGTCAATCCGATTGTTTACCAAGGCGCTGTCCCCGTTTTTGTGGACAGTGGCTATTCCACCTGGAATATCTGCGTCAATGAGACCCGCCGGGCCATCGAAGACCGCATCCGGATGGGCAGAAAGCCTAAAGCACTGATGGTGGTGCATCTGTATGGTCAGTCGGCCAAAATGCAGGAGTTGATGGAGCTGGCTGTCCAGTTTGATTTGCCGGTCATTGAGGATGCGGCCGAGGCACTAGGGGCTACGTACCAGGGGCAAGCGTTGGGCACGTTTGGCAAACTAGGTATCCTGTCTTTTAACGGCAACAAGATCATTACTACTTCGGGTGGTGGCGCCTTGCTCATCAACGACCAGACATTAATCGAAAAAGCCCGCTTCCTGGCTACGCAGGCCCGTGATAATGCCCCGCACTATCAGCATTCGCAGATTGGGTACAATTACCGGATGAGTAATATTGTAGCCGGCATTGGCCGCGGACAATTAGAAGTGCTCACTGAACGAGTCAACCGCCGCCGGGAAATTTTTGAATACTACCAAAAATCCCTTGCCCACCTTCCGGCTATTTCTTTCTCGCCGGAGCTTCCGGGTACGGCAGGCAACCGCTGGCTTACCTGTATCGTTATTGACGAAGCGAAATCAGGTGGCATCACGCGGGAAACCATCCGGCTGGCGCTGGGTGAACAAAACATTGAATCACGCCCTTTATGGAAGCCGATGCACTTACAGCCGGTTTTTGCGCAATACCCTTACTATGGTTCCCGTAATGTAGCCGAAGACTTATTTAACCGTGGCCTGTGTCTCCCATCCGGTTCTAACCTGCCACAGAGCGACTTAGAACGAATTACTGGTATAGTCAGGGAGGTATTTGAAAAAGGACAGGCATAGGTTCAGACGTTAGTATTTATAGTGAATCTAACCACCTCTTTAACAATAAGGACTTCTGTAGTCAGAGACTTACTTTTATTTTGCTTGCCCAAAATAAAAGTAACAAAACAAAAAGGCAGCAGCAACCAAGCCCGTTCTCTCGCTTTGAAAAAGGCCGAACCCGCAATCCTCCGGCCAACGCGCATAGCCGGAACGGGCCACACGGTTGCTGCACCACCTACCACCTACCCGCCTTTTACTCTGAATAGAATGAGGATAATCAGGAGCGGAAGTGAACAAGAATCAAAATAAAAAACAAAATTCCATGCGGGGAATGGCCCGGCAGAAAAGCGAGGTGCGCGTGAGCCAGTAGCGGGGAAGCGTTTTTATGCCTAGATTTTTCTTTGGTTACTTTCTTTGTAGCAATGACAAAGAAAGTAACTAGCCTCCTGAGATGAATCTAAAGGGTAAAGATCAAAGTAGGATACAATCGGTCCTTTTCTTTATTGTAAAATTTGTGAGTAGAAGAACTATAAGTGAACCAAAAGATAAAGCAGGGAAGATTATGCAGGCAGAAAGACTCATTTTTATGGTACCATTTGTCAGTAGAAGAACTATAAACTTCTCCTCGTGGGTGATATTTACCGTAGCCCGATCTAAACCCCGAAGGGCTCAACGAAGTTAAATCCGCCTTTCGACATCCGAAATTAAATTTTACTCTCTTCCGTAGAGCTGAGTTAACTCCCGCAACTGCTGTACTTGGGCATCCGTGAACTGGTCTGATTCGAGGCGCCAGGCCCAATTATCTTCGGCTATCCCCGGCACATTTACCCGGGCTTTTTCGTCCAGGTTCAGTATATCCTGTACGGGAAACACCACTGTTTTTGCCACTGACTGCATGGTTAGCCGGATAAGCTGGCGGCCACTGTTTCTTCCGATACGGGTTGCCCGAGATAGGCCTCCACTCTTTTGCGGGTGGCTTTATCCGCATCTTTACGGAACCAGCCCCGCACTGTATTGTTGTCATGCGTACCCGTATAGGCAATGCAATGTTCAGTGTGATTATGAACGGTATACGGGTTGTGGGGCATATCATCCCCAAAGGCAAACAGCAACACTTTCATACCCGGAAAATTATTCTCGGCCATCACCTGTCGCACTTCAGCCGTCACAATGCCCAGGTCCTCAGCAATGATGGGCAAATGCGGATAATGCCGGAAAAGCGTGGACAAGAAATCACTTGTCGGTACATTGACCCAGCGGCCGTTAATGGCCGTTTTTTCTTTTTTGCGTCGACCTCCCAAAAAGCCACCAAACCAATAAAATGGTCGAACCGTACCAGGTTAAACAGATGGATGTTGTGCCCGACCCGGCGCAGCCACCAGTCGTAACCCGTCTCTTTGAGTGCGTCCCAGTCGTACACCGGATTGCCCCAAAGCTGACCCGTTTCCGAGAAATAGTCGGGAGGTACTCCGGCTACCACAAAGGGCTTGTGTCCTTTATCCAGCTTAAATACTTTCGGATGTGACCAGACATCGGCACTGTGATAATTAAGGTAAATCGGTAAATCGCCAATAAACTGAATACCCTTTTCACCGCAGTATTGCTTTAGTTCAAACCATTGCTTGAAGAAAAGCCACTGCCGGAATTTTTCCTGCTCTATTTGGTCTTTCAGTACTGACTGGTATTCGCGGAGTCCGCCATCAGTACGGTCGCGGATAGCCTCGGGCCACCCACTCCAGTCATAGATTCCCGTATGCTTATTCAGTGAGGCAAACAGGGCATAGTCATCCAGCCAAAGGTGATGTTCCCGGCAGAAGGCTTCATAAGCATATTTATCAGCATTTCCGCCAAAAAAACGTTCATAAGCCTTATCTAACAGGGTTCCTTAAATTGCCTTACAGCGACATAATCTACTTTGTGTTTAGGGAAACGAGGCGGCTTACGAATATCAGTCTCGTCCAGCAGACCTTCGGCTACTAAGCGTTCCAGGCTGATTAGTAAGATATTACCGGCAAAAGCAGAAGCACTGCTATAAGGTGAGTTGCCCAACCCTTCCTCAATCGGAGAAAGCGGCAAAATCTGCCAGTAGCTTTGCCGGGCTAACCCCAGTTGATCGGCGAAACGGTAGGCTCGGGGCCCAGGTCGCCAATACCGTGGGCTGAAGGCAGGGAAGTAATATGCAGCAAAAGACCGCTGGAACGTTTATGGAGCATGACCTTGATTTATCTGATTATAGGATTACCTTGATTTCATTTACTATTACCCTTCCTCGGAATAGTCTCTGACTACGTTGGAATGCGTGTCAGTCTTCAGACTGGCACATCGCAAAAGGAAGTTTACGCTTCACTTACCAATAAGGCTACGGGAAACAGCTTGAAAACGCGGGCCAGCGATAAGGTAGCCGATGCCTTTACGCTTTCACCAGTGAAGACGTTTCGCCAATTATACCCGGCCAGACTTTCAGGAAGGGTAAGCGCCGTACGGCCCCACACTTCTTCGCCTAAGGGCCATTGACCTTGCTCAACCAGTTGTGAGGGAAACCGCGGTACAACCATGATTACTGCTTTTCCGTCATGAATCCGCCCAAAAACCAGAGCATTGTCCTGCCGTTTACCCGTAGTTTGGAGTGGCAGGTAATCTCCAGCCTGGAATACTTGAGCTAACTGACGCCGGCACTGCAAGGCCTGATAAATGGTAAATAACTTAATCCGTCCATCGGTTTTGTTCTCCAGCACTCCGGCAATAAAAGTAGCCAGATTATCTCCGGTAACTGATTTGATCTCCTCCAGATACTTCATTCGAAGTTCATAATCCACAGGACGACGGTTATCCGGATCCACCAGACTCAGGTCCCACAGTTCGCAGCCCTGATAGAAGTCAGGTACGCCCGGCGAGGCAATTTTGAGGAGCACCTGCGAAAGGGAATTAATGATCCCCCAATGAGCAATTTTATTCTTAAAGGGCAGAAAAACTTTCTGGAAACCGTGCCCTGAGTTGAGCAGCCGGAGCGTAAAGGCAATCAATGCTTTTTCAAAGTCTTCATTCCGGGCAATCCAGTCGGTGTGAACCTTAGCTTCCCGCATGGCTTTGAGCAAATATTCTTCAATGCGCTGCGGGTAATCCTCAGTGATGGTATCTTCGAAGGGCCAAGTTGCGAGCAGCGTCTGGTAGATGAAATACTCTTCATTTTTATCCGGCAGCGCCTGTCCACCTGCTTCCTGCTTCAGTGCCTTATTGATGTCGTGCCATTGGTGAATATAAGCTTCCCACTCTTCGGGAATTTCGGACAGCACGTTGAGCCGGGCCCGTACCTCTTCCCCTCGCTTGGTATCATGCGTAGCCGAGGCATTCATTTTATGCGGCCACTGCTTTAGTTGCTCTTGGTTAAACCGATGAAACTCCTCTATAGTCAGCCCGAAAGCTTCCGGATTACCGCCTACTTCATTCACCGAAAGCAAACGGTTGTACACGTAGAAAGTCGTGTCTTCCAGGCCCTTGGCCATCAGCGGACCGGTAACCTGCTGAAATTTCATAATAGCCCGGAGCCAACTACGTTTGCGGGGGGTAGGAATGGCCCGCGGAAATTTCAGCAGCAGTACCCGCCACAGAAATTTAATAGTAAGCTTTTGTTCGGGCAGCCTTTCCGCCGTTTTTTGCAGGGCTTCTTCAATATAATGCCGGTCGTGCTCTGTAACGGTTTCCGAGTTGATATAGGTCCGGTAGACCGGAAAGAAACAGAGAGCAGTGGTCAGGGTAAGCCGCAGATCAGCCGGCAGTAAATCGGCCCCCTCGGGTACAAACTGCGACAACTTGCGGAACTGAAATAATAACCGTTCCAGGTCGCCGGCCAGTAATCGGTCCAGAATCAGCTTCTTTTTATCAAAAAGCATATCCGAAAACTCCGTCCGCAGACCAGTAAACCGATTGTATAATTGGGTAAACGTATCTTTCCGGGCCGGATCACATAATACGCCATTCAATTGGGCCAGAAAATCATAGCCACTGGTACCCTGGATGGGCCATTCGGCGGGTAATTTTTCGCCGGGCTCCAGAATTTTCTCAACTACAATGTAGGCATCATCCGTGGCCCGTTTGCGCAGTTCCTGCAAATACGTAAGCGGGTCGTTAAGTCCGTCAATGTGGTCAATGCGAACGCCACCGACTACGGCCCGCTTGAGTAATTTAAAAATCAACTGGTGGGTATGTTCCAGCACGGCCGGGTCCTCGACCCGGATGCTGATCAGTTCGTTGATGTTGAAGAAACGCCGGTAGTTGATTTCCCGGTTGGCAGTTTTCCAGAAGGCCAGGCGGTAGTATTGAGCCGTCAGTATTTCGTGCAACTGCTCCTTGTCTTTGTTCATTGCCTGCAGCCGCTTCTGCACTTGCTTACGAAAAATGGCATCTTCCTGGTATTCTTTCCACAGTGCTCTCTTCGCCCCTTCCATGGCAGCAACCCGGTCTTCGGCCACCGAAATTCCGGCAAAGACTTCTACTAATTTCCGGCTGGCGGCTTCTATTTCTTCAAGTTGCGCATCGGTAAAGCGGATGCCTTCCGTATTGAACAACAGGGGATAAGACTCAATTTTCAGCGGAAATACCGAATCATAGTATTTCACCGCGAATAGCCCATTGTCGTAAATCAGCTCCAGTTGTCCTTCGTACAGGGCTTCGTAATAAGGTACGCCCAGGAAGGGAACCAGCAGCCGCTTTTTCAGGCTTTGGCTGGGATGATTCCAGGCAATATCAAAATGGCGGCTGTAATGCGAATGGTAGCCTTTTTCCAGCACGTCCATCAGCAGTGGATTCTCAGTACTGTATACCATGTGATTGGGCACAATATCCTGCAACCAACCCATCTGATGGCGGCGAAGCGAAGCGAATAATTCATTCAGCTCTGCTTCCGTGCCGATTTCCGGGTTAAGCTGGTTGGGATCGGCTACATTGTATCCGTGGGTGCTGCCGCTGGCCGCTCTGAATATAGGCGAGGCATAAATGGCCTGGATGCCTAGTTGATGCAAGTAGTCGACGAGGACATTGGCTTGCGTAAATCCAAAATCTTTATGAAACTGGATGCGATAGGTAGTAAGGGGTACGTGCATGAAGTGGCTTTTAGGGCAATGCTAAAAGCTAAATGGATATATAGTTAAATTGCTGTATTGATAAATTGTTGTACACCTTTTTAGGAGTCTACTTAAAATTTAACCATACAGCAATTTAACCATGTGACAATTCAACAATTAGCATTCAGCATTTCCGCTGTTCAGACTACTTTTACGTCTAAAAGCTCCCCTAGTTCCAAAAAATATTTCACCCAGTGCGCTGCCATAGCCTCACCCCGGTTGGCCCGGTCCCGGATTTCCCCAAAGTAACGGTTGCAAGTGATAAAAAACTCGTTCTGGGCCTTCCAGGGATCAAAGTGTAATCCAATTGCTTTCAGGGCAATCAGTAGTTTGACCATGTAGTTGAGTTGGTTGACACTGGGCGCTTTTCCCCAGGCATTAACCAGGGCATTTACCCGCTTGGTGGCAATGTAGCTATGCATTTCCGACTGTAAATGAATATTCCAGCGTCTGGCCTCATCGGCCAGGCTGATTAGGTCGTCGATCTCCGGTTTGGCCGGGGAGAAGATCTTTTGGAAATCAGCCGTAAGCACAAACTCAACAGTACTCCGGAATACGCCTGGCACCGGCGCTTCCAAACGGCTCATCAGGTTCATCATGTGGTAATGGTGCCGGTATACCTGCCGGTAAGAAGCCTCAATATCCTGCATGGTAGCTTGCATGATCTGATCAATTACTTTACGCTGCGAATCTTTGGTCAGCTGCGTGATCGAATACCGGGGCAGGCCGAAGTATTCATCCATCAGGCGGATGGCTTCGGCAATGTCACTGTGCAGAAAAGCACGGCGAAGCTGTTTCTGCACATGAGTAAACATTTCGGCGGTTATGTTCTCGCGGGCATTGGCAATCAGGCTATGCTGCCCCAGATACAGCACGGCATAGCTGATCTCACTTTCTTCGAGGGTAACCGTGGATTCTACCCGCGACATGCCCGTGACTAATCTTTGTACGCCAGCCTCCAGCCGTTCGTAGGCATCGTGCCGGAAGAGATAGCCGAGTACGGGCACATTCTCAGGGTGTTCTTCAAACACGGAAGCAATGGCATAGTGCGCCCCTACGCGAGTCTGGTCCAGTCGGGCTGGTTTTACCTTTTTCCCATACAGCGTAGCCGCATTGCCATATTCAATATCATTGCTGTTTACCCCACCTAGCTTTTGCACAAAAGTCTCTTCCAGCCGGAGGCCATTTAGCAGGTAAGTATCGTCCGGGTGGGTAGCTGCTACCTCCTCAGCCAGCAGAATGAGGTACGGCTGGCGTATTGCAGAATCTGAATCGTTTCAATACCGGAAACTTCATCGAAGAACCAGCCGCAGGAAGTGTACATCTGCATGGCGTGCCGCTGCATTTCCAGCAATTTGAGCATCTTCACCTGCTCGTCCCGGCTCAGGTCGCGACCAGCTTGCTCCTGGAGGAAGGTACGCACCCACTGGGGTGAGCGGTCAAGCAAGACCTTTATATAATTATTCCGGATCGCCCAGGGGTCGGCCACAAAATCCTTCATCTCTTTCTCGTAAACCGCAATCAGGTTTTCGCGCAGCCAGTCCAATGATTCGCGTAAGGGCTGCCGCCAGTGCTGATGCCACCCGGAATTGCCACCCGTATTACAGCCGCAGTTATTGCGCCACCGTTCTACGCCATGTACGCAGCTCCAGGAGCTATTTTCAAAAATTTGCACCTCATGCGTTGGAGGAAATTTCTCCAGAAATTCCCCGTAATTGGTGATTTTGGCCAGCCCTTGCGATTCAATATAGTGCAGGCAATAAGCAAGGGCCATATCGCCGTGTCGATGGTGGTGACCATAACTTTCTCCGTCAGTAGCAATATGGACCAGTTGCGGCGTTGATTCAGGGGTAAAGGCTTGCATGAACCGTTCGGCAAAATGTCTTCCATCTTTAAGCAGCCCCTTAAAAGCTACATCCTGCGAAATAAATCCGTCATAAAAAAACAGGTCAATACTACGGCCGGAAGGCAGTTGACAGCGGTAAGGCATCCGGGGGTCTACCCGTTCATGAGAAACGTCCTGCCACTGGGCAGCGCCCATCTTCCGGATGGCTTTTGCCTGGCGGGGCGCCAGCAAAGTAAATGTAATGCCATACTCGGCCAAAACCTCCAGAGTCTCCGTATCGACAGCCGATTCCGACAGCCACATGCCTTCCGGTCTGCGTCCGAAGCGGTGCTCAAAGTCACGGATGCCCCAGACTACCTGTGTGATTTTATCGTGCCGGTTGGCCAGGGGCATAATCAGGTGACCGTATACCTGGGCCATAGCGGAACCATGCCCCGAAAAGTTTTCCTGGCTTTCGCGGTCTGCCTGCAGAATGGCCTGGTAGGTTTCAGGTTCGTTGGCCTCCATCCACGACAGCAGCGTCGGCCCGAAGTTGAAGCTCATCTGGGCATAATTGTTCAAAATGTCCACGATGTCGCCTTCGTGGTTTAATATCCGGGAGGCAGCATTCTGCCCGTAGCATTCCGCTGTAATGCGTTCATTCCAGTCGTGAAAGGGGTAAAGCAGAATCCTGAACTTCCACAAACTCCAGCCAGGGATTTTCACGGGGCGGCTGGTAATAGTGCCCGTGAATACAGATATATCTTTGATTAGTCATTAGCAGACGTGAGAAAACAGGCAATGATAAAAAGCAAAGCCGCAATTTAGGGGATTAGATCATTAAATTGGGCATGGTACCTGCTAAATGCAAATATTGTGTACAGAGAACCGTATAACTACAAGCTATTCATTTACCCTTTATCATTCGTCATTAATACTACTTTAACACTTTAATAAGTGGATGACCAATTTCAGGTGTTCATCCGCATTTATAGGTGTTCATCCGCATTTAGCTTCGCTGAGATAGTTATAATGCGGATGGTCGAACGGCGCATTTAAAATGCGCTTTTCCTTCGCTCCGCATGGCAACTATCTCAGCCTCAGCGAAGCTAAATGCGGAACAACCACAGGGAACTCTCTCAGCAAAGCTAATCTTCTTAGAATACAGTAATGATTGCCCTATACTGAGCTCGACTTTCGCATTTTCTCATAATGCAACCTACCAAAGGGTTGAAATAGGGTTAATTCTTCAAATAGTTTTTGAACATCATGTCTAAAATGCGATATTCAAAAACTAAAAAATACCCTTACTTATGTTGTTTAAGCCTGGTTTTCTGGTTTTCACAAATGCGAAAGTCGAGCTGAGAAGCGGTTTTAAAAGGGTATTTGGTCCTTAACCATCATCCCCCTGCCCCCTTCGGCTCTGGCACAACGCTTCCCGCAAGGGGACTTTTGAACCCAACTCGTCCCCCTGGTGCGGCTGGAAAGAGGCTAGCCGAAGGGGGTAGGGGGAGGACCGTAGGGGTTTTAAAACAGCTTCGCTGAGAGAGTTCCCTCCGGGAATGACAGTAAGGAAAGAGGGGCGTGGGATATAAAAAACTTATTGAACAATATACTTAATACTACTCTAACCCTTCATTTACCGCTACAACTTTACGCCCAGGGTCAGGTAAAACGTACGCGGATTGGCCGGAATAATGCCGGGGCCGGGATAAGCATCGGCCCGGCGGGTAAAATAAATGTTGTTGGTCAGGTTGTTACAGCCAGTTTCCAGTAAAAACTTCCGGTAATTATATTTCAGCGAAAAGTCCATCACATAATAGGCTGGTATAATACCATTGACGGCATTAGCGGTAAAGGTAGCATTGGTAGCATCTGTGTAGTGTTTTCCCAGGTAGGTATACTGGTAAGTAGCCTGAAAATTTTTCCGGCGGAACGTAGTACCCAGCTTGATTAACGCCGAAGGCACGAGTTCCACTCTTTTATAGCGGTAAGCCGTTTCGTCAGAACTCAGGTAGCGGGCATCCAGAAAGGTGATGTTAGAGAATACCGACCAACTATTTTTAGACTCCTTACCCTTGATCAGTTTCCAAATATCGGTTTCCATGAAGGTTTCAACACCCATATTCCGGCTCGTACCAATATTGGTCCGGAACCGGTTACCTGAATCATCGTCGGTAGCGGTAATACCAATCCGGTTGCCGTAATACAGGTAAAACAGGCTGACATCAAAGTCAAGGATATCCTGAATCTTGCCCCTTACGCCTAAATCCGCATTATAGCCGCGTTCGTCTTTCAAATTAGGGTCTACCTGTAAAGTCGGATTAATCACCCGGATGTCGTTAAAGTTAATAGCCCGGTAATTCTGCGAAATATTGGCGTAAGTCTCAACCGCATCCGAAGGGGAATAACTCAGGCCCAGGCCAAATAATACCAGCGACCGGATATTAGACAGGCTTTCGTCCACTTTCCGGTCAAGCAATATATTGCCGGCCAGATCCTTTACCTGTTCGCGGTAATACCCGGTGGAAGCCGTACGGATGTATTCAAACCGGACGCCGGGAGTAATACTGAAGCGGGGAGAAAGCGAAAATACGTTTTCCACAAAAGCCGAAAAATTACGGCTGGGAAACGTATAATCCGAATGCTCCAGGCTGTCAGGATGCAGAAACTCAAAATCCGGCCCTTTGCCGGCATTAGCCAGTCCCTGTTTGCGTTCGAGGAAACCTTGGTAATAGCGGGTACCGACCAGAAAGGTAGAAGGATTGCCGAAAGTATGATACGAATGCAGGAAACGGGTTTCGTTGCCAAAGTTTTGGTAGGCGTCCGCCAGCAGATCTCGTTCGGTGCCCGGATCAGGCCGGTTGATATAGCCTAAATATCCCAGCGCCTTGCGGGTGGCAATGAGACCGAAGGTACGGTTATTGATCCGGGTAACATCCGAAAACCGGTAGTCCAGGTTTACCGAGGCCAGGTTCCAGGTCACCGAAAACCAATTCCGGTCCCGTTTCGAGACCTTAGGATTTTCCGCAAATTCTTTATCGGTTAGGCCCCCCGACTGCTGCGCTTCGTAGCCCATCAGGGCAAGATCTACCCCCGCCGAAAATTTAGGGGTAATCTGGTAATTGACATTGGCATAGCCCGTATTCACCACAAAGCCGGAGTTGGGCCGCCATTCGTGGCCCCGCTTATGCTGATAGAAGGCGTAGTAGTTTACTTTTCCCTCTGTACCGCCTATGCTGTTGAATGAACTGAACAAACCAAAAGAGCCTCCCGTCTGACGGGATACGAGTTCAAAAGGCTTGTCTTTCGGGCCCTTTTTCATCACAAAATTGATCATGCCACCGAATTGGGTGCCGTATTGCAGGGAAGCGGCTCCGCGAACAACCTCAATCCGGTCCAATGCTTCCGTAGGTGGTGTATAATAACTTTCGGGGTACCCCAGGGCGTCGGCACTCATGTCGTAGCCGTTCTGCCGGGTATTAAATTCGGTAGTTCGCTTGGGGTTCAGGCCCCGCGCCCCGATTCCCAACTGAATACCCGCGGCATCACTTTCCCAGATATTTAATCCGGCTACTTTCGCAAATACCTGACGGGCATTATTGGTAGCCAAATTAGCCGCTACGTCGGCCAGCAAAATCACTTCGCTTTTTTTAGCGGCATAAATCGCAACTCCCTCTACCGCTTTCAGACGGGTAATACCGAATTCATTTTCCTTACCCGCTGAAATGGTTACGCCTTCCAGCGCCGTATACAGACTGTCGAGGGTAAAATCTAGTCGGAGGTCCGTAGTGCCAACGGTTATTTCCCTGCATTCGCTTTTCAACCCGTGGCTGTACACCACCAATGTGTAGTCTCCCGGCTTTACCTGTTGCAGGCTATATTTCCCCGCATTATCGGTAATAGCGGTGTACGTAGTTGATTGCAGTAATACCTGAGCTCCGGGTACGGGCTGCTTGGCCGGATTCAATACCTGTCCGTGAATGGAAACCTGCTGGGCCTGAAGTGGTAGCCAGGCCAGACTAAAAATTAAGATTGAATACTGTACAACTATTTTCACGGGTGTTCAATAAAAGGTAGAATCCAGGTTTTGGGTGCAAAGCTTTCGGGCTGTTTTGCCAGATCTACCGTCCCATCCAGAAAGAGGCGGCTGCCGCTGCCATTCAGGGTTACGTAACTCTCAGCGGTAATAACGGGGCTGGCGATGCCTTGCTGACGGTAATGTCCGGCCAGGAAATGCGCAAATTGCAGAATCATATCGGGCTGCGTAGCCATCATTTTTTCCTGGTTCGGGGTCAGAAAATCAGCATTGACTACTTCGCCTTGCCGGCCAGAGGCAGGGTCCTTCACGTAAAAAAAGACCGTTCCGGCTTTTTCCATCAGCATAACCCGCCAGGAGAACCGGTAGCCTTGTTCGGTCCAGAACAAACGGCCCGGATACAGTAAGTAGCGGAAGGGCACTACCAATTGTACCGCAAAGTGCAGCACCAGCAAGCCTAACAGTATATTTTGGGAGAAAGATGGTTTTAGACTTCTTACTTGCAGCGGCACCAATTGCTTGCCACCGGTGATCCTCCGGATAAAACGGATCATTTTTTCGTGAAAATCCGCTGGAAAAAACACCAATGTCAGCAGGATCATGATATAAGGAAACATCCCAATTGGAAAGAGCCAGGCCGTCATCAGGTGAAATACCACTACGAAACCATACGCCATGAGCCGGGTCTGCTTCTTTGCGAGAAAAAATACAATAAACAGGTCATACATGGCCCCAAACCAACTGAACAGGTAAGCTACCCACGGCTCATCCATGAAAGGACCGATAATGGGCTGATGGGTATGGGGTGGCAGCCAGATCCGCAGGGGCATGGCCCGGAACAGCCCGTCGTAATTGAGCTTGGCAATGCCGGCAAAAATGTACACAAAGGCCAGTTGGGCTTGCACGGCCAAAAGCATCCACCGGGGAATATAGTCCAGCTGTAAAGCGGGTTTGCGCCATACATCCAGTGAAAAATACCGGTGGGCTGGTAATAGCATCAACAGAAAGCTGGTAACCGTGATAAAATAGTAGTGGTTGAGGTAATTACTTTTGTCAATGAGTTCGATATAGGTAAAGCCCAGGAAAAACAGGGCAGCGGCTACCCGGTAGAAAAGCCCTATCATCATCAGAAAGGCACTAAGGGCCACTACGCCGAACAGGATATACATACCCGCTTCACCCAGGGGCTTCACCCATTGGAAGCCATAATAGGTAAAATAGAATTTGGGCTGGACGTACAATTCGTACACCCAGCCTTTCAGGATAAACCGTACCACACTGGCAAACATCACCCCGCCGAACAACATCCGGAAAACGGCCAGCGGAGCAGTAGAAATGCTAAATGTTAAATGCTTAATGATCAATGAGTTTAGCATAAACCATTCATAATTAATTGCCTTATTGCTCATTTAAAATTTAGCACTTAGCATTTACCATTACCCAATCAGTCTCCGTCATTGTCCTGATAGGTAATCAATACGCCTAAGGCTGAGGGCATGTCTGTTTTCAACAACACTACTCCTTTATGCACCTCGTTATACGCCTCATTCACGGGAGCCGGATTGGTCCGAATCATCTGAGCCAATGGGTCGGCCAAAGCGGAAAGTTTAGTTTTAGTAACCGAGAACTGACTGGTAATGGCATCATGCAAGGAACCTTCGCCCCGTTTGGCATCCAACTTTATAAGATAGTCATCCAGACCCACGCCGTTGGCGCCTTGCTTATCCCTGCCCAAGTACACATTCTCGATATTCCCAATCTGCAGCCGGGTTAGTTCCGCAGACATGCCACTGTAGTAGGCTTCTACATTTTCCGGGATGGCTGTTCCCAAAGTCTTTATTCCCAAGGGTATACCCACTTTAGGGTTTTTGATGATTTCGTAATCAAAGTTCAGCTGGTTCACCAGCTGACCCAGGGAACTGCCCACATCAGTTCCTTCCGCAGTGATAAAAGTATTCAGATAGTTGCCCCCGCTAGCCGACCAGGCATTGTTGACCTTATCGGTCTTGGTCTTGATCTCCTGGCTCAGATCGGTTAGATATTTTTTGCGCTTAGCCGCATTGGCATCGGTAGTATACTGAGTCAGAATAGCCTGGGCATTGCTCCCCGTACCAAAAAGCAGGTAGTCCAGTGCCGGGAAGCCTTTCGCATCCAGGTTACTGGCCGTATTCAGGTCATAGGTACCAGCGGAGATGTTATTGTTGATCTTGCTTACACTAGCAGGGAACGTATTGAAACTAGCCCGGATAAGCTCCTGCTCTGCGGGTCCAAACTCAAAAAGAGAAATGGCCTGGTAAGCCTTGTATGCGTCTTTAAATTTATTCTGGGCGTTGCTTAAACCCGCCTCACTGGGATTGGCCATAAACTGGCCCACTGCATTATTCAGTTCATCAGTACTTGCCTTAAATGCCTGATAAGCCGGCAAAATAATATTGGCGCCAATATTGGTGAGTAAAGCCTTCCGGTCAAAGTCGGCTTTGCCCGGCTCCTTGCTTTTTTCTTCGCAGGAAGGCAAAAATGCAACAGCCAGTAAAAGAACGGCTGATATCCCTAATTTTATTTGCATAAGCGGATGGCTGATTGGATAACGCATTACAAATACAGTTCTCCCACGAGTAAGCGGGCAACACTCTAGCAGTCAGTCTATCAGTAGACAAGTCCAATAGGTCTATATAATCTGTTTATTTAGACTTAAGATAAATAGTGCTGCAAAATAAGCCCATTGTTTAGAATTATTCCAAATAAAAGAGATTAAAAAAGAAATTTATTTTCAGGGAATGAAGCAGGACGACTAAAGGCTTTACACGCTAACGGTTGTGCAACAGACATCCGGCTGGCTATAACCCGGCAGCAAGGTATTCCTATCAAGTACCTATTCTCGTAAAACGGGCCAGAGACCCTACGAATAGTCGTCACTCGCCGGAGGCAAACGACTGTTGTGAAGCGTCTATAGTGCAACCGGCAAGTCATAAAAAAAGCGGCCTTATCAGCCGCGTCGGATATAGTAAAATAATTATCAGTTGGTTTCCTACATAACTTTTCAGAACCAGATTCCCGGTGATTACTCATTTACGCGGTGACTCATTCACCCTCGTTAAGCTGAATGTCGGTCCAATTGCCGCACCAAGGCACCGAAATCTTTGGGGTAAGGCGCTTCTACCGTAATACGCTCATCGGTAAGCAGCCGGAAGGTGAGTGCAAAAGCATGGAGAGCTACCCGGGCAATTAGCGGTTGTTCTTCGGTCCCTTTTTTCAGGTTAAAATCTCTTTTGATCTGCGACAGGTAAATGGGAGCACCGCCGTACTGTTCATCACACACAATGGGGGCTTTAAGAGCAGTAAGGTGTACCCGGATCTGGTGCATCCGGCCGGTAACCGGGTGGCACTCCACCAAAGTATGCTTCCGGTAGAGTTTCAGGGTCTTAAAAATAGTCTCAGCTTCTTTACCTTCCTGCCGGTCAATCTTGACGATTCCGTTGGGCAGCGGCAGCAGGGGCAGGTAGACGCTGATCCAATCCAGCACGTGGGTTCCTTGTACGACTGCGTGATACACCTTATCAACTTGCCGCCCTTCAAACTGCATGGACAGGTGACGGTAGGCTTCAGGCGTTTTGGCAATTGCGAGAATACCTGAGGTTTCCTTATCGAGCCGGTGGCAAACCTGCGCATCTGCATGATAGGTCTTGGCCATCCGGAGAATACTGGTTGTATCGCCGGTGCGTTCATCGAGGGTGGCTACGTACGGAGGTTTATTGACGACTATATATTCTTCGTTCTCAAATACAATCAGGTCTTTAAAAGCAGGCATAAATACAATTTCGAATGTCAGACTGCGGATATTGGATGTAAAAACGTGGCTGCTGATTAGTTATTCACGCTTAATCAGCGTAAATCGTACTGTATCCGGAAAAGTACAATAACTGATCGGACAAAGTTCGGAAAAGAAACCATTCCTCATGCTATCAAATAAAAAAGAGGCACTGCAAGCACCTCTTATGAGTTGAATTGATACATCAACCATCTATCAACTTAGCTGTAGATATTTGAGGAATTCCTGTTTCGTAGCTTCTTCCTGAAATTTGCCGCTGTAATGCGCCGTTACGGTAGTGCTGTTTACATCACTTACTCCCCTGGATGATACGCACATATGCTTGGCATCAATCACGATGGCTACGTGTTCGGTTTGCAGGGCTTCTTTCAGTTCATTGGCAATCTGTACGGTAAGCCGTTCCTGCACTTGCGGCCTTTTAGCGAAGAACTGCACGATCCGGTTGATCTTGGAAAGACCGATTACCTTACCGCTGGAAATGTAGGCTACGTGCGCCTTGCCGAAAATGGGCACGAAGTGATGCTCACAGTTGGAGTGAAAAGTGATGTCCTTCTCCACCAGCATCTCATTGTATTTATATTTATTATCAAAGAGGGCTACTTTGGGTTTGTTCGCCGGATTCAAGCCACTGAATATTTCCTGCACGTACATCTTGGCAACCCGCCGGGGCGTCCCCTTCAGACTATCATCAGTCAGGTCCAGACCCAGCACGTGCATAATCTCCCGGAAGTGCTTTTCGATCAGCTCTATCTTGAGTTCATCATCCATTTCAAAGGCATCTTCACGGAGCGGGGTATCTAAGGAAGTACTCAGGTGTTCATCACCAATATCGTCCACTGAGAAGTTGCTCAAATTCGTAATTTCTTTAATCGGCGGGGTATTCAACGAAGTTCCGTTCAGTTTCATATAGAGTAATCTTTAAATCAAATTTAGGGTCAATGTGCTTTCTCAGAAGATTGAAAATAACGACTGATATGTTTTCTGCTGTCGGGTTAAGGTTTTCAAACTCATCGGTATCCAGGTTGAGGTTCTTATGATCAAACTTTATCAAAACGTGATCCCTGATCAGATCACTCAGTATTTTCATATCCATTACGTAGCCGGTATCCGGATTGGGTTCGCCGGTAACCCGAACGATCAACTCATAATTATGCCCGTGGTAATGCGGATTATTGCACTTGCCGAATACCCGTTGGTTTTTATCATCGGGCCACTGGGGATTGTGGAGACGGTGTGCCGCGTTAAAATGTTCCTTCCGGAATACAGCTATTTTCACTAATGCTTACAGTAATGAGTACAATCAATATGTATTTTCAATGCTTTTTGCCTATCGGAAGCACCTGGAGGCTGTTTCTTTCAGGCCTCTTCCCAAATCTGACTCCGATAACCTCTATTCCTAACAGCCTCCTCCCCTATTTTGTTCATGCACCCCTGATTAATTTGTGAATAAATGGAAAATCAAAAATAGCATGATCCTTCCATTCCGGTAAGAGGGGCGGCAGCTTACGGGAATATAATTTTTATATGTGGTTTGGGCAAATAACTTTCTGGGCAGCCGACAGCCAGAATAGCCCTCCCGGATTTTTGATTTTCCTGATTTTTTGCCAACCTTGTTCCGTTTTTGTCATCCCTGCTATGGATTCTTTCAATTACGATCCTTACCAACCCCTTTTTGACCAGTTCGGTGTAGCCCGCGACGCAGTGATCCGGCTCGGGCAGGCCTGGCGGGAAAAACACCGCTACTATCACACGGAAAAACACCTGCAGCAACTAACTGATCAGATTGAAGACAGTTTCCGAACCGGCAAAATAAACGAAAATGCCCGGGCTCTCCTGCTGATGGCCGCCTTTTTTCATGATGTCGTGTATGACCCTACCCTGCATGACAATGAGGAACAATCGGCGCAGCTGTTTGAGGAATGGGCCAATCATCCGGAAAAGGAACTGGTTAAAACCCTCATTCTGGATACGAAACACCACCAGCCTGACCACGAACTTTCGGCCTTGTTCAGCGAAATGGACATGTCCGTGGTTACGCAATCTTCTTTTCAGGAATTGCTGGAATGGGAATACGGCATTTTTAAGGAATATCAATATGTTGACTATAGCTTATATAAAATGGGCCGTCTGGCTTTTCTGGAAGGGTGCTTGCGCAAGTACCCCGGTAACCGTACTAATCTGGAATACCTGATCCATTACCTGACTCATCACCGGCCTCGTATTGGTATTTATCCGGGTTCCTTTAACCCTTTTCACAACGGGCATCTCAATATTCTGGAGAAAGCGGAACGGGTTTTTGATAAAATAATTATTGCCCGGGGCATCAACCCTGAAAAAGGGGCTTCCGAGATAGATGAGGAATGGCCTCTGATTCTGAAACACCGCCAGCACGAACTGTTTAAGGGATTACTGACCGATTACATCACCTCCAAAGAAATGCAGGCCGATATTACCCTGATCCGTGGCCTCCGCAACGGCGACGACCTGGATTATGAAGTGAACCAGTTACGGTTTATGGAAGAAATGAAACCCGAGCTGAAAGTAGTCTTTATCCGTTGCGATAAGCAATTCGAGCACATCAGTTCGTCGGCTATCCGGAACCTGGAGAAAATAAACCAGGGGCTGGGCGAAAAATACATTCCTAAATAGTTTACCTTAAGTAGTTCAATCCAAAATCCCCTACTTTTAAGGCTTGTCGCAGTACAAGACTTAAATACCCGTATGCCCAAGCTCAATCCAGGAGAAGGAAATCGAATGAATCTGCCAGGAGCACCCAGTATGGACTTGCAAATTAACCGCCGTACCCGCCTTGCTTATCGTCTGGCCCTGATTTACCTTGCATTAGCCGCATTTTTTGTGGGTTTAAACTACTTAACCGGCCAATGGGTACTTGGCCATGTCAATCTAGGAACGGGGGTATGCTACCTGCTGGCCTTAGGACTGATTTCAAAAGGCAGGATACTGACTGGCAAATCCCTGATCAGCATCGGGGCTATCGGCAATGCATTTTTGGTAACGTCGGTCTTGGGAAAAGAGACGGGCAACTACCTGTGGTATTTTCCGACGGCCAGCGTGGTATTCCTGCTTTTTAGCCCCGAAAAAAAACACTTCCTTTTTATACATCTGACCCTACTGGTTGCCAGCCTTATACTGCTGGAACTGACCGACTACAATTGGCTAAGTTCCTACAGCGAATCCGCCCCCGTTCATAAGGACTTCACTACCAATTTGTTCATCTGCCTGTTTACCATTGGACTTTGCATGTACTATTCCCAAAAAGTAAACCAACAGATAGAAGCAGATCTTCAATATTCCGAGAATAAACTCAATACGGTGCTCAATTCGCTGGATGAAATTGTGTGGGTGGCTTCCCTTCCCGACAAAAAACTTCTGTATGTGAATGATGCGGTGGAGAAGATTTATGGCTATTCAAAAGAGGCTATTTTGGATAATTTTAATTGGTTTGACGTAATTCATCCGGATGATCAGGAAGCAATCAAAAGTTCTTTACCTAAAATGTTGCAGGAAGGAACGTTTGTACGGGAATACCGGATCATTAAGCCCGACGGTACAGTACGCTGGCTATCAGAACGATGCAAAGTGATAGAAAATACAGAAGGAACCCCGGTGCAGGTAGAAGGGACTACCATTGATATGACCGAACGGAAACTGGCGGAACTGGCCCTGAAGGAAAGCGAAGCCAATCTGTATGCGGTCCTCGAAAACACTTCTGACCTGATCTGGTCCATTGACACCCAACTCCGGTTAGTTACCTTTAACAGTACTTTCCAGCGCCGTATTTCCCGATTGTTTAACACGGAGGTAAAAAAAGGAGGCAGCAACATTAATTCACTGCCCCCCGCCATGCGAGGGCCCTGGAGGGAAATGTATGCCTATGCGCTTGCCGGTAACTCACTTCAGAAAGAAATGAAATTTGAATTTCCGCAGGAGACGATTTATGCCGAATTATCCGCTAATCCGATCCGGGATATAACCGGAGCCGTAACCGGCGCTTCGTTCTTCGCCAAAGACATAACGGCCCGCAAAAAACAGGAAAGGGAATTGCAGGAGAGCCAGGCCCGGTTTAAAGCATTTATGGACAACAGTCCCACCGCTGCCTGGATCACCGATCAGAAAGGCCGGATTATCTATCTGAGCAAAACTTATTCGGATATGTTCCGGATGCCAGTATCGGCTCAGCACGCATTGGGCAAACAGGTAGACGAAATTTTTGACACGCAATACGCCCAAACCTACCTGAATACTATCCGGAAGGTCGCAGAAACCGGACATGTAGTCGAAACAATTGAGAAGAGACTTAGCGCCAACGGAAATGAAGGTGACTTTCTGGTCTACAAGTTTCCGATTCCGGATGTAGACGGCAGAGACGTAGTTGGCGGGGTAGCCATTGATATTACCGAAAGCAAGCTTTCACAGGAAAAACTACGTTTTCATTCCAGTATCCTCGCCCAGGTAAGCGATGCGGTGATCGGACTGGATAATTGGTTCCGGGTCAACTTCTGGAATAAGGGTGCTGAGCAGATGTATGGCTGGCGGGCTGAAGAAGCACTGGGTAAAAAGCTGAATGAATTATATGGATGGGAATGGATACAGCCGGGGGAAGAAGAACAGACTTTCAAGGAACTATACTCAAAAGGCTCTTGCAAAGCACAAATGATCCATATTCTTTCGGGTGGAAAACGGATTTATATTGCGACTACCACTGAGGTATGGCGGGACGAAAACGGCAAACAGATTGGTCTACTGGCAGTTAACCGGGATATTACCGAAAGTAAACTGGCGGAGGAGACTATCCGCCAGAATAACCATAAGCTCACGGCTCTACTCGAAAACAGTCAGAACATCATCTTCGCTGTTGATTGCCAGCTGCGCTATATTGCCTTTAATCATCTGCACCAGGAAATTATCCGGGAGTTGTACGGTATTGATATTGAACTGGGTATGAGCCTTTTGAATTTTCCGGCCGACATACCCGCCGACCGCCGGCAAGTATTCCTTAGCCTTAACCGGGCTCTGAAAGGGGAACAATTCATTTTGATTGACTCGTATGGCAGCAGCCAATCAAAAAACCGTCATTTCGAACACGCTTTTACTCCGATGCGGGATGAGGATGGCCAGATTATCGGGGTAACTGTCTTCTCCCTGGATATCACCGAACGGGTAGAGGCGGAAGAAGAGTTGAAGCGGATTAACTTTGAGCTGGACAGCTTTGTATACCGGTCGTCGCATGACCTGCGGGCTCCGCTCATGTCGGTACTGGGACTGATCGACCTGGTACGGGTGGAGGAAGATATCCAACGGCGCGACAATTTTCTTATGCTGATGGAAAAAAGCATCCGTAAACTGGATACGTTCATCACGGATATGACCAATTTCTCCCGCAATACCCGTCAGCAGGTAAAGGTTATTCCCGTAGACTTCAACGCTATTATTGCTGAGTGCGCGGACAACCTCCGGTATATGCAGTACGCCGACCGGGTTTCCCTTCGGATCGACGTGCAGGGGGAGTCAGTCTTTTTCTCCGATCCGCAGCGAATCAACACGGTTTTCCAGAATCTGATGTCTAATTCGGTAAAGTATCAGCGGCTTCACATCAGTGACGCTTACATTCATTTCGACATTCAATGCAATGAGAAAGAGGTAAGAATCATTTACCGGGACAACGGACAAGGAATTGAGCAGGCTTATCTGGACCAGATTTTCGATATGTTTTTCCGGGCCTCGGCTGAATCTTATGGCTCCGGCTTGGGCTTGTATATTACCCGGCAGGTGGTGAGAAAGCTAAATGGCACCATTGCAGTCGAATCCCAACTTGGGCAGGGAACGACTTTTACTATTATACTCCCGAATCTGAAACCAGAAGCAATGGTCACAATAGACTAGGCCCACTACTGATGCAAGACTTTAGTTCTTATTCTGTCCTATAAATTTTCGGGAAAAAGTGGGTTTTGACTTACCACCTTCCTGGATGAAGCTTACATTATGCAAGAACGGCTCGTCAATGAACTGAGTAAGTATGCAAACTTCTCAGAACTTCAAATCAGGGAAATCCTTTCCGCTTTTAAAGAAGTAATATGGAATAAAAATGATCTAATTATCAAGCAGGGTGCTATCTTTAATAGCATCTGCTTTATCACAGAGGGAGTTATCCGTCACTATACTATTAATAAAGCGGGAGAACCATTTACGTGTGATTTCAGCCTTCCAGGCCAATGGTTGACTGATATACAAAGCTTTTCTGAGAAGATTCCCACTAACTACTTTTATCAAGCCATACAGCCTACCAAGCTTTTTGTGATTACGCATCAGGCTCTAATGGAGCTGTACAACTCAGATCCGATTTTTGAGCGTTGTAGTCGCAGAATTATTGAGCAAACTTTACTTCGCATTAGTAGCCGTACCGAAGTATTATTGCATCTGAGCCCTGAACAGCGATACCTGAAATTACGAAAGGAACAGCCTGAACTTATTCAGCAAGTACCTTCAAAATATATTGCCAATTATCTTGGCCTTACTCCCGAGAGCCTAAGCCGGATTAAAGCCCGCTCACGCAAGAAATAATTCTACCCCCCTTGCTCAAATCCATTTCTTAACCAAAGTCAATGGACATTTTCAGCTTAACTGTTGAGCTTTGTAATTCAATCAAACAAAGCTATGCGACTCTACTTAGTTTGCTTTTTTACAATTGTTCTGCTACAGATCCAAGCCTATTCTCAGCGTGAAAACTTATTGGAAAAGTACCTTTTAGGTAAGGATAAAAAGGCCGCTGCCTCTGTATTTGCTGAATTTTATCCTTTTCATGTCCTGAGCGGCGGAATAGGGGGTAGCATCGGTTATGGCAGCGGCCACTTCACAGCAGGCATCACCGCGTTTCATCTTCCACTGAATGATGGTTTTCGGGATTTGATCTTTGAAAACGCTGCTGATCTGGAAGTGAATAACTCAGCAGTAGAGGCTTTTTTTAACTACTTTTTAAGGAGAGACCGCAAAGGATTGTATCTGGGCATTATTGGGGGACCAGAATGGTTTAGGCTACAAGATTTATCAATGGGTACACGTCTAAGACTTACTAAAGCTTATATTCTTCCGCGAATAGGCGTCAGACTTTTTCCACTTAGGTGGTTGTACATCGACGGATCCTATGGTGTTGGGGTCGCTATAGGGAGTACGGGAAGCAAGCATTCAGATAATATATCATTTAAGTTGAATAAGACCGTACCCTTACCATTTCTATCTGTAGGACTGCGTTATATTTTACCCCGTAATCCGACGCAGATGAATCCATTAAAATGAGTAAAACAATATTATTCACTCAATTAGTACTACTTTAACACTTTAGATAGGTGTATGACAAATTGCAGGTGTTCATCCGCAT
>JAUJNL010000191.1 GCA_030448185.1 Cytophagales bacterium | reverse complement strand
CATCCAGGTGCGGGGTTTGCAGATCAGGCGCCCCGAATGAAGTTACGTCGCCGTATCCCTGGTCATCGGTTAGAATAACCAGGATATTGGGCCGTTGGGGCGCGGCTTTTTGCCGGGAACTGGTCTGGTCTTGTTTTTTTTGGGCAAGAGCCTGGCTGCTTAGGCATACAAGCAAAGCCCAATACACCAAAGATGGGTAAGGCTTTCTTAGAAATTTATACTTTTGCAAAGACAGTTTGAACATAAACGCTATTTTAATGTACAGGAAAGTGTTCTTCTATTGATTTCATTCCAAAATTTAAAACCTCATAAAAACCAACACCTTTGCTTCAAAGCCATGTGTACAGGTATAATCAGGGTAAAAACTGAACATCCTCTACCAGTTCGGTAAACAGGCGGCCAGCATGGGCATCTCTAATTGTAGTGCCGTGAAAAGAGAGGTTTTCAATCCGCACCTTTTCCACCCGGTGCGCCTGGTCAAACCCGGTAATGATGGAAAAAGGCATGGGGCCGTCCACAATGGCAATATTTTTAAAAACGATGTCGCGGATGTGCCCCCGGTTTTGGGCGTACTGCGGTTTTTCTCCTTCGGGAATGGAGAGTACGCCATTAATGGTCCCTTTTTGCCCCCAACTGGCCCGCTGCCGCTCGTCTTTCGGGCGGTCCAGGCTGTAGCGGGACATGTAAATGCCAATGTCAAATAGTTTGTGACGGGCATCTTCTATGCGGATATCCTCGAAGCGGATGTTGCGGATGGTGGCAAAATCGCCGTTGTGAATGCTGATGACGGCTCCCTGCTCAACGTGGATCACGTCACAGTTTTTGAAAAGCACGTCGCTGATTTCTCTGGAACGCAACTCGTAGCCGATTTCCAGGGCGTTGCCCGGCTTCTGGTTCCAGAATACCGAGTTCAATACCTGCACATCCCTTACGTCCGGTCCGGGTTCCGAATGCCCGTACTTGTCGTTGCCCTTCCAGCTTTTGAGCACAATGCAGTCATCGGCGTTGTAAATAAAACAACTGTCAATGAGCACGCGGGAAGAACTCACCACGTCAATCCCGTCGGAGTTCTGCCGCCAGGATACAATTTTAAGGTTTTTAATGCTTACCCCTTCGCAATCTTTGGGAAAGACTGTCCAGCCGATGGAGTTGTGGATGATGATGCCTTCAATTTGGACGTTCCGGCACCCGGTTAGCGCAACCAGCGTTTTCCGGTCGGTTAAAAAGCCGCCATCCAGGATACCCCGGCCAGTGATTCGGATATTCTTCGCATTTTCGGCCCGTACCACGCCCCTCACCACCGCTCCCCCCGCGATGTAGAGGGTTTGGTCGTCTTTTAAATGAATTTCGCCGGCGTCGTGCACCTTGCCGGCTTCAAAGTACCGGACGTTCGGGTCGCCCGGCCGGGGTGGTCTGGCTTCCAGAGGGTCGGCAAAGAGAAACAGGGGGAGTTGGGTATAGCCGTTTAAGGCAATGTTACCGTTGATTTCGATGCTTATCTTACAAGGTTTGGCCAGTTGGAAATAAATCACGTTGTCTTTCAGCACTGATTTTATTCCCAGGCTTTTGGGCCGGATATCCACCCAGTTGATTTTTACCACCGAATGAATGGCTACCTGCACGGGTTCATCCGCGCTGAAATGCGCAAAGGCCGCCGGACCGGAGCAATACACCGAAAGCGCCTGGCCGTTTACCTGCACCCGGTAATCCTGGTAGGGCACTACGCCCGGCGGGGCCGGATAGGTAATCAGGGTGGCCCAGCTCTTTTCCGGAAAGACCAGTAAGGAAAGCAATGCCAGGAAACATGGACTCATTACGTTTTTCATGAATTTAGTTGCAGGTGTTGGTGAACGGACTTACAGATAATTACTTGCTATTGTACTTATTCCCTTTCGGGCGATAAATTGGTAATTTTACTTATATTAAACTATTTGACAATCAAGAACTTACAATTAAATAGTTTTATAACTAACTGATTATCAATCAATTATTTTTACTATTCTATCACCCAAAAGGGAATAAGCAAATACGTTGGTAGGCTCCTAAGCCTTTTGACTATTTATACCGTGATAATTTCTGCATTTCCATGCCAGCAAAAATAAGTCCGAGCAAGCCGTGTGAATCATCTTCGGCTACTGGTTGCTTACGGTAGTAATTCGGATCTTCGCTACTCATGGTTCCGATAATGATGTTGCTTACTTTTCCTTGCGCATCGATGACTGTAGTCAGTGCTTGCCAGCCTTTTTCTGCATAAGATAGATACTTTTGTTTGTTGAGCCAGCCATTATTCAGGCCCCGGGCAATCGCCATGGTAATAATGGCCGTTCCGGAAGTTTCTACCTCTGATTGCGGATCAGTGAGCAGGTTCTTGTAAAACCCGCTTTCATCTTGCGTTTTAACAATACCGTCTACATGTTTCTGGTAAAGAGCCAGGATCTCTTTATAATGTTGGTGGTTTTTAGGCAAGTGAAGCAAGACTTCACTGGTAGCCCAGATGGCCCACCCATTGGCCCGGGACCAGTAAGGCAGTTTCAGACCCGGATTCTCCGTATAATGGGCGTGTACAAAGAGATTTTTTTTCGGGTCAAATACCCGCTTACTGAAGCCTAATATCTGCCGGGCGGCATCATCCAAAAATTCCTTTTTCTTTTCCCTGTCTTTAGCATACAGTCCTGAATGCAGCAGAAAAGGAATACCCATAAACATATCATCCGACCATATGGAATACTTGAAGGGCGTTTCCCGGGCTAAGGTACCATCTTCCAGGCGAAGCTGCCGCTTACGTACATAGTCCTGAATGTTAGTGACAAATGCTTCATAGCTCTTCCGGTTTTCAAACTTCTCCTCTATTTGAAGCCGGTACAGGAAAGGCAGGGCCGGAGCCGTGGTAAAATCGAGCAGAGGCTTGTCAATTAGGAAGGCATGTCTGGAACTATACCTACCTAAATCGTATTTCTCGAAAGCAATCGCAGGAACGCTTTCCAATATGAAATTACAGTAATGGCTCAGGTAGTCCAGGTACTTTTTCTCTCCGGTAAACTGGCCCAGGTTGCCAATGGCCCAGGCAACACCAGCCGTATGGTAGTTGTAATCCACTAAGCTGCCAAACAGAGGATTGGCTCCGTACACGTCCCCCACTAATTCGGTCCGGGGAACGCTCCAGGTAATCGGCTTGCCTTGGTTTTCGTATATTTTTCCGGCAATAAATTCTTTTTCGGGAGCTAACGGTTCATTGATCCCTTTTGAGAAAGGACCCAGGATCAGCCAGTTGCTTAGGGAGGCCACTTCGGAGGAAACATCGGGCAGATGATCGGGGGCGAATTGCAGTGAAGCTTTGCTTTCCGGCAGCGGCTGTAGATACACCTTCCAGGCATTGCCTTGCGTCTCGGATTTAATTAATAGTCGGTTATCGCCCTGTTGAAAATGGAGTGTAAACCTATCTGTGAGAGCAATTGACCTTTCCAGTTCAACCACTTTTGCCTCTTTTTTACCGACTTTCTCGTACACTAGGCGGTCATTTACCCAGATTTTTATTCCGTCGTTATGGGATATTTCCACTGGTAGATCTGTTTCCTGGTCACTAGTGACTACGGTTAAGGCATAGGCTACGGAAGGGGCGGATGCCGAAAAGTTGCGGTCAAAGTTGATGAATTCAATACCG
>JAUJNL010000190.1 GCA_030448185.1 Cytophagales bacterium | reverse complement strand
GACGCGCCGACCTGTATGCTTTCGGGCTGATTCTACTGGAAATGTTTACCGGCAATACCGACCCTAAGCACGTTGACAAAATCGATAAGGCTTACTGGCGAAATGTTGCTTACAAATGCCTGAAGAAAGATCCATCCGAGCGGTACGCTGATGCAGGTGAAATTCTGGACACTTTACATGCGGCTCCTCTAGAAGAAGTTAAAAACGCGAATTCAGCTACTGCACTGGAAGGGTTTAGATTATTAATAAATGAATTTGTGCTGGAATGGCTTCCCTCTGATACTCCTTTGCCAAGTCACGACATAAAAATCATTCAAAAGCAAGCTGCCGCTGCCGGATTGCCACATGCAAGCCTGGAAACGGAATTACAGGATTTTAGGGAATTGTACCGTCAGGTAATCAACAGCAGTCAGGTAACCCCCTTTGCCCGGCGTAGTTTACTCGTACAGGGTGAGCTTTTGCATATCTCCGATACTACGATTGACCAATTGTTAGGGCAAGCGATGAGGCTCAACGAAAAAAATCTACCAACCCGTTCATAAAAACCTGTTCATCACAGTAAATGATAACTGCCGGGCAACGTTGCAGCGACTCACAGCAACGTTGCCCGCACATATCCTACTTTCCTGCCGGAGCCCCAAGAGATACGGATCTTAGATTTAATGAAGCCTTAAAACGGACAAAACATTGCCTTGAGCATTACCGGCAACCCACTGTCTGATTTTTCGTACATTGGTCTTGTGCCGGCTTCCCGCACGATTTGCAAACTACCTAAACAGTTATCCAATATGGGATTTATTGTAAAACTCCTTGTCAGTGCGCTGGCAGTAATCATTAGTGCCTACCTTATACCCGGGGTGGAAGTAAATGGAATTCTTACCGCCATTATCGTTGCCCTGGTGCTGGGTGTACTTAATGCCTTTGTCAAGCCGATTCTGGTGATTCTTACCCTGCCTATTACCATTCTCACCCTGGGAATTTTCTACCTGGTGCTGAATGTGATCATGATCTACATTGCAGATGCCCTGATCGGGGGATTCCACGTATCAGGCTTCTTTACCGCCCTTATTTTCAGCTTTGTACTGGCCGTAGTAGGCTGGGTACTGGATTCCATATTCTGACTGATTCCCGAACCAATCGATTCAATTAAGCCCTGTCGGATAATCAATAGCTAGACAGGGCTTTTTCTTTAGAATACGTTGCCATAGATAGCCTAACAAAGTGAGTTATGGCCTGACTGGTTTATTATGTATGTTGGTATCTCATGTTGTAACCCTACTCGGTTGTTTGCCGTACTACGTATAGTATTGTTATGACCTTTTTCAGCCTAATCGTATTTCTCCGGAAATATATTTTTAAATACGCTGAAAGCCCTTAAAACGTAAGCTCTTAATCCGACTATTTGCTCCCCTATTCTGCTATGCAAGCCAATCAGTCTTCGCCCATGCACCCGTTCGGGGATTCGTTCTCCCGTCGTTCATTTCTCCGTCAGGTAAGTTGCGGGCTGGGTGCTGCTTTGGCAATGCCCCGTTTCTCTGCCATGGCTGGCCCTGATCCTTACGCGGGGCAGGAGATGCCAGCCGCTGCTGCCATAGGTGCTTTCCCGCCGGACCGCAAACTTGGAATCGCCTTGGTTGGCTTAGGAGGTTACAGTGAAGGCCAACTGGCTCCCGCGCTGCAACAAACTAAACTTTGCCGGCTGGCTGGTATTGTGACTGGGACCCCCGAAAAGGCCTCAACATGGAAGACGAAATATAACATCCCGGATAAGAACGTTTACAGTTACGAGACATTCGACCAGATTGCTAATAACCCGGACATTGATATTATATACGTGGTCCTGCCTAATGCCCTGCATGCCGAATATGTAATTAAGGCAGCGCAGGCTGGCAAACACGTAATCTGCGAAAAGCCCCTGGCTACTTCAGTGGAAGATTGCAAGCGGATGATTGATGCCTGTAACCAGGCTAATAAGAAACTTTCAGTGGGTTACCGCCTGCACTTTGAACCGCACAACCAGGAGATGATGCGCCTGGGGCAGAAAGAAGTATTTGGTCCCCTTAAAAAAATATACGCCGACAATGGTTTCCGGATCGGGGACCCGAAGCAATGGCGGCTTAACCAAGCCCTGTCTGGCGGTGGCCCCCTCATGGACGTAGGTATTTACTGCGTGCAGGGTGTTATATATACCAAAGGGCAAAATCCTGTTTCGGTAACGGCCAAGTTCCACGAAAAGACGGATCTGGAACGTTTTAAGGAAGTAGAGCAGGGCATTGACTGGCAAATGCAGTTTGCCGACGGCACCTCTGCTGACTGTAAAACCAGTTATGCGGAGGGTTATGGCCGTTTGCGGGCTGAAGCCGCCAAAGGTTGGTTTGAGCTGAATCCGGCCTATGGCTATGGCGGACTGAAAGGTGAAACCAGCCGGGGACCTATGGATGTGCCCAACGTTCCGCAACAGGCCTTCCAGATGGATGATTTTGCCGATTGCATTATAAATAATAAACCTACCCGAGTGCCCGGCGAAATGGGTATGCGGGATGTAGAGATACTTTACGCCATTTACCGGGCGGCCGAAACCGGTCAGAAAGTACGCCTTGGCCAGGCAGTAAACGCCGTTGGAAACCGTTAATTTTTTGAAAAAATCTTAACCCTATTGGTAACCTTGGTTTAAATACCTCGTTATAAGTAGTGTAATCAGTTCCGGAAGAGGTTTCGGAGTCTGGTTCAAACAAAAGACAGACTTAAAACGCCTGTCGATTAAGAGCCTGCACAAGGAGAAATTCCCTGGTGCAGGTTTTTTATTTATATGCTGGCTTGCAATCCTATTGCTTTTCTTGGTAAAATCGCGGGCTGAAAGCACCTGCTACCTGTACGTTACAACGTATATATCCGACGGGGTACAGGTAGTTGGCCGAATGATTACAAATTACCAACTTAACAGAGGGGAATTTGCAGTATTTAAAGCGCCATCGATTAAAAATGAATGGAGATAGTTGAAGTAGTAGCGGGTATCGTTTGGAATAGAGGCAGAGTTCTAGTGGCTCGAAGGGCTCCTCATAAATCGCAGGCTGGAAAATGGGAATTTCCAGGAGGAAAGATTGAAAAAGGAGAATCTCCTGAAACAGCTTTGGAAAGAGAACTCCATGAAGAGCTTGGCATTCAAACAAAGACAGAAGGCTACTTTGCTACCAATGTTCATTATTACCCTACCATTACCATTAAGTTGATTGCTTATCACGGTAAGTATCTATCTGGAGAAATAACCCCTATTGATCATGATCAGGTGGAATGGATACGGGTAAAAGACTTACTATCTTATGAGGTAACAGAAGCAGATATACCCTTTGTACATAAATTAATCGCTCAAACGGATTCCTAATAAAATTAACCATTTAGGAGGAGCGAAATGGGTAGAATTGATTGGGAAATCCAATTCTACGCCAAATAAAAGCCTTACCATTGGAATTAGCACAAAAATCTCTTTTTCAGTTTAGACCCACTTCCGGCATTATCGATGTGGAAGGAGCCCTGCAGAAACAAATGATTCTAAAGAATTGGGTAAAAAGAATCACCATCTATGATAGCATTGTTGGGAAGGAAGAGGAGCGTAAGCAAAGCTTATATGAATAAGATGAAAAAGGTCATCTCCTTAACTTGCTGCTTGATGGTCACAAATAATAGAAGACGCTATGGGACTACGCGAAGAAGTGTCACAGAGGCTCAA